>NZ_JBIAEC010000002.1:110085-286283 GCF_042868225.1 Streptomyces sp. NPDC007856 | reverse complement strand
AGGGGCTGCTGTGGCCTGGCGGGTGTCGTGGGGATCGCGAGGTCTGTGTGGGCGCCGTGGACGCTGTGGCCTCTCGCCGCGACGGCTGGGGTCGGCCTGGTCAGGGGGAGACCGGTGCCTGCCGGGGACGGGCCGGCTGCGGCGGCAGTGGCGCGGCGGGGGCCGGGGGCACCGTCGAGCGCCACAGCCGGCCGGCCGCCGTGATCGAGGCCACGACCAGCAGGCCGTTGCGCAGCACCAGCAGCAGCACGCCGTACCGGTCGCTCATCACCACATGCCCGAACCCGAGCGGGAACTCCAGGACCGTCAGGAAGGACGCGGCCACCACCATCAGCGCGGGCGCCCCCATCCGGCTCGCCCGGTACGACACACACACCGTGGCCAGGCCGACCAGCCACACCAGGTACTGCGGGCTGATCACCCGGCTGGTGACCGTGAACAGCAGGACGGCGGTGAAGGCCGCCTCGGCGAGCGTGTGCGGCGCCCTGCGGGTCATGCACAGCCGCCACAGCAGCAGCCAGCCGAACGCGGTCACGGTCAGCGCCAGCGCCACCGCGCTGACCTGGTCCACATGCGGACCGATGAACTCCAGCGACCCGTAGTTCAGCAGCACCTGGCCCTGCCACCCGAAGTGCCGGGCCACATGGAAGACCAGGGCGCCCAGCGACTCCACCTCGGTGCCCCGGTCCCGCTGGAAGGTCAGGAAGGCGAACGCGCCCGGCATGGACACCGAGAACAGCGCCGTCAGGCCCGCCGAGGTCACCGCCGCCGACCACCACGCCCGCCGCCGCACGGCACCGACCAGCAGCAGCGCCGGCCACACCTTCAGCAGCGCCCCGAACGCTGTCAGCGCGCCCATCACCCGGGGCCGCCGGGCCCCGGCCAGCAACGCCGCCACGGCCACCGCGGTCACCATCACGTCGTAGCGGGCGTACACCGTCGGCCCGAGCAGCGGAACGCCCGCCACCCACACCCAGGCCCCGCGCAGGGAGCGGCCGGGGCGCCGGCCCGGATGCACCAGCAGCGCCAGGACGACCACGTCGGCGAGGAACGCCAGCACGAAGAAGGCATGCGCGTACGACAGGAAGGGCAGGACGGCGGGGGAGAGGATCGGCAGGGCGGCGGCCGGCGGGTACTGCCAGGTCACGTCGTCCAGCGGAAACGTTCCCTGGCGCAGCACCTCGTACCAGCCCAGGTAGGTCACCGACACGTCGGAGGTGACGTCCGGGCCCGGGAAGACGTACACCTGGAAGACGAACAGCAGCAGCACCGCACGGGTGACAACCCAGGTCGCGAGCAGCCATGCCAGGGACCGCCAGGCGCCTCTCGTCTCCACGTGATCCCCTGCCGTTCGACTTCGGGTCGGCAACCATGATGTCGCGCGCGTCTGTGCGCATGCCACAGACTCGGCCGCACCTGGCTCCGGACGGACGATTCGGTAGGGTCGGCGGCGATGCACAAGACCCTGATCGTGACCAACGACTTCCCGCCCCGGCCGGGCGGCATCCAGGCCTTCCTGCACAACATGGCCCTCCGCCTGGACCCCGGCCGGCTGGTCGTCTACGCCTCCACCTGGAAGCGAAGCCGGGCGGGCATCGAGGCCACGGCCGCCTTCGACGCCGAGCAGCCCTTCACCGTCGTACGCGACCGTACGACCATGCTGCTGCCGACCCCCCGGGCGACCCGGCGGGCGGTCGGCCTGCTCCGCGAGCACGGCTGCACCTCGGTGTGGTTCGGCGCGGCGGCCCCACTCGGCCTGATGGCGCCGGCCCTGCGCAAGGCCGGCGCGCACCGGCTGGTGGCCACCACCCACGGCCACGAGGCCGGCTGGGCCCAGCTGCCCGCCGCCCGGCAACTGCTGCGCCGGATCGGGGAGTCGACGGACACGATCACCTATCTGGGTGAGTACACACGGTCGAGGATCGCCACGGCACTCACCCCGGCGGCGGCCGCCCGCATGGTCCAGCTGCCGCCGGGCGTGGACGAGAAGACCTTCCACCCCGGCTCCGGCGGCGACGAGGTCCGCGCCCGCCTCGGCCTCACCGACCGCCAGGTCGTGGTCTGTGTCTCCCGGCTGGTCCCGCGCAAGGGCCAGGACACCCTCATCCAGGCCATGCCCCGCATCCTCGCCGCGGAGCCCGACACCGTCCTGCTCATCGTCGGCGGCGGCCCCTACGAGCAGGACCTGCGCCGGATGGCCACCGAGACCGGCGTCGCCGACTCCGTCCGCTTCACCGGCTCCGTCCCCTGGTCCGACCTGCCGGCCCACTTCGGCGCCGGCGACGTCTTCGCCATGCCCTGCCGAACCCGGCGAGGCGGCCTGGACGTGGAGGGCCTGGGGATCGTCTACCTGGAGGCCTCGGCAACGGGCCTGCCGGTGGTGGCGGGCGACTCGGGCGGCGCCCCGGACGCCGTACTCGACGGCGAGACCGGCTGGGTGGTCAGGGGAGGCTCTCCCGAGGAGGCGGCCGACCGCATCGTGGCCCTGCTGGCTGATCCCGAGCTGCGCAGGAGGATGGGCGAGCGAGGCCGCCAGTGGGTTGAGGAGAGATGGCGCTGGGACCTACTCGCCGAGAAACTCAAAGACCTGCTGTAGGGCCAGGCGCCCCAAAGGGGCGCGGGGCCGTATCGATATGCGGCTCCGCCGCGCGGGCGCGACAAGCCACAACGGACCCGCACTCGCCGACGATGAGTATCCGGCACCCGAGATGGCGCCCTTGCCCCCGGCGGAGCCCTTGGCGGAACCCCATAATCCGCCCATGCTGCGCCCATGACACCAAACCTGATCCGACGTCAGCTGACAAGGCGTCACATACTCGGCATGGCCGCCCTGCAGACCGCGGCCACCCTCGGCTTCACCCGCATCGGACTCCAGTCGGCCCAAGCCGCCGAGCCCGACGCGGTCGAATCCGCTCCCGCCATCGTCGTCGGCACCGGATACGGCGGTGCCGTCGCCGCCCTCCGCCTGGGGCAAGCCGGCATCCGCACCGTCATGCTGGAGATGGGGCAACTGTGGAACACCGCCGGAGGCGACGGCAAGATCTTCTGCTCCACCTCCGCCCCCGACCAGCGCTCCATGTGGTTCCGCACCCGCACCGAGGCCCCGCTCGCCACCTTCCTCTGGCTGGACGTGGTCAACAAGGACATCGGCGCCTATCCCGGTGTCCTGGACCGCGTCCACTACGACAACATGTCCGTCTACGTCGGCCGCGGCGTCGGCGGCGGCTCCCTCGTCAACGGCGGCATGGCGGTCACACCCCTGAAGTCGTACTTCGCCGAGCAGTTCCCGACCGTGGACGCCGACGAGATGTACGGCACCTACTACCCCCGCGCCCGCGCCATGCTCGGCGTCAACACCATCGACCCGGCCTGGTTCGAGTCCACGGACTGGTACCGGTTCACCCGGACCTCCCGGAAGGCCGCCGGCAACGCGGGCCTGAGGACCACCTTCGTGCCGAACGTCTACGACTTCGGCTACATGCAGCAGGAGGCCGCAGGCACGGCCACGAAGTCCGCGCTGGCCGGCGAGGTCATCTACGGCAACAACCACGGCAAGCGCAGCCTCGACAAGACCTATCTGGCCGCCGCCCTCGGCACCGGCAACGTCACCATCCACACCCTGGAGAAGGTGAGGTCCGTCAGCCGGGCGGCCGACGGGTCGTACATCCTGACCGCCGACCGGATCGACGCCACCGGCGCGGTCGTCGAGACCAAGAGCTACGGCTGCACGTATCTCTTCCTCGGTGGGGGCAGCCTCGGCACCACCGAACTCCTCGTCCGCGCCCGCGAGACCGGCACCCTGCCGGACCTGGACCCGGCCGTGGGCGCCGGCTGGGGCACCAACGGCAACACCATGCTGGGCCGCGCCAACCACGTCTGGGACACCGTCGGCGCCGACCAGGCCACCATGCCCGTCATGGGCATCGACGACTGGGCCAACGCCGACAACCCGGTCTTCGCCGAGATCGCCCCGCTGCCCATGGGGTTCGAGCACTGGATCAGCCTCTACCTGGCGATCACCAAGAACCCCGAACGGGCCTCCTTCACCTACGACTCCGGCTCCGGCACGGTGAAGCTCGGCTGGAGCGCCGCCCAGAGCGCGGTGTCGGTGAGCATGGCCAAGAAGCTGTTCGACCGCGTCAACCTGGCCAACGCGACCATCTACCGCTACGACCTGTTCGGCTCCGTCAGCAAGGTCTTCGCGGACGACTTCACCTACCACCCGCTGGGCGGCTGCGTCCTCGGGAAGGCCACCGACGACTACGGCCGGGTGAAGGGGTACTCACACCTCTACGTCACCGACGGCTCGCTCGTGCCCGGCAACATCGGCGTGAACCCGTTCGTCACCATCACCGCGCTCGCCGAACGCACGATGGCGCGGG
The DNA here is from genome assembly GCF_042868225.1 of Streptomyces sp. NPDC007856. Lineage (NCBI taxonomy): Bacteria > Bacillati > Actinomycetota > Actinomycetes > Kitasatosporales > Streptomycetaceae > Streptomyces > Streptomyces sp. NPDC007856. The sequence goes on along the minus strand of NZ_JBIAEC010000002.1, from coordinate 281,901 downwards.
TCCTCGCCGAGGACACCGCGCCATGAGCCGACTGCCGGACTACTTCTGGTAGATGGCCTCGATCTCGTCCGCGTAGTCCTTCGCCACCACGTTCCGCTTGAGCTTCAGCGACGGGGTGAGGTGGCCCGACTCCTCCGTGAACTGGGAGGGCAGAATGCGGAACTTCCGCACCGATTCCGCCTTCGACACCGCGGCGTTGCCGTCGTCGACCGCCGCCTGGATCGCCGAGAGCAGATCCGGGTCGTCCTTCAGCGACGCCGCGGTGGAACCCGCCGGCTTGCCGTGCTCGGCGCACCAACGGCCCAGGAACTCCTCGTCGATGGTGACCAGCGCGCCCACGAACGGCCGCCCGTCGCCGACCACCATGCACTCCGCGACCAGCGCGTGCGCCCGGATCCGGTCCTCGATCACCGCGGGCGCCACGTTCTTGCCGCCCGCCGTGACGATGATCTCCTTCTTCCGGCCGGTGATCCTGAGGTAGCCGTCCTCGTCCAGGGTGCCGATGTCACCGGTGTGGAACCAGCCGTCGGCCAGCGCCTCGGCGGTCGCACCCGGGTTGTTCCAGTACTCCTTGAACAGGTGCTCGCCGTGCAGCAGCACCTCGCCGTCGTCCGCTATCCGGATCACCGAGCCGGGCAGCGGCTGGCCGACCGTGCCGATCTTCTGCCGGTCCCACGGGTTGAACGCGGTCGCCGCGCAGGACTCGGTCAGCCCGTAGCCCTCCAGCACGGTGAAGCCGATGCCCCGGAAGAAGTGGCCGAGCCGCTCGCCCAGCGGGGCGCCGCCGGAGATGGCGTACTCGCCCCGGCCGCCGAGGACCGCGCGCAGCTTGCTGTAGACCAGCTTGTCGAAGACCTTGTGCTTGACCTTCAGGCCGAACGCCGGGCCGGAGGCGGTGTCCAGCGCCTTGCTGTAGGCGATCGCGGTGTCCGCCGCCTTGTCGAAGATCGCGCCCTTGCCGTCCGCCTGAGCCTTGGCGCGCGCGGTGTTGTAGACCTTCTCGAAGACGCGCGGGACACCGAGGATCAGCGTCGGCCGGAAGGCGGCCAGCTCGTCGGTGAGGTGCTTGATGTCCGGGACGCAGCCCAGCTTGATCGGCGCCATCATCGGCGCGATCTGCACCAGGCGGCCGAAGACGTGCGCCAGCGGCAGGAAGAGCAGGACCGAGCACTCGCCGGTACGGAACAGGGGGCGCAGCCGCTCCACGATGTTGCCGCACTCGGCGAAGAAGCTGCGGTGGGTGAGCACGCAGCCCTTGGGGCGGCCGGTGGTACCGGAGGTGTACACGATGGTCGCCGGGTCGTCGGCCCGGGCGAGCGAGCTGCGCTCCTCGACGGTCCCGTCCGACACGTCCTGCCCGAGCCGCCCGAGCTCCTCCACACCGCCGGCCTCGATCTGCCAGACGTGCTTGAGGGCGGGCAGCGACTCGCGCACCGACTCCACGGCCGCCGCGTGGCCCGGCAGCTCCACGATGCAGGCGGTCGCGCCCGAGTCGGACAGGATCCACTGCACCTGCTCCGGCGAACTGGTCTCGTACACCGGTACGGTGACCGCGCCCGCGCTCCAGATCGCGAAGTCGAGCAGCGTCCACTCGTACCGGGTGCGGGACATCAGGCCCACCCGGTCGCCCGGCTGGACGCCGGAGGCGATGAGACCCTTGGCGGCGGCGCGCACCTCGGCGAGGAACGCGGCGGCCGTCACGTCCTGCCAGACACCTCCCACCTTGCGGGCGATGACGGCGACGTCGGGATGCTGCGCGGCGTTTCTGCGGACGATGTCGGTCAGGTTGCCGTCCGCAGGGACCTCGTACAAAGCCGGAAGGCTGAACTCGCGCAAGACTGCTGCTCCTCATAGGGCGCCGGCGCCACGACACTGTGTGATGCGACGGTGCGGTCCAAGGCTCGGGCAGGTGCTCGGGAAGTCAGCTGTTGAAATCCAGAGCACGACTGGACTGCCCGGACGTTACCCGCCGGTATGGCGTTCCCGACAGGGGTTCCCGGTGAGATGTTCGCTGCGTCACACACGTTGGCGTTCCTTCGCGCACAGTAGTCCACGGCCGAACCGACCGGCGAGTAACCGCAGGCCGGACGGACACTGTTCACGCACAGCGCACACGCCTACGCTTGATCGCCATGGCACCCACACCCTCCGGTAACCGAAGCGCCGGACATCGCAGGACGCGCGTCCACGTGGTCAGCGACGTGCACGGCAACGCCCGGGACCTGGCGCGCGCGGGCGAGGGTGCGGACGCGTTGATCTGCCTGGGCGACCTCGTCCTGTTCCTCGACTACGCCGACCACTCGCGCGGCATCTTCCCGGACCTGTTCGGCAGGGAGAACGCCGACCGCATCGTCGCGCTGCGCACCGCCCGGCGCTTCGAGGAGGCCCGGGAGTTCGGCGCCCGGCTGTGGGGCGGCATCGGCATGGACCGGGCCGCGGCCATCGAGAAGGCGGTGCGCAAGCAGTATGCCGAGCTGTTCGCCGCGTTCCCGACCCCGACGTACGCCACCTACGGCAATGTCGACATGCCGCCACTCTGGAAGGAGTACGCCCACCCCGGCACCACCGTGCTCGACGGCCAGCGGGTGGAGATCGGCGGCTGGACCTTCGGGTTCGTCGGGGGCGGGTTGCGCACGCCCATGCGGACGCCGTACGAGATCAGTGACGAGGAGTACGCGGCGAAGATCGAGGCGGTCGGCGAGGTCGACGTGCTGTGCACGCACATCCCGCCGGAGGTGCCCGAACTGGTCTACGACACCGTGGCGCGCCGCTTCGAGCGGGGCAGCCGCGCGCTGCTGGCCGCGATCCGCCGCACCAGGCCGCGCTATTCGCTCTTCGGCCACGTCCACCAGCCGCTCGCGCGCCGGATGCGGATCGGCGCGACCGAGTGCGTGAACGTGGGCCACTTCGCGGGGACGGGCCGCCCCTGGGCGCTCGAATGGTGACCGGTTGACGGTGGGTGGGACATGGGGTGAAGGCGGCAGGTCGGCGGCGCGGTAGCCTTCACGCTGCACACACGTGCGCACGACGACCTCTGTACCGGCCCGCATCTGGAGGAGCCACGGCGATGGCGGAACACACCAGCTCGAGCATCACCATCGAGGCGGCACCGGCCGACGTCATGGGGGTGATCGCCGACTTCGCCCGCTACCCGGACTGGACGGGCGAGGTGAAGGAGGCGGAGGTCCTCAAGACCGACGACCAGGGCCGTGCCGAGCAGGTCCGGCTCGTCATGGACGCGGGGGCGATCAAGGACGACCAGACGCTGGCCTACACCTGGACCGGCGACAACGAGGTCTCCTGGACCCTGGTCAAGTCCCAGATGCTCCGCTCCCTGGACGGCTCGTACATCCTCAAGCCCACGGGCCCCGCCACGACGGAGGTCACCTACCTCCTCACCGTGGACGTCAAGATCCCCATGCTGGGCATGATCAAGCGCAAGGCGGAGAAGGTCATCATCGACCGCGCCCTGGCAGGCCTGAAGAAGCGGGTGGAATCGCCCGAGTAACCCCTCGACGCCGGGCCCCGCACCCGCTCGTCCAGCCGCGGGCAGTCGTGCCGGTGGGGCGGCACGGGTGGGCGCTGGGGGCATCCCCTCGGGGGGAGGCGCCCCGTCAGCGCCGGGCTGCGCGACCCGCCCCCGGCCGGCCGCAGCTCCGGGTGCCGTCCGGTATCGCAGCTCCGGGCGCCGCCCAACACCCGGTCCGCCCGCCCTCCGTTACCGTTCAGCCTCATGCGCACCATCCTGATCACGGGCCCGGGCGGCGGCGGTCGTACGACCGTCGCCGCCGCCACCGCACAGCGCGCCGCAGGCGACGGCGTCCGCACGCTGCTGCTGAGTGCCGACCGCACCGACAGCCTCGGCGCCGCACTGGGTTCCGCGACGGGACCGGTGCCGGAGGAAGCCGCCGCGAACCTCACCACCTGGCGGCCCGATGCCGTCGACCGCTTCCGGCACGACCTCACCGCCTTCCAGAGCCGCGCAGCCACCGTCCTCGACCTGCTCGGCGCCGCCCGGCTGGACGCCGAGGAGGTCACTCCACTGCCCGGCGCCGAGGAGCTGTCCTTCCTCCGGGCCGTCAGGGACGCGGCGCTGTCCGAGCGCTACGACCTGCTCGTCGTGGACCTCCCGCCGCTCCCGCAGGCCCTCGCCCTGCTCGCCCTCCCCGAGGAGCTGCGCCGCTATCTGCGCCGCCTCCTCCCACCCGAGCGGCAGGCGGCCCGCGCCCTGCGCCCGGTCCTCGGCCGCCTGGCCGGTGTGCCGATGCCGTCCGACTGGCTCTACGAGACGGCCGCCCGCTGGGACGTCGAACTCGCCGCCGTCGAGGCCGTCCTCGCCGACCGGAACACCGCCGTACGCCTGGTCGCCGATCCCGGCCCGGCCGGCGCCGACGCCGTACGGACCGCAGGCCTCGGCCTCGCCCTGCGCGGCCTGCGCACCGAGGCCCTGATCGCCAACCGCACCCTGCCCGAGACCGACCCGGACAGCCTGCTCGCCGGACTCCTCGCCCAGCAGCGCAAGGCACTCGCCGACTGGCAGGAGCAGCCCTACGGCGTCCACCTCGTCCCGCACCTCGGCCACGACCCGCGCGGCGCCGACGACCTCACCGCCCTCGGTGTACCACCCGTCAACCCGGTGACCGCCCCGGTCGAGTGGCCCGTCACCGACCACAGGAGCGACGACGGCGTGCTGGTCTGGCACATCCCGCTGCCCGGCGCCATACGGGACGAGCTGGACCTGATCCGGCGCGGCGACGAGCTCGTGATCACCGCGGGCCCGTTCCGGCGGATCGTCCCGCTGCCCTCCGCCCTGCGCCGCTGCACCGTCGCCGGGGCCGGTCTGCGCGAGGGCGAGCTGCGCATCCGCTTCGCCCCGGATCCCGACCTGTGGCCCGCCACCGGACGGTGATGATCCGGGTACGCCCGTTCGGGTAACGTCGTAAGGGCGAACCGTAGTCAGGAGTCCGCCATGAGCGAAGAGCGTCCCGCACCCGACTCGCCCGAGGAATACGAGGAACAGGCGCGGCGGGCGACCGACGCCGACGCCTGGGCCACCGCCTGCGCCGAGGACCTCGCCGCCGAGAAGGCCCGCCGCCGCGCCGAGCACGGCCCACAGCCGGGCTCGGCCGCCGAGGAACTGAAAAGGCTCGTGGACACGGTGGCCGACAAGCTCTCCGGCCTCCCGTCACCGCTCCTCGGCGGCCTCGCCGGACCCGCCGCCCAGCAGGTGGTGCGCCAGGTCGTCCAGCAGGCCAAGGCCGCCGTCGAGCCCGTCATCGACCGCAACCCGGACGTCTTCGACCACCTGGCCGCGGCCGGCGGCGAACTGCTCGCCGCCTACCGCTCCGCCGTCCAGGCCCAGGAGCGCCGCTGGACCGCCCGCACGGCCGACGACCTCACCCGCGAGGCGCCGGACGACCGGCGCGACGGGGGCGAGGGCACCGGCCCGGGGGAGCGGATCGACCTGGACTGAAGCGCTTTCCCGGCAGGGCCTCGGGTACGGTTGGCCGTAGCGGGGCTCGACCGAAACTGAGGGATTCATGGGACTCACCATCGGCGTCGACATCGGCGGCACCAAGATCGCGGCCGGCGTGGTCGACGAGGAAGGCAACATCCTCTCGACCTTCAAGGTGCCGACCCCCACCACGCCCGAGGCCATCGTGGACGCCATCGCCTCGGCGGTGGAGGGTGCGCGCGCCGGGCACGAGATCGTCGGCGTGGGCATCGGCGCGGCCGGTTACGTCAACCGGCAGCGCTCGACGGTGTACTTCGCGCCGAACATCGACTGGCGCCAGGAGCCGCTGAAGGAGAAGGTCGAGGCCCGCGTGGGCCTCCCGGTCGTGGTCGAGAACGACGCCAACGCCGCCGCCTGGGGCGAGTACAAGTTCGGCGCCGGCAAGGGCCACCGCAACGTCATCTGCATCACGCTCGGCACCGGTCTCGGCGGCGGCATCATCATCGGCAACAAGCTGCGCCGCGGCCACTTCGGCGTGGCCGCGGAATTCGGCCACATCCGGATGGTCCCGGACGGCCTGCTGTGCGGCTGTGGTTCGCAGGGCTGCTGGGAGCAGTACGCCTCCGGTCGCGCGCTCGTCAGATACGCCAAGCAGCGCGCCAACGCCACCCCGGAGAACGCCGAGATCCTGCTCGGCCTCGGCGACGGCACCCCGGACGGCATCGAGGGCAAGCACATCTCCATGGCCGCCCGCCAGGGCGACCCGGTGGCCGTCGACTCCTACCGTGAGCTGGCCCGCTGGGCCGGCGCGGGCCTGGCCGACCTCGCCTCCCTCTTCGACCCGTCCGCGTTCATCGTCGGCGGCGGCCTCTCCGACGAGGGTGAACTGGTCCTCGACCCGATCCGCAAGTCCTACAAGCGCTGGCTGGTCGGCGGCAACTGGCGCCCGGTGGCCGACGTGATCGCCGCCCAGCTCGGCAACAAGGCGGGCCTCGTCGGCGCGGCGGACCTGGCCCGGGAGCCCGACCCGATCATGTAGTGGGGTCGTACGACAGTGCCCGCCGCGTCCGTTCCCGGGACGGGCGGGCATCGTCGTATGTTGATCGGCATGGCGACCAGCACGCTGCTTCCCAACTCCCGTACCGAATCCGACGGTTCGGCTGTCATCCGCGTCCTGAGCTACAACGTCCGCTCGATGCGCGACGACACCGACGCCCTGGCCAGGGTCATCACCGCCTGCGCCCCCGACCTGGTCCTGATCCAGGAAGCCCCCCGCTTCTTCCGCTGGCGCAAGAAGCTCGCCCGCCTCGCCGCGGCCTCCGGCCAGGTGGTCCTCACCGGCGGAGCCACCGCGGCCGGCCCGGCGATCCTCTGCTCGCTCCGGGCCACCGTCGAGCGCACGGAGGACGTACTCCTCCCGCTCACCCCCGGACTCCACCGACGCGGCTTCGCCATGGCGGTGGTCCGTTTCGGAGGGGTCCGGCTGGGCGTCATCAGCTGCCATCTGAGCCTGGACGGCAAGGAGCGGTACGAGCAGGGCGGCATGCTCCTCGACCGGCTCGCCGGACTCGGTGTCGAGCACGCCGTCGCCGGCGGCGACCTCAACGAAGGCCCCGACGGCCCCGCCTTCCGTCTGCTCTCCGCGAGCCTCCAGGACTGCCGGGCCGTCGCCCCCTGGGGCGGCGAGACCACCTGGCCGCACAGCGAGCCCCCGCAGCGCATCGACGCCGTCTTCGCGACCAAGGGCATCGAGGTGCTCGGCTGCGGGGTCCCTTCCCCCCTCTCGGCTTCGCTCGAGCGGGGGGACCCCCATGCCCAGCCGGGCATCACCCGGGCCGACCTGACCGCTGCCACGGACCATCTCCCGGTCCTCGCCGCCCTGCGCGTACCGGTGGCATGAGCTCTGCACGACCCGGCACGGGAAACCGGTGGCAGCACTGGGCGCGGGATCTCAGCCCTCCGTGTCCGGGCGCCCCCTCGCCCTCAGACCACCGCGCCCCGGCCCGGGTCGTCGTCCTCGTCGTCGTCCGTGCGCATGCGCATCACCAGCGTGGCGAAGCCGCCGAGGAAGCCGCCGATGCCGAGCGTCGTCAGCCACCAGGTCATGTCCCAGCCGAGCAGCACCGCCAGCAGCAGCAGGACCGGCCCGCCGACGACGCCCAGCCAGGCGAACTTCGCGGTGGTGTCGGCCTCCGGCAGCGGCGGATCCGGTGGGACGAAGTGGCCCTCGTCGTCCTCGTCGAAGTCGTTTTCGGAGGGCTCGGGCGGGGTGTGGTCGCGCGGGCCGACACCGGGCGCGAAGGAGACCGAGCTGCCCAGCGGCCGCACCGGGGCCTTGCCGGTGTCGCTCTCGGCGTCCCTCTCCGGCTCAGGCTCCGGCAGCGCCAGGTCCTCCACCGGCTTGAAGGGCCGGGCGCCCGGCGGGTCCGGCGGCTCCTCGCCGTACCCCGCGACGATGGCCCGCCAGGCGGCGTCCTCGTCGAAGGGCACCTTCTGCTCGTCCGGCTCGCGGTCCTCGCGGTCGGACTCGTGCTCAGCCACCTGTGGCCGCCCCTTCCTTGCCGAGACTGGGTGCGAGCCGGCCCATGAAGGCGAGGCTCTCCTCGAAGATCCGGTCCGCATCCTGGTCCAACGTCGCCACGTGGTAGCTCTGTTCCAGCACGATCTCCGTCACGTCCGTGGACGACACCCGGCTGAGCACCCGGGCCGAGTCGGCCGCCGGGACGACATGGTCCTGGGCGCTGCGCAGCAGCAGCAAGGGCTGGGTGACCTGGGGCAGCTCGCCGTCCAGCCGGCGCAGGAACACCCGCAGCGAGTGCGCGGCGTGCAGCGGCACCCGGTCGTAGCCCAGCTCGGCCGCGCCCTCCTTGGCGATGTCGCTGGCGATGCCCTTCGTCGTCCGCACGAGATGCCGGGCCACCGGAAGGGCGTACGCCGACAGGCCGTGCACCTTGTTCGCCGGGTTGACGACCACCGCGCCCGTGACCCGCTCGCCGTGCCGGGCCGCCAGCCGGAGCGCCAGCGCGCCGCCCATCGACAGGCCCGCGACGAACACCCGGGAGCAGCGCTCGGCGAGGATCCGCAGCTCGCGGTCCACCTCTGCGTACCAGTCCTGCCAGCCCGTGACCTGCATGTCCTCCCAGCGGGTGCCATGGCCGGGCAGCAGGGGCAGCGACACGGTCAGGCCGTGCGCAGCGTGGTGCTCCGCCCAGGGGCGCAGCGACTGGGGCGAGCCGGTGAAGCCGTGGCAGAGGAGGACCCCCACCTCCCCGCCCTGGTGGCGGTACGGCTCGGCTCCGGGGAGGACCGGCACCTTCGACGCTCCTGTTCCTGAAGAGGGCCCACCGGCGGACGGCGGGGGGCGTGAGGAAAACGTGCGGATGTGCTTCACCGTACGCGACCGCACTGACACCGACCAGGGTCGTCGGGCCCTTTGACGGTCCTGAAGGGTTAAGGTCTGTTCGACGGAAACGGGAGGCAAGCGGGTGTTGTACGGCACGATGAAGGTCGCCATCGGTGGGCCGCTGAAGGTCGCCTTCAGACCTTGGGTGGAGGGACTGGAGAACATACCGGCCGAGGGCCCCGCCATCCTGGCGAGCAATCACCTGTCCTTCTCGGACTCCTTCTTTCTGCCCGCGGTCCTGGACCGCAAGGTCACCTTCATCGCGAAGGCCGAGTACTTCACCACGCCCGGTGTGAAGGGCCGGCTGACCGCCGCTTTCTTCAAGGGCGTCGGACAGCTCCCGGTGGACCGCTCCGGGGCGCGCGGCGCCGGTGAGGCCGCGATCAAGAGCGGCATAGAGGTGCTGGAGCGCGGCGAGCTGTTCGGCATCTACCCCGAGGGCACCCGCTCGCCCGACGGCCGGCTCTACCGGGGCAAGCCCGGCGGCCTCGCGCGCGTGGCGCTCGCCACCGGCGCGCCGGTCATCCCGGTGGCCATGATCGACACCGAGAAGATCCAGCCGCCCGGCAAGGTGGTGCCGAAGCTGATGCGGCCCGGCATCCGCATCGGCAAGCCGCTGGACTTCAGCCGCTACCACGGCATGGAGCACGACCGCTTCGTCCTGCGTGCCCTGACCGACGAGGTCATGTACGAGATCATGAAGCTGTCCGGCCAGGAGTACGTCGACATGTACGCGACGGCGGCCAAGCGGCAGATCGCGGAGGCGGCGAAGGCCGCCAAGGAAGCGGAGAAGAAGACCGAGGAGTAGGCGGGGAGCCGGGGGAGTGGGGGGCCGGGGGACATGCCCAAGCGCGAGCGCGTGATGAGGATGTCGGTGGAGCTGCCGCTGTGGCGCGCGCTCGCCGGCTACCGCGTGCTGACCATGCTGTACGCCATCGCTCTGGGCGCCACCAGATACGACCTGTTCACGCACCCCTGGGTCGCCGTCTGCTACTTCGCCGTCCTGTTCGTCTGGACCCTCGCCACCCTGCCGAGGGTGCGCAACGCGGCGAGCTGCACCAGGCCCTTCCTGGCCGCCGACCTGACCATCGCCCTCGCCGGCGTCCTGATCACCCCGCTCGCCGACAGCCATCAGCGGATCGCGGGCGGCCCCACGCTGCCGTCGATATGGACCGGCGGTGCGGTGCTGGCCTTCGCGATCAAGGGCGGCTGGCGCTGGGCCGCCGCCGCCTCCACGCCGGTCGCGCTGGCCAACCTGGTCGAACGCGGCCATCCCGCCCGGGACACCGTGCACATCCTGATCCTCGTCTGGGTGGCCTCCATCGGCATCGGCTACGTCGTGGAGGTCGCCCGCGCCTCCGAGCGCACCCTCGCCCGCGCCCTGGAGATCGAGGCGGCGACCCGGGAACGGGAGCGGCTGGCCCGGGACATCCACGACAGCGTGCTCCAGGTGCTGGCGATGGTGCAGCGGCGCGGCGCGGTCATCGGCGGCGAGGCGGCGGAGCTGGGGCGGCTCGCCGGGGAGCAGGAGGTGGCGCTGCGCACGCTGGTCTCCAGCGGTCTGCTGCCGGTCTCCCGGGTGTCGGAGGACGCCGCGGCGGGGGCCGTCGTACGGGCGGTGGACGAGCCCGACGACGAGGGACCGGTCGATCTGCGCTCCCTGCTCGCCCGGTACGCCGGCGCCCGGGTGAGCCTGGCCGAACCCGGTGCGCCGGTCGAGCTGCCCCGGTCGGCCGCGCGGGAGCTGGCCGCCGCGGTCGGCGCCGCCCTGGACAACGTGCGCGAGCACGCGGGCGAGCAGGCCCGGGCCTGGATCCTGGTCGAGGACGAGCCGGACGGGATCGTCGTGACCGTCCGGGACGACGGCCCCGGCATCCCCGAGGGCCGGCTCGCCCAGGCCGAGGGGGAGGGCCGGCTCGGCGTGGCCCAGTCGATCCGGGGGCGGCTGCGCGACCTGGGCGGCAGCGCCGAACTCGTCTCCGTCCCCGGGCAGGGCACGGAAGTGGAACTGAAGGTACCGAAGAACGCGAAGGCGGGGCGTCGATGAGCGAGCAGCAGGACCCGATCAAGGTCATGGTGGTGGACGACCACCCCATGTGGCGCGACTCGGTCGCCCGGGACCTGACCGAGTCCGGCTTCCACGTGGTAGCCACCGCCGGTGACGGCGAGCAGGCGGTCCGCCGCGCCAGGGCCGCCGTCCCCGACGTCCTCGTGCTGGACCTCAACCTGCCCGCCAAGCCCGGGGTCCAGGTGTGCAAGGAAGTCGTCGGCCACAACCCGGCGTTGCGCGTCCTCGTCCTCTCGGCGAGCGGCGAGCACGCCGATGTGCTGGAGGCGGTCAAGTCCGGCGCGACCGGCTACCTGCTGAAGTCGGCGTCCACCGAGGAGCTGCTGGACGCGGTGCGCCGTACCGCCGTCGGCGATCCGGTGTTCACGCCCGGTCTCGCCGGGCTGGTCCTCGGCGAGTACCGCCGGCTGGCCGCCGAGCCCGCGCCCGCCGCTGACACCGACGAGCCCGGCGCGCCCCGGCTGACGGACCGGGAGACGGAGGTGCTGCGGCTGGTCGCCAAGGGACTGAGCTACAAGCAGATCGCCGAACGCCTCGTCATCTCCCATCGCACGGTGCAGAACCACGTCCAGAACACCCTCGGCAAGCTGCAGTTGCACAACAGGGTCGAGCTGGTGCGGTACGCCATAGAGCGCGGACTGGACGACGAGTAGGGCCCGCTGCGCGGCCGTACGCCTGAATCACCCTTCCCGCCTCTCCCGATGTGACGTGAATCACCATTAGCGTGACTCTGTGTCAGGGAACCGCGGCGAAGGGACATTTCCATGCGGGTCGGAGTACTGACCGGAGGCGGCGACTGCCCCGGGCTCAACGCCGTCATCCGGGGCATCGTCCGCAAGGGCGTGCAGGAGTACGGCTATGACTTCGTCGGCTTCCGGGACGGCTGGCGGGGTCCCCTCGAAGGCGACAGCGTCCGTCTCGACATCCCCGCGGTGCGCGGCATCCTGCCCCGCGGCGGCACCATCCTCGGCTCCTCGCGCACCAACCCCCTCAAGGCGGAGAACGGCATCCGCCGGATCAAGGACAACCTGGCCAAGCTGGACGTCCAGGCCCTCATCGCGATCGGCGGCGAGGACACCCTGGGCGTCGCCGCGCGGCTGTCCGACGAGTACGGGGTGCCCTGCGTCGGGGTGCCCAAGACCATCGACAACGACCTGTCGGCCACCGACTACACCTTCGGCTTCGACACCGCCGTCAACATCGCCACTGAGGCCATCGACCGGCTGCACACCACCGCAGAGTCCCATATGCGGGTCCTGGTCGTGGAGGTGATGGGCCGGCACGCCGGCTGGATCGCCCTGCACTCCGGCCTGGCCGGCGGCGCCAACGTCATCCTCATCCCTGAGCAGCGTTTCGACGTCGACCAGGTCTGCGCCTGGGTGACCTCCCGGTTCCGGGCGTCCTACGCGCCGATCGTGGTCATCGCCGAGGGCGCCATGCCGAAGGACGGCGACATGGTGCTCAAGGACGGCTCGCTGGACTCCTTCGGGCATGTCCGGCTCTCCGGGGTCGGCGAGTGGCTGGCCAAGGAGATCGAGGGCCGCACCGGCAAGGAGGCCAGGACCACGGTCCTCGGCCACGTCCAGCGCGGCGGCACCCCGAGCGCCTTCGACCGCTGGCTCGCCACCCGCTTCGGCCTGCACGCCATCGACTGCGTCCACGACGGCGACTTCGGCAGGATGGTCGCCCTGCGCGCCACCGACATCGTCCGCGTTCCGCTCGCCGAGGCCACCGCCCGCCTGAAGACGGTGGACCCGAAGCTGTACGCGGAGGTCGGGGTGTTCTTCGGCTGAACGCGGCGCGTTCCCGGTACCGGCCCTCGTCGCCCCGCCGCGCGAGGGCCGCTGCACCGGGGTCGGTTCTACAGGGCGGGCCGCCGCTCGGAGAACGTGCTCGTCCCGCGCAGCTGACCGACCAGCTCCCGCACGATCGCGGCCCCGTTCAGGCTGAGGACCGACTCCGGGTGGAACTGCACACCCGCGAAACCGGGACCCCGCAGGGCGTGCACCTCGTCGTTCGCCGCCCGGCTCACTCCGGTGCCGTGCGCGGCCAGTTCCCGGGCCGTCTCCTCGTCGCAGCGGGCGACGAAGCTGTTGTAGAAGCCGACGGTCTCGGGCCGCCCGAACAGGTCGATCGCGGTCTGCGCCCCCTGGTACGGCACCTCCTTGCGGACGATGTCCAGCCCCAGCTCGGCCGCGATCAGCTCATGGCCCAGGCAGACGCCCAGCACCCCGTGCCGGTGCCCCCGGAGCACGGTGGCGGTCAGCTCCCGCAGGAACCGCATCTTCGGGTCGGCCAGATCCGCCGGGTCGCCCGGGCCGGGGCCGAGCACCACCGGGCCCTCGTGCGCGAGCACGGCCGCCCGCAGCCCCGGCTCGTCGTACCGCCGTACGGTCACCTCCAGGCCGCCCGAGCGCAGCACATGCGCCAGCATCGCGGTGAAGGTGTCCTCGCCGTCCACGACCAGGGCATGGCCGGTCAGCTCGCGCGCCGGCTCCTGCATCCGCAGCCAGAACGGCGCGAGCGCGGCGCGCCGGCCGTCCAGCGCCGCCCGCACCCGCGGGTCGTCGGCCAGCCGGGGCCGCTCGCGCTCCGCGCGCGGCCGGGACGGACGTACCCCGAGGGCCGCCAGCACCCCCGCCGCCTTCGCGTGCGTCTCCGCGACCTCGCCCGCCGGGTCCGAGCCGCGCACCAGGGTCGCCCCGACCGGGACGCGCAGCCGCCCCTGGGCGGAGATGTCGGCGGTGCGGATCAGGATGGGGGAGTCCAGGGTCTGCGCGCCCCCGTGGTCCCGGCCGAGCAGCGCCAGCGCGCCCGCGTAGTAGCCGCGCCCGCCGACTTCGTGGCGCTCGATGACCCGGCACGCGTTCTGCACCGGCGACCCGGTCACCGTCGCCGCGAACATGGTCTCCTTCAGCACCTCCCGCGCGTCCAGGGAGGACTTGCCGCGCAGTTCGTACTCGGTGTGCGCGAGGTGCGCCATCTCCTTCAGCCGGGGGCCGACGACGACCCCGCCCATGTCGCCGACGGTGCACATCATCTTCAGTTCCTCGTCGACCACCATCGACAGCTCCTCGATCTCCTTGCCGTCGGCGAGGAAGGAGAGGAGATGCCCGGGGGTCGGGCCCTCGGCGGGATAGCGGTACGTCCCGCTGATCGGGTTCATCACGACCGTCCCGCCGGACATCCGGACGTGCACCTCGGGGCTGGCGCCGACCAGCGTGCGGTCCCCGGTGTGCACGACGAACGTCCAGTACGCGCCCCGCTCGCCCTCCAGCAGCCGCCGGAACAGCGCGAGCGCGTCGGCGCGGCCGAACCCCGGGATCTCGCCCTCGTAGGTGCGCCGGATCACGAAGTTCGCGCCCTCGCCCCGGCCGATCTCCTCGGTCAGCACCCGCCCGACGATCCCGGCGTACTCCTCGTCGCCCACGTCGAAGCCGCCGCCCTCGACGCGCACCTCGTGCGCCGGGAGCTGCGCCAGTGCCACGTCCAGCGGGACCTCGTACGACTCCTCGGGGGTGAGCACCAGCAGCGGGGTGCCGTCGTCGCGGACGTCGAAGCCGCGCTCGCGGATCTGCCGGAACGGGACCAGTGCCAGTCCCTCGTCGGGCAGGTCGGCGAGCCGGTCGCGGCGGGTCACCGGGCCGAGCAGGACCTCCACCGTGTGCTCGTCGCGGCCCGGGGTGCGGCGGCGGAGCAGGGCGAAGGGGCGGTCGTCGTGCAGGAGCTGTGCCAGGTCCATGGGTCCTCTTCCGTCGATCTCGGTGAGGAACGACCCCGGACACACCGAAGGCCGCCCCTCGGGCGGCCTTCGCGAAGTCTTGCGTACGCGCAGTCAGTGGGCCGCCGGATGAGCGGTCCACCACCAGTTCTGGATCGAAAGCGCGAACATGACGAAAACCCTACCGCACCCGCCCCCCGGTCCACAGGACAACCCGCGCGTCTCACCCTTCGAGCCAGAAGATGGGGCATGCGACACGACCCCGTAATGTTTACGAGGTGACCGTGAACGCTAAGACCAGCCCGAGCGCTGGCAACACCTGGCGAGACCTGCCCGCGGCGCAGCAGCCCGAGTACCCCGACCCCGAGGCTCTGCGCGCAGTGATCGCGGACCTCGAGTCGTATCCGCCGCTCGTCTTCGCGGGCGAGTGCGACCAGCTGCGCGCCCGGATGGCGGCCGTCGCCAAGGGAGAGGCGTTCCTCCTCCAGGGCGGCGACTGCGCCGAGGCGTTCGACGCGGTGTCCGCCGACCACATCCGCAACAAGCTGAAGACGCTGCTCCAGATGGGTGCCGTCCTCACCTACGCGGCCGCCGTGCCCGTGGTGAAGGTCGGCCGTATCGCCGGGCAGTACTCCAAGCCCCGCTCCAAGCCGACCGAGACCCGCGACGGCGTGACGCTCCCGGTGTACCGGGGCGACTCCGTCAACGGCTTCGAGTTCACCGAGGCGTCCCGCATCCCGGACCCCGAGCGGCTCAAGCGCATGTACCACGCCTCGGCGTCCACGCTGAACCTGGTCCGCGCCTTCACCACCGGCGGTTACGCGGACCTGCGCCAGGTGCACGCCTGGAACCAGGACTTCGTGAAGACCTCGCCGTCGGGCCAGCGCTACGAGCAGCTCGCGCGCGAGATCGACAACGCGCTGAACTTCATGCGGGCCTGCGGCACGGACCCGGAGGAGTTCAAGACCGTCGAGCTGTACTCCTCGCACGAGGCGTTGCTGCTGGACTACGAGTCCGCCCTGACCAGGGTCGACTCGCGCACCGGCAAGCTGTACGACGTCTCCGCGCACATGGTGTGGATCGGTGAGCGCACCCGCCAGCTGGACGGGGCGCACATCGAGTTCGCCTCGAAGATCCGCAACCCGCTCGGCATCAAGCTCGGCCCGACGACGACGGCCGAGGAGGCGCTGCAGTACATCGACCGCCTCGACCCCGAGCGGGAGCCGGGCCGGCTGACCTTCATCGTGCGGATGGGCGCCGACAAGATCCGCGACAAGCTCCCCGAGCTGGTGGAGAAGGTCACGGCGTCCGGCGCGACGGTGGCCTGGGTGACCGACCCGATGCACGGCAACACCTTCGAGGCGGCCTCCGGGCACAAGACCCGCCGCTTCGACGACGTGCTCGACGAGGTCAAGGGCTTCTTCGAGGTCCACAAGGCGCTCGGCACCCACCCGGGCGGCATCCATGTGGAGCTGACCGGCGACGACGTCACCGAGTGCGTCGGCGGCGGCGACGAGATCTTCGTCGACGACCTGCACCAGCGCTACGAGACGGCCTGCGACCCGCGGCTGAACCGCAGCCAGTCGCTGGACCTGGCGTTCCTGGTCGCGGAGATGTACCGGGACCAGTAGGGCCCGGCCGGGCCTGTGGGCGATCTGGGGCGCGGATCACATCCGATCCGCGCCCTTCCCCACTTTTGCGGGCCCTGTGCGGCGGGTAAGGTTAGGTTTGCCTCACCGATCAAGGGGATGGCATCAAGAGAGCGATCCCGTCGGGAGGTGAGTCCGCGTGTACGTCTGCAGCTGCTTCGGCATCACCGAGGCCCAGGTCAAGCAGCACGCGGAGGACGGTGCCGGCACCCCCCGCCAGATAGCCTCCGCCTGCAAGGCGGGCACGGACTGCGGGAACTGTGTGCGGCGCATCCAGGCACTGCTCGGCCGGGGTGCCTGCCCCCGCCGGGAGCTGATCGACCGGCGCGTCCCGGCGCTGGAGCGGCTGGACGACGCGGCCTAGCGGTCGTGCGGGCCGGAGCTCAGTGTGCGGAGAAGCCGCTGGTGCCCGGGCCCGAGGAGTCGGGCTGGCTCTGCTCGATCACGGTCGAGAGGTACAGCGCCTCGCCCAGCTTGTCCACGAGTTCCAGCTGGGTGTCCAGGTAGTCGATGTGGTGCTCCTCGTCGGCCAGGATCGCCTCGAAGACGTTCGCCGAGGTGATGTCGTTCTTCTCGCGCATCACCTGGACGCCCCGGCGCAGCCGGTCGATCGCCTCGACCTCGATCTGCCGGTCCGCCTGGAACATCTCGGTCACCGTCTGCCCGACCCGGACATGGAAGAGCCGCTGGTAGTTCGGCAGGCCGTCCAGCAGCAGGATGCGGTCGGTGAGGATCTCCGCGTGCCGCATCTCGTCGAACGACTCTTCCCGGGTGTACCTGGCGAGCTTCGACCACCCCTTGTGGTCCTGCAGTTTGGCGTGCAGGAAGTACTGGTTGATCGCGGTCAGCTCGGCGGTCAGCTGTTCGTTGAGCAGTTCGATGATCTCGGGGTCGCCCTGCATCGCAATGGACTCCTTCCAGGTAATCCGGACCCGGCCGATAGCGCCGCATGATGGCATCGGCGACGAAGATCGTCCAGTAAGTGCGCACTTAGTAAATATGTACTGAATTGATGCGCCTTGCCCGATTTTCGGGAGGGTGGTCAAGGGCACTGCCCCAGGTCTGTCAGGATGGATACATGGGTCATCCGGTGGAGCGCGAGTCTGGAGCAACGGCAGGGTCCGAGCTTCCGCCGGGTCAGCGGCTCCAGCGCGGCTGGCCGGTCACGCACTACGGACCCGTCCCGAAGTTCCGCCCCGAGCGCTGGGAGTTCCGGGTCTTCGGTGCCACCGCCGACGGTGGCAAGCACATCTGGAACCACGAGGAGTTCACGGCCCTGCCGTACACCACTGTGGTGGCCGATCTGCACTGCGTGACGAAGTTCAGCATGATCGGCGCGGAGTGGGGCGGCGTCCCCGCCCGCACCATCCTGGAGCTGGCCCCGCCGGCGCCGGAGGTCACCCATGTGATGGTCTGGGCGGAGTACGGCTTCAGCTCGAACCTCCGCCTGTCGGACTTCGCCTCGGACCGCACCCTCTTCGCCACCCACAAGGACGGCGAACTCCTCACCGCCGAGCACGGCTTCCCGGTCCGCCTGATCGTGCCGCACCTGTACGCCTGGAAGGGCCCCAAGTGGGTCCGCGGCGTCGAGTACATGACCGCCGACCGCCGCGGCTTCTGGGAGGAACGCGGCTACCACAACATCGGCGACCCATGGAAGGAACAGCGGTACTCGTACCAGGAGGAACCGGGGGAGGGGCC
Source organism: Streptomyces sp. NPDC007856 (assembly GCF_042868225.1). Lineage (NCBI taxonomy): Bacteria > Bacillati > Actinomycetota > Actinomycetes > Kitasatosporales > Streptomycetaceae > Streptomyces > Streptomyces sp. NPDC007856. The sequence goes on along the minus strand of NZ_JBIAEC010000002.1, from coordinate 263,904 downwards.
GGAACTCTGACCGGCGGGGCTCTCAGCGCCGGTACCATCTCCGGGGGGCGAGAACACCCGTTCGCTCGCGCGACCGACCCCGGCGCCTCATCCGTCCCTGAGCTTCTTCAGGCGTTCCACGTCCGCCGCGTGTCCCAGCTTGCCGCCGGGCGTCTCGATGATCAGGGGTACGCCCTCGGTCGCGGGGTGGGCCATCAGGGCCCGGAAGGGGGCCTCGCCGATGTGGCCGGCGCCGATGTTCTCGTGCCGGTCCTTGTGCGCGCCGACCACGTCCTTGGAGTCGTTGGCGTGGATCAGCTTCAGGCGGCCCTCGCCGACGGTGTCCACCAGCAGGTCCAGGGTCTGGTGCATCCCGCTCGGCCCGGTCAGATCGTGGCCCGCGGCGAAGACGTGGCAGGTGTCCAGGCAGACCCCGAGCTTCGGGTGCGCGTCGAGTGCCTCGAAGTACGGTCCGAAGTCCCAGGTGCGCGAGCAGAGCGAGGCGCCCTGCCCGGCGGTCGACTCCAGCAGCAGGAACGGGTCGTCGTCGTGCGTCAGCTCGTCCAGCAGCGGCAGCATGTGCGCGCGCACCTGCTTGAGCGCCACCTCCCGGGCCCGCCCGCCGGTCGCGCTCCCGGTGTGCACGACCACACCCAGCGCGCCGATCTCCCGCCCGCGCCGCAGGGAGTGCCGCAGCGACTCCACCGACCGCTCCACGGTCGCCTCGGTGTGCGAGCCGAAGTTGATCAGGTAGGGCGCATGGACGTAGGCCGGGATCGACTCCTCGGCGCAGGCCGCGCGAAAGGCCTCGTCCTGCCGGGGATTCCCGGCGGGCGTGGCCCAGCCCCGCGGGTTGGCCACGAAGACCTGCACGGTCTCCGCCCGCAGCTCACGGGCGTACGACAGCCCGACGGAGTGCAGGCCACCGGCGACGGGGACATGACCGCCGACGGGGTTGCGGGCGGGGGAGGCCGGGAGCGAGGGAGAGTTTGCTGAGGTCATGGCTCACCCAGCATGCCAGGACGAGTGGGGACGCCCTCGATCAGGGTACGACTGCACCAGCGCACCTGTGCGGACGCCAGGGGCGGGTGTACAGGGTGGACGTCGTCAGCCTCTCACTGCCGGACGGAGGCAGCGTCCTCGTCGAACCGGTCGACGAGGACGTCTACGGGGGCCGGGACCGGGCCGGCCGGGCCATCGGGATCATCCTCCGGGTCACCGCCGCGTCCGGTGCCCTGTCCCGCAGGACCGCCGGCCCCATCACCCGGGAGGCCGCCACGTCCTTCACACCGCAGCCGCTGTACGAGGTGGGGAACCGGTCGCCGACCAGGGATCGCCCCGGTGGCGCCCGGGTCGTCCTGCCACGGCCGGCCGAGGGCGGATGCTCAGCTGCCAGACGTCGGTTGCGATCAACTCCGCGACCGGTTCCACCCCAAGAGGCCCATCGACGGCGGCCGGTTGACACTGTTGCCGACGGGCCCGCAAGCGCCCTGGTCAGCGGATGGTGATCGTGATGGTCGCCCCCTTGGGAGCCTTGTCGCCGCCCCGCACCGACTGCTTCTTCACGGTGTCGCCGAACAGCCCGAGCAGGCCGCGGTCCTCGTTCACCTTGAACCCGGCGCCCTCCAGCGCCTTGTGGGCGTCGTCGACGCTGTCGCCGACCACGTCCGGCACCTCGACCATCTCCGGTCCCTTGGACAGCGTCAGCGTCACCGTGTCGCCCTCGGCGGCCTGGCTGCCGTCTCCCGGGCTCTGCTGGGCCACCTTGCCCTTGTCGTACTCGGAGTTGACCTGCTGGGGCGCTATCCGCACCTTCAGCCCGGCGTCCGTCAGCTGCTGTCTGGCGTCGGCAGGATCGTCACCGGTGACGTCCGGCACGTCGATCGGGCGGCCCTTGCTGACGGTCAGCGCGATCGCCGACCCGGCGTGCCGCTTGGTGCCGGCCTGCGGAGTGGTCGCGATCACCGCGCCCTTGGCGACGTCCTCGCTGAACTCCCGGGTGACCATGCCCGGTTCCAGCCCGTCCGCCCTCAGCCGCGCCCGCGCCTCGGCCAGGGGACGGCCCGCGACATCGGGCACGTTCACCGTCGCCGGGCCCAGCGAGATGGTCAGCGTCACCGAGTCGTGGTCACGGATCCGGGCGCCGGGCGCGGGATCGGTGCCGATGACCGTGCCCCGCTGGACCGCGTCGTTGTACTCGCGCTTGACCTGCCCGACCTCCAGGCCGGCCGACCTGAGCCGGTCCCGGGCCTGTGCCTCGGTCTTGGCCAGCAGCGGCGGGACCTTCGTGAACTGGCCGGAGTTTATGTACCAGACCCCGGCGCCCACGCCGAACACCACCAGCACGGCGGCGACGATCGTCAGCACCAGGCGCCGCGACCGGCGCGGCGGCAGCGGCGGCGCCTGCAGCCGGCTGGTGTGCTGGACGCCACCCCCGGCCGGCTCCTCCTCGTCGACGGGCAGCGGCCGGGATTTGGATCCCCCCGCGCGAGCGAAGCCGAGCGTGGGGGAGGTCAGCGAGCGCGGTATCACGCTCGTACGGTCGCCGGCGTTGTCGTGCACCGCGGACAGCGCCTGCGGCGGCACCGCGTCCAACTGCTCGTCGCTCAGTCCCTGGCGCGCCTCGCGCACCTGGGCGAGCAGCGCCACGGCGTCGTGCGGCCGGATGTCCGGGGTGCGCGCGGTCGCCGAGGCGACCACCTCGTCCAGCTCGTACGACAGCCCGGGCACCAGCGCCGAGGGCGGCGGCACGTCCTCGTGGATGTGCTTGTAGAGGACCTGGGCGGGGGAGTCCCCGGAGTGCGGCTTGCCGCCGGTCAGCATCTCGTAGAGCACGACACCGCACGCGTAGACGTCGACACGCGGATCGGCGGTGCCCTGCTCGATCTGCTCGGGTGCGAGATACGACACGGTCCCGAGGACGGCGCCGGTGGTGCTGGTCTGGGTGTCCACGGACCGCACGAGCCCGAAGTCGGCGACCTTGACCCTCCCGTCGTCGCCTATCAGCACGTTCTCGGGCTTCATGTCCCGGTGCACGAACCCGGCCCGGTGCGCGGCGCCGAGCGCGGCGAGGACGGGTTCGAGGATGTCCAGGGCCGCGCGGGGCTGCAGCGCCCCGCGCTCGCGCAGCACGTCCCGCAGGGTGCACCCGGCGACGTACTCCATCGCCAGGTACACGTACGACCCGTCGGTCCCCTGGTCGAAGACCTGCACCACGTTCGGGTGCGCCAGCCGGGCGACGGACTTCGCCTCCCGGATGAACCGCTCCACGAAGGATCCGTCGGCCGCGAGCGTCGGGTGCATCACCTTCAGCGCGAGCACACGGTCCAGACGGGTGTCCAGGGCCCGGTAGACCGTGGCCATCCCGCCGACCGCGATCCGCGCGTCGACGCGATAACGGCCGTCGAGCACCTGCCCGACGAGGGGGTCCTGAAGGGTCGTATCCACGCAGGGGAGTCTACGAGGACGGACCGACAAACCCCCGGCCGAGCCCATTTCCGCCCTGGTACTGAAGCTGACCTGTAACGCTTCCCACACCACACACGCACCCGCGGCCGCCGACGGCGGCGACTAGAACGCCGGTCGCTCAGGATCCAGCCGGGCCAACCCCTCCGCAGGAGACGACGCCTGCGCGAGGTACCGCCGCGGAATCCGCCCCGCCAACCGAGCCAGCCGACCCCCCTCCACGGCATGCCGCATCGCCGCCGCCATGAGTTCCGGCTCCTGCGCCCGCGTCACCGCGGAGGCGAGCATCACCCCCGCACACCCCAGCTCCATGGCCAGCGCGACATCGGACGCCGTACCGGCCCCCGCATCCAGAATCACCGGCACACGCGCGTGCTCGACGATCAGCTGGAAGTTGTGGGGATTGCGGATCCCGAGCCCGGACCCGATCGGCGACCCCAGCGGCATGACGGCCGCACATCCCACGTCCTCCAGCTTCCGCGCCAGCACGGGATCGTCATTGGTGTACGGCAGCACCGTGAACCCGTCGTCGACCAGCGTCTCCGCCGCCTCCAGCAGCTCCACCGGATCCGGCAGCAGCGTCCGCTCGTCGGCGATGACCTCCAGCTTGATCAGGTCCGTGCCCAGCGCCTCCCGCGCCAGCCGCGCGGTCAGCACGGCCTCGCCCGCCGTGAAACAGCCCGCCGTGTTCGGCAGCACCCGGATGCCCAGCCTCTCCAGCACCGACAGCACCGAACCGTGCACGGAGGGGTCCACCCGCCGCATCGCGACCGTCGTCAGCTCCGTACCGGAGGCGACCAGCGCCCGCTCCAGCACCTCCAGGCTGGGCGCACCGCCGGTGCCCATGATCAGCCGCGACGAGAAGGTCGTACCCCCCAGGACCAAGGGATCGTCGGCCATGGCTCAGCCTCCCTGGACCGCGGTGAGGACTTCGACCCGGTCACCCTCGGCCAGCGCCGTGGTCGCCCACTGCGCGCGCGGGACGACGGTCTCGTTGACGGCGGCGGCCACCCCGGCGGGCGACGGGGCCAGCGACCGTACGACGGCGTCGAGAGTGGTGCCCGGAGCGATCTCCCGGCGCTCTCCGTTGACAGCGATGGAAACGGTGAGGGAGATGGTCATGCGGGCTGCTCCATGAGGACGGCGGCGCCGAAGCGCTGCGGCGTGAAGGGACGGGCTTCTTCCGGGAGCCGGCCGCTCGCCAGTACCTCGGCCAGCACATCCCCGGTGACCGGCGTGAGCAGCACCCCGTTGCGGTAGTGCCCGGTGGCCAGCAGCAGCCCTTCCAGGCCGGACGGGCCGAGCAGCGGCGCGTTGTCGGGGGAGCCGGGGCGCAGTCCGGCCCGGGTCTCGGTGAGCGGCAGTTCGGTGATGCCCGGCACCAGCTCATGGGCGTCGCGCAGCAGCTCGTACACCCCGCCCGCGGTGACGGTCGTGTCCCAGCCCAGCTCCTCGCTGGTCGCGCCGACGACCAGTTCGCCGTTCTCACGGGGCACCAGATAGACCTGGCTGCCGCGGACCACGGCCCGTACGGTACGGCTGAGGAACGGTGCGTACCGGCGCGGCACCGTCAGCCGCAGCACCTGCCCCTTCACCGGCCGCACCGGCGGCAGCAGCGCCTCCGGCACGCCCGCGAGCCGCCCGCTCATGCTGCCGGCCGCGAGCACCACCTGCCCGGCGCGCAACTCGGTGCCGTCCGCGAGCGTGACCCCGGCGGCCCGGTCCCGTACGACGTCCAGCCGCTCGGCCCACGCGCGGTGGAACACCACGCCGGCCCGCTCGCACGCGGCCACCAGCGCCGCCGCGAGCCGCCGCGGGTCGATCTGGTGGTCGCCGTCGACCCGCAGCCCGCCGCGCACCCCGGGCGCCAGCATCGGCTCCAGGCGCCGGCACTCCCGCCCGGACAGCCACTCCGAGTCCAGGCCGGAGCGCTGCTGCAGCGCGTGCAGTTCACGCAGATGGGCGCGGTCATCGGCGTCGAGGGCGACCGCGAGGGTGCCGCAGCGGCGGTAGCCGAGGTCGTGGCCGGTCAGCTCGGTCAGCTCGGCCGCGAAGTCCGGGTAGCGCCGGGCCGATTCCAGGTTCAGGGCGAGCAGTTTCTCCTCGCCGTAGTGCAGTTCGGTGACCGCGGCCAGCATCCCGGCCGCGACCCGCGCGGCCCCGCCCCCGGGCTCGGGGTCCACCACGGCCGTCGCGAGCCCGCGCTGCGCCGCGCGCCAGGCCGTGACCAGGCCGATGATTCCGCCCCCCAGGACAAGGACGTCGGACGTATCGGACGTACGTGACGACATGGGCGCCCAGCCCCTCCCTTCGCCGGCATGACCCGGATCAGGTTCGTACGGTCGGAGGCCGCCAGCCTCCCTCTCAGCCCGGTGCGTCCGGGCTCCCGCGAGTGCTTGTACGGTGGCCACCCTAGCCCGCCCCCCTCGTCACCCGTAAGGGAGCCCCTGCCGATGACCCGGTCGCTCGACGGACTGATCCTCGCCCCCGTGGCGGACCAAGCCCCAGGTCAGGTGGGTACCCGCACCCGGTTCGCGTACCACGAGGAGGACGGCGGGATCTGGGCCGAGTACGCGGGCGGCGATGTCGTACGCGGTCATCTGGTCGGCACCCGGGAGGGTGACCGGCTGGACTTCCGCTACGTCCAGCTGAAGACCGACGGGACGACCTCCTCGGGGCACTGTGTCTCCACGGTCGTGGAGCTGCCGGACGGGCGGGTGCGGCTGGAGGAGACCTGGGAGTGGGAGTCCCAGGCGGGCGCCGGTACGAGCGTTGTGGAAGAGGTCACCGGGCACGCCCGCTGACTGACGCGTTGTCACGTGTCTATGGTGATCGGGTGAGCGAGCAGACAGCGCAAGGGGGCACGTCAGCGGGGCGGCGCGTGGTCGTCGTCGGTGCGGGCATGGCCGGGGTGCAGACCGCGGTCGCGCTGCGGGAACTGGGCTTCAAGGGCCCCGTCACCGTGATCGGCGCGGAGCCGCACCAGCCGTACGACCGGCCGCCCCTGTCGAAGGCCGTGCTGCTCGGCAAGGCCGAGGACTCCGCCTTCGACGTGGACTTCGAGTCCCTCGGCGTCGAGCTGCGGCTCGGCTGCGAGGTGCTGGCCCTGCGCTCCGCCGAACACGAGCTGGACACCGAGGCGGGCCCGGTGCCGTACGACGTCCTGGTCCTCGCCACCGGCGCCGAGCCGATCACCCTGCCCGGCACCGAGGGAGTGCCCGGGGTGCATCTGCTGCGCACCCTGGACGACGCCGAACGGCTGAAGCCGGTGCTCGCCCGGCAGCACGACATCGTGGTCGTCGGCGCCGGCTGGATCGGCGCCGAGTTCGCCACGGCCGCCCGCGAGGCCGGCTGCGCGGTGACCGTCGTGGAGGCCGCCGACCATCCGCTCGCCGGTGCCCTGCCCCCCGAGGTCGCGGCCCCCATGACCGGCTGGTACGCCGACGCGGGTGTGGAACTGCGCACCCACGCGCGCGTGGAGCGCATCGAGCCCGGCGCGGTGGTGCTCGCCGACGGCACCCGGCTGCCCGCGGGGGCCGCCGTCGTCGGCATCGGCGCCCGCCCCGCCACGGCCTGGCTGGCCGGCTCCGGCGTCGAGCTGGGCCCGCACGGGGACGTCCTCGCCGACGACCGTCTGCGCACCTCCGTGGAGGACGTGTACGCCGTCGGCGACTGCGCCTCCTTCCCCTCCGCCCGCTACGGCGAACGGCTGCTCGTCCACCACTGGGACAACGCCCTCCAGGGCCCGCGCACGGTGGCCGCGAACATCCTCGGCGAGACCCCGGCGGTCTACGACCCGGTGCCGTACTTCTGGTCCGAGCAGTTCGGCCGCTTCGTGCAGTACGCCGGCCACCACGCCGCCGCCGACCGCATGGTCTGGCGCGGCGACGCGTCCGGCCCGGCCTGGACGGTGTGCTGGCTCCACGAGAACCGGCTGATGGCCCTGCTGGCGGTGGGCCGTCCGCGTGATCTGGCGCAGGGCCGGCGGCTGATCGAGGCGGGCCGCGCCATGGACCCGGAGGCCGTGGCCGACCCTGGAAAGCCCCTGAAGGATGCCGCGGTCGACCAGTCAGGGGGCTCCGGGCGGCGCCCGTAGGGGGCGCGGGGCTGTGTCTGATACGCGGCTACCGCCGCGTGGGCACGAGCAACCAGGACGAACCCGCACCCGGCGGACGACACAACCCGGGACCGACCACATCGCGGCCGAACCGGCGGAGCGCCTACGCTTGTCCTGTGACCGAGATTGACGCAAAGATCGATGCTCTCGTCCCCGCCTGGCTCACCCTCCCCGACATCGCCGAACAGTTCGGCGTCGAGGTGACGCGCGTGCGGCAGCTGGTCAAGGAGGGCCAGCTCATCGCCGTACGCCGGGGTGAGAACCGCGCACTGCACGTCCCCGCCGCCTTCATCGACGGGGACAAGGTCGTCAAGGGCCTGTCCGGCACCCTGACGCTCCTGCGGGACGACGGCTTCACGGTCGAAGAGATGATCGAGTGGCTCTTCACCCCCGACCCGACCCTGCCCGGCACCCCCGCGCAGGCTCTGAGCGAGAATCGCGGCACGGAGGTGAAGCGCCGCGCCCAGGCGCTCGCCGTCTGAGCCGAATCGCACATGAGGGGTGGGGGGGGGGGGGGCCGGGGGCCCCCCCCCCCCCCCCCCCCCCCCCCCCCCCCCCCCCCCCCGGGGGCCCCCCCCCCCCCGGGGGGGGGGGGGGGGGGGCCCCCGGGGCCCCCCCCACCACCCGCCGAAGCCGTCAGGGACACCGACCAGGGGGGACCCACGTATGTCCGACACCGCACGCGCCGCGCTCACGGACGCCCGCCTGTATCTGTGCACGGACGCGCGCACGCGCCAGGGCGACCTTCCCGAGTTCCTGGACGCGGTCCTGGCCGGCGGTGTCGACGTCGTGCAGCTGCGCGACAAGGGCATGGAGGCCGCCGAGGAGCTGGCGCACCTGGAGGTCTTCGCGGACGCCTGCGCCCGGCACGGCAGGCTTCTCGCGGTGAACGACCGCGCGGACGTCGCCCACGCCGCCCGCGCCGATGTGCTGCACCTCGGCCAGGGCGACCTGCCGGTCCCCGCGGCCCGCGCCATCCTCGGCGACGAGGTCCTGATCGGCCGCTCCACGCACGCCGAGTCCGAGGCCGCCGCGGCCGCAGTGCAGGAGGGCGTGGACTACTTCTGCACCGGGCCCTGCTGGCCCACCCCCACCAAGCCCGGCCGCCACGCCCCCGGCCTCGACCTGGTCCGGTACGCGGCCGGCCTGGGCACCGACCGCCCCTGGTTCGCGATCGGCGGCATCGACCTCGGGAATCTCGACCAGGTGCTGGACGCGGGTGCCCGCCGGGTGGTCGTGGTCCGCGCGATCACCGCGGCCGACGACCCGGGAGCGGCCGCGGCCGAGTTCGCGAAGCGGCTGCGGCAGGGCTAGCGACCTGGCCCGTCGGCCCCTCTGTCCAGGTTTTCGTCCAAGGGGTGGACAGGAAGGCGACAATTCGGGCAATTCTTAGTCCTCCGGTTGGGGGACCGCCCGCCCCTGGCTAACCTGCCGGTATGGCCCTCGGAACCCCCTCCACCAGGACTGATCGCGCACGCACCGTGCGCGACATGCTCGCCTCCGGCAAGGCGACGTACTCGTTCGAGTTCTACGCGCCGAAGACTCCCCAGGGCGAGCGGAACCTGTGGAACGCGCTCAGGAGGGTCGAGGCCGTCGCCCCCGACTTCGTCTCCGTCACCTACGGTGCCGGCGGTACCACCCGCACGACCACGGTCCGGGAGACGCAGCAGATCGTCGTGGACACGACGCTCACACCCGTGGCCCACCTCACCGCGGTCGACCACTCGATCGCCGAACTGCGGAACATCATCGGCCAGTATGCGGACGCCGGGATCCGCAACATGCTCGCCGTGCGGGGCGACCCGCCCGGCGACCCGATGGGCGAGTGGGTGCCGCACCCCCGGGGGCTGACGTACGCGGCCGAACTCGTCCGGCTCATCAAGGAGTCGGGCGACTTCTGTGTGGGAGTCGCCGCCTTCCCGGAGATGCACCCCCGTTCCGCGGACTGGGACACCGACGTTGCCCACTTCGTGGACAAGTGCCGTGCGGGTGCGGACTACGCCATCACACAGATGTTCTTCCACCCGGAGTCGTATCTGCGGCTGCGCGACCGCGTGGTGGCCGCGGGCTGCGAGACCCCCATCATCCCCGAGATCCTGCCGGTCACCAGCGTGAAGATGCTGCAACGGGTGCCCAAGCTCAGCACCGCCCTGTTCCCGGACGCCCTGAAAGAGCGGATCCTCACAGCGCAGGACGATCCGGCGGCGGTACGCTCCATCGGTATCGACTTCGCCACGGAATTCTGCGCTCGGCTGCGCGCCGAGGGAGTGCCCGGACTGCACTTCATCACGCTGAACAACTCCACGGCGACCCTGGAAATCTACGAGAACCTGGGCCTGCACCACCCCCCGCAGGCCTAGACCGGCCGCACCGTGATACGACACACTGCGTAGCGGTCACTGGGAGAGGGGCGTACATGGGCTGGACGGTCCTCTACATCGCGTTCGGCATCGTCGCACTGTGGTTGCTGGGCGAGGTGCTGCTGCAGTACAAGGCGCGCCTGCGCTGGCGGCTGCTCGCGTTCGCCGGCTTCCTCGGCGTCGTGTTCGGCGTGCTGATGCCGTCCGTGATCGTGATCGGCATCGGTGCCATCGCCTTCGCGGTCGGCCAGACCTATGTCACGCTGTCGTTCCGCCGCGGCTTCGCCGCCGGCTGGGCGGTCAAGCGACCCGAGTCCGGGGACGAGGCCGAAGGCGGCAGCAAGCGCCGCCGCGGCAGGGCCGACCGGCACGACCCGGCGCTGGACGGCCCCGACCAGGAGCAGCCCCTCGACCCGGAGCACGACCGGGACGCCGACGAGGCCGGCTACGGCCAGGGGTACGGCGACTACGACGACCACGACCGCGACGACGTCTTCACCCCGGCCGGGGCTCAGGCCACCGCGGCCGAGAGCACCGCCGTCTACGAGCCCCAGCCGCTGCCCGAGGACACCGGCTCCTACGGCGTCTACGGCGACACCGCCTACGCGGGCGCCGCCCAGGCCACCGAGCAGCAGAACTACGCCTACGACTACTCCGGCTACGGCCAGCAGGGGTACGGCTACGACACCGGCGGCCAGCAGGGCTACGCCAACTACTCCGACCCGTACATCGGCAGCCAGTCCTACGGCGGCGCCTCGTACGACACCGGCTACTCCGGGCAGTACGACCAGCAGGGCTACGCCCAGGCCCCGTACGGCGGCGGCTACGGCGAGACCCCGGCGGGCGGGGTGTGGGTGCCGCAGCAGCGCACCGACGAGACCTACGGCGGCGAACTCCCGCAGGAGCAGCCGTACCCGTACGAGAACCAGGGGCACGGGCATGCCCAGCAGCCCGGTGCCGGGTACGACGAGCAGTACCGTTTCTGAGGCCGTTCCGCCGGCGAGGCCCGGCCACCCCGGCTCACTGGGAGCCGCGGAACTCCGGGCCCTCCACGATCAGCCCCGCGACCAGCGCGCCCGACATGCCCGCGTGCGGCAGGCCGCCGCCGGGGTGTGACCAGCCGCCGACCCGGTACAGACCGGGCAGCCGCGTGGTGTTCGACGGGTGCAGGAAGCGCCCCTGGCCGGCGGCCAGAGCGGGGGCCGGCACCGCGCCGAGGAAGGCGCCCGTCTCGTCGTCGGTGTGGTCGGGTGTGCGCACCTCGTGCCACAGGACGCGGTCCCGCAGGCCCGGTATCGCGGCCTCGGCGGCTTCGAGGAGATGCTCCGTGTACTGCCGGACCGTGCCCTCCTCGTCCCAGTCGGCGGCGCCCGGCACCACCGCGGACAGCACCACGGACTCGTGACCGTCGTCCGGTCTGAGCGCGGGGTCGTCCGGGCGCAGCACGGTCACCGTGGGCGCCGGCGGCTGGTCCCCGTCCGCCGCGGCCAGGAAGTCCAGCTCGGACTCCGGGTCCGGCGCATGGACGACCGTGCGATGTGCGGCACCGGCCTCGCGCCCGCCGCGCAGGGCCAGCAGCACGGCGAACCGCCCCGGACGGGTCGTGAACGGATCGGCCCGCACATCCCCGGTCCCGTCCAGCGGACGGTCCGTCAGCGCCTTCAGCCACGCCGGGTCCACGTCCGCCACGACATGGTCCGCCTCGGCCACCGTGCCGTCTCTCAGCTCCACGCCCGCGGCCCGGCCGTCCTTGACCAGGATGCGCAGGACCTCCGCGTCGAAGGCGAACTCCACCCGCCGCTTCACACACCGCTCGTACACCGCGCGCGCCAACTCCCGGATGCCGCCGCGCACATACCAGGTGCCGAAGGCGTGCTCCATGTAGGGCAGGACGGCCGCGCTCGCCGGAGTGGTCCGCGGATCGAGGCCGTGGGCGAGCACGGAACTCGCCAGCAGGGCCGCGAGGCGCTCGTCGCGCAGCTCCCAGGTGCCGATCTCGGAGAGCGTGCCGGCCCGCCGCGTGCGCAGCAGCCGCTTGTGCGGGACGGCCGGATACGGCTCCTGGTCGGCCAGCACCCGCCAGTTGGGCCACAGCGGCTCCTCCAGCAGGGGCCTGCGGGTGCGGTCCCAGGCCTCCCGGGCCCGCACCAGGAACTCGCCCCAGCGCTCGCCCGCGCCCCCGCCCAGCGCCTCGTCCAGTGCCGCGACCACGCCCGCGCGCGAGGCGTTCGGCAGCGACACCCCCGTGCCGTCCGCGAAGAGGTGCCGTGCGGACGGATCGACCTGGACCAGCTCGACGCAGTCCTCCAGGGGCTCCTTGCCGGTCTTGACGAACAGATCGCGGTACACGGCGGGCAGCGTCAGCAGGCCCGGGCCGGTGTCGAAGCCGAACCCGTCCCGCTCGAAGCGGCGCACCGCACCGCCGTACGTGTCCGTGCGCTCGTACACCACCACCCGGTGGCCCGCGACGGCCAGCCGGGCGGCGGCCGCCATCGCGCCCATCCCGGCGCCGATCACCGCAATCCGTGCCATGCCTGCGACTTTATCGACCGCCACTGACAATCCGGCCCGCGGGAGGCCGGGGCGCTCGCGGGGCACGGCCCGCGAGCGTGGGCACGCGTGCGCAGGGCTGAGTATCCGTACTCAGGTTGCGAGATGAGTATGCGCGCGGATGGGCCGCGACCTGTGCGGACGGGAGAGTGGAGACACGGCAAGGGGGCGCGGCCCGGCACCGCCGACACGGGGCGGCGGAACGGCGCCCGCCACCCTGCCGCTCCTTCCGCCGATCCGTCGGCGGAAGCGAGCCGGGGGACCCGGGGACGACCGCCCACGGGGGACCACAGGGGGAGTACGGGGGAATGGGAGGCGCCGGTCCGGCAGCGGACCGGCGCCTTCCTCACGCGCTCAGCCCTTTCCGCTCACGCGTCCCTGGAGGAGCCGGGACAGGGCCGCGTGGACGTCGTCCAGGGACCGCTCCGGCTGGAAGGACTTCCAGTCCAGCGCGGCCACCAGGACCATGCCGACCAGCGCGGCCGCCGTCAGCTGGACGTCGATCTCGTCGCTGAACTCGCCGGCCGCCACGCCCTCGCGCAGGACCCTCTCGACCACCGCGACGGCCTGCTGCCGGACCACCATCAGCGTGGACTGCCAGGCCCGGTTGGTGCGCCACAGCTCGGCCACGTACAGCTGGGTGAAGGCCGGATAGCGGTCGATGAAGGCCAGGCCCGCGCGGATCATCGCGTCCAGCGCGTCCACCTTGCCGCCGCCCGCCCGCGCGGTCTGCTCGGCCGCCTCCTGCAGAGAGGCGGTGAGCAGGCCCACCCCGTGCCGCAGCAGCTCCTCGAAGAGGACCGACTTGCTCGCGAAGTTGTAGTAGACCGTGCCCTTCGCGACCCCGGCCCGCTCCGCGATCTCGTCCACCGTGGTCGCGGAGAAGCCCTGCTCGGCGATGAGCGTGACGGCCGCCTCGTAGAGCTTCTGCCGGGTGGCCTCGCGGCGCGTGCTGCCGCCGGACCTGGCGCTGCTGCTTTCCATGGCCCTGATTCTCACAGGTACGCGCGCGTGCGGGGCCTCCCCCCGGTTCACAGGCTCAGTTCCGGGTGCAGCCGGTCGAGCGTCCACACCTGGCGGCGGCGGGCCGCGAGGGCGGTCAGCGCGAGCGCGCCCGCGGTGAAGGCGGCCAGCACTGCGCACGCCTGCCAGACCGGGCCAAGTCCGCCGCCGGTGATCAGCCGGCGCAGCGCCTCCACGATGTAGCTCATCGGCAGGAACGGGTGGATCGCGGTGAAGAAGCCCGGGCTGGTCTGCACGGGGTAGGTGCCGCCCGCCGAGGTCAGCTGGAGCATCAGCAGCGCGAGCACCAGGATCCGGCCGGCCGCGCCGAAGCGGGCGTTCAGCCACTGCACGATCGCCGCGAAGCAGGCCGTGACCAGGCACAGGAAGCCGATCGTGCCGGCCGGGCGGAACATCTGCAGACCGATCGCCCAGTGCAGTACGGCCATCAGCGCGGCCACCTGGAGCACACCCACGGCGACCACCGGCAGCCAGCCCGCGAGCGCGATCCGCCAGGCCGGCGAACCGGCCGCCAGGGCACGCCGGTTGAGCGGCGCGATCAGCATGTAGGCGACCATCGCGCCCACCCACAGGGACAGCGGGATGAAGTACGGGGCGAATCCGGTGCCGTAGTTGGGCGCCTTGTGCAGGTCGTGGGAGGCCAGCTGGACCGGGTCGGCCATCACACCGGTGCGCCGGTCGCGGTCCTTCTTGTCGTAGTCCGGGATCTTCCTGGCGCCGTCGTGCAGTCCGCCGGCGAGCTTCCCGGAGCCGTCGGAGAGCTTGTAGAGGCCGCCGTCCAGGGTCTGGGCGCCCGACGCGGCCGTGCCGATGCCCTGGTCCAGCGTGGTCGCCCCGGCCTGTGCGGTACCGAGCCCGGCGTGCAGCTTCTCGGCGCCGTCGGCGACCCTCTGTGCGCCGGCGTTCAGCTTGTCGATCTTCCGGACGGTGTCTTCGACGTCCTCGTACAGGTGCGGTGCGCGCTTCTCGAGGGCCGCGGCCTGCTTCTGGAGGGTGCCGAGGTTGTCCCGCATCGTCTTCAGGGCGCCGTCCTGGTCCGCGATCAGCGTGTTGAGGTCGTCGGCGACGGTGGCCACCTCGGCGGCGGCCGTCTTGGCCCGCTTCAGCTGGGGGCAGTACGGATCGGGAATGGTCGCGGTCTCGCAGCGCGCCTGGTAGATCTCCTCCAGGACGGCGGAGTTCGTGTGGGCGGCCTTCGCGGCGCCCGGGGCGAGTTTCACCAGGACGTCGAGATTGTCCTTGACGGTCCTGGCCGAGTCGGCGACCAGCCGGGCGGTGTCCCCGATGGTCTTCTCGTTGTCCTTGAGGTAGGGGGCGGCCTGGTCGTAGACGCCGTCGGCCTTGTCGGCGAGGGCCTGGGTGCCGTCGGCGACCCGGCGGGCCCCGTCCTCGAGGTCGCCGGCGCCCGTGTTCATCTTCGTCAGGCCGCCGGCCAGTTTGCCGCTGCCGCTCTTGGCGTCCTTCAGCCCGTCGGCGAGGTCCTTGGAGCCCTTCTCCGCCTTCCCGATGCCGGAGTTCAGCCGGTCGGCGCCGTCGGCGGCCGTGACGGTCTTGTCGTGGATGCCGGAGAACGAGACGAAGATCTTGTCCAGGAAGGTGCGGGAGGCCTTGGCGGAGGCGGCCGAGCGGACCTCGTTGAAGACGGTCCGGGAGATCTGGCCGACGATGTAGTTGTTGGCGTCGTTGGTGCGCACCTGAAGGGCGCCGGTCTCGGGGGAGTTGCCCGAGCTGGAGGCGATCCGCCGGCTGAAGTCGGCCGGCATGGTCAGCGACAGGTAGTACGTGCCGTTCTCGACGCCCTCGCGGGCCGCCTCGTCGCTCACCTCGTGCCACTCGAAGGTGCGGCTGTCGCGCAGCCCGTCCACGATGTCGTCACCGGCGCTGATCCTCTTCCCGCCCGCGGTGGCGCCCTTGTCGTCGTTCACCAGGGCCACCGGGATGCGGTCGAGGCGGCCGTACGGGTCCCAGAAGGACCACAGGTACAGGGCGCCGTAGAGCAGCGGCAGCACGAGCAGCGCGACCAGGGCGGCACGCGGCAGCCGACCACGCCCGAAGCGCCTGAGTTCCAGCACGGCCAGCCTAGGCGAGCGCATCTACGTCCTCCTTCGGGTCGCTCTTCTCGGCGCTCTCGCCGTCGGTCTCGTCGCCCGTGCCGGACTCGGCTTCGGCGTTCTTCGCGTCGCCCGTGCCGGTCGTCGCGCCGGTGTCCTGTGGCCCCGTCGGTACGACGACGCAGTCGCCGGGGGCCGTGCGGCAGACGACCGCCACCGTCGTCCCCGCGCGCGTGAGCGAGCGCAGCAGCTCCCACAGTTCGCGGCGCTCGGCGTCCGAGAGCTTGGTGTCGAGGTCGTCGACGCCGAGCAGCCCCGGCCGGCCGAGCAGCGCCAGGGCGATGGACAGGCGCAGCTCCTGCGGCCGTTCCAGGTCGCGCACGGCCGTCCGGGAGCCCTTGGGCAGCGCCTCCAGGTCGAGTCCGGCGGCGGCCAGGGCCGCGTCGACGCGCAGCCGTGCCTCGTGCACGCGCTGGGTGCGAGGGCGCAGCAGTTCGCGCAGCGCGTCGCCGAAGCGGCTCTGCAGCAGGGCCCGTTCGCGCAGGTGCTCGCCGACGGTCAGGGCCGGCTCCAGGTCGGTCACCCCGGCCACGTTGGCCACCGCGCTGACCCGGCGCAGCCGGGCCAGGTGCCGGGGGAGCCGGAACCCGCCGACGGTGGCCGTTCCCTCGGTGGGCTTCATCCGTCCCGTGAGCGCGAGCAGCAGACATGTGCGCCCGGAGCCGGACGGTCCCTCGATCGCGATGAGTGAGCCGGGCTCCGCGTCGAGGGTGACGCCCCGGAAGGCCCACCCCCGCGGCCCCTTGAGCCCGAGGTCCTCCGCCTTGACGTGCACGCCGTCCACAAGCCCCCCTGCGGCTTCGTGATTTTTGAACTGACTGGTCAGTGCAAAAGTACGCCCGAACCTACGATCGAAGCAAAACCCCAGGTCAGAACGGATTGTCAGTGCCATACCTCACGATGGGCACATACGGCACCCGTGCCGTCACCCAGACGACAGGAGGTTCGTCATGGCCAACCCGTCCGCAGCCGCCGCCCGCCGGCGCCGCGCCACCGGCCCTGCCCCCTCACTGACCGGCCCGGCGAGCGACGTGCACCCCGTGCTCCGCCGGGCCACGGCCCCGCCCGCCGCCCTCGACCTGCTCGCCCAGGCCCGGGCCGCACTGGACGAGGCCACCGTCCTGGAAACGCCGAACGAGCGCTATGCGACGGCCCACCTCGCCGCCCTGCGCACCGCCGCCGCCGTGCTCGCCGCCCGCGGCCGCCCCGAGACCTCCCCGCGCCGCCGCGCCCGGATCCGCAGCGCCTGGGAGGTACTGCCCGAGATCGCCCCCGAACTGACCGAGTGGAGCGCGCTGTTCGCCTCCGGCGCAGCCCGCCGGGCCCGTGCCGAGGCCGGCATCCAGGGCGCCGCGAGCCGCCGCGACGCCGACGACCTGATACGGGACGTGGCGATGTTCCTGCGCATTGTCGAGCGGATGCTCGTCCTCCAGCCGGTCCTGCCCCAACCCCGCCAGGATCCCGGGGAACCGGACGGCCCGAGCGCGCGCGGTGAGCTTCCGGACGCGGGCTGACCACGGGAAGTCCGGCGTTCGAGACGCGCCGGGCCGTATCCGTCCGCGGTGACCGGCAGGGCGGCGCAGGCAATAGGGTGGAGTCGCCTGAAGCGATCCAGCCCTGCCGAGGAGTCAACTGCCGTGTCGGACCCGATGCGCCCCCGCGCCTCCCTGCGTACCGCCGTGGTCTGGGAGGTCCTCCAGGACGCCCTCGACCGCCGGGTCAAGGCCACGGGACGGGAGTCGCTGGACGTCCTCGACACCGGAGGCGGCAGCGGCAACTTCGCGGTGCCCGTCGCCCGGCTCGGCCACCGCGTCACCGTCGTCGACCCCAGCCCGAACGCGTTGTTCGCGCTGGAGCGCCGGGCCGCCGAGGCCGGCGTCGCCGAGCGGGTCCGCGGCGTCCAGGGCGATGCGCACGGCCTGTTCGACGTGGTCGAGCGCGACGGTTACGACGCCGTGCTGTGCCATGGCGTGCTGGAGTACGTGGACGACCCGGCCGAGGGCATCCGCAACGCCGTCGCCGCGCTGCGCTCCGAGGGCGTGCTCAGCCTGCTCGCCGCCGGCCTCGGCGGCGCCGTGCTCGCCCGCGCCCTCGCCGGCCACTTCACGGAGGCCCGGCAGGCGCTGCAGGACCCCGAGGGCCGCTGGGGTGCCGGCGACCCGATGCCGCGCCGGTTCACCGCCGAGCAGCTCACGGCGCTGGTCGAGGGCGCGGGCCTGACCGTCGGGGCCGTGCACGGCGTGCGGGTCTTCGCCGACCTGGTCCCCGGCGTGCTCGTGGACACCGAGCCCGGCGCCCTGGACGCGCTCCTGAAGCTGGAGGCCGCCGCGGCCGAGCTGCCCGCGTTCCACTCCGTCGCGACCCAGCTGCACGTGCTCGGTGAGACGCCGGGTGCCACCGAGGGCTGAGCGGACTGCCGTGACCCGCCGCTGATCAGGGCCTTGGCAGCGGATGGAGTACGCCACAAGACCCCCGATCGAGGGGTTTGCGCCGTATGATCGAGGTACACCGCCCGGCATGACGGGTCGGCCGCCGGGGAATGGAAGCCTCAGCGAGCCGGGACGGCCATGACGGATTCCGGTTGGCCAATTGGCGTAGAGGGGCGGGTTTCACGGGGGCGATTCCCTGCCTATCCTGAAGGGACCCCCCGGGTCGCCCCGGCGACTGCACGATGAGGAGGACTCCGTGCCGCTCTCGGAGCACGAGCAGCGCATGCTCGAGCAAATGGAGCGAGCGCTGTACGCCGAAGATCCCAAGTTCGCGTCGGCGCTTGAGGGAAGCGGGCTGCGTACGTACACCCGGCGGCGGGTCTACCAGGCGGTCGCAGGCTTCCTCGTGGGTATCGCGCTCCTCATGGCCGGAATGGTCGCGCAGCTGATCTGGGTCAGCGTGGTGGGTTTCCTCGTCATGCTGGGCTGTGCCGTGCTCGCCGTCACCGGCTGGCGCAAGGCGCCCAAGCCGGGCGAGCAGCCCGCGGGTGCCGCTCGTCGCCAGGTGCGGCCGAAGCGCTCCATGATGGATCGCATCGAAGAGCGCTGGCAGCGCCGCCGGGACGAACACGGCCATTAGCCGGCCGACGGTTTTCCCGGAGTTCCCCGGACACCGACAGACACCATGTGAGGGGCGACCACCAGCGGTGGTCGCCCCTCACACATGCTCTCAGCCCTGCTGCTGCGACGGCCGGCGCAGCCGGCCGGGCCGGGCCGCCGCCACCCGTGCCCTGAGCGCCGACCAGCGGGCCGACACCGCCCACAGCACCCGCACCGAGGAGCGGGGCAGGAACAGCGCCCGCAGCCGGGTGCCGGTGCTCGCCGTGCCGCGCAGCCCCTCGATCACCCGGCGCACATCCGCCGCCGTACCCGCCGCCGGGCGCGGCCGGGGCGCGTACAGCACCTGCTCCACCGCGTCCGCGACCCGCTGCACCGCTCCACCGGTCGCCTGGTCCAGCCGCCCGAGCTCGACGACCCGGGCGGCCGCCCGGCGCGGGGTCAGCGACTCGTCCGGCGCGATGCCGTGATCCCAGGCGCTGTCCGTCAACTCCTGCCAGGCCGCCAAGGCGTGCGCGGCCGCGCCCTGCTCGGTCCGGGCGTGCCCGCCGAGCCGCACCGAGCGCACCCGCGTCCGCCACAGCAGCGGCGACAGCGGAATCGCCAGGACCACCAGCGCGGCCAGGCCGATCAGGGCATACCGCCACGGGCCCGGGCCACCGCCGCCGCTGTGCGGGGCCGCCACGGCGGACCCGGTGTCACAACCCTGGAGCCTGACCACATCGTGCGCGCAGCTCTGGCTCGGCGAGGCCGCCGCCGAGGGTGCCGTGGAGGACTGGTGCGACGGCAGGGTCTGGTCCGGCAGCGAGCTGCCGGGCGTGTCCGCCTGGGTGTACGACGGCGTGGTGCCGCGGGTCGGGGTCGGCTCGAAGCGGGTCCAGCCCACACCCTCGAAGTACAGCTCGGGCCAGGCGTGCGCGTCCTTCTGGTTCACCGCCACCGTGCCGTCGGGCTGTGGGGTACCGGGCGCGAAGCCCACCGCGACCCGGGCCGGGATGCCCAGGGTGCGGGCCATCGCCGCCATCGCGAAGGAGAAGTGGACGCAGAAGCCCTGCTTCTTCTTCAGAAAAGTCGCGATGGCGTCGGGGCCGCGGCCGACCTCGACCTGGGTGTCGTACTGGAAGCCGCCCGTCACGGCGAAGTAGTCCTGGAGTTTGACGGCCTCCTCGTAGTGGCTGTGCGCGCCCGCCGTGATCTCCTTGGCGGTCCTGGCCACGACCATCGGCACCGAGGACGGCACCTTCGTGTACTCGCGCTTCAGGGCCGCCGGCGGCTCCGGCGCGGTGGACAGCTGCTCCGCGGTCGGCTGCACGTCCAGACTGGTGATCTGGTAGGTCTCGCCACGCGTGGTCTGGCCGTGGTCGCCGACCAGGGTCATGCCGACCGGCTCGTAGCGCCAGCGGCCGCCGATCTGCACACCGCTCGGCGGGTACGGCATCGGCAGCCAGTCCTGGGCGTACCAGTCCGACGCCGAGACCGTCGTCGTCACCGTGCCGCGCTTGACGTCCGGGGCGAGGCCGATGGGCGTCGGGAACTTGTCCGGTACGCCGACGATGTGCCGCTGGGCCGGCTTCCAGGTGGTGCCGTCGAAGTCGTCCAGGGACACTATCCGCAGATACAGGTCCGAGATGTCGTTCGTGCTGGTCTTCAGGGACAGGACCTGGCGGTCGTTGTTCGTGTTCAGGCTGTCGCGCAGGGACACCAGCGGATTGACCGCGGAGATCGTGCCGCCGTTGCCGTCGCCCACTCCCACGCCCGTACCGGCGGCGTCCAGCAGGCCTCCCTGCATCGCGGGCAGGGCGAGCGGCACCACCAGGGCCGCACCGAGCGCGACCGCGCCGATCCGGCGTCCGGTCCGCACCGGGGCCATCGCGCTGGCCTCCGGGGAGCCCTGCGTAGAGGGAGCGCCGCCGAAGACCCGGCCCCACTGCGCCAGCCGGTCCCGGCCCTCCGCGAGCAGCAGCATCAGATAGCCGGCCGCCGCCACCAGGAACCACAGCCAGTCGGCGCCGCCGTCGGAGAGCCCGGCGGCCACCGAGTACAGCGCGAGCAGCGGCAGCCCGGCCGGGGCCGCACTGCGGAAGGTCACCGCGAGCGTGTCCACCAGCAGGCCGATCAGCAGCACGCCGCCGATCAGCATCAGCTTGATGCCGTCGGTCAGCGGCGCCGGTATCGCGTACTCGCTGACGTCGGTCGAGCCCTGCTGGAGCAGGTCGGCGAAGTGCCGGAAGGCGTCCGGGCCGGGGATCAGCCCGATGACCGCGTACTCCCGCGCGAAGACCAGGGTCAGCAGCACCAGGGTGACCAGCGCCTGCGCCAGCACGGTCAGCGGCCGGGCCAGCGGCACCCGGCGGGCCGCCGCGCCCACCCCGGTCTGCGCGGCCACCAGCGGGACCAGCTGGAGCAGCCAGGTCGGCTCGGCCACCAGAGGCAGCAGCGCACAGGAGGCCATCAGCGTGGCCGCGGCCGCGCACAGCGCCAGTCGTGCCCGACCGCTCATCGCGTCGCCTCCCCGCCCACCGCGGCCAGGCCCGAGCGCTCCCGGTCCGCCTGCTGCCACAGCCCGTTCAGTGCCGTGCCGCGGGGCACGCTCAGCGCCGTCCAGCCCGCCTCGCGCAGCATCCGCAGCCGCTCGGCGTGCCGGTCGCCGGGCCGCGGCACATCGGTCGCCTCCCGCACCCAGGTGTCCGGGTCCAGTACGAAGGCGACGGCGCCGCCGCTGCGCCGGCTCATCTTCGCGACCGTCGTGGCCTGCTCCTCGTCCAGGTCGCCGAGGAAGGCGATCAGCAGTCCCTCGTTGCCGCCGCGCAGCACGTCGTACGCCCGCGACAGGCCCGTGCCGTCGGAGTGGTCGATCACCGCGAGGGTGTCCATCATCAGTCCGGCCGCCTCCGCGGTCTCCTGGCCGGCGCCCGCGAACCCGTCGGCGCCCTCGCCGGGCACCACACTGCCGCTGTCGGTCAGCAGCCGTACCGAGAAGCCGCGTTCGAGCATGTGCACCAGCACCGAGGCCGCGCCGGAGACGGCCCACTCGAAGGCCGAGTCGGGGCCCGCGCCCTCATAGGCCCCGCCCCGGGTGTCCAGCAGGACCGTGCAGCGCGAGCGCCGGGGCTGCTCCTCGCGCCGCACCATCAACTCGCCGTAGCGCGCGGTGGACCGCCAGTGCACCCGGCGCAGATCGTCGCCGTAGCGGTAGCCGCGCGGGATCACGTCGTCCTCGCCGGCCAGGGCCAGCGAGCGCTGCCGCCCGTCGCCGTACCCCTTGGCCTCGCCGCTGAAGCGGACCGGGGCGAGCGGCTCCACGCGCGGGATGACCGTGAGGGTGTCGAACGTCGAGAAGGAACGGGTGAGTTCGCACATTCCGAAGGGGTCTGTGAGCCGCAGCTGCAGCGGGCCCAGCGGATAGCGGCCGCGCAGGTCGGAGCGGACCCGGTAGGACACCTCGCGGCGGCCGCCCGGCTCCACCCGGTCCAGCACGAACCTCGGGCGCGGCCCGAGGACGTACGGCACCCGGTCCTGGAGCATCAGCAGGCCGGTGGGCAGCCGGGAGACGTTGTCCATCCGCAGGTGCACCCGGGCCTCGCTGCCGGCCGGCACGCGCGCGGGGGAGAGCCGACGGGTGCCGGCCACCCGGTAGCGCGTGCGGTACACCACGGTCGCGCAGGTCAGGGGCAGTGCGGCCAGCAGCAGGCCGACCCGCAGCAGATCGCTCTGGCCCAGGACGTACGCGCAGATCGCGGCCGCGACACCGGCCGCCAGGAAGGAACGGCCGCGGGTGGTCAGCCCCGCCAGGGCCGTACGGACGCCGCCGGACTCGCCGCGGTCGGCCTCCGCCTGCCCCGTCCCCCCAGTGCTCATCACAGACTCCGCGGGGGCTGCTGGGGATACGCCGGAACGCCACGGCCGAGTCCGCCGAAGTCGCCCTGCTGCCCCGGCGCGGCGGGCACCGGGGTGTGCTGCAGGATCTCCTGCACGACCTGCTCGGCGGTACGGCGGTTCAGCTGGGCCTGGGCGGTGGGCAGCAGACGGTGCGCGAGGACGGCGACGGCGAGTGCCTGGACGTCGTCCGGAAGCGCGAACTCCCGGCCGGCGAGGGCCGCGGACGCCTTGGCCGCCCGCAGCAGATGCAGCGTCGCGCGCGGGGAGGCGCCGAGTCTGAGGTCGGGGTGGGTGCGGGTGGCGGCGACCAGTTCCACCGCGTACCGCCGGACCGGCTCGGCGACATGCACCCCGCGCACGGCCTCGATCAGCTTCACGATCTCGTGCGCGTGCGCCACCGGCTGCAGGTCCTCCAGCGGGCTCACCCCGCCGTGGATGTCCAGCATCTGCAACTCGGCCTCCACGCTCGGGTAGCCGACGGAGACGCGGGCCATGAAACGGTCGCGCTGGGCCTCGGGCAGCGGGTAGGTGCCCTCCATCTCGACCGGGTTCTGCGTGGCCACCACCATGAAGGGGCTGGGCAGTTCATACGTCTGCCCGTCGATGGTGACCTGGCGCTCCTCCATGGACTCCAGCAGCGCCGACTGGGTCTTGGGCGAGGCGCGGTTGATCTCGTCACCGATCACGATCTGCGCGAAGATGGCGCCCGGCTTGAACTCGAAGTCCCGGCGCTGCTGGTCCCAGATGGACACACCGGTGATGTCCGAGGGCAGCAGGTCGGGCGTGAACTGGATGCGCCGCACCGAGCAGTCGATGGACCGCGCCAGCGCCTTGGCCAGCATCGTCTTGCCCACTCCGGGGACGTCCTCGATCAGCAGGTGGCCCTCGGCGAGCAGCACGGTCAGCGCGAGCCGTACGACCTCGGGCTTGCCCTCGATCACGCCCTCCACCGAACCGCGTACCCGCTCCACTGTGGCGGTCAGATCTGTGAGGCTCGCTCGATCGTCATAGGTCGTCACCCGGCCCTCCTCGGCCCGTTCTTTCCGGGCCGACGCTACGTGCGAAACCGGCCCACCCCGAAACACGGACACCACGCGGGAAAGGTTCCGCGCGACGCCACACCCCGCATTCTTGCCGCCGTTACCGATTCGTGTCACTCGCCTGTGGACAACTGCCCGCAGGATGTCGGTCTTACGACTTTTTCGACCACATCTTCGATACGGCGATACGGCGATGGCGGGATGCTTCCGGGGCGGCCGGCCGGTCTGCCGGTCAGGCCGGGTCGACCTCGCGCAGCAGACCGGTGCGCACGTCGAACACGAAACCGCGCACGTCGTCGGTGTGCAGCAGGAAGGGCGAGGTGCGCACGCGCTGCATGGACTGGCGTACGTCCTGGTCGACGTCCCGGAAGGCCTCGACCGCCCAGGCCGGCCGCTGGCCGACCTCCATCTCCAGGTCGTGCCGGAAGTCCTCGGTGATGGTCTCCATGCCGCATCCGGTGTGGTGGATGAGCACGACGCTGCGGGTGCCGAGGGCCCGCTGGCTGATGGTCAGGGAGCGGATCACGTCGTCGGTGACGACACCGCCCGCGTTGCGGATGGTGTGGCAGTCGCCGAGCTGCAGGCCGAGCGCCGCGTGCAGGTCGAGACGCGCGTCCATACAGGCCACGACCGCGACCTTGAGTACGGGACGGGCGTCCATCCCTGGGTCGGTGAACTCGGCGGCGTACGTCTGGTTGGACTCGACAAGGCGGTCGGTCACGGTGCCAGCGTCGGTTATGGCGCCTTCGGATCCAGTGGGCACTGCTGCGGAAGTCGTCATACCCATGACGTTACTGGTCACCCCCGGTCCCGTCCTCCTGTGAGAGCGGGACAAAAAACGTCATCGCGCCTTGCTGTGAGCTACCCCACAGGGGGGCAAACCTCCCCCGGACGGGTGAATCCCGTCGAATTGCGGCTCCCGTCGCGATGCGGTAGGCGACGCGCAGGCCGGTTGATTGACCGCGAGACAGGGTGGACTAAAGTGACGCGAAGCGGGAGGCGTGGTTCTCCCTGCTGGTAAAACCCCCGGAGACCCCGGCTCACCCCGGACCGTCTCCCCACGTGCGCGGCGCGTACGTACGGCTCGGCCTCCTCCCGCTCCCGGTCCGGCTGACGCTTCCGGCGCCGGCAGGCCTCCCCTACACGAGCTGGCGGGGACCCGGCGGTGCGTGCGGGCCCGCCGGAAGATGAGAGGCCCCCTTGAGCCAGAGTCGACACGTCCCGGTGATGCTCCAGCGGTGCCTGGACCTGCTGGCGCCCGCCCTGGAGCGCCCGGGAGCGGTGGTCGTCGACTGCACCCTCGGCCTCGGCGGACACAGCGAGGCGCTGCTGACCCGGTTCCCGGAGGCGCGGCTGATCGGCCTCGACCGGGACAAGGAGGCGCTGCGCCTGTCGGGCGAGCGGCTGGCGCCCTACGGTGAGCGCGCCACCCTGGTGCACGCCGTCTACGACGAGCTGCCCGACGTACTGCACAAGCTCCGCATCGCGCGCGTGCAGGGCGTTCTGTTCGACCTCGGGGTCTCCTCCATGCAGCTGGACGAGGCCGACCGCGGCTTCGCCTACGCGCAGGACGCGCCGCTGGACATGCGGATGGACCAGACGACCGGCATCAGCGCCGCCGAGGTCCTGAACACCTACCCGGCGGGCGAACTGGTACGGATCCTGCGCGCGTACGGCGAGGAGAAGCAGGCCAAGCGGATCGTGGCCGCGATCGTGCGCGAGCGCGAGAAGGAGCCGTTCAGCAACAGCGCGCGGCTGGTCGAGCTGATCCGTGACGCTCTGCCGCAGGCCGCCAAGCGCACCGGCGGCAATCCCGCCAAGCGCACCTTCCAGGCGCTGCGCATCGAGGTCAACGGTGAGCTGTCCGTCCTGGAGCGGGCGATCCCGGCGGCGGTGAAGGCCCTGGACGTCGGCGGGCGCATCGCCGTCCTCTCGTACCACTCGTTGGAGGACCGCCTGGTCAAGCAGGTCTTCGCGGCCGGCGCGGCCTCCACCGCGCCGCCCGGGCTGCCGGTGGTGCCCGAGCGCTACCAGCCGCGGCTCAAGCTGCTCACCCGGGGTGCCGAACTTCCCACCGAGGAAGAGGTCGCCGAGAACCGCCGGGCCGCACCGGCCAGGCTGCGCGGCGCCGAACGCATCAGGGAGGACGCCGAGTGACCGAGACGGGTCGGTTGGATTCCCGAACCCACTGGGAGACTCACGGGGATGCCCGGTCTCACCAGGGGCGTCAGGGACATTCCCGAACTCGCCAGGCGGGTCGCGTGGCTTCCCGCAGGTACCGCGCGGCTCGCGTGCTTCGCCGGGCCTCCCAGAACAGCCACGAGGATCTTTGGCCGCACCGGGGGACCGACGAGGCATCCCGGACTCGCGGGGCTTCCCGGTCTCGCCCGGAGCGCCGAGCGGAGTCCGCAACGCGCCGGGCTCGCGGTGCGGTTCTCGGGACTCGCCGGGAGTGCCGCGAGGGTCCCAGGTCTCGCCTGGAGTGCCGAGTGGAC
The DNA here is from genome assembly GCF_042868225.1 of Streptomyces sp. NPDC007856. Classification (NCBI taxonomy): domain Bacteria; kingdom Bacillati; phylum Actinomycetota; class Actinomycetes; order Kitasatosporales; family Streptomycetaceae; genus Streptomyces; species Streptomyces sp. NPDC007856. The sequence continues at coordinate 237,838 of NZ_JBIAEC010000002.1, read as the reverse complement.
CTCGGGACGTGCCGGGAGTGCTGCGAGGGTTCCCGGACTCGCCTGAAGTGCCGAGTGGACCTCGGGACGTGCCGGGAGCGCCGCGGGGGTTCGCGTACTCGCCTGGAGTGCTGCCGTGGGGACGCCGGAACACGCTGGGAGCGCCGTGCGGTTCTCGGGACTCGCCGGGAGTGCCGCGGGGGTTCCCGGAGCCACCGGCAGCGCCGGGGGGACCCCGGCGCTTGGCCGGGGCGCCGTGTGGAGCGCCGTAGTCATGCGGAGTGCCGCGCGGGTTTCCGGGGCGAGCGGCCGAGCTACGAGGAGCCCCTGACCGACCGGGGGAGCTGTGAGTAGGAAACCGCAGTTGAAGGGGCGGGCCGCGCGGCTTGTGCGGCTCTTTCCGGCCGGCCGGGCCCGGGCCGCCCGCACCCCGTTCGTCCTGCTCGTCGTCCTGCTCCTCGGCGGCGGTCTCATCGGACTGCTGGTGCTCAACTCCGCGCTCAGCGAAGGCTCGTTCAAGCTCGCCGACCTGCAGAAGCGGACGAAGAACCTGACCGACGAGGAACAGGCCCTCCAGCGGGACATCGACGCCTACTCCTCCCCCGACGCCCTCCAGCGCCGCGCCCGCCAACTCGGCATGGTCCCCGGCGGCGACCCGGCCTTCCTCGGCTCCGACGGCAGGATCAAGGGCGTCCCGAGCGCCGCCACCCCCGAGTCCGCCGACTTCACCGACCCGGTCGCCCCCGAGGCCCTGACCCCGGCCCCGGCCCCCTCCACGACCTCGGGCACACCCACCACGCCGGCCCCGGTCACGCCCTCCGCCACCGCATCGGCACCGGCACAGCCCCGGTCGGCCGCCGTCGCCTCCGCCCGCGCGGGGGCCGTTCCGCCGCACCCGTCCACCCCCCAGCCCATTCCCACCCCGACCCCCGGCAGGTGACGGAAGTGTCCGACAGGGAACCGCCGCGCCGTCGTGTGCCCGGGCCGGCCAAGCCGCCGCGGCCGAGGAGTGCCGTACGGCAGCCCCGGCCCGGTGCGCGTCCGGTGCGGCGGCCGAGCGGTGCTCGGCCGCCGTATCAGCGCCCGCTCCGGCTCGGCAGCCCGCGGCCCCGGCTGCGCCTGGTCAGCCTCACGCTGACCCTGATCCTGATCGCCTTCGTCGTACGGCTGCTCCAGGTGCAGGCCGTCGACGCCAGCGCGTACGCCGCGCGGGCCGAGCAGAACCGGTATGTCGTGCACACGCTGGCCGCCGAGCGCGGCGGGATCACCGACCGCAACGGCGTGGCCCTCGCCATCAGCGAGGACGCATACGACATCACGGCCGATCCGACGATGTTCAGCAGCAAGCAGCTGAAGGTCGACGACGGCCCGGAGCAGGCCGCCGCGCTGCTCTCGCCGATCCTCGGGCAGAGCCAGGGCGACATCGTGAAGAAGCTCCGGCCGAAGAACAAGGACTCCCGGTACGCCCGGCTCGCCACCCGGCAGACACCGCAGGTCTGGAAGCAGATCAAGGACCTGAAGACCGCGCTCGCCAAGAAGGCGGAGACGGACAAGAACACCGTCAACGCGCTCGCCGGCGTCTTCGCCGACCCGAGCAGCCAGCGGGTGTACCCCAACGGCGACCTCGCCGCCGGGATACTGGGCTGGGTCAACGCCGACGGCCAGGGCGGCGGCGGCATCGAGCAGGAGCTGAACAAGCAGCTGTCCGGGAAGGACGGCAAGATCCGCTATGCCCAGTCCGGGGGGCGTGAGGTGCCCACGGCGGGATCGACGGAGACGCCCGCCGTGCCCGGTTCCGACGTCGAGCTGACCATCGACCGCGACATCCAGTGGGCCGCGCAGAACGCCATCACCCAACAGGTGAAGAAGTCCAAGGCCGACCGCGGTTATGTCGTCGTCCAGGACACCCGCACCGGGCAGATCCTGGCCATGGCCAACTCGCCCGGTTTCGACCCCAATGACCTGTCGAAGGCCGACGGCGCGGCCCTGGGCAACGCGGCCGTCCAGGACGCCTACGAGCCCGGCTCCACCGCCAAGGTGATGTCCATGGCGGCCGTGCTGGAGGAGAACGCGGCCACTCCGCTCACCCACGTCGTCGTACCGAACCGGCTGCATCGCGGCGACCGGCTCTTCTCCGACGACGTCGACCACGCCACCTGGAACCTCACGCTGAACGGCGTCCTCGCCAAGTCCAGCAACATCGGCACCATCCTGGCCACCGGCCAGCTCGGCAGGACGCAGCCGGAGGCCAACAAGGTCCTCTACTCCTACCTGCGCAAGTTCGGCATCGGCCGCTACACCGGACTCGGCTTCCCGGGCGAGACCCCGGGCATCCTCGCGCCGTACCAGAAGTGGTCCACCTCGCAGCAGTACACGATTCCTTTCGGCCAGGGCTTCTCCATCAACGCCGTCCAGGCCGCCTCCGTCTACTCGACCATCGCCAACGGCGGGGTCCGGATCGAGCCGACCCTGGTCCGCGGCAGCAAGGGTGCCGACGGCCGCTTCACCCCCGCGCCCAAGCCCAAGCAGACCCGCGTGGTCAGCGAGAAGACGGCCCGGTCCGTGGCCATGATGCTGGAGTCCGTCGTGGACGACGAGCAGGGCACCGGCGTCAAGGCCCGCATCCCCGGATACAACGTGGCGGGCAAGACGGGCACGGCCAACCGTGTGGATCCGGCCACCGGGAAGTACCACGGGTACACCTCGTCGTTCGCCGGCTTCGCACCCGCGGACAACCCCCGCATCACCGTCTACTGCGCCATCCAGAACGCCACCTCCGGCAGCTACTTCGGCGGCCAGATCTGTGGCCCCATCTACAAGCAGGTGATGGAGTTCGCCCTGAAGACGCTCCAGGTCCCGCCGACCGGGGCGCCGGCCACGAACCTGCCCGTCGACTACAAGCCCTGATCAGCACACCGGAACACCAGGAAACGAACTCGTGACAACGATCACCCCGGAACCCGGGAACCAGGGGGCCGAGAACCCCTCACTTCGCTCCGGAGCGGGTACGCCCGGTACGCTCACCGCCGTGCCACACGCTGATCAGTCCCAAACCACCCAGAAGGGCCAACCCGTGACATATCCGGGACTGCCCCGGCCGACGCTGCTCCCCGCCACACCCCTCGCGGAGCTCGCCGACCAGCTGGGTGTCACCGCGCCGGAGGGCGCCGCCGAGATCAAGGGCATCACCCATGACTCGCGCGCCGTCCGCCCCGGCGACCTGTACGCCGCCCTCCCGGGCGCCCGGCTGCACGGCGCCGACTTCGTCAACCAGGCCGCGAGCCTGGGCGCCGTCGCCGTGCTCACCGACCCCACGGGTGCCGAGCGCGCCGCCGCGACCGGACTGCCCGTCCTGGTCGTCGACGACCCGCGCGGACGGATGGGAGAGCTGGCGGCCACGATCTACCGGCACCCGGGCCGCGATCTGCTCCAGATCGGCATCACCGGCACCTCCGGCAAGACCACCACCGCCTATCTCGTCGAAGGCGGCCTGGGCGCGTCCCGCCCCGCCGGCCTCATCGGCACGGTGGAGATCCGCATCGGCGACGAACGCATCAAGTCGGAGCGCACCACCCCCGAAGCCACCGACCTCCAGGCCCTGTTCGCGGTCATGCGCGAAAGAGGCGCCGAGGCGGTCGCCATGGAGGTCTCCAGCCACGCCCTGGTCCTCGGCCGGGTCGACGGCTGTGTCTTCGACATCGCCGTGTTCACCAACCTCAGCCCGGAGCACATGGAGTTCCACTCCGACATGGAGGACTACTTCCGGGCCAAGGCGCAGCTGTTCACCCCGAAACGCAGCAAACTCGGCGTGATCAACGTGGACGACGCGTACGGCCGCCGGCTGGCCGAGGAGGCCACGGTCCCCGTCGTCACCTTCTCCGCCGAGGGCCACCCCGACGCCGACTGGCGCGCCGAGGACGTCCAGGTCGGCCCGGTGGACTCGACGTTCACCGTCGTCGGCCCGGACGGCGAGCGGATCCACGCCAAGTCGCCGATCGCCGGCCCCTTCAACGTGGCGAACACCCTCGCCGCCGTCGTCGCGCTCGCCGCCGCCGGTCTCGACCCGCAGACCGCCGCCGACGGCATCGCCGCCGTCCCGGGCGTCCCCGGCCGGCTGGAGCGCGTGGACGCCGGGCAGCCCTATCTCGCGGTCGTGGACTACGCCCACAAGACCGACGCCGTCGAGTCCGTGCTCAAGGCGCTGCGCAAGGTCACCAAGGGCCGCCTGCACGTGGTCCTCGGGTGCGGCGGCGACCGCGACCGGACCAAGCGCGCCCCGATGGGCGCCGCCGCGGCCCGGCTCGCCGACACAGCCGTACTGACCTCCGACAACCCCCGCTCCGAGGACCCCCTGGCGATCCTCGCGACCATGCTCCAGGGCGCCGCCTCCGTGCCCGCGCACGAGCGTGGCGAGGTGCTCCTGTTCGAGGAGCGGGCGGCCGCGATCGCCGCCGCAGTGGGCCGCGCCCAGGCCGGCGACACCGTGCTGGTCGCGGGCAAGGGCCATGAGCAGGGCCAGGACATCGCCGGCGTGGTCCGTCCCTTCGACGACCGCCAGGTGCTCCGCGAAGCCATCCAGAAAACCCAGGGATGAAAATCCAGAAGACCCAGGGGATGAACTTGTGATCGCCCTCTCCCTCGCCGAGATCGCAGCAGTCGTCGGCGGGCAGACGCACGACATACCGGATCCGTCCGTGGAGGTCACGGGACCGGTCGTCCGGGACTCCCGCGAGGTGCTGCCCGGCAGCCTGTTCGCCGCCTTCGTCGGCGAACGCGTGGACGGCCACGACTACGCAGCGCAGGTGATCGAGGCGGGCGCGGTCGCCGTACTGGCGTCGCGCCCGGTCGGCGTGCCCGCGATCGTCGTCGACGACGTCCAGACCGCGCTGGGCGCCCTCGCCCGGCACGTCGTACGCCGGCTCGGCGCGACCCTCGTCGCCCTGACCGGCTCGGCGGGCAAGACCAGCACCAAGGACCTGATCGCGCAGGTGCTGCAGCGCAAGGCGCCGACGGTGTTCACGCCCGGCTCGCTCAACAACGAGATCGGGCTGCCGCTGACCGCCCTGTCCGCCACCGAGGAGACGCGGTTCCTCGTGCTGGAGATGGGCGCCCGCGGCATCGGGCACATCCGCTACCTCACCGACCTCACGCCTCCCAGGATCGGTCTGGTCCTCAACGTCGGCACCGCCCACATCGGCGAGTTCGGCGGCCGCGAGCAGATCGCCCAGGCCAAGGGCGAGATCATCGAGGGCCTTCCGGAGGACGGCGCCGCGATCCTGAACGCCGACGACCCGCTGGTCCGCGCCATGGCCCCCCGTACCAAGGCGAAGGTGGTCCTTTTCGGAGAGTCGGCCGAAGCGGACGTACGCGCCGAGAACGTGCGACTCACGGACAGCGGACAGCCCTCCTTCAGGCTTCACACACCCTCCGGTGCAAGTGATGTGACCATGCGCCTGTACGGTGAGCATCACGTGTCGAACGCGCTCGCCGCGGCCGCCGTCGCCCATGAGCTGGGCATGTCCGCGGAAGAGATCGCCACCGCGCTCTCCGAGGCGGGCTCCCTCTCCCGCTGGCGCATGGAGGTCACCGAGCGCCCGGACGGCGTGACCATCGTCAACGACGCCTACAACGCCAACCCCGAGTCCATGCGGGCCGCCCTTCGGGCACTCGCGGCCATGGGCAAGGGGCGCCGCACGTGGGCGGTGCTCGGCAAGATGGCCGAGCTGGGGGACGAGGCGCTCGCCGAGCACGACGCCGTCGGACGGCTCGCCGTCCGGCTCAACGTCAGCAAGCTCGTCGCCGTCGGGGGGATTGAGGCCTCCTGGCTGCAACTGGGCGCATATAACGAGGGTTCGTGGGGTGAGGAGTCGGTGCACGTGTCCGACGCACAGGCGGCGATCGACCTGTTGCGCAGCGAGTTGCGCCCGGGGGACGTCGTGCTCGTGAAGGCGTCCCGTTCGGTGGGTCTGGAGAGCGTTGCCCAGGCGCTCGTCGAGACCGGTGCCGAGGGTGAGGTTGCCGCCCGATGATGAAGCAGATCCTGTTCTCAGGAGTCATTGGCCTCTTCCTGACGCTGATCGGCACCCCGCTGCTGATCAAGCTCCTCGCCCGCAAGGGCTACGGCCAGTACATCCGTGATGACGGTCCGCGTGAGCACGCCAGCAAGCGCGGAACGCCGACCATGGGCGGTATCGCCTTCATCCTGGCGACGATCGCGGCGTACTTCCTGAGCAAGCTCATCACCGGTTACCCGCCCACCTACTCCGGGCTGCTGGTCCTCGGCCTGATGTTCGGCATGGGGTTGGTCGGCTTCCTCGACGACTACATCAAGATCGTCAAGCGGCGTTCGCTGGGCCTGCGGGCCAAGGCGAAGATGGCCGGCCAGCTGATCGTAGGCATCGCCTTCGCGGTGCTGTCGCTGATGTTCGCCGACGCGCGCGGCAACACCCCGGCCTCCACCAAGCTGTCGTTCATCACCGACTTCGGCTGGACGATCGGCCCGGTGCTGTTCGTCGTCTGGGCGCTGTTCATGATCCTCGCGATGTCGAACGGCGTGAACCTCACCGACGGTCTGGACGGACTGGCCACCGGCGCCTCCGTGCTCGTCTTCGGCGCCTACACGTTCATCGGCGTCTGGCAGTTCCAGGAGTCCTGCGCCAACGCGCAGACCCTGACCAACCCGGCCGCCTGCTACGAGGTGCGCGACCCGCTCGACCTCGCGGTGGTCGCCTCCGCCCTGATGGGCGCCTGCCTGGGCTTCCTGTGGTGGAACACCTCGCCGGCGAAGATCTTCATGGGCGACACCGGCTCGCTCGCCCTCGGCGGTGTCCTCACCGGTCTGGCCATCCTCTCCCGCACGGAGCTGCTGCTGGCCATCATGGGCGGTCTGTTCGTCCTCATCACCATGTCGGTCGTCATCCAGGTCGGCTCCTTCCGGCTCACCGGCAGGCGCGTCTTCCGGATGGCGCCACTCCAGCACCACTTCGAACTCAAGGGCTGGTCCGAGGTCCTGGTGGTGGTCCGATTCTGGATCATCCAGGGCATCTGTGTGATTGTCGGACTGGGCCTCTTCTATGCAGGATGGGCAGCGGAAAAGTGACCTCCACCTCGGAGCTCTACGACTTCCAGGGCAAGCACGTCACCGTCGCCGGGCTCGGTGTCTCCGGCGTCCCGGCGGCGAAGGTGCTGCACGCGCGCGGGGCGGTCGTCACGGTCGTCAACGACGGCGACGACGCACGCGCGCGTGAGCAGGCCGCCGAACTGGAGGCGCTCGGCATCACCGTGCGCCTCGGCGACGGGGCGACCCTGCCGGAGGGCACCGAGCTGATCGTCACGGCGCCCGGCTGGAAGCCCGACAAGCCCCTCTTCACGGCGGCCGCCGCGGCGGGCGTGCCGGTCTGGGGCGACGTCGAGCTGGCCTGGCGCCTGCGCGGACCCGACGCGGCGCCCTGGCTGGCCGTCACGGGCACCAACGGCAAGACCACGACCGTGCAGATGCTCGCGTCCATCCTGCGGGCCGCGGGCCTGCGCACGGCCGCCGTGGGCAACATCGGCGTCTCGCTGCTGGACGTGGTGCTCGGGGACGAGGAGTACGACGTCCTCGCCGTGGAGCTGTCCAGCTACCAGCTGCACTGGGCGCCCTCGCTGCGCGCCCACTCCGCCGCCGTCCTCAACCTCGCCCCGGACCACCTCGACTGGCACGGCTCGATGGAGGCGTACGCCAAGGACAAGGGCCGTATCTACGAAGGAAATCGGGTCGCCTGCGTCTACAACGTGGCCGACAAGCTGACCGAGGAGCTGGTGCGCGAGGCCGACGTGGAGGAGGGCTGCCGGGCCGTCGGCTTCACTCTCGGCACCCCCGCCCCCTCCCAACTCGGCGTCGTGGAGGGCATCCTGGTCGACCGCGCCTTCGTCGAGAACCGGCAGAAGAACGCCCAGGAGCTGGCCGAGGTCTCCGACATCAACCCGCCGGCCCCGCACAACATCGCCAACGCCCTTGCCGCGGCGGCCCTCGCGCGTGCCTTCGGGGTGCCCGCCAAGGCCGTACGGGAGGGTCTCAAGGCCTTCCGCCCGGACGCGCACCGCATCGCGCACGTCGCCGACCTCGACGGGGTCGCGTACATCGACGACTCCAAGGCGACCAACACCCACGCCGCGGAAGCCTCGTTGGCGGCATATGAGTCGATCGTATGGATTGCGGGTGGTCTGGCGAAGGGCGCGACGTTCGACGAGCTGGTCGCCAGGTCGGCGAAGCGCCTTCGCGGTGCCGTCCTGATCGGCGCCGACCGTGAGCTGATCCGCGACGCCCTCGCGCGACACGCCCCGGAAGTACCCGTGGTCGACCTCGACCGGACCGACACTGGGGCGATGCTCCAGGCGGTGACGGAAGCGAAGCGGCTCGCGAAGCCCGGTGACACGGTGCTGCTGGCCCCGGCCTGCGCCTCCATGGACATGTTCACCAACTACAACCAGCGCGGTGACGCGTTCGCGGCGGCGGTCCGCGAACTCGGCGCGGGCGCCTGACGGCGGGTCTCGGCCACCTGGGGTGCTTCGGGACCCTTGGAGGGACGCGTGAGGCGGATGTGGCTCGGGTTTGGTCGGCGGGTGCGAGGAGCTGGTGATGTCCGGTAGCCGTACAGGCCGTCCACCGGCTCAGCGCGCCGCCAGTAGGCCCGCGGCGCCCCGCCCGCCGCGCGAGAACTCCGTACAACGGCTCTACACGCGCGCCCGGAAGGCCTGGGACCGGCCGCTGACCGCCTACTACCTGATCGTCGGCGGCACCCTGCTGATCACCGTGCTCGGTCTGGTGATGGTCTACTCGGCCTCCCAGATCACGGCGCTGCAGCTGTCGCTGCCCGGGTCGTACTTCTTCCGCAAGCAGTTCCTCGCCGCGGTCATCGGCGGCGTACTGCTGTTCGTGGCCTCCCGCATGCCGGTGAAACTGCACCGGGCGCTGGCGTACCCGATCCTCGCCGGCGCCGTCTTTCTGATGGTCCTGGTGCAGATCCCCGGGATAGGGATGGCGGTCAACGGCAACCAGAACTGGATCGCCCTCGGCGGCTCCTTCCAGATCCAGCCCAGCGAGTTCGGCAAGCTGGCCCTGGTGCTGTGGGGCGCGGACCTGATCGCCCGCAAGCAGGAGAAGAGGCTGCTGGCCCAGTGGAAGCACATGCTGGTGCCGCTGGTGCCGGTCACCTTCCTGCTGCTCGGGCTGATCATGCTCGGCGGCGACATGGGTACGACGATCATCCTGACCGCGATCCTGTTCGGGCTGCTGTGGCTCGCGGGAGCGCCGACCCGGCTGTTCTCCGGGGTGCTGGGCGTCGCCGGGCTGCTCGCCGCGCTCGCCATCTGGTCCAGCCCCCACCGGCTGAACCGGCTCAGCTGCATCGCCGCCACCGACCCCGGCCCGAACGACATGTGCTGGCAGGGCGCGCACGGCATCTATGCCCTCGCCTCCGGCGGACTCTTCGGTTCCGGTCTCGGTGCGAGTGTGGAAAAATGGGGCCAACTGCCGGAGGCCCACACCGACTTCATCTTCGCCGTCACCGGTGAGGAACTGGGGCTGGCGGGGACGCTGTCGGTGCTCGCCCTGTTCGCGGCTCTAGGCTATGCGGGTATCCGCGTGGCCGGACGCACGGAGGACCCCTTCGTGAGGTACGCCGCGGGAGGCGTGACCACCTGGATCACCGCCCAGGCGGTGATCAACATCGGTGCGGTGCTCGGTCTGCTGCCGATCGCCGGCGTCCCTCTCCCGCTGTTCTCCTACGGAGGGTCCGCCCTGCTGCCGACCATGTTCGCCATCGGGCTGCTGATCGCCTTCGCGCGCGACGAGCCCGCTGCGCGGGCGGCGCTTGCGATGCGGCAACCTCGCTTTGGTAGAAAGCGGGCGGGAGGCTCCGGTGCTGAGCGGGGGCCTCGGAGATGGAACACGATGCGACGGCGTGCCTCGGCGGCGCGTTCGTCCGGAGAGCGGTGAATTTCGGTGCATGTCGTACTCGCCGGTGGGGGGACCGCCGGCCACATCGAGCCCGCGCTCGCCCTCGCGGACGCCCTGCGCAGGCAGGACCCGACCGTGGGGATCACGGCCCTGGGCACGGAACGCGGCCTGGAGACCAAGCTCGTCCCGGAGCGCGGCTACGAGCTGGCGCTGATCCCGGCGGTGCCGCTGCCCCGTAAGCCGACCCCCGAGCTGATCACCGTCCCGGGCCGGCTGCGCGGCACCATCAAGGCCGCCGAGCAGATCCTGGAGCGCACCAAGGCGGACGTCGTGGTCGGTTTCGGCGGCTATGTCGCCCTGCCCGGCTATCTGGCCGCCAAGCGCCTCGGTGTGCCCATCGTGATCCACGAGGCCAACGCCCGCCCCGGCCTGGCCAACAAGATCGGCTCGCGGTACGCGGCCCGGGTCGCCGTCTCCACGCCCGACAGCAAGCTGCGCGACGCCCGCTACATCGGCATCCCGCTGCGCCGTTCCATCGCCACCCTGGACCGCGCCGCCGCCCGCCCCGAGGCCCGGCACCGCTTCGGCCTCGACCCGAACCTGCCCACGCTGCTCGTCTCCGGCGGCTCCCAGGGTGCCCGCCGTCTCAACGAGGTCGTCCAGCAGGTCGCCCCGTGGCTGCAGCAGGCCGGCATCCAGATCCTGCACGCGGTCGGCCCGAAGAACGAACTGCCGCAGGTGCACCAGATGCCGGGAATGCCCCCCTACATCCCGGTAAGTTACCTGGACCGGATGGACCTCGCGTACGCCGCGGCCGACATGATGCTCTGCCGTGCGGGCGCGATGACCGTCGCCGAACTCTCCGCCGTCGGACTGCCGGCCGCCTATGTCCCGCTGCCCATCGGCAACGGCGAACAGCGGCTCAACGCCCAGCCGGTGGTCAAGGCCGGCGGCGGCCTCCTGGTCGACGACGCGGAACTCACGCCGGAGTGGGTCCAGCAGAACGTCCTGCCCGTGCTCGCCGATCCGCACCGGCTGTACGAGATGTCCCGCGCGGCAAGCGAGTTCGGCCGCCGGGACGCCGACGAGCTGCTCGTCGGCATGGTGTACGAGGCGATCGCCTCGCGCCACCACTAGCATCGGCGAGTGAGCCGAAGGGGCGCGCCCCGGAGGTGAGCCGAGCCAAGAAAGGGAGCGCGCGTGGCCGGACCGACGACCGCCGAGCGCGGTGAACGCCAGCAGGAGTCGTCCGGCCCGCCGCTCGTCCGCCGGCTCAGGAGACCGCCTCTTCGTACGATCGTCATCCTGGCCGCGCTCGCCGTGCTCCTCGGGGCCGGTGGCATCTGGGTGTTGTACGGCTCGAGCTGGCTGCGCGTCCGGCACGTCTCGGTGTCCGGCACGCGCGTGCTCATCCCCGCCGAGGTGCTGGACGCGGCGGACGTACCGGTCGGGGCGCCGATGATTTCCGTCGACACCGATGGCATCGAAGCCCGACTTCGCCGGAAATTGCCCCGAATTGACACCGTTGATGTGGTCCGGTCCTGGCCCCATGGAATCGGCCTGAAAGTGACCGAGCGTACCCCGGTTCTGATTGTCCGAAAAGATCGGAATTTCATCGAAATCGACCATGAAGGTGTCCGATTCGCCACGGTTTCTCAGGCGCCGAATGGCGTTCCGGTGCTGGAATTGTCCGTCTCCCGCACGGGTTCCGGCTCCGCGAGCCTCCGCCGCTTCGGCACCGACCGGCTGGTGCGCGAGGCGGTCCTGGTCGCCGGCGAGCTGCCGGCCGCCGTGGCGGCGGACACCCGGACCGTCCAAGTCCGTTCCTACGACGACATCTCGCTGGAGTTGGCCGACGGCCGCACGGTCGCTTGGGGCAGCGGCGAGAACGGCCGCACCAAGGCGCGGACCCTCGCAGCTCTCATGAAAGCAGCTCCCGGCGCGCGGCATTTCGATGTCAGCGTTCCCACCGCCCCTGCGTCATCGGGTAGTTGACGCACATCGGCGCAGGCCAGCACCCTGGTTGGGCACTGCTATGGCTGATCACATAGGGTGAAAAGAAAAACGGGAGGTTCGGCGTGTTCGTTGAACGGGCGCCACTTGTCGACTTAGTGTCCTGTTCAGAAGACTCCAGAGAACAGACACACTGGTAACCCTAAACTTCAGGGTTAGGGTTCGGGTCGGCGTTACGGACCGTCCCATTCGGCATCTGTCGTCCCGGCGCGGGGCACCGCACGGCGACGGCAACGTAATTCGAGGCGAGAGGCCTTCGACGTGGCAGCACCGCAGAACTACCTCGCAGTCATCAAGGTCATCGGTGTCGGCGGCGGTGGTGTCAATGCCATCAACCGGATGATCGAGGTCGGTCTCAAGGGCGTCGAGTTCATCGCCATCAACACCGACGCTCAGGCGCTGTTGATGAGCGACGCCGACGTCAAGCTGGACGTCGGCCGCGAACTCACCCGCGGACTCGGCGCCGGAGCCAACCCGGCCGTCGGCCGCAAGGCCGCCGAGGACCACCGCGAGGAGATCGAGGAGGTCCTCAAGGGGGCCGACATGGTCTTCGTGACGGCCGGTGAAGGCGGCGGCACCGGCACCGGCGGCGCGCCCGTCGTGGCCAACATCGCACGCTCCCTCGGCGCCCTCACCATCGGCGTGGTCACGCGCCCGTTCACCTTCGAGGGACGGCGCCGCGCCAACCAGGCCGAGGACGGCATCGCCGAACTGCGCGAGGAGGTCGACACCCTCATCGTCATCCCCAACGACCGGCTGCTGTCCATCTCGGACCGCCAGGTCTCGGTCCTGGACGCCTTCAAGTCCGCCGACCAGGTCCTGCTCTCCGGTGTCCAGGGCATCACCGACCTCATCACCACCCCCGGCCTCATCAACCTCGACTTCGCCGATGTGAAGTCGGTCATGTCCGAGGCCGGTTCCGCCCTCATGGGCATCGGCTCGGCGCGCGGCGACGACCGCGCGGTGGCCGCGGCCGAGATGGCGATCTCCTCGCCGCTGCTGGAAGCGTCCATCGACGGCGCCCGTGGCGTGCTGCTCTCCATCTCCGGCGGCTCCGACCTCGGTCTGTTCGAGATCAACGAGGCGGCCCAGCTGGTCAGCGAGGCCGCCCACCCCGAGGCCAACATCATCTTCGGCGCGGTCATCGACGACGCCCTCGGCGACGAGGTCCGGGTCACCGTGATCGCGGCCGGCTTCGACGGCGGCCAGCCTCCGGCTCGCCGGGACAACGTCCTCGGCTCGGCCTCGGCTTCGGCGGGCTCGCGCCGCGAGGAGCCCGCGGCCCGGCCGAGCGAGCCCAGTCGTCCGTCCTTCGGCTCGCTGGGCAGCGTCAAGCCCAAGGAGGAGCCGGAGCCCGTGCCCGAGCCGGTGGCCGACATCCCGGCCGCCCCGCCGGTCCCCCCGGCACAGCGGACCGCCTACGCGGACAGCGCGGCCGAGGAGCTGGACGTCCCGGACTTCCTGAAGTGATAGGACGGCGCGAGAGCGTGAGCGGCGCGCACTTCGCCTTCACCGACCGGTGGGGCGGGGTGAGCGCCGCTCCGTATGAGGAGCTCAACCTCGGCGGCGCGGTCGGCGACGCCCCCGAGGCGGTACGGGCCAACCGGGACATCGTGGCCAAGTCGCTCGGCATCGACCCGGACCGGGTCGTCTGGATGAACCAGGTGCACGGCGCCGATGTGGCCGTGGTGGACGAGCCCTGGGGAGAGCTCCCGGTGCCGGAGGTCGACGCGATCGTCACCGCGCGCCGCGGACTCGCCCTCGCCGTCCTCACCGCCGACTGTGTGCCGGTGCTGCTCGCCGATCCCGTCGCCGGGGTCGCCGCGGCGGCGCACGCGGGCCGGCCCGGCATGGTCAAGGGGGTCGTCCCCGCCGCCGTACGGGCCATGGTCGAACTCGGCGCCGAGCCGGGCCGGATCCTCGCCCGCACCGGACCGGCCGTCTGCGGGCGCTGCTACGAGGTGCCGGAGGCGATGCGCGCCGAGGTGGCGGCCGTCGAGCCGGCGGCGCACGCTGAGACGAGCTGGGGTACGCCGGCGGTCGACGTGAGCGCCGGGGTGCACGCGCAGCTCGACCGGCTCGGGGTGTGCGACCGGGCGCAGTCGCCGGAGTGCACGCTGGAGTCGGGCGACCACTTCTCGTACCGCCGTGACCGCACCACCGGGCGGCTCGCGGGCTATGTCTGGCTGGACTGATGGGGCATGACGGACCGTAAGACCCAACTCGCCGCGAACCTGGCGAAAGTGGAGGAGCGCATCACCGCCGCGTGCGTGGCGGCCGGGCGCAAGCGGGAGGAGGTGACCCTGATCGTGGTCACCAAGACCTACCCGGCCGGTGATGTGCGGATTCTGTCGGAACTCGGTGTGCGTCACGTCGCCGAGAACCGCGACCAGGACGCCGCGCCGAAGGCCGCGGCTTGCGCCGATCTGCCGCTGAAATGGCATTTTGTCGGTCAATTGCAGACCAATAAAGTCCGTTCCGTGGTCGGTTACGCCGATGTCGTGCAGTCCGTGGATCGTTCCAAGCTCGTCACAGCTCTGTCGAAGGAGGCCGTGCGGGCCGGGCGCGAAGTCGGCTGTCTCGTTCAGGTCGCGCTGGACGCGGGAGAGAACGGCCGCGGCGAGCGCGGAGGCGTCGCGCCGGGCGGAATCGAAGAGTTGGCCGACCTCATCGGTGAAGCACCGGGACTGCGGCTCGACGGGCTGATGACGGTCGCTCCGCTCACCGGCGAGTACGCGGGACGCGAACGGGCGGCGTTTGAACGGCTCATGGATTTGTCGACCGACCTGCGCCGAGCCCATCCGGCTGCAACCATGGTGTCGGCAGGGATGAGTGCGGACCTCGAACAGGCCGTGGCCGCCGGGGCGACACATGTGCGCGTCGGCACTGCGGTACTCGGAGTCCGCCCCGGGCTCGGGTAACGTCGCCAGGAAGTCGGACCACAGCAGAAAATATGGTCAATGCCTGTGAAGACGGGCACAACGACCTCGTGGATCGCGGGCACTTGGCAGTCGTCAGTCGATCCACCACAGAGCGGAGGACTCAGAGCATGGCCGGCGCGATGCGCAAGATGGCGGTCTACCTCGGCCTCGTGGAGGACGATGGGTACGACGGCCGCGGATTCGACCCCGACGACGACTTCGAGCCCGAGTTGGACCCGGAGCCCGAGCGGGATCATCGACGGCACGAATCGTCACACCAATCGCACAGAGATCAGTCCCAAAGGGACGAAGAGGTGCGAATCGTGCAACCGCCCGCGCCGCGCGAGCCGGTGGTCCGATCGACTTCGCTCGCCGCGGAATCCGGGCGTCCGGCGCGCATCGCGCCCGTGGCGTCCATCACACCAGAACGTCAGTCCCTGGAGAAGAACGCACCGGTGATCATGCCCAAGGTTGTGTCCGAGCGAGAGCCTTACCGGATCACCACGCTGCACCCGCGGACTTACAACGAGGCCCGTACCATCGGGGAACACTTCCGTGAGGGCACCCCGGTGATCATGAATCTGACTGAGATGGATGACACAGACGCGAAGCGACTTGTCGACTTTGCGGCCGGTTTGGTGTTTGGTCTTCACGGCAGCATCGAGCGGGTGACGCAGAAGGTGTTCCTGTTGTCTCCTGCTAACGTCGATGTCACGGCGGAGGACAAGGCCCGCATCGCAGAGGGCGGGTTCTTCAACCAGAGCTGAGACACAGGCAACCGGATCGAGGCTCGGAAGAGCATGGAACAGGGGAGAGGGAAGCGCAGACCATGAGCGTGTTCGTCACGGTGGTCCACACCGCGCTGCTGGTGTTCCTCGCCGTGCTCATCTTCCGGCTCGTGATGGATTATGTGTTCCAGTTCGCCCGCTCGTGGCAACCCGGCAAGGCGATGGTGGTCGTACTGGAGGCCACCTACACTGTCACCGATCCACCGCTGAAGCTTCTGCGGCGGTTCATCCCGCCGTTGCGTCTCGGGGGCGTGGCGCTCGACCTGTCCTTCTTCGTACTGATGATCATCGTCTACATCCTCCTCTCCATCACGGGGAGCTTCATGTGATGAGGGTGGACGATACGGTCTTGCCGACTGCCGATGACTACGTTGAGGTGAAGAGATGCCGTTGACCCCCGAGGACGTGCGGAACAAGCAGTTCACGACCGTCCGCCTCCGAGAAGGCTATGACGAGGACGAGGTCGATGCCTTCCTCGACGAGGTCGAAGCCGAACTGACCCGCCTGCTCCGCGAGAACGAGGACCTGCGCGCCAAGCTGGCCGCGGCGACCCGTGCGGCCGCGCAGAACCAGCAGAACATGCGCAAGGGCCCGCCGGAGCAGGACCAGCAGCCGCACCCGCAGCAGCAGGGCATGCCCCAGCAGGGCATGCCTCAGCAGGGCATGCCTCAGCAGGGCATGCCTCAGCAGGGCATGCGAGGTCCCGGCGCTCCGGTGCCCGCCGGCATATCGGGCCCGCCGCAGCAGCAGATGGGTGGCCCCATGGGTGGCCCGCCCCAGCTGCCGAGCGGCGCCCCGCAGCTGCCCGCCGGTCCCGGCGGTCAGGGCGGCCCGCAGGGTCCCGGTCCGATGGGCCAGGGTCCGATGGGTCAGGGCCCGATGGGCGGCCAGCCGCCCATGCAGCAGATGGGTGGCCCGATGGGCGGCCCCATGGGCGGCCCCATGGGCGGCCCGATGGGCGGCCCCGGGCAGGGCCCGGGTGGCGACAGTGCCGCCCGTGTCCTCTCGCTGGCCCAGCAGACCGCCGACCAGGCGATCGCCGAGGCCCGCTCCGAGGCCAACAAGATCGTCGGCGAGGCCCGCAGCCGTGCCGAGGGTCTGGAGCGTGACGCCCGTGCCAAGGCCGACGCCCTGGAGCGGGACGCGCAGGAGAAGCACCGCGTCGCGATGGGCTCCCTGGAGTCCGCCCGCGCCACGCTGGAGCGCAAGGTCGAGGACCTGCGCGGCTTCGAGCGCGAGTACCGCACGCGCCTGAAGTCGTACCTCGAGTCCCAGCTGCGCCAGCTGGAGACCCAGGCCGACGACTCCCTGGCCCCGCCGCGCACCCCGGCGACCGCGTCGCTGCCGCCGTCCCCGGCGCCTTCCATGGCTCCGGCCGGCGCCCCGTCCTACGGTGGCAACCAGACGATGGGCGGCAACCCCGGTCCGTCCGCCCCGTCCTACGGCGGCCAGCAGCAGATGACCCCGGCCATGACCCAGCCCATGGCCCCGGTCCGCCCGCAGGGCCCGTCCCCGATGGGTCAGGCACCCTCGCCGATGCGCGGGTTCCTGATCGACGAGGACGACAACTGAGCATCGGGCACTAGTACGACAACGGCGTCGGCAGCGCTCAATAGGGCGGGCTCCCAGGACTTCGGTCCCGGGGGCCCGCCCTTTTTACGCGGGTTGAGTGAAGAAACAGCAGGGCCCGGCCTCCGAGACGGAGACCGGGCCCTTCGCAGCGGGTTCGGCGCTTACGCCTTCCGCAGCCGGAACGTGAGAGACAGCCCCTCGTCGGCGAACGGCTCACCAAAGCTGTCGTCGCCCTCGCCCTGCTGGAAGTCCGTCGACAGAACCTCCTCGGCGATCAGCTCACTGTGCTCGGCCAGCGCAGCGACCACCGCGGGGTCGGTCGACACCCAGCGCAGAGCGATCCGGTCGGCCACATCCAGGCCGCTGTTCTTCCGGGCCTCCTGGATCAGCCGGATCGCGTCACGGGCCAGGCCCGCCTGCCGCAGCTCCTCGGTGATCTCCAGGTCCAGCGCCACCGTGGCGCCCGAGTCGGAGGCCACGGACCAGCCCTCACGCGGGGTCTCGGTGATGATCACCTCGTCGGGAGCGAGGGTCACCGTCTCACCGTCGACCTCCACCGAGGCCGTGCCCTCCCGCAGCGCGAGGGAGAGCGCGGCCGCGTCGGCGGCGGCGATCGCCTTGGCCACGTCCTGCACCCGCTTGCCGAACCGCTTGCCCAGCGCGCGGAAGTTGGCCTTGGCGGTGGTGTCCACCAGGCTGCCGCCGACCTCGGACAGCGACGCCAGTGAGGAGACGTTCAGCTCCTCGGTGATCTGCGCGTGCAGCTCCGGGTCCAGGGACTCGAAGCCGGTCGCGGCGATCAGCGCGCGGGACAGCGGCTGACGCGTCTTGACGCCCGACTCCGCGCGCGTGGCCCGGCCCAGCTCCACCAGCCGGCGGACCAGGACCATCTGCTTCGACAGCTCCGGGTCGATCGCCGCCAGGTCCGCCTCCGGCCAGGAAGCCAGATGCACGGACTCCGGCGCGCCCGGGGTCACGGGCGCGATCAGGTCCTGCCACACCCGCTCGGTGATGAACGGCGTGATCGGCGCCAGCAGCTTGGTGACCGTCTCCAGCACCTCGTGCAGCGTGCGCAGCGCGGCCTTGTCGCCCTGCCAGAAGCGGCGGCGCGAACGGCGGACGTACCAGTTCGAGAGGTCGTCGACGAACGCGGACAGCAGCTTGCCGGCCCGCTGGGTGTCGTACGCCTCCAGGGACTGCGTCACCTGGTCGGTGAGCGCGTGCAGCTCGGACAGCAGCCAGCGGTCCAGCAGCGGGCGCTCGGCCGGGGCCGGGTCGGCCGCGCTGGGCGCCCAGTCCGACGTACGGGCGTACAGCGCCTGGAAGGCCACCGTGTTCCAGTACGTCAGCAGGGTCTTGCGGACGACTTCCTGGATGGTGCCGTGGCCGACACGCCGTGCCGCCCAGGGGGAGCCGCCCGCCGCCATGAACCAGCGCACAGCGTCCGCGCCGTGCTGGTCCATGAGCGGGATCGGCTGCAGGATGTTGCCCAGGTGCTTGGACATCTTGCGGCCGTCCTCGGCCAGGATGTGGCCCAGGCAGACGACGTTCTCGTACGACGACTTGTCGAAGACCAGCGTGCCGACGGCCATCAGCGTGTAGAACCAGCCGCGGGTCTGGTCGATCGCCTCGGAGATGAACTGCGCCGGGTAGCGGCTCTCGAACAGCTCCTTGTTCTTGTACGGGTAGCCCCACTGCGCGAACGGCATCGAGCCCGAGTCGTACCAGGCGTCGATGACCTCGGGCACGCGCGTGGCCCTCTTGCCGCAGCCGTCGTGGCGGCAGGCGAAGGTGACCTCGTCGATGTACGGCCGGTGCGGGTCCAGGCCCGACTGGTCGGTGCCCGTCAGCTCGGTCAGCTCCGCGCGGGAGCCGACGCAGGTGAGGTGGTCGTCCTCGCAGCGCCAGATCGGCAGCGGGGTGCCCCAGTAGCGGTTGCGGGACAGCGCCCAGTCGATGTTGTTGCTCAGCCAGTCGCCGTACCGGCCGTGCTTGACCGTGTCCGGGAACCAGTTGGTCTTCTCGTTCTCCTGGATCAGGCGGTCCTTGATCGCCGTCGTGCGGATGTACCAGGACGGCTGCGCGTAGTAGAGCAGCGCGGTGTGGCAGCGCCAGCAGTGCGGGTAGCTGTGCTCGTACGCGACGTGCTTGAAGAGGAGGCCGCGCTGCTGCAGGTCCGCGGTGAGCTTTTCGTCCGCCTTCTTGAAGAAGACGCCGCCGACCAGCGGGACATTCTCCTCGAAGGTGCCGTCCGGGCGGACCGGGTTCACGACGGGCAGGCCGTAGGCGCGGCAGACCTTGAGGTCGTCCTCACCGAAGGCGGGGGACTGGTGGACCAGACCCGTACCGTCCTCGGTGGTGACGTAGTCGGCGTTCACCACGTAGTGGGCCGGCTCCGGGAACTCCACGAGCTCGAACGGACGTTGATACGTCCAGCGCTCCATCTCGGCGCCGGTGAAGGTCTGGCCCGTGCTCTCCCAGCCCTCGCCGAGTGCCTTGGCGAGCAGCGGCTCGGCGACGACGAGCCTCTCCTCGCCGTCGGTGGCGACGACGTAGGTGACATCCGGGTGCGCGGCGACCGCCGTGTTGGACACCAGGGTCCAGGGGGTCGTCGTCCACACCAGGAGGGCGGCCTCGCCGGCGAGCGGACCGGAGGTGAGCGGGAAACGGACGTAGACGGACGGGTCGACGACCGTCTCGTAGCCCTGCGCCAGCTCGTGGTCCGACAGGCCGGTGCCGCAGCGCGGGCACCAGGGGGCGACGCGGTGGTCCTGGACCAGCAGGCCCTTGGTGAAGATCTCCTTCAGCGACCACCAGACCGACTCCACGTACTCGGGGTCCATGGTCCGGTACGCGTCGTCCAGGTCGACCCAGTAGCCCATGCGGGTCGTGAGCTCGGCGAAGGCGTCCGTGTGCCGGGTCACGGACTCACGGCACTTGGCGTTGAACTCGGCGATGCCGTACGCCTCGATGTCCTGCTTGCCGGAGAAGCCCAGCTCCTTCTCGACGGCCAGCTCCACGGGCAGGCCGTGGCAGTCCCAGCCGGCCTTGCGGGCCACGTGGTAGCCGCGCATGGTGCGGAAGCGCGGGAAGACGTCCTTGAAGACGCGCGCCTCGATGTGGTGGGCGCCGGGCATGCCGTTGGCGGTGGGCGGGCCTTCGTAGAACACCCATTCCGGGCGGCCCTCGGACTGCTCCAGGCTCTTGGCGAAGATCTTCTGCTCGCGCCAGAAGTCGAGCACGGCGTGCTCAAGAGCGGGCAGGTCGACCTGTGCGGGCACCTGGCGGTACGTCGGCGCTGTCATCTGCGAGCATCCTCCAACGGACTTGCTGCCTTCCGTCGGAGGGACGAGAGCCTTCGATCCTGCCTACGCCGTCTGCGGCGCGCTCCCGCGGTACCACCCTCCTTGGCCCTCCGCCACGCCCTACGCGTCGGTGAGCCCCCTCATTGGGGTCGCGAAGCCGGCTCTACTCGCCGTGGCCTGCTGGCTGCGGCTTTCTTCCGGCGGCTCCGGGGTGATCTTCACGTCGCGCTCGCCCCCGGGCTCTCACCGTCCCCGGGTCGCTCTGGGCTGCGTACGCCGCTACTCGTCCCCATCCACGCTTTTCGCTCCGCCCAGTGTACGGCGCCGCGCGGACAGCGGCCGACCGGTTTTCCGCGCGGTGCGGCCGCCGGCCGAGTGACGGTCCGGGATGACCCGAATGGCCAGGTGGCGGGCGCCCGGGTCCGGGCGGGCCCGGGCCGGCGGATTACCCGGCGGGGAGTTGGGCACAACGGATGCAGGCCCGCTGCGCGGGGAGTGCGGGCGGGCGAATCGGGCGGTGTGCCCCGTTGCCGCGGGACTCAAGTCGATTTATCGTCCCAGAACGATTCGCGAGCAACATCACAGTATGTGAAGGGGTCGCGGCCATGGTGGCGAAAAGGACCGCCGTACAGCAGCCGGCGACCGGCCGGCGCGGGGGCGCGATTGCCTCCGGCGGCGAGGCCAGGGCAGTGGACGGCAGGAAGCGGCCGACCGCGGAGAGGGGCGCGCAGCCGGCCGCGAGGAAGACGGCGCTGAGGGCGACGGCCGTGAAGGAGCCGGCCGCCGGGAAGACGGCCGCGCGGAAGACCGCGGCGAGGGATCCGGCCTCCGAGGAGAAGGCGCCCAGAAAGTCCGTGGACAAGGCGCTGACGGCCGAGGACGAGACCGCCGTCAAGAAGACGGCCGCCAGGAAAACTGCCGCCAAGAGGACGGCCGCCGAGAAGTTGGCCGCCGAGGAGTCGGCTGCCGAGAAGGGGGCCGCTGAGAAGGTGGCCGCCGGGAAGCCGGCGGGCAAGGAGGCGGCTGTCGAGAAGGTGGCTGCCGGAAAGTCGGCGGGCAAGGGGGCGGCTGTCGAGGAGGTGGCTGCCGGGAAGGCGGCTGCCGGGAAGTCCGCGGGCAAGGAGGTGGCTGCCGGAAAGTCGGCGGGCAAGGGGGCGGCTGTCGAGGAGGTGGCTGCCGGGAAGGCGGCGGGCAAGGAGGCGGCTGTCGAGGAGGTGGCTGCCAGGAGGTCCGCTGGCAAGGAGGCAGGCGCCAAGAAGGCGGCCGGGAAGATGGCGGCCGGGTCGGCCAAGAAGGCGACCGGAAAGGAGACCGCCGACAGGAAAACCGCCGCCAGGGAGAGGCCGGCCAAGAAGGCGGTTGGCAAGAAGGCCGGCGGCGAGAAGACGTCGGCCCGGAAGGCGGTCGCCGCAGACGGGGTGGCGGTGGCGGCCGAGGCGGCCCCGAAGAAGCCAGTGGCAGAGAAGTCCGGTGGAAAGAAGCCGGCGGCGAAGGGAGCGGCGCAGGAGACGGCCGTCAAGAAGGCGCCGGCCCGGAAGGCCGGCGGCAGGAAGGTGGCCGCGAAAGGCGTCTCCACGGAGGCGGCCGACACGAGCAGGGCCAAGAAAGCGGGCGCGGCGCGGGCCGCGGAGCAGACGGGAGCCACGACAGTGGTTGCGAAGAAGACTCCTGGCACGGCCACGGCGGAGACCGCCCTTCCGAAGGCGCGGGTCGGCGCGGCGGAGCCCGGCGAGCTGGCGGTGCGCCCCGGTGAGGACCCCTGGACCCCGGAAGAGGTCGCCGAGGCCCGTGCCGAGCTGCTGTCCGAGGTGGAGCGGTTGCGCACCGAGATCAGCTCCTCCGAGGCCTCCCTCGCGGGCCTGATGCGGGACTCCGGGGACGGCGCCGGAGACGATCAGGCCGACACCGGCACCAAGAACATCACCCGCGAGCACGAGCTGGCGCTCGCCGCCAACGCGCGCGAGATGCTGGTCCAGAACGAGCACGCCCTGGAGCGGCTGGACGCGGGCACCTACGGCCTGTGCGAGAACTGCGGCAACCCCATCGGCAAGGCCCGGATGCAGGCCTTCCCCCGGGCCACGCTGTGCGTCGAGTGCAAACAGAAGCAAGAACGCCGCTCCTGACTGTGCGGGGCCGTGCCGTAGTCTCGTCCTCAGTCAGGCACCTAGGTTGAGGGACTCACGTGGCAGAGGCGGAGCGCATCATCGGTACGCCGGACACCCCGGACGACGGCGGCGAGCGGACGGCTGCGGCCGGCTCCGGTGCGTCCACCCCGGCCGCCGCGTCCGGCGCGGGCGGGCAGGAGGCCCCGGCCGAGGCCCGGAGTGGTCGTGGGCGCCGGATCGCCCTCCTGTTCGCGGTGGCCGCGTTCGCGTACGCCCTCGATCTGATCAGCAAGCTGCTCGTGGTCGCCAAGCTGGAGGGCCATGAGCCGATCAGGCTGGTCGGGGACTGGCTGGAGCTGAACGCCACCCGCAACCCGGGTGCGGCCTTCGGCTTCGGCGCGGCCTTCACGATCATCTTCACCCTGATCGCCGCGGCCGTGATCGTGGTGATCATGCGCCTGGCCCGCAAGCTCTACAGCTATCCCTGGGCCATCGCGCTCGGCCTGCTGCTCGGCGGCGCCCTCGGCAACCTGACCGACCGGATCTTCCGGTCGCCCGGCGTCTTCGAGGGCAAGGTCGTGGACTTCATCGCGCCCAAGGGCTTCGCCGTGTTCAACCTGGCCGACTCGGCGATCGTGTGCGGCGGCATCCTGATCGTCCTGCTGTCCTTCCGGGGCCTGGACCCGGACGGCACCATCCACAAGGACTGAGGCCGGGGCGTCCGCAGGCGGTTTTCCACAGGCTCGTGCGGGCCGCTGCCACCCGTCCGGCATACTCGACGGGTGAGCACGATTCCCGAGATCCGCACCCTGCCCGTGCCCGACGGCCTGGAGGGCGAGCGCGTCGACGCCGCCATCTCCCGCATGTTCGGCTTCTCCCGCACCAAGGCGGCGGAGCTGGCCGCGGCCGGCAAGGTCCAGGTCGACGGCACGGTGGCCGGCAAGTCCGATCGGGTGAGCGGCGGCGCCTGGCTGGAGGTCGAGATGCCGCAGGCGCCCGCGCCGGTGCAGGTGGTCGCCGAGCCGGTCGAGGGCATGGAGATCGTGCACGACGACGAGGACGTGGTCGTGATCGTCAAGCCGGTCGGCGTGGCCGCGCATCCGTCGCCGGGCTGGAGCGGCCCGACCGTCATCGGCGGTCTCGCCGCCGCCGGGTATCGGATCTCCACCTCCGGCGCGGCCGAGCGCCAGGGCATCGTGCACCGCCTGGACGTGGGCACCTCGGGCCTGATGGTGGTCGCCAAGTCGGAGCGGGCGTACACCTCGCTCAAGCGCCAGTTCAAGGAGCGCACGGTCGACAAGCGCTACCACACCCTGGTCCAGGGCCACCCGGACCCGACGAGCGGCACGATCGACGCGCCCATCGGCCGCCACCCGAACCACGACTACAAGTGGGCGGTCACGGCCGACGGCAAGCCCTCGGTGACGCACTACGACCTCATCGAGGCCTTTCGCGCCGCCTCCCTGCTGGACGTGAAGCTGGAGACCGGCCGCACCCACCAGATCCGCGTCCACATGTCCGCCCACCGCCACCCCTGCGTCGGCGACCTCACCTACGGCGCCGACCCCACCCTGGCCAAGCGGCTGCACCTGACCCGCCAGTGGCTGCACGCCGTGCGCCTCGGCTTCGAGCACCCCGGGGACGGCCAGTGGGTGGAGTTCGAGAGCGTCTATCCCGCGGACCTGCAGAAGGCACTCGACCAGGTCCGCGAGGAGACGTACGCGTGAGCGCGCCGTACACCGTCCGGGTCGCCGAGGACCGCGCCGACCGCGAGGCCTGCTTCGCGGTCCGCAAGGAGGTCTTCGTCCGAGAGCAGGGCGTCGACGAGACCATCGAGTACGACGCCTACGACGCGGTCGCCGTGCATGTCCTCGCGGTCCGCGAGGACGGTGTGCCGCTCGGCACCGGGCGGCTGCTGCACGGCGAGGCCGCGGCGGCGAAGACCGGCGGGGATGCCTCGGTGGGCTCCCTGGGGCGGCTCGCAGTCGCCCGTGAGGCCCGCGGGCTGGGCGTCGGCGTGGCCCTGGTGCGGGCCATCGAGGAGGCGGCACGCGCGCGTGGCCTCACCGCGGTGGACCTGCACGCACAGACCCACGCGCTGGGCTTCTACGAGTGCCTCGGCTACGCGGCGTACGGCCCGGAGTTCCCCGACGCCGGCATCCCGCACCGGGCGATGCGCCGGGAGCTGTAGAAGCCCGCGCAGCGCCCTGCGGCGGCAGGCGTTCGGGCGGGTCGGATGGCAGGCTTGAGGCTTGCCGTGTGACCGTCGACCCCCGGAGCGCCGGCCGTGGACCAGTTGGCTCTGCTGTTCGTCCTGCTGCTCGGGGCCCTGGTGAGCGTCCCGGTGGGGGACCGGTTCGGGGTGCCGGCGCCGGTGCTGATGACCCTGTTCGGCGGCGTCCTCGCGGTGGCCGACTTCGTGCCGAACGTGAACATCCCGCCGGAGCTGATCCTGCCCGGGCTGCTTCCGCCGCTGCTCTACGCCGCGGTGCGGCGCACCTCCTGGCGGCAGTTCGCGGCCAACGTCCGCCCGATCCTCCTGCTGGCCGTCGCGCTGGTGTTCGTCACGATGGTGTGCGTGGCGTTCGTCGCCGGCGCGATCGTGCCGGGACTGCCCATCGCCGCCGCCTTCGCGCTCGGCGCGCTGATCGCCCCGCCCGACCCGGTCGCCGCGACCAGCGTCGCCGGGCAGCTCGGGCTGCCGCGCCGGCTGGTGTCGATCCTGGAGGGCGAGGGGCTCTTCAACGACGTCACCGCCATCGTGCTGTACCACGTGGCGATCGCCGCCGTCGTGAGCGGCTCGTTCTCGGCGTGGCGGGCCGGGGTGGACCTCGTGCTGTCCGCCGTCGTCGCGGTGGCCGTGGGCCTGGTGCTCGGCTGGGGCGCGAACAGGCTCATGGACCTGCTGGGTGATCCGACCCTGCAGATCGGCATGACCCTGCTGGTGCCGTACGCCTCCTACGTGCTCGCGGAGAAGCTGCACGGCTCCGGGGTGCTCGCGGTGCTCACCACCGCGCTGTTCCTCGCCGAGTACGCCACCGACGCCGACGACGTGATGACCCGGCTGGCCGGGCACACCTTCTGGGACATCATCGACACCCTGGTCACCGGTGTGGCGTTCGGGCTCATCGGCCTCGAACTGCACAACGCCATCCGCACGGCCCAGGGGCGCTGGGGCGAGCTGCTGGGCTGGGCCGCCGCCGTGGTGGGCGTGGTGATCGTCGTACGGCTGGTGTGGCTGCTGCCGGCGACCTGGCTGACCAAGCGGCTGCACGCGCGGCGGGACTACGACGAGGAGATCCCGGTCAGCTGGCGGGAGACCGTCGTGATGTGGTGGTCCGGAATGCGCGGGGTGGCCTCGGTGGCGCTGGCGCTGGCCATCCCGCTGAAGACCGACGCCGGCTCCCCGTTCCCCGACCGCGACGAGATCGTCTTCATCGCCTTCGGGGTCATCATCGTCACGCTGGTCCTGCAGGGGCTCACGCTGCCGTCCCTCGTGCGGTGGCTCGGGGTGCGGGCCGACTCCGAGCGGGAGAAGGAGTTCGAGAAGGAGCTGGCGGTGCGGGCCGCGAGGGCGGCCAAGCGCAGACTCCGGGAGATCGAACAGGTGGAGGACCTGCCCGAGGAGCTGTCCGAGCAGATGCTGCGGCGTGCCTTCGACATCGGGATCCGGATCAGTCCCGACATGGGGGAGGAGGAGCGGCGGGAGGCGCAGCACCAGCGGGCCAGGCGGCTGAGGCGGGTACGGAACATCCAGAACGAGATGCTGAGCGCGGCGCGGCACGAGGTGCTGGCGGCGCGGAGCGAGCCGGGGGCGGATCCGGAGATCGTGGACCGGGTGCTCAGGCATCTCGACGTGCGCAGTCTGCGGTGAGCTGAGCCCTGTGCAGGAAAAGTCATATGAACATGGCGTACCTGTGGATAAATACCGGCATCGTCGGCCGATCACTCCTACTCTCGGATCATGACTCGCAACATCGTGATCAGTGGTGGCGGTACGGGCATCGGGCTGGCGACGGCGCAGACGTTCGCGGCGGACGGCGACCGGGTGCTGTTGCTGGGGCGGCGCGCGGAGGTGCTGGAGAAGGCCGCGGTGCCCGGCTCCCTCACCTATGCGGCCGACCTGACGCAGCCGGCGGACGTACGGGGCGCAGCAGAGTTCGTCGCCCGGGAACTCGGCACCGTGGACGTGCTCGTGCACAGCGCCGGAGGCGCCGGGGGCCAGCATCCGCCGACCGGTGGTGAGGACCCTCTGGAGCGGGTGGCCCACGCCTGGACCGACAACTTCCGGCTCAATACCCTGACCGCCGCTCTGCTCACGGAAGCCCTGAAGGACCGGCTCGCCGAACCGGGCGGGCGGGTGCTGTTCATCTCGTCCATCGCCGCCTACCGGGGTTCGGGCAGCGGCGCCTACGCGGCGTCCAAGGCCGCGCTGCACCCGTACGCACACGATCTGGCCCGGCAGCTGGGACCGCACGGCATCACCGTGAACGTGGTCGCGCCGGGCTTTGTCGAGGACACCGAGTTCTTCGGTGACTCGATGGACGAGGCCCGGCGGGCGCAGCTCATCGCGGAGACCTCGACCGGACGTGCCGGGATACCGGGAGACGTGGCCGCGACGCTGCACTGGCTGGCCTCGCCCGGCGCCGCGCACGTCACCTCACAGGTCATCCAGGTCAACGGCGGTGCGGAACGCGGACACTGACGGGCTCCGTGGGAGGCCGCACCGCATCGGCGGTGTTGACCCGGGGCAGCGCGTAGGGGTGCTCCGCCGCCAGCCAGGTGATCATCTGCTCGCGGACCGTGACCCGCACCGTCCAGATGTCGTCGGCGTCCTTCGCGGTCATCAGGGCCCGCACCTGGACGGTGTTGGGCGTGCTGTCCGTCATCACGAGCCCGTAGGCGCGGCCGTCCCAGGCGGGGCTCTCACGCAGGATGTCGCGCAGCTTCTCGCGCATCGCCTCGATGGGCGCGCAGTGGTCCAGGTGCCAGAAGACGGTGCCGGTCATCTGCGGGGTGCCCCGCGACCAGTTCTCGAAGGGTTTGGAGGTGAAGTACGACACCGGCATGGTGATCCGGCGCTCGTCCCAGGTCCGTACCGTCAGAAAGGTCAGGGTGATCTCCTCGACCGTGCCCCACTCGCCGTCCACGACCACCGTGTCACCGATGCGCACCATGTCCCCGAAGGCGATCTGCAGTCCGGCGAACATGTTGGACAGGGTCGACTGGGCGGCGACACCGGCCACGATGCCGAGGAGACCCGCCGAGGCCAGCAGCGAGGCACCGGCCGCGCGCATCGCCGGGAAGGTCAGCAGCATGGCGGCGATCGCCACGACGATGACGATCGCCGACACCACCCGCATGATCAGCTCCACCTGCGTGCGCACGCGGCGCACCCGGGCCGGATCCCGGTGCGCGCGGGCGTAGCGGCTGTAGGTGGTCTCGACGATCGCCGCGGCGATGCGGATCACCAGCCAGGCGGCGGAGCCGATCAGCACCAGTGTCAGGGCCCGGCCGATGCCGACCTGGTGCCGCTCAAGCAGCTTCGCCTGGTCGTAGGACCCGCGGAGCAGGGCTGCGCAGAGCACGAGCTGGTAGGGGATGCGGCCGCGGCGCAGCAGCTCCCACAGCGGTGAGTCGTGGTCGCGTTCGTCGGCCTTGCGCAGCAGCCGGTCGGTGGCCCAGCCGACGGCCAGCGTGAGCAGCACCGAGCCGCCGATCACGATCACGGGGCGGACTAGGTTCTCCATGCCCCCGCTTCTAACCGGTGTCCGGCGGGCATGAACATGTGAGTTTGGCGTGTTCCCGGCTCCGGCGGCTCCGGCGATCTCGCACCGGCTGGCACCATGGCCTCATGAACATCATGCTTTTTCACTCGACCTACGGCCTCAGGCCCGCGGTGCGCGAGGCCGCGGACCGGCTGCGCGCGGCCGGCCACGAGGTGTGGACGCCGGACCTCTTCGAGGGGCGCACGTTCGACACCGTCGAGGAGGGCATGGAGTTCAAGGAGTCGCTCGGCAAGGAGGAAGTGCTGAAGCGGGCCGTGCTGGCGGCGGCCCCCTACTCGGACCGCGGACTGGTGTACGCCGGGTTCTCGCTCGGCGCCTCGATCGCCCAGACCCTCGCCCTCGGCGACGACAAGGCGCGCGGGCTGCTGCTTCTGCACGGCACGTCGGACATCGCGCCGACGGCGCAGGTGGACGAGCTGCCGGTGCAGCTGCATGTGGCCGAGCCGGATCCGTTCGAGACGGACGACTGGCTGACCGCCTGGTATCTGCAGATGGGCCGCGCCGGAGCCGACGTGGAGGTCTACCGCTACGCCGGCGCCGGGCACCTCTACACCGACCCCGGGCTGCCCGACTACGACGCCGAGGCCGCCGAGGCCACCTGGCGGGTGGCGCTCGGCTTCCTCGACGGCGTGCAGTCCGGATAGCCGCCCGCTACACCGGGTCGTAGGTCCGCTCGACCTTCTGCGTGCCGCTGCGGGTGCGGTAGGAGCGCACCCACTGGGAGGTCGCGTTCTGTTCGGTGCGGTCGGACAGGACGTAGTAGTCCATCTGCGCGCGGTCGGCGGTGATGTCCAGCACGCCGTAGCCGTGCCGGTCGGTGTCCACCCAGTGGACGTGCCGGTTGGCGACCTCGATGAGCGGCGCGGCGACGGCGGAGACCGTGCCCTCGCGGACCTTGACCATGTCGTCGAGGTTGTCGGAGGTCACCGAGGTGATCACGAACTCGGTGGCCGCCGACGGCGACAGCGGATAGGTGCCCGCGTCCACCGGCACGTCGTTGGCCCAGGACATGTGGATGTCACCGGTGAGGAAGACGGTGTTGCCGATGCCGTTCGAGCGCAGGTGGTCGAGGAGTTCGCGGCGGTCGTGGGTGTAGCCGTCCCACTGGTCGGTGTTGACGCCGATGCCGTCCTGCGGCAGATCGAGCAGCTTGGCGAGCGGCTTGAGGAGGTCGGCGGTGAGGGAGCCGATGACGAACGGCGCGATCATCACAGAGTTGCCGACCAGCCGCCACTTGGTGTCCGAGGCCTTCAGCCCGGCCTTCAGCCAGTCGAGTTGGGCGCGCCCGGTGATCGTGCGGTTCGGGTCGTCCACCGAGCCGCTGCCCGCGGACGCCTGCTGGGAGCGGAAGGAGCGCAGGTCCAGCAGGGACAGGTCGGCGAGCTTGCCGAAGCGCAGCCGCCGGTAGGTGGTGCCCTCGATCGCGGGGCGGACCGGCATCCACTCGAAGTAGGCCTGCTTGGCGGCCGCCTTGCGGGCGGTCCAGGTGCCCTCGGCGCCCTCGGTGTGGTTGACCGCGCCGCCCGACCAGGCGTTGTCGGCGAACTCGTGGTCGTCCCAGATGGCGACGACCGGCACCTTCAGATGCAGGGCCTGGAGGTCGGGGTCGGTCTTGTACTCCGCGTGCCGGATCCGGTAGTCGGCGAGCGTGATGATCTCGTTGACCGGTGCGTGCGGGCGGACGACCGTGCCGCGCGCCGCGTACTCGCCGGACTTGTACTCGTAGATGTAGTCGCCGAGGTGCAGCCAGGCGTCCAGGTCGCTCCGGGCCGCGAGGTGGCGGTAGGCGGCGAAGTAGCCGGCCTCCCAGTTGGCGCAGGTGACCACGCCGAAGCGGAGGTTCGCCACGGTCGCGTCCGTCGCCGGCGCGGTGCGGGTGCGCGCCACCGGGGAGTCGGTGCCGCCGGCCGAGAAGCGGAACCAGTAGTCGGTGGCCGGCTGCAGGCCGCGGACGTCGGCCTTCACGGTGTGGTCGGAGGCGGCGGTCGCGGTCACCGAGCCCTTGGCGACGATGCCGGTGAACGCCTTGTCCCTGGCGACGACCCAGCTCACCTCGGTGTCCGGGCCCACCCCGGAGCCGGGTACGGCGTCGGGGGTCGGGGTCACCCGGGTCCACAGCAGGACGCCGTCGGGCAGCGGGTCACCGGAGGCGACACCGTGCAGGAAGGCGGGGGCCTGGTCGGCGGCGCGCGCCGGAAGGGAGGCGGCGAGCGGGCCGGCCAGCACAGCGGTTGCCGCCGCGGCCTTGACGATTGTACGGCGGCGGGGCGAGAGGGAGTTGAGGCCTTCGGCGGCCGAAAGTGATCTTTTTCGACTGGTCACGACCGGTCAGGTTACTGACCGGTACGCACACAAGAGCGGGCGAACTCGAATGTTCGCCCGCTCTTCACGGGAAGGACGGATTCCGCCCGGGGTGTCAGCCCTTGAGCGCCGCGTCGACGGCCTTGTCGAATTCGGCCACGGTCATGGGCGGGTTCTTGCCGTCGGCGCCCGTCAGCGTCTTGCCGTCCATCTTCAGGGTCGGGGTGCCCTGGATGCCGTCCTTGTCGAAGATCTTGGACTCCTCCAGCGCCCACCGGTCGTAGGTGCCGTCCTTCACGGCCTTCTGGAACGCCGCGTTGCCCTTCAGGGCGGGGACCGTGTCGGCGATCTTGATCAGATAGGCGTCGTCCTTGAACTTGTCGTCGTTCTCGTCGGGGTGCCACTTCGTCGAGTACATGGCGGACTTGTACTCGAGGAACGCCTCCGGGCTGACGTTGAGCGCGGCGCCGAGGGCGCTGAGCCCGTTCTTGGAGCCCACACCGGGCAGGTTCTTGTCGAGGAAGGTGGCACCGACGTACCGGAGCTTGAACTTGCCGTCGTCTATGTCCTTCTTCACGGTCGAACCGACCGTCTGCTCGAACTGCGCGCAGACCGGGCAGCGCGGGTCCTCGTAGATGGTGAGGGTCTTCTGGGCGGTGCTCTTGCCGATGACGACGGTCGTGCCGTCCGCGCCCGAGGTGTTGGCCGGCTTCACGAGCGGCTTGGTCTTCGCGGCGTCCCACCCGGTGGGCGTGTTCGCCTGGACCACCGCATAGCCGATGCCGCCGGCCGCGGCCAGCACGGCCACGACCGAGGCGGCCACGATGACCTGCCGCTTCGCCTTGTCGCGCTTGGCCTGCCGCTCGCGCTCCTCGCGCAGCCGCTCCCGCGCCGCCGTCTTCGCCGACTGACTGTTCCGCTTGCTCATGTCGATGTTCTCCGTGTGGGACGCGCACATGCCGTACGCGGGATACGTGTGGGGGACTGGGTGTGCTCAGATGCCGTCGCGCGGACGCACTCGATGGGCGCTGCCCGGTCGGCGTCGCTCAGGTGGTGCCGCTCAGCCGGCGGCGAGAGCGGGCGAGCACGGCGGTCCACGCCGTCCCAGAGAGTGCACGAGAAGCCGGTCGCGGGCGGCGGCCCGGCGCGGGGCCGGGCGCGGCAGCCGGCGCGCCGGGGTCAGCCGGACGGCGACCGCGGCGACCGCGAGCAGCAGCGGCCGGAAGGTGGTGGCGGCGACCGCGCGCAGCAACTGCATCAGCGCCCGCTCGCCCCGGCGCAGCCAGGCGGCGGCGAGCAGACCCACGCCGACGTGCGCGGCGAGCAGCAGCCAGGCCGCCGCCGGGCTGGCGTGCGCGAGCAGCGCCGCGGGACGGCCGTGGGCCCCGGTCATCTGGGCCAGCGGGGAGCCGACGGCACCGCCCTGGCACAGCACGTCGAAGCCGAACGCGTGCAGGGGGCCGGTGACCGGGCCGCCCGCCCTGCCGTAACAGGTGTTCTGGCCGGTGGTGAACACCGTGTCGGCGGCCAGTTCCAGCGGGATCAGCAGGGCCGCGATCCGGCCGAAGCCGCGCTCGCGGCCCGCCAGCGCATACGCGGTGGCGAACACCGCGGTGGCGACCGCGAGCACGGTCGCCACCGGCAGCGGGGCCCGGGACAGCAGCACGTGCGACGCGGTGCTGAGCGTCACGACGACAGCCGTGAACAGCGCCGCGCGCACGGTTCTGAGCTGGATCCCGGATATGTCCATAGCGAGAGAAAGTCTGGCACGTAGCCGAGTAAGGGACCCTTAAAGGGTGCCTGTGAGTACGGGAAGGTTACAGCCCCGGAATCCGGCCGTTGCGGAACAGGTCGACGAAGATCTGGTGGTCGGCACGCGCGCGTGCGCCGTAGCCGTGCGCGAAGTCCACCAGGAGGGGCGCGAAGCCCTCCTCGTCGGCGGCGATGGCCGCGTCGATGGCCCGCTCGGTGGAGAACGGCACCAGGGACTCGCCGGAGGTGTCGTCCGCCGCCGCGTGCATCGTCGCCGTGGCCCGGCCCAGGTCGGCGACGACCTGCGCGATCTCCTCCAGGTCGTCGATGTCGCCCCAGTCCAGGTCGACGGCGTACGGTGAGACCTCGGCCACCAGCTGGCCCGCGCCGTCCAGCTCGGTCCAGCCCAGCCACGGGTCGGCGTGCGCCTGCAGGGCGCGCTGGGAGATCACCGTGCGGTGGCCCTCGTGCTGGAAGTAGCCGGCGATGACCGGGTCCGTGATGTGCCGGGAGACGGCCGGGGTCTGGGCCTGCTTGATGTAGATCACGACGTCGTTCTCCAGGGCGTCGCTGTGGCCCTCCAGCAGGATGTTGTACGACGGCAGGCCCGCCGAGCCGATGCCGATGCCGCGGCGGCCGACGACGTCCTTCACGCGGTAGGAGTCCGGGCGGGCCAGGGAGGAGTCCGGCAGCGTCTCCAGGTAGCCGTCGAAGGCCGCGAGGACCTTGTAGCGAGTGGCCGCGTCCAGCTCGATGGAGCCGCCGCCCGGCGCGAAACGGCGCTCGAAGTCCCGGATCTCCGTCATCGAGTCCAGCAGCTCGAAACGGGTCAGCGAGCGGGCGGCGCGCAGGGCGCCCAGCAGCGGGCCCTCGGCGGTGTCCAGGGTGAACGGCGGCACCTCGTCGCTCTTTGCGCCGGTGGCCAGGGCGTGGATCCGCTCGCGGTACGCGCCCGCGTAGACGCGCACCAGCTCGGTGATCTGTTCGTCGCTGAGCGCCTTCGCGTACCCGATGAGCGCGATCGACGCCGAGAAGCGCTTCAGGTCCCAGGTGAAGGGGCCGACGTAGGCCTCGTCGAAGTCGTTGACGTTGAAGACCAGGCGGCCGTTGGAGTCCATGTACGTGCCGAAGTTCTCCGCGTGCAGATCGCCGTGGATCCACACGCGCGAGGTGCGGTCGTCCAGGAATGGACCACCGCGCTTGTCGGCGTCCAGGTCGTGGTAGAAGAGGCACGCCGTGCCCCGGTAGAACGCGAACGCCGAGGCCGCCATCTTCCGGAACTTCACCCGGAACGCGGCCGGGTCGGCGGCCAGGAGCCGGCCGAAGGCGGTGTCGAAGACGGCGAGGATCTCCTCGCCGCGCTGCTCGTCGTTGAGCTGGGGGAACGACATCGCTGGGTGCCTCCTGGTGCTTTCCGTGCATACCTGTACGACAGCGTTTCTGCCGTCTCCAACGGGCGACGCCATGCAGGAGTGCCCGGTTCCCGCATGAAGGTACGCAGGGATCCCCCGCCTGTGTCAGTCCCGGGGCATAGACTTCGACGCTGACCCCAGAACTGTCCGCCCGCCCGCCACCCACCGTTTCCGTTGGAGGCCATACCGTGTCAAAGCCGCCCTTCACGCACCTGCACGTCCACACCCAGTACTCGCTGCTGGACGGTGCCGCGCGGCTCAAGGACATGTTCAACGCCTGCAACGAGATGGGCATGACGCACATCGCCATGTCCGACCACGGCAACCTGCACGGGGCGTACGATTTCTTCCATTCCGCGAAGAAGGCCGGAGTCACCCCGATCATCGGGATCGAGGCATATGTCGCCCCCGAGTCCCGGCGCAACAAGCGCAAGATCCTCTGGGGCCAGCCGCACCAGAAGCGGGACGACATCTCCGGTTCCGGTGGTTACACCCACAAGACGATGTGGGCCGTGAACAAGACCGGTCTGCACAACCTGTTCCGCCTCTCCTCCGACGCCTACGCCGAGGGCTGGCTGCAGAAGTGGCCCCGGATGGACAAGGAGACCATCGCCCAGTGGTCCGAGGGCATCGTCGCCTCCACCGGCTGCCCCTCCGGCGAAGTGCAGACCCGGCTGCGCCTCGGCCACTTCGACGAGGCCCTGAAGGCCGCCGCCGACTACCAGGACATCTTCGGCAAGGACCGGTACTTCCTGGAGCTGATGGACCACGGCATCGAGATCGAGCGCCGGGTCCGCGACGGCCTGCTGGAGATCGGCAAGAAGCTCGGCATCCCCCCGCTGGTCACCAACGACTCGCACTACACCTACGCGCACGAGGCGGGTGCCCACGACGCCCTGCTGTGCATCCAGACCGGCAAGAACCTCTCCGACCCGGACCGCTTCAAGTTCGACGGCACCGGCTACTACCTGAAGTCCACGGACGAGATGTACGCCATCGACTCCTCGGACGCCTGGCAGGAAGGCTGCGCCAACACGCTCCTCGTCGCCGAGATGGTCGACACGGACGGCATGTTCGAGAAGCGCGACCTCATGCCCAAGTTCGACATCCCGGAGGGCTACACCGAGGTCACCTGGTTCAAGGAGGAGGTCCGCCGCGGCATGGAGCGCCGCTACCCGGGCGGCATCCCCGAGGACCGCCAGAAGCAGGCCGACTACGAGATGGACGTCATCATCTCGATGGGCTTCCCCGGCTACTTCCTCGTGGTCGCCGACTTCATCATGTGGGCCAAGAACAACGGCATCGCCGTCGGCCCCGGCCGAGGCTCCGCGGCCGGCTCGATCGTCGCCTACGCCATGGGCATCACCGACCTCGACCCGATCCCGCACGGCCTGATCTTCGAGCGGTTCCTCAACCCCGAGCGCATCTCGATGCCCGATGTCGACATCGACTTCGACGAGCGCCGGCGCGTCGAGGTGATCCGGTACGTGACCGAGAAGTACGGCGCCGACAAGGTCGCCATGATCGGCACCTACGGCACCATCAAGGCCAAGAACGCGATCAAGGACTCCGCGCGCGTGCTGGGCTACCCGTACGCGATGGGCGACCGCATCACCAAGGCCATGCCCGCCGACGTCCTCGGCAAGGGCATCCCGCTGTCCGGCATCACCGACCCCAGCCACCCCCGCTACAGCGAGGCGGGCGAGGTCCGCGGGATGTACGAGAACGAGCCGGACGTGAAGAAGGTCATCGACACCGCGCGCGGCGTGGAGGGCCTGGTCCGGCAGATGGGTGTGCACGCCGCCGGCGTGATCATGTCCAGTGAGACCATCACCGAGCACGTCCCGGTGTGGGTCAGGCACACCGACGGCGTGACCATCACCCAGTGGGACTACCCGAGCTGTGAGTCGCTCGGCCTGCTGAAGATGGACTTCCTGGGCCTGCGCAACCTCACGATCATGGACGACGCGGTCAAGATGGTGAAGGCCAACAAGGGCCTCGACATCGACCTGCTGTCCCTGCCGCTCGACGATCCCACGACCTTCGACCTGCTCCAGCGCGGCGACACCCTCGGCGTCTTCCAGTTCGACGGCGGCCCCATGCGGTCCCTGCTGCGGCTGATGAAGCCCGACAACTTCGAAGACATCTCCGCCGTGTCGGCCCTGTACCGCCCGGGCCCGATGGGCATGAACTCCCACACCAACTACGCCCTGCGCAAGAACGGGCAGCAGGAGATCACGCCGATCCACCCCGAGCTGGAGGCGCCGCTCAAGGAGGTCCTGGACGTCACCTACGGCCTGATCGTCTACCAGGAGCAGGTGCAGAAGGCCGCCCAGATCATCGCGGGTTACTCGCTCGGCGAGGCCGACATCCTCCGCCGAGTGATGGGTAAGAAGAAGCCCGAGGAACTGGCGAAGAACTTCACCATCTTCCAGGCCGGCGCCCGCAAGAACGGCTACAGCGACGAGGCCATCCAGGCCCTGTGGGACGTGCTGGTCCCCTTCGCCGGCTACGCCTTCAACAAGGCGCACTCCGCCGCGTACGGCCTGGTCTCCTACTGGACCGCCTACCTCAAGGCGAACCACCCCGCCGAGTACATGGCCGCGCTCCTGACCTCCGTCAAGGACGACAAGGACAAGTCGGCGGTCTACCTGAACGAGTGCCGCCGCATGGGCATCCGCGTGCTGCCGCCGAACGTCAACGAGTCCGAGTCCAACTTCGCCGCCCAGGGCGACGACGTGATCCTCTTCGGCCTCTCCGCCGTCCGCAACGTCGGCACCAACGTCGTCGAGTCGATCATCAAGTGCCGCAAGGCGAAGGGGAAGTACGCCTCCTTCCCCGACTACCTCGACAAGGTGGAGGCGGTGGTCTGCAACAAGCGCACCACGGAATCGCTCATCAAGGCCGGCGCCTTCGACACCATGGGGCACACCCGCAAGGGCCTCATCGCGCAGTACGAGCCGATGATCGACAACGTGGTCGCGGTCAAACGCAAGGAGGCCGAGGGGCAGTTCGACCTCTTCGGCGGCATGGGGGAGGACACCAGCAGCGAGCCCGGCTTCGGACTCGACGTGGAGTTCGCCACCGACGAGTGGGACAAGACCTATCTGCTCGCCCAGGAGCGGGAGATGCTCGGTCTGTACGTCTCCGACCATCCGCTCTTCGGCCTGGAACACGTCCTCGCCGACAAGGCCGACGCGGGCATCGCCCAGCTCACCGGCGGCGAGCACGCCGACGGCGCGGTCGTCACCATCGGCGGCATCATCTCCGGTCTGCAGCGCAAGATGACCAAGCAGGGCAACGCCTGGGCGATCGCCACCGTCGAGGACCTCGCCGGCTCCATCGAGTGCATGTTCTTCCCGGCGACCTACCAGCTGGTGTCCACCCAACTCGTCGAGGACGCCGTGGTGTTCGTCAAGGGACGCCTCGACAAGCGCGAGGACGTGCCCCGGCTCGTCGCCATGGAGCTGATGGTCCCGGACCTGTCCAACGCGGGCACCAACGCGCCGGTGATCCTCACCATCCCGGCCGTGAAGGTCACTCCGCCCATGGTCAGCCGCCTCGGCGAGATCCTCAGCCACCACAAGGGCGACAGCGAGGTCCGCATCAAGCTCCAGGGCCCGCGCAAGACCACCGTGCTGCGCCTGGACCGGCACCGGGTCAAGCCCGACCCCGCGCTCTTCGGCGACTTGAAGGTGCTGCTCGGCCCCTCCTGCCTGGCCGGCTGACGCCGTACCCGACGCCGGCACGCACGAAGGGGCGCACCCGCCAAGGGTGCGCCCCTCCTGCGTGCCTGGGCTTCAACTGCCCTTTAGTTGTGGCCGAAGCTCTTTCGCTTCTTGCCTGCAACATCCGCGGGACTGCCCTGGATGTGCGACACCGGTGACTCGTGAGCCTCCGTCTGCCGCTGCGCGTGCTCCTGGCTCTGCTCGGCGTGCGACGCGCGGTTCTGCGGGCCGGCCTGCTTGCGGTTCTTGTTCTTGGCCATGGTGATCTGCCTCCTGTGGGGGATCTAGGGGCCAGGGCCGGGACCAGATTCACATACGCTGACATCAAGCGCATGTCGGATAATTACCGTGTGTGACAGGGCGGGTGGGCGAGCGGGATCCGGAAACGCCACGCCGAAGATCGAGTTCGGGCCGTTAACCCCCGCGCCGTCGGGCAGACTCGAAGGAAGTCCGAAGCAAAACCTCCCGGGAAGAGGGTGAGTCGCGTGGACCGCTGCATCGTCCTGGTGGACGCCGGGTACCTGCTGGGAGCCGCCGCCAGCCTCCTCGCCGGTGAGCCCTCGCGGTCCCGGATCACCGTCGATCACACCGCGCTGATCCAGGCCTTGCGGGTGCGCGCGGAGTCCGACACCGAGCGTCCCCTGCTGCGCATCTACTGGTTCGACGGCGCCCCCGACCGTGTCCCCCAACCGGAGCATCGCCGGCTGCGCGTGATGCCCCGGGTCACCGTCCGGCTCGGCGCCCTCACCCGCAGCGACGGGCGCTGGGCGCAGAAGGGCGTGGACGCGGCCATGCACGCCGAGCTGACCGAGCTGGCCCGCAACCGCGCCTGCTCCGACATCGTCCTCGTCACCGGTGACGGCGATCTGCTGCCCGGCATGATGGCCGCCAAGGAGCATGGCGTCGCCGTCCACCTGTGGGCCGTACAGGCCGCCGACGGCGACTACAACCAGTCCGAGGACCTGGTCGCCGAGGCCGACGAGCGGCGTGTGCTGGACCGTGCCTGGATCACCCAGGCCGTCCGCGCCAAGGAACTGACCGGCGTCTGCGCCCCGCCGCCCGTGCCCCGGCCCGAGATCGCCGCTATCCTCTCCGCGCCGCTGCCCGAGTCCGCGCTCGGCACGGCGGGCGAGCGGCCGGCCGAACAGGGCGCGCCCCAGTCGGCCGCCGCGGTGACGGAGAACGGCACCCAGGAGCGGGCCACCGGCCACAAGGGCGTCCCCACCCCGAAGGACCTCGCCGCGCTGCGCGCCCCCGGCGCCCCGTCCGCCCAGCACCCCGCGACCGCGACCCTGCGCTGGTCCTCCGACAAGGGCTGGGTGGACCGGCCGGGCGCGGTCGAGCCGCCCGAGGTCGCCGCCATGCCGACGCTCGCCCAGCTCACCACGGCCGAGCAGCGGTGGGCCGACCGTGAGGAGGACATCACC
Source organism: Streptomyces sp. NPDC007856 (assembly GCF_042868225.1). Classification (NCBI taxonomy): domain Bacteria; kingdom Bacillati; phylum Actinomycetota; class Actinomycetes; order Kitasatosporales; family Streptomycetaceae; genus Streptomyces; species Streptomyces sp. NPDC007856. The sequence goes on along the minus strand of NZ_JBIAEC010000002.1, from coordinate 198,806 downwards.
ACCGTCGGCGGCGACCCCTACGAGGTGGGACAGGTCTTCGCCCGCCGCTGGATGTCCCGGCTCGGCGACCAGGGCCAGCTGCAGAGGCTCTCGCAGCTGTATCCGCGCATCCCCCACCGCATCGACGGCGAGCTGCTGCGGTACGCCGCGCGGTTCGGGCTGCTCGCCCACAAGGACGACCAGATCGACGAGCACGACCGTTACGCCATTCGGGCGGGGTTCTGGCGGGAGATCGATGTTCCGGCGGCGGCGGAGAGCGCGACGGGGGAGTGACGGCGGGGATTTCTTACCGGTCGCGTACGGAACCGGCCCCAAAGACGAGTAAAGCGGTCCGACCCCGTACTCTCGTCCCTTGTGAGTACGCGCGCGGCACAGGCACCTCCTCGGTATGACGAGGTCGTACGCGTGCGCGGGCTCGGCAAGACCTATCCGGCCGTGAAGGGCCGGCGGGGTGCGCCCGGCACCCCCGAGGTCCGGGCTACCGACGGGGTCGACCTGGACGTGCGGCGCGGCGAGGTGTTCGGGCTGCTCGGGCCGAACGGCGCCGGCAAGTCCACGCTCGTACGGCAGCTCACCGGGCTGCTCCGGCCGGACACCGGCAGCATCCAGATCCTCGGGCACGACATCGTCCGGCACCCCGAGCGGGCCGCGCGCCTCCTCGCCTACCTGGGGCAGGAGTCCTCCGCGCTGGACGAGCTGACCGTCTCCCTCGCCGCCGAGACCACCGGACGCCTGCGCGGCCTGGACGTGACACGGGCCCGGGCCGAGCGCGACGCCGTCCTGGAGGAGCTGGGGCTCACGCCGATCGCCGGGCGGGCGCTGAAGAAGCTGTCCGGCGGGCAGCGGCGGCTCGCCTGCCTCGCCGCCGCCCTCGTCGGCGAGCGCCCGCTGCTCGTGCTGGACGAGCCGACCACCGGCATGGACCCGGTGGCCCGGCGCGCGGTCTGGGCGGCCGTGGACCGGCGGCGCGCCGAGCGTGGTACGACCGTGCTGCTGGTCACCCACAACGTCATCGAGGCCGAGACCGTGCTGGACCGGGTCGCCGTCATCGACCAGGGCCGGGTGATCGCCTGTGACACCCCGGCCGGGCTGAAGGAACGGGTCGCCGGAGAGGTGCGGGTCGAGCTGGTGTGGCGGGACCGGGCGCCGCTCCAGGTGCCCGAGGTCGCCGCGCTGCGCGAGCGCGCCGTGGAGTCCGGCCGGCGCTGGACGCTGCGGCTCGCGCCCGAGGAGGCCCGGGCCGCCGTCGCCACCGTGACCGGTGGGGCCGCCTTCGCCGCCCTGGACGACTTCACGCTCGCCACGCCCAGCCTGGAGGACGTCTACCTGGCGCTCGGCGGCGCGGCCCGGAAGGGGTTGGTGAAGGCGTGAGCGCGGCGGACGTGCGGTGCGTATGGGTCTGTACGCCGGTCTACGCGACTGCGGTAGGGAAGAGGGGCAGCTCGACGTGAGTGTCGTACCCGCGGAGGTTCTGCCGGGCGGTGCCCCGGCCGTGCCGGAGACGGCACCGGGCGCGGCCGAACTCGGGCCGGCCGCCCGGCTGTGGCCGTCGCTGGCGGCCGTCTACCGGGCGCAGCTGTCCCGGGCCCGGGTGGCCCGGATTCCGCTGCTGTTCGTGGCGACCTTCCAGTCCGTCGGCATCACCGTGATGATGCGGGGCGTCGTCGACAGCGGCAGTGAGGCCCAGTCCGTGGTGGCGGGGTCGTCGGTGCTGGTCGTCGCGTATGTGGCGCTGAATCTGCTGGCGCAGTACTTCGGGCAGTTGCGGGCGAGTGGCGGGCTCGACCACTACGCGACCCTGCCGGTGCCACCCGCGGCCGTGGTGCTGGGCGCGGCGGCGGCGTACGCCTCCTTCACCGTGCCGGGGACGCTGGTGACGGCCGTCTTCGGGTGCGTCCTGTTCGGGCTGCCGCTGGGCAATCTGTGGATTCTCCTGGCCGTGATCCCGCTCGCCGGGGCCGCGCTGTCCGGACTCGGCGCCGCCTGCGGGCTGCTCGCGCCGCGGCCCGAGTTGGCCACGCTGCTCGGGCAACTGGGCATGTCGGCGGCGCTGCTGCTGGGTGTGCTGCCGGCCGACCGGATGCCGGAGGTCGTACGGCTGGCGCGGGACCTGTTGCCGTCGACGTACGGTGTGGAGGCGTACGCCCGCACCTTCGGGGCCCATCCGGATTGGGCCGTCGTGCTGATCGACCTGGGAGTGTGCGCCGGTGTCGGAGTCGTCTCGCTGGCCGTGGCGGCCCGGGCGTACCGCAGGGCCGCCGTCCGGTGACGCGGCGCACAGCGCGACCTGGCACGATGTCAGGGTGACCGCACCGTTGACTCCGCCTACGCCGCCGCACAACCAGTCCCCGGACGATGTCTGGCAGGCGCCGCCGCCTGCCGGGATGTCCGGGGGCGTGTACGAACAGGACGGCCCCGGGATGAAGACCGAACTGCGGGATGCCGCCGTGATCACGGTGGCGGTGGCGCTGGGCGGGGTGTTGCTGGGGCTGCTGTGGTGGTGGCTGGCGCCGCATGTGCCGCTGGTCGGCGATGTGGTCGACGGCAGCTGGGTCGTCTACCTCAAGGACAGCGAGGGCGAGCAGGCGGCCGGCGTGGACGGCACCTTCACCCTGCTGGGGCTGGGCTTCGGGCTCGTCAGCGCGGTGGTGGTCTTCCTGCTGCGGCGGCGTGGGGGTGTGCCGGTCGTGGTGGCGCTCGGGCTGGGCGCGCTGCTCGGGTCGGTGCTGGCGTGGCGGTTGGGGGTGTGGCTCGGGCCCATGTCCGACGTGCTCGCGCATGCCAAGGCGGTGGGGAAGGGCGTCACCTTCTCGGCGCCGCTGAAGCTGAACGCCAAGGGGGCGTTGCTGGCCTGGCCGCTGGGCGCGTTGCTGGTCCACCTTGGCCTCACGGCACTGTTCGGCCCCCGAGACCCCGAGTTCGGCCCCGGCGATCCCGAGTTCGGCCCCGGCGACCCCGGGACGCCGACCCCGTGACCAGGGGGGCTCCGCCCCCCGGGGCCGCCCGCTTCCCACCCAGCCGACTCGGTCGGCCCCCGGCAGACGGCGGAATTCCGCCCTCCGTCAGCCCCGCCCGATAGGTGCCAGCACCGCGTTCGTCAGTTCGGTCAGGGCCGCTGGGGACAGTTCCACCTCGAGGCCCCGGCGGCCTGCTGAGATGCAGATCGTTTCGTGGGTCCCGGCGGAGTCGTCCAGGACCGTCGGGAGTTTCTTGCGCTGGCCCAGGGGTGAGATGCCGCCGCGGACATAGCCCGTGGTGCGCTCCGCCAGGGTCGGGTCGGCCATCGTGGCTCGTTTGCCGCCGACCGCCGCCGCGAGCGCTTTCAGGTCCAGGGAGCCGGACACCGGGACCACCGCAACGGTCAGGGTGCCGTCGACGTCGGCCACCAGGGTCTTGAAGACGCGGTCGGGGGAGACGCCCATCGCCTCCGCCGCCTCCTCGCCGTAGGAGGGGTGGGAGGGGTCGTGGGCGTAGGAGTGGACCGTGAAGTCCACGCCGGCCGAGGACAGGGCGACCGTCGCGGGGGTGCCGCCGGACTGCTGCTGTTGCTTCTTCGACTTCTTCGCCATCCGTCCTGCTCCGCGGTTCTTCCTCGTCTCGGGCCCGTCCCGCCGTCGTCGTCAGTTCAAGCTCGTCGGCGCCCGCGTCAGCTCGAAGGCGGGCAGAGACGGAAGACTACGGATGATGGCCGTCTCGGCGCGAAGGAGTTTCAGCTCGTCGCGCAGGCGGGACGCGGTGTCGGGGGCCTGGAGCAGTCGCTGTTTCGTCGGCGTGTCGTGCACCATCGCCGCCGCCACCAGGTAGGACACCACCGAAGGGTCGTCCGGGAGCTCCGCGCCGGTCGACAGCGAGCGCTCCCGCGCGCCCGCCAGTCGCTTCTGGTACTGGCGGAAGGAGCGCAGCACCCCCTCGGCCAGCGCGCCCGCCTCGTCGCCCGGCTCCTCCGGCAGCTCCTCCAGCTCCGCCGTCAGGAACGGGCCCGACGCGTCGACGGAGAGCAGCCGCACGCGGGTCGTGCCCGTCGCCAGCACCTCGAACGTGCCGTCGGCCCGCTCCCGGACGGTCGCCGCGTCCGCCACACACCCCACCCCGTGGAAGGACTTCAGGGGGTCCGGGCCGAAGCCGGCGGCCGGCCCCCGGTCGGGCTGCGCCGTGGGGTCCGGCATGCCGGGGGCGCTCGGCGCCACCTCGTAGCCGTCGCGGATGGCCACGACGGCGAACCGGCGCGGCTCGTCCTCTGGTGTCTTGAGCAGCTCGCGCATCATGGCGCGATAGCGCTCCTCGAAGACGTTCAGCGGCAGCACGAGCCCCGGGAACAGCACCGTGTTCAGCGGGAAGAGCGGGAGACGGACGGTGGTCACGACGCCCCAGCCTAGTGGTCACCGGCGGGCGCGTGTCCGCCGCGCTCGTCGAGGGTGGCTTCAGACGCGCTCATCAGGGCCATGAGGCCGGCTGGGGCGGGGCGGGATCCCGCCGTCAGCAGGTGCTCGCGCAGCCGCAGGAAGTGGCCGAGCGGGTCCTCGGAGAACCGTTCCCAGGGGAAGGACGTGGCGTAGGGGCCGATCCGGCTGAGCTCGGCGCGCGCGTCCTCCCAGCGGTGCAGGCGCAGCAGGACGTACAAGAGCTTGTTGCGGACCTGTGCGGCCCACGGGTCGGCCGTGGGGAAGCGGGCGGAGAGCGTGAGCGCCCGGTCGGCAGCGGCGTTCAGCCGGGGGCGCGGGATCTCCTGGCCGCTGCCGTCGATCAGGTAGCCGAAGGCGGCCCGGGCCGGCAGGGCCTGGACGAGCGAGTCGGCCGGGGCGTCCTGCGCGGCCAGCTCGGCGAAGTCGAAGCAGGCGCCGTGGGAACCGCGCCGGAAGCTGGCCAGGTAGCGCAGGGCGGCCACGTGGCAGCCGTAGTGGTGCGGGGCGCGGCGGACGGCCGCCTCCCACAGCTCCTCGAAGTACCGGTGACCGGCCCGCGAGCCGCGGGCGTGGTCGAGCGCGATCCGCCAGGGCACCGGGTCTCGGTCGTCGGCGCGGGCGGCGGCGGTGATCAGCGGGCTCACCTCGCGCAGCAGCTCGGCGCGGGCCGGCGAGGGCCAGGCGCGGTCCACGGCCAGCTGTGCCTCGACCAGCAGCGCGTCGGGCTTCGCCGGGGCGGCCGCCCGCCAGGACTCGAACCACTCGGGACGCGAACGGGCGAAGGCGGCCAGATGCCGGACGTACCGGTCGCGGTTCTCCCACTCGCCGCCGGTGCGGGTGGTCGCGAGCAGTGCGGCCGCGGCCTGGTACTCGCCCCGGCCGGCCGCGACCAGCGCGGGCGAGAGACGGTCGTCGGGTGCGTCGAGTACGACCTCGTCCCCGGTCGGCGGTCGGCCGGCCGGGCGCGCGGAGCGTTTGGTCATCCGGGTGGGGCGGATGAACGAGGGGAGCAGAACCATGGTGCCGACCATTCAAAGACCGCAGGTCGGCCGCGCGCCAGAGGCTTTGGGCAAGTCATGGAAAGTTGTATGGGGGACGGTCAAGGACCGGTAAAGGTGATTGTTCAACCTTTGAGACGTGTGTGGCTTTCGCGTCACCCGCGAACCCTGGGAGGCCCGGCCCGCCGCCGTCGCACGCCCCGGGGCGGCAGTCCTCAGCGCTGCCCGCGCTCCGGGTGGCCGTCGTCTATGCGCCCCGCGCTCCTCGGGTGGCGGTCCTCTGTGTCGCACGCCCGACGGCAGGCGTTCACGCCCCGCGGGCAGCCCGCCTCAGCGCTGCCCGCGCAACCCGGTTGCTCGCCGCCGCGGCGCCCGCGCTCTTCGGATGGCCGTCCGCTGTGTCGCACGCCCGACGGCAGGCGTTCACGCCCCGCGGGCAGCCCGCCTCAGCGCTGCCCGCGCAACCCGGTTGCTCGCCGCCGCGGCGCCCGCGCTCTTCGGATGGCCGTCCGCTGTGTCGCGCGCCCCCGGCGGGCCGCCTCAGCGATGCCCGCGGATTCCCGGGTGGTCCGCCTTCGTCCGGCCTGCGCCCCGGCGGCCTCCTCTGCGGCGCCCGCGCTCGCTGGCGGCCTCCTCCGCGCCGTTCGTGCAGTCCCGGGTGGTCCGCCTTCGTCCCGCGCTCCGGGCGGCCTCCTCCGCGGCGCCCTGGGCGGCTGGCCTCCGCGCCGCGCCCCGTACCCCCGCGGCCTGCCTCCGCCCCAGCGGCCGTCCTCCGCGCGCCCCGGCGCTCAGCTGCGTCGCAGCAGCCGGGTCGCGCCCGCTGCCACCGTCGTCGCCAGGATCCAGCCGAGGAGGATCATCACGGACGCCAGCCACTGCCAGCCGCCCCGCAGTTGCCACTGGCCGACCTGGCCCAGGTCGATCACCGGCAGCAGCAGGTCCAGGGTGAACAGGGCCGGGCTCCAGTAGGGGTGAGCGTCGTGGCTCGTCGGCGGATGGTCCGCATGGGCGAACGCCAGCGTGCCCGCCGCCCACAGCACCGCCATCCACACCGCGGCCCGGCCGGGGCGGTAGCCGTAGGCGACGGTCCAGTCCTGGACGTACCCCCAGAACTTCCCGGCCAGCGGCAGCGTCTCGCGGCGCCGGCGCTGCTTGGCGAGCAGCACCTCGCGCGCGTCCTCGTCCTCCCCGGCCGCCCGCAGCACCGCCGCCAGCCGCTCGTACGGCTCCGGGGCGTACTCCGCGGTGGCCGCCGCCACCCAGTCCAGCCGGCCGGCCAGCGGGAACGGGCCGCGCGGGACGAGGTTCTCGTACACGAAGCCGCCCATGTGCAGATTGCCGGGCCCCGGCCAGCTCGCCGCCCGGTCCACCAGGCTGACGATCCGCGCGCCGGACAGCACCACCTTGCCGAGCTGCGGCCCGTCCCCGAGGAAGCGCAGCTCCGACGCGTGCACCCGGCGCAGCGACAGCTCCTGGTCGTCGGTCAGGGTGAACCGGGCCCGTTCGAAGTCGACGGCGTCCCCGAACCGCCCGTCGTCCAGCCGTATCCCGCCCCGGCAGTCGAAGCGCTGGATCCGCGTCCCGCGCGCCGGTGTCGTGCCGCTCAGCAGCGGGCTGCCGACGCCGGCCGGGGTCAGGTACAGGGTGCGCTCGACGGTCAGCTGAGGGGCGTTCAGGGCGTAGCGGGAGTACGGGTTGTCCAGGTTCGCGCCGCGCAGGCTGAGGGAGACGCCCACCTTGGCGCCGCGCAGCCGCAGCTCGCCGTGCGACTGCAGCATCTCCGCCTGGAGGTCCTGGCCGACGGTCATGCCGTCCGCCGAGATCGACCGCCCGCTGCGGTCGCGGTACACCACCGCCTCGTTGAGCATCAGATCGGTGCCGATGTGCGCGTCCGTCAGCCGGGCCCCGTTCTGGAACCGGCAGCGCGGCAGGTGCAGATCGCCCTCGGTGTGCACCCGGGCCGCCTCCAGCCGGGGCACCGCGCAGTCCACCATGCGCAGGGTCGTGAACCGGGCCTCCGGCAGCAGGACCTCCTCGTCGAAGCGGCAGCCGCGCAGCTCGACGTACGGCCGTACCGTGCCGCCCGAGAGGTCCAGCGTGCCGGTGATCCGCACGCCGGTCAGCTTCAGCGAGGACACCCGGCCCGCGAGCGCCGGCGGGCCGTCCAGCAGCAGCCACGCCACGATCCGCGCCCGCACCGTGCGCTCCGGACCCCAGGGGTGTCCGCCGTGCGGATCGTCCACCACGGTGTCCCCGCAGCTCAGGTCGTACACACTGCCGTTGCGGAAGCCCTGCCACATGCCCGCCTCGGCCGCGGTCAGCTCGTCCGGCAGGTCCCCGGCGACGACGCCGGTCCCCTCGGTCACCTTCGTCCTCTCCTGGTCCAGTGCTCGCGTACAGCCGTTCATGCCCGCTGAGTGACGCCCGGAACACTAGACGTGAAGACGATCTTCCAAGTTCCGCCACGTTCTGTATCAGCCATTGATACGCGTCCACGGCCCGCGACGGCGGTCTGAGAGAATTGGGGCTGTGATTTCCCGAATCGATCTGCGCGGCGACGCCCTTCCCGAGGGCCCCGCCCTGCGCGACCTGCTGCCCCGAGCCGACTTCGATGTTCAGGCCGCCCTGGAGAAGGTGCGTCCGATCTGCGAGGCCGTGCATCATCGTGGCGACGCGGCGCTGATCGACTTCGCCGAGAAGTTCGACGGAGTACGGCTGGAATCCGTCCGTGTTCCGGCAGAGGCGCTCACCGAAGCGTTGGACGCCCTCGACCCGGCCGTGCGCGCCGCGCTGGAGGAGTCCATCCGCCGCGCCCGCCTGGTCCACCGCGAGCAGCGCCGCAGCACCCACACCACCCAGGTGGTGCCGGGCGGCTCCGTGACCGAGAAGTGGGTGCCGGTCGAGCGCGTCGGGCTGTACGCGCCGGGCGGCCGGTCCGTCTACCCGTCCTCCGTGATCATGAACGCCGTGCCGGCCCAGGAGGCCGGGGTCGAGTCGATCGCGCTCGCTTCCCCGCCCCAGGCCGAGTTCGGCGGCCTCCCGCACCCGACGATCCTCGCCGCCTGCGCGCTGCTCGGCGTGGACGAGGTGTATGCGGCCGGTGGCGCCACCGCCGTCGCGATGTTCGCCTACGGCACCGAGTCCTGCCCGCCCGCCAACATGGTCACCGGGCCCGGCAACATCTGGGTCGCCGCCGCCAAGCGCTTCTTCACCGGCAGGATCGGCATCGACGCCGAGGCCGGCCCGACCGAGATCGCCATCCTCGCCGACGACACCGCCGACCCGGTGCACGTGGCCTCCGACCTGATCAGCCAGGCCGAGCACGACCCGCTCGCGGCGGCCGTCCTGGTCACCGACTCCGTCGAGCTGGCCGAGGCGGTGGAGAAGGAGCTTGAGCCACAGGTCGCGGCCACCCGGCACGTCCAGGACCGGATCGTGCCCGCCCTCAAGGGCCGGCAGTCCGCGATCGTGCTGGTCGACGGCATCGAGGAGGGCCTCAGGGTCGTCGACGCGTACGGCGCCGAGCACCTGGAGATCCAGACCGCTCGGGCTTCCGAGGTCGCCGACCGGGTCAAGAACGCGGGCGCGATCTTCATCGGCCCCTGGGCCCCGGTCTCGCTCGGCGACTACGCGGCCGGGTCCAACCACGTCCTGCCCACCGGCGGCTGCGCCTGCCACTCCTCGGGCCTGTCCGTCCAGTCCTTCCTGCGCGGTATCCACATCGTGGACTACACGAAGGACGCGCTCGCCGAGGTCGCCCATCACGTGGTGACGCTGGCGGAGGCGGAGGACCTGCCGGCGCACGGCGCGGCGATCAAGGCGAGGTTCGGCTGGAAGGTACCCGAGAGCAAGTGAGCGACGTGAGGATCGACGATCTTCCCGTACGGGACGAGCTGCGCGGCAAGTCCCCCTACGGCGCGCCCCAGTTGGACGTCCCCGTACGGCTGAACACCAACGAGAACCCCTACCCGCTGCCCGAGCCGCTGGTCGAGCGGATCGCGGAGCGGGTGCGGGATGCCGCCCGCGACCTGAACCGCTACCCGGACCGGGACGCGGTCCAGCTGCGCACCGAGCTGGCCAAGTACCTGACGAAGACGGGCAGGTACCCGCTCGGCATCGAGAACGTGTGGGCCGCCAACGGCTCCAACGAGGTCATCCAGCAGCTGCTGCAGACCTTCGGCGGGCCGGGCCGTACGGCGATCGGCTTCGAGCCGTCGTACTCGATGCACGCGCTCATCGCACGCGGCACCGGCACCGGCTGGATCTCGGGTCCGCGCAACGAGGACTTCACGATCGACGTCGCGGCGGCCGTCGAGGCGATCGCCGAGCACAAGCCGGACGTCGTCTTCATCACCACCCCCAACAACCCCACGGGCAACGCGGTCCCGCCCGAGACGGTCCTCGCGCTGTTCGAGGCGGCGCAGGCGGCCAAGCCGTCGATGGTGATCGTGGACGAGGCGTACATCGAGTTCAGCCACGGCGACTCGCTGCTGCCCCTGCTGGAGGGCCGCCCGCACCTCGTCGTCTCCCGCACGATGTCGAAGGCGTTCGGCGCGGCGGGCCTGCGCCTCGGCTATCTCGCCGCCGACCCGGCGGTCGTGGACGCCGTCCAGCTCGTCCGGCTGCCGTACCACCTGTCGGCGATCACCCAGGCGACCGCGCTGGCCGCCCTGGAGCACACCGACACCCTGCTCGGATACGTCGAGCAGCTGAAGGCGGAGCGGGACCGGCTGGTCGCCGAGCTGCGCGCGATCGGCTACGAGGTCACCGAGTCCGACGCGAACTTCGTGCAGTTCGGCCGGTTCGCGAGCGCCCACGAGGCCTGGCAGAAGATCCTCGACCGGGGCGTCCTGGTCCGGGACAACGGCGTACCGGGATGGCTGCGGGTGTCCGCCGGCACCCCGGAGGAGAACGACGCGTTCCTCGACGCGGTACGGGAACTGAAGAAGGAGCTTGAGGCATGAGCCGCGTTGGACGCGTGGAGCGCACCACCAAGGAGACCTCGGTCCTCGTCGAGATAGACCTCGACGGCACCGGCAGGACCGACATCGCCACCGGCGTCGGCTTCTACGACCACATGCTCGACCAGCTCGGCCGGCACGGGCTGTTCGACCTGACCGTGAAGACCGACGGCGACCTGCACATCGACTCCCACCACACCATCGAGGACACCGCCCTCGCGCTCGGCGCCGCCTTCAAGCAGGCGCTCGGCGACAAGGTGGGGATCTACCGCTTCGGCAACTGCACGGTGCCGCTGGACGAGTCCCTCGCCCAGGTGACCGTCGACCTGTCCGGCCGCCCCTACCTCGTGCACACCGAGCCCGAGAACATGGCGCCGATGATCGGCGAGTACGACACCACGATGACCCGGCACATCCTGGAGTCCTTCGTCGCCCAGGCGCAGATCGCGCTGCACGTGCACGTGCCGTACGGGCGCAACGCGCACCACATCGTGGAGTGCCAGTTCAAGGCGCTGGCCCGGGCGCTGCGTTACGCCTCCGAGCGCGACCCGCGCGCGGCCGGCATCCTCCCCTCCACGAAGGGCGCGCTGTAAACCCATGAACAGCCTCTCGTCCCTGCTGATCGTCGTCGGTCTGTTCCTGGTCGGCGGCATCGTCTCCTTCGTCAAGCAGAAGATGCCCGCGAGCCTGATCGTGCTGCTCTCCATCGGCGCGGGCCTGTGCCTGGTCGCGGGCGTCATGCGGCTGGGGGTGTGGAATTGACCGACTCCAAGAAGGTCGTGGTCTTCGACTACGGCTTCGGCAACGTCCGGTCCGCCGAGCGCGCCCTCGCGCGCGTGGGCGCCGATGTCGAGATCACGCGCGACTTCGACAAGGCGATGAACGCCGACGGACTGCTCGTGCCGGGCGTGGGCGCCTTCGCCGCCTGTATGCAGGGCCTGCGCGCCGCGCGCGGTGACTGGGTGGTGGACCGGCGGCTGTCCGGCGGACGACCCGTGATGGGCATCTGCGTCGGCATGCAGATCCTGTTCGCGCGCGGCATCGAGCACGGCGTGGAGGCCGAGGGCCTGGACGAGTGGCCCGGCACGGTCGCACCCCTCCAGGCCGAGATCGTGCCCCACATGGGCTGGAACACCGTCGACGCCCCCGCCGACTCCGAGCTGTTCGCCGGCCTCGACGCCGACGCCCGCTTCTACTTCGTGCACTCCTACGCCGTCCACGACTGGGCTCTGGAGTCGCACAACCCACTGATCGCCGCCCCCAAGGTGACCTGGTCGACGCACGGCAAGCCGTTCGTGGCCGCCGTGGAGAACGGCGCCCTGTGGGCCACCCAGTTCCACCCCGAGAAGTCCGGCGACGCCGGCGCCCAGCTCCTCACCAACTGGATCGGAACCCTGTAGACCATGGCCAAGCTCGAACTCCTCCCCGCCGTCGACGTCCGCGACGGCCAGGCCGTCCGCCTCGTGCACGGCGAGTCCGGGACCGAGACCTCCTACGGCTCCCCGCTGGAGGCCGCCCTCGCCTGGCAGCGCTCCGGCGCCGAGTGGCTGCACCTGGTCGACCTGGACGCGGCCTTCGGCACCGGCGACAACCGTGAGCTGATCGCCGAGGTCGCGGGGGCGATGGACATCAAGGTGGAGCTGTCGGGCGGCATCCGCGACGACGCCTCGCTGGCCGCCGCCCTGGCCACCGGCTGCACCCGGGTGAACCTCGGCACGGCCGCCCTGGAGACCCCCGAGTGGGTCGCCAAGGTCATCGCCGAGCACGGCGACAAGATCGCGGTCGGCCTGGACGTGCGCGGTACGACCCTGCGCGGCCGCGGCTGGACCCGTGACGGCGGCGACCTCTACGAGACGCTGGAGCGCCTCAACAAGGAGGGCTGCGCCCGCTACGTCGTCACCGACATCGCCAAGGACGGCACCCTCCAGGGCCCCAACCTGGAGCTGCTGAAGAACGTGTGCGCCGCGACGGACCGCCCGGTCGTGGCCTCCGGCGGCGTGTCGTCCCTGGACGACCTGCGCGCCATCGCCGGGCTGGTACCCCTCGGTGTCGAGGGCTCCATCGTCGGGAAGGCCCTGTACGCGAAGGCATTCACCCTGGAAGAGGCCTTGGAGGCTGTGTCGTCATGACGTCCGAAGCCGTGCGGCGTGTGCAGAGCGGAAGTCCCTGGGAAGAGAGTTTCGGTTTCGCACGTGCCGTCGCGGCGGGGGACCGCGTGCTGGTCGCCGGCACGACGGCCTTCCGGGGCGATGTCCTGTACGGCGAGGGCGACCCGTACGAACAGGCCAAGGTGGCGTTCACCAGCGCCATCGAGGCGATCGGCGAGTTCGGGCTCGGCATCGGGTCCGTGATCCGTACGCGGATGTACCTGACCCATGTGCGGGACGTGGACGCCGTCGGCCGGGCGCACAAGGAGCTGTTCGACTCCGTGCGCCCGGTGTCGACCCTGCTGGTCGTCGAGGGGTTCGTCGATCCGCGCATCCTGGTGGAAGTGGAACTTGAAGCATTCAGAGGAGCCTGAGCAGTCATGACCCTGGCGGTCCGAGTCATCCCCTGCCTGGACGTGGACAACGGCCGGGTCGTCAAGGGCGTCAACTTCCAGAACCTGCGCGACGCGGGCGACCCCGTCGAGATGGCCAAGGTGTACGACGCCGAGGGCGCCGACGAGCTGACGTTCCTGGACATCACCGCGTCCTCGGGCGACCGGGAGACGACGTACGACGTGGTGCGGCGCACCGCGGAGCAGGTGTTCATCCCGCTGACGGTCGGCGGCGGCGTCCGTACGGCCGAGGACGTGGACAAGCTGCTGCGGGCGGGCGCCGACAAGGTGGGCGTGAACACGGCGGCGATCGCGCGTCCCGACCTGATTAGGGAGATCGCGGAGCGCTTCGGCCGCCAGGTGCTGGTGCTGTCGGTGGACGCGCGCCGCTCCGAGTCGGGTTCCTTCGAGGTGACGACGCACGGCGGCCGGCGCGGCACCGGCATCGACGCCGTCGAATGGGCGCACCGGGCGGCCGAGCTGGGCGCCGGGGAGATCCTGCTGAACTCCATGGACGCGGACGGCACCAAGGACGGCTACGACCTGGAGATGATCGCGGCGGTGCGCAAGCACGTGACCGTCCCGGTGATCGCCTCGGGTGGCGCGGGCAGGCTGGCCGACTTCCCGCCGGCGATCGAGGCGGGCGCGGACGCCGTGCTGGCCGCGTCGGTGTTCCACTTCGGGGATCTGCGGATCGGCGAGGTGAAGGAGACGCTGCGGGCGGCGGGGCACCCCGTGCGCTGACGCTGCGCCGGGCTTGGGCAGATACGAAAGAGAGGTTGCGCAAAATCTGTTGTGCAACCTTTCTTTCGTATCTACGGTCGGGGTATGCCTCGTGAACAGGAGCGCCGGATCACGGACGTGGGCACGCTCAAGGCCCTCGCGCACCCGTTGCGCGCCCATCTGTACCGGCTGCTGTGTATGGAGCGGGTGGCCACCGCCTCCCAGTTGGCCGAACACGTCGATGAGGCGGTGTCCCTGGTCAGCTACCACCTGCGCAAGCTCGCCGACCACGGGCTGATCGAGGAGGCCGAGCCGCAGACGGCGGACGGGCGGGAGCGCTGGTGGCAGCCGGCGTCCGACGGGGTGCGCATCCGGGACGAGGACTTCCGGGGAGAGCCGGGAAAGGCCGCCGCACACCTCGCGGCCACGCGTCTCTTCCACGATCAGCGGGCCGACCAGTACCGCCGCTACCTGGACGAACGCCCCACCTGGGGGCCCGAGTGGAACACCGCGTCGGTGGACACCGAGTCCTGGATGCGGCTGACCCCGGCGGAGCTCACCGCGCTGAAGGACGAGCTGGATGCGGTCCTGCGCAAGTTCGACGAGCGGGGCCGGGCCGCCGAGGCCGCGGGCGAGACCGAGGGACGCGAGCACGTGGCGCTCTACCTGTACGGCTTCCCGTTCCGCATCTGAGAGGCCCCCTCTCCCGTGACCGCCACACTCACCCCGTCGGCGACCGCGCCACAGGCCCACCGCGACCCCGACGTCCTGCGCTGGCTCACCGCCTACACCTCCTCGATGCTCGGCGACAGCGTGTACTACCTCGCCCTGTCCTGGGCCGCCGTACAGGCCGGAACGCCCGCACAGGCCGGTCTCGTGATGTCCGCAAGCGCGCTGCCCAGGGCCGTACTGATGCTGGGCGGCGGAGTGATCGCCGACCGGTTCGGGCCGCGTCTCGTCGTCATCGGCAGCGACGCCGTGCGCTGCGCGGCCGTCCTCGCCGTGGCCGCCCTGCTGTTCCTCACCAGCCCGGGACTGTGGCCGCTCGCCGTGCTGGCACTGGTCTTCGGCACGGTCGACGCCGTGTTCATGCCCGCCGTGGGCGCCCTGCCCGCCCGCCTCACCGAGAAGGGCCAGCTCGCCCGGGTCCAGGGGATGCGCGGCCTCGCGATCCGGTTCGCCGGCGTGGCCGGGGCCCCGCTCGGCGGGCTCGGTGTGGCCGTCGGCGGTGCCGCGACCGCGTTCGCCCTCGCCGGGCTGCTCATCGCCGTCTCGGTGCCCCTGCTGCTCTCGGTGCGGGTACGGGACCTGCCGAAGGACGACAGGCCCGAGGCGTCGGGAAGCGCCTGGGGTGACCTCGGCGCCGGACTGCGCCACATCCGCCGCCACCGCGTCCTCGCCCCGCTGATGCTGGCCATCGCCCTCGGCGACCTCGGTTTCGTCGGCCCGCTGAACGTCGGGCTGACCCTGCTCGCCGAGCGGCGCGGCTGGGGTGCCTCCGGCATGGGCTGGGTGCTGGCCGGATTCGGGACCGGCGCGGGAGCGGCCTCGCTGCTGCTGGCGGTCCGGGGGCGGCTGCCGCGCGCCGGGCTGGTCACCGGGTGGGCGTGTGCCGTGGGGGCCGTGGCCGTGGGCGCCCTCGCGTTCGTACCCACCCTGGCCGCGGCCGTCGGTACGGCCCTGCTCGTCGGCCTGCTCACCGGGCTCAGCGGCGCCCTCTGCGGGGCCCTGCTGCAGACCCAGTCCGACCCCGCCCATCTGGGCCGGGTCACCGCCGTCTCCAGCATGATCAGCCTCGGCCTCACCCCGCTGTCCATGCCGCTCGCGGCGGCCGCGATCGGCGCCTTCGGGCTCGGGCCGGTCTACGCCGTCAGCGCCGGCGTCTGCGCCCTGGGCGGGGTCGTCGCCCTCGCCGTACCGTCCCTGCGCCGCGCGGAACTCCCGGGCTGAACTCCTTGAAGACGCTCAGATGCCCAGCTGCCTGGACTCGGTCAGCTTGGTGATCGCGTCCGTCTCGCCCTCGACCTCCACCTCGGCCGCGTTCTGCCGCCCGAACACGAACATCAGCAGCTCCGACGGCTCGCCGGTCACCGTGACCACCGGCGCGCCCCGGTGTGCCACGGCGGTCTGCCCGTCCGGGCGGCGCAGCACCAGGCCCGTCGGCACACCTCGGGCCACCAGCCGCGCGGTGCGCTCCAGCCGGGACCACAGGGCGTCCTGGAAGACGGGGTCCAGCTCGCGCGGGCTCCAGTCCGGCTGGGCCCTGCGGACGTCCTCGGTGTGGACGTAGAACTCGACGATGTTGGCCGCCTCGTCGACCTGCTTGAGCTGGAAGGGGGAGAAGCGCGGCGGGCCGGTACGGATCAGCTGGATCAGCTCCTCGTACGGCTTCGCGGCGTACTCGGCCATCACCTTCTCCAGGCGCGGCGCGAGCTGCTTGATCAGCGTGCCCCCGGCCGCGTCCGGGCGGCGCTCGCGCACGACGACATGCGCGGCCAGGTCCCGGGTCCGCCAGCCCTCGCAGAGGGTGTCGGCGTCCGGACCGACGGTTTCCAAGAGGTCCGCGAGCAGAAGCCGTTCACGCTTGGCGAAGGTCGACATGGAGTCAGCCTACGACCAGGTGCTCGGTCCGCGCAGTGGACACGGCACCGGCGTTGTCGTACCCGCGCGGCACAATGGCATCCATGACCAGTACGACCGGGACTCCCCGGCCCAGCAGCCTCGACCCGGAGATCGCCGCCCGCCTCAAGCGCAGCGCGGACGGTCTCCTGCCCGCCATCGCCCAGCAGTACGACACCGGTGAGGTGCTCATGCTCGGCTGGATGGACGACGAGGCGCTGCATCGCACCCTGACCACCGGCCGCTGCACCTACTGGTCCCGCAGCCGCCGCGAGTACTGGGTCAAGGGCGACACCTCGGGCCACGTCCAGTGGGTGAAGTCGGTCGCGCTGGACTGCGACGCCGACACCGTCCTGGTCAAGGTCGACCAGGTGGGCGCGGCCTGCCACACCGGGGCGCGCACCTGCTTCGACGAGGACGTGCTCCTCAAGGACGCCGATTCCGCCGCTCCGGCATCTGATCAGTAAGGTCGGCCGCCATGGACCTCGAGACCTTCCGCAAGCTCGCCACCGACCGGCGCGTCATCCCCGTGACGCGCAAGCTCCTCGCCGACGGCGACACCCCGGTCGCGCTGTACCGCAAACTGGCCGCCGAGCGCCCCGGCACCTTCCTTCTGGAGTCCGCGGAGAACGGCCGCTCCTGGTCCCGGTACTCCTTCGTCGGCGTCCGGTCCGCCGGGACGCTGACGGAGCGCGACGGACAGGCGCACTGGCTCGGCACGCCGCCGGTAGGCGTGCCCGCGGACGGCGACCCCCTGAAGGCCCTGCGCGCCACGATCCAGGCCCTGCACACCCCGCAGCAGGAAGGACTGCCGCCCTTCACCGGAGGCATGGTCGGCTATCTGGGCTACGACATCGTCCGCCGCCTGGAGAAGATCGGCCCCGGCGAGCGCGACGACCTGAAGCTGCCCGAGCTGACCATGCTTCTGACCAGCGACCTCGCCGTCATGGACCACTGGGAGGGCTCGGTCCTGCTGATCGCCAACGCGATCAACCACAACGACCTCGACACCGGTGTGGACGAGGCCTACGCCGACGCGGTGGCCCGGCTCGACGCCATGGAGGCCGACCTCACGCGCGCGGTCGCCCAGCCCCCTGCCGTGCTGCCGCCCTCCGAACTGCCCGAGTACACCGCGCTGTGGGGCGGCCCCGACTTCCAGGTGGCCGTCGAGGACGTCAAGGAGCGCATCCGCGCGGGCGAGGCCTTCCAGGTCGTGCCCTCGCAGCGCTTCGAGACCCCGTGCAGCGCGAGCGCCCTCGACGTCTACCGGGTGCTGCGGGCCACGAACCCCTCCCCGTACATGTACCTGTTCCGCTTCGAGGGCTTCGACGTCGTCGGCTCGTCCCCCGAGGCGCTGGTGAAGGTCGAGGACGGACGCGCGATGGTCCACCCCATCGCCGGCACCCGGCCCCGCGGGACCACCCCGCAGCAGGACCAGGCCCTCGCCGAGGAGCTGATGGCCGACCCCAAGGAGCGCGCCGAGCACCTGATGCTCGTCGACCTCGGGCGCAACGACCTCGGCCGGGTCTGCGAGCCCGGCTCCGTCGAGGTGGTCGACTTCATGTCCATCGAGCGCTACTCGCACGTCATGCACATCGTCTCGACCGTCACCGGCAGGGTGGCCGAGGGCCGCACGGCCTTCGACGTGCTCACCGCGTGCTTCCCGGCGGGCACCCTCTCCGGCGCCCCCAAGCCCCGCGCGATGCAGATCATCGACGAACTGGAGCCGTCCCGGCGCGGCCTGTACGGCGGCTGCGTCGGCTATCTGGACTTCGCGGGCGACTCCGACACCGCGATCGCCATCCGCACCGCCCTGCTGCGGGACGGCACGGCATATGTGCAGGCCGGAGCCGGCATCGTCGCCGACTCCGACCCGGTGGCGGAGGACCAGGAGTGCCGCAACAAGGCGGCGGCGGTCCTCCGCGCGGTGCACACGGCCAACAGGCTCAACTCATAGGAGAGTTCAGCCGGTGAACGCGGCGGTGCCGTTCGGGGTGCCGAGCCCGGTCGGCCCGTCGTACCCGGTGGTGCCGGTGCACAGGTACGAGCCGCCGCAGCTGCCGTTGGAGCCGCTGGTGACGTCGTTCAGCGCCGAGGTGTGCGCGTACGGGAAGGACGCCGGGGAGGAGCCGGCGGACGGGGCGCCGGCCAGCGCGTAGGTCGCCGCGATCAGCGGGGAGGAGGCGCTGGTGCCGCCGAAGACCATCCAGCCGCTGCCCTGCCCGTAGGTGTCGTACACCGCGACACCGGTGTTGGGGTCGGCGACCGCCGAGACGTCCGCGACCGTGCGGTTCGCACAGCCGGAGTCCTTCTGCCAGCTGGGCTTGGCGTCGTACGCGGAGCAGCCGGAGCCGGCCCCGCTCCACACCGTGTCCGTCCAGCCGCGCGAGTTGGAGGCCGTCTTCAGGGACGTACCGCCCACCGCCGTCACGTACTTCGACGCCGCCGGGTACTCGACGCCGTAGCCGTTGTCACCGGAGGAGACGGTGATGGCGACACCCGGGTGGTTGAAGTAGGAGGAGTCGTAGGTCGCGTCGCTGGCGGACTCGGAGCCGCCGTAGCTGTTGGAGACGAACTTCGCGCCCAGCCGGACCGCGGTGTTCACGCCCGTACCCAGGTTGGTCATGCTGGAGGAACTCGCCTCCACCAGCAGGATCTTGCAGTTCGGGCAGGCCGCGCTGACCATGTCGAGGTCGAGGGAGATTTCCTCGGCCCAGCCGGAGTTGCCGCGCGGGTACTTGGTGCCGCCGTTCTGGTCCACCTTCTGGAAGCAGCCGTTGGCGGTCGTGCAGGCGGACAGGCCGTACTGGGAGCGGTAGACGGCGAGGTCGGACTCGGCGCTCGGGTCGTCGTAGGCGTCGACGATCGCCACCGTCTGGCCCGAACCGCCGCTCGCGGAGGGCAGGTTGTACGCCGCCTGCAGCGAGGCCGGGCCGTAGCCGGAGGGCGCGGCGGCCGCGGTCAGATCGCTCTCGGCGTGCGCCGACTTCGGGGTGCCCGAGGTGACCTTGAGGGCGTTGCAGGCCATCTCGCCCTTCTGCGTCGGGGCGCCGCAGGCATGCGCGACGGCCACGCCGTGGGACGAGGAGGCGGTGGCCTGGGCGGCCTGGCCGACCGGGGCGGCCAGGGCGAGGGCGGCCGTGGCGAGTGTGGCCACGGCGGTGAGGGAAGCGGTTCTGCGCAACGTACGTCCTCCGCGAGGTGGGTGAACCGGGAAGGGCTGTGGGGGGTGCGCGAGTGCCACCACGGCGTGTGGTGTCGTGCCGTGGTGGCGCAGAACGTACGGATGGCGGGGCCACGTCAACAAGATGGATGTTGAACTGTGAACGTTCCTTTGCGGTTCCTGGGACGTTCATGTGCGGTTCGTGAGCGGATCATGGCCGAAACTCGACCCACCCATGGCTTGACGGACCCGGGTGACGGTTCGCGCGGGGTTCAGGCGATAGTGGAGTGCGTGACTGCTGTTCCTCACCCTCGTACCGAAGCCGCCGAGCCCGTCCGCTCCGGCCGGCGGAGCCTCGCCGTGGCCCTCCTGTGCGGTGCGCTCGGCGCGGCCGTGGCGCTGCTCGCCACCCGGCAGCGCTGGGCCGAGGGCACCGCGACGGTGGCCGGCGGCGCGTTCCCGCTGACCGCCAAGGGCAGCGACGTCACGGGCGTCCCCGCGGCCCTCGCCATAGTGGGCCTCGCCGCGCTCGTCGCCGTCTTCGCCGTCCGCAGGGCCGGCCGGCTGGTCGTCGCCGGGCTGCTCGCGCTGTCCGGCGCCGGCATCATGGCCGCCGCGCTCGTGTCCGCCTCCGACAGCTCGGCGCTGGACGAGAAGGCCGCACAGGCGAGCGGCGACACCTCCGCCACCGTCGCCGCGCTCAGCCACACCGGCTGGCCCTACGTCGCGGCCGCCGGCGGACTGCTGATCCTGCTGGCCGGCCTGCTGGCGCTGCGCTACGGCAACCTGTGGCCCGCCATGTCCGGCCGCTACGAGCGCGGCACCGACCGCCCGCGCCGCAAGGCCCGCCCGGTCGACCCGGAACGGCCCGAGGAGATCTGGAACGCCCTGGACCGGGGAGAGGACCCCACCGGGACCTGAACCGAGGGCCCGGGTGTGGCGAACCAGACGCCACCCCCGCGTCCGGCACGGGCGCGCGTACGGGACAATGGACGACGAGCGTCCGGCTCGGACAGTGACGGTCGGGCTCGGAGCCGTACGACACGTACGCCGCTCTTCTGGGACACGTACACAGCAACGAGGAGCACAGACATGGCGGGCAGCAGCCACGGCCACGGTCACACCCCGGCCGCCTGGACCGGTGTCATCATTTCCTTCATCGGTTTCTGCGTCGCGGGCGCCTTCATGGTGATGGCCCAGCCGGTCGGCTTCTGGGCCGGCATGGTGCTGATCCTCGGCGGCGCGGTGGTCGGCGGCATCATGCGCGCCATGGGCATGGGTCAGAAGCAGGTCCCTCTCCAGATGAGCGGCGCCCCCCTCGCGACCCGTGAGCCGGCCGGCGCGGAGAGCTGAAGCCCGGACACCGCTTCCCCGAGGGGCGGCCCGGCACCCGCGGAGGGTGCGGGCCGCCCCTCGCGGTGTCCAGGGGATTCCGGTGGCCGGACGCGCGTGCCGCCGGACCGCGGGGGACAATGATCGGGTGAACGCCGAGAGCCGTCCGTTCCCGCTCGTCGCCCGTACCGCGCCCGCCGGCCCGGTGTGGCGGCGCCTCGCCGTCCCGGCGGGGCTCCTCGCGGCCGTCGCCGGGGCCTTCGTCTACGTGGGCGCCGTCGACCCGAACGAGCCCGGCCACTACCCGGTCTGCCCGCTGTACCGGATCACCGGCCTGTACTGCCCCGGCTGCGGCGGACTGCGCAGCGCCCACGCCTTCGTCCACGGCGACCTGCTCACCGCGCTGCGGGACAACGCGCTGGGCGTGGCCGCCTACCTGGGCTTCGCGGTGCTGTGGACCGTATGGGTGGTGCACGCCGTGCGCGGCCGGCCGGTGCGGCTCGATCCGCGGCCGGCGCACCTGTGGGCGCTCGGTGCGCTGCTGCTGGTGTTCACGGCTGTCCGGAACCTGCCCTCGGGCGGCTGGCTGCACCCTTGATCACATAGTGGAGGTCCAGGTAGTGGGACCGGCGTCCACCGGATGCGAGGGCTCCGCGCTCCTGCGGATACCATCGCAATGACCACGGGTTTTCAAAACCTGAAGGAACCACCGTCTGAAAGGGGGCCGCTCGCGTGAGTGTGCTCGACGAGATCATCGACGGAGTCCGTGCCGACCTCGCGGAGCGGCAGGCACGCGTCAGCCTCGACGAGCTCAAGGAGCGCGCGGCCAAGGCTCCCGCCGCCAAGGACGGGGTGGCCGCGCTCAAGGGCGACGGCGTCAAGGTGATCTGCGAGGTCAAGCGCTCCAGCCCCTCCAAGGGCGCGTTGGCGGCGATCGCCGACCCGGCCGGGCTCGCCGCGGACTACGAGGCGGGCGGCGCGGCCGTCATCTCCGTCCTCACCGAACAGCGCCGCTTCGGCGGCTCGCTGGCCGACCTGGAGGCCGTCCGCGCGCGCGTGGACATCCCGGTGCTCCGCAAGGACTTCATCGTCACGTCGTACCAGCTGTGGGAGGCCCGGGCGTACGGCGCCGACCTCGCCCTGCTGATCGTGGCCGCCCTGGACCAGCCGGCCCTGGAGTCGCTGATCGAGCGCGCGGTGTCGATCGGGCTCACCCCGCTCGTCGAGGTGCACGACGAGGACGAGGTCGAGCGGGCCGTGGACGCGGGCGCCAAGGTCATCGGCGTCAACGCGCGCAACCTCAAGACCCTTGAGGTGGACCGCGGCACGTTCGAGCGGGTCGCGCCGGAGATCCCCGACCACATCGTCAAGGTCGCCGAATCCGGTGTCCGTGGCCCGCACGACCTGATCGCCTACGCCAACGCCGGCGCCGACGCGGTCCTGGTCGGCGAGTCCCTGGTCACCGGGCGCGACCCCAAGACCGCCGTCGCCGACCTGGTCGCGGCGGGGGAACACCCCGCGCTGCGGCACGGCCGGAGCTGATCATTCGGTAGGCTGACCCCGATGACTCTCACCGTGACGACCGTCGACCGGTACGCCCGCCTGGCGCGCGGCTGCCGCCCAAGGGGCTGCCGCGCCCCGGCGAGGCGCGTCCACGGCCGCAGGGTGCGGTACGTCATCGGCGATGAGCCCGGGCAGGTCAACGGCATGCGATGGCAGCAGCCAACCCAAGGGGCGCGGGGCTCTGTTTGATTTGCGGCTACCGCCGCGCGGGCGCGACAAGCCACTGGCGGCCCGCAGTCAAAGGACAAATCCCCGCCCCCACGGCGAATAGTGTCTTTTCACACGCACTCACCGTGAGGTTTCGGCATGCCCAGCAACTTCTTCTTCCCTGATCCACAGGGTCAAGTCCCCAGCGCCGAAGGCTACTTCGGCGCGTTCGGCGGCAAGTTCATCCCGGAGGCCCTCGTCGCCGCCGTGGACGAGGTCGCCGTGGAGTACGACAAGGCCAAGCACGACCCCGAGTTCGCCCGGGAACTCGACGACCTGATGGTCAACTACACCGGCCGCCCCAGCTCCCTCACCGAGGTCCCGCGTTTTGCCGCGGAAGCGGGTGGCGCTCGCGTGTTCCTCAAGCGCGAGGACCTCAACCACACCGGCTCCCACAAGATCAACAACGTCCTCGGTCAGGCGCTGCTCACCAAGCGGATGGGCAAGACGCGCGTGATCGCGGAGACCGGGGCCGGCCAGCACGGCGTCGCGACCGCGACCGCCTGCGCCCTGTTCGGCCTCGACTGCACCATCTACATGGGCGAGGTCGACACCAGGCGCCAGGCCCTGAACGTGGCCCGCATGCGCATGCTCGGCGCCGAGGTCGTCGCGGTGAAGTCCGGCAGCCGCACGCTCAAGGACGCCATCAACGAGGCGTTCCGCGACTGGGTGGCGAACGTCGACCACACCCACTACCTGTTCGGTACTGTCGCCGGCCCGCACCCCTTCCCGGCCATGGTCCGCGACTTCCACCGAGTGATCGGCGTGGAGGCCCGCCGCCAGCTCCTGGAGCGCGCCGGGCGCCTGCCCGACGCCGCGATCGCGTGCGTCGGCGGCGGCTCCAACGCCATCGGCCTCTTCCACGCCTTCATCCCCGACGAGGGGGTCCGGCTCATCGGCTGCGAACCGGCCGGGCACGGCATCGAGACCGGTGAGCACGCGGCCACCCTGACCGCCGGCGAGCCGGGCATCCTGCACGGTTCCCGCTCGTACGTCCTGCAGGACGACGAGGGCCAGATCACCGAGCCGTACTCCATCTCGGCCGGTCTGGACTACCCGGGCATCGGCCCGGAGCACTCCTACCTCAAGGACTCCGGCCGCGGCGAGTACCGCGCGATCACCGATGACGCGGCCATGCAGGCGCTGCGTCTGCTGTCCCGCACCGAGGGCATCATCCCGGCCATCGAGAGCGCCCACGCCCTCGCCGGCGCCCTGGAGGTAGGCAGGGAGTTGGGCAAGGACGGCCTGATCGTCGTCAACCTGTCCGGCCGCGGCGACAAGGACATGGACACCGCCGCCCGCTACTTCGGCCTGTACGACACCGACGCCGAGGTGGCCGCCGACGAAGCCGACACCGCCGAGATCGAGGGGGACGCCAAGTGAGCGGGAAGATCCAGCTGCTGTCGGACACCCTGGCCGCCGCCAAGGCCGAGGGCCGGTCCGCGCTCATCGCCTACCTCCCGGCCGGGTTCCCGACCGTGGACGGCGGCATCGAGGCGATCAAGGCCGTCTTCGGCGGCGGGGCGGACGTGGTGGAGGTGGGACTGCCGCACAGCGACCCCGTCCTCGACGGCCCGGTCATCCAGACCGCCGACGACATCGCCCTGCGCGGCGGCGTCAAGATCGCCGACGTCATGCGCACGGTCCGTGAGGCGTATGAGGCGACCGGGAAGCCGGTCCTCGTCATGACCTACTGGAACCCCATCGACCGCTACGGCGTCGAGCGGTTCACCGCCGAGCTGGGCGAGGCGGGCGGCGCGGGCTGCATCCTGCCCGACCTGCCCGTCCAGGAGTCGGCGCTGTGGCGGGAGCACGCCGAGAAGCACGGCCTCGCGACCGTGTTCGTCGTGGCGCCGAGCAGCAAGGACGAGCGGCTCGCCCAGATCACCGCGGCGGGCAGCGGCTTCGTCTACGCGGCCTCGCTGATGGGTGTCACCGGCACCCGCGAATCCGTCGGCGCGCAGGCCCAGAACCTGGTCGAGCGCACCCGCGCCACCGGCACCGGGCTGCCCGTCTGCGTCGGGCTCGGCGTCTCCAACGGCGCTCAGGCCGCCGAGGTCGCCGGCTTCGCCGACGGCGTCATCGTCGGCTCGGCCTTCGTGAAGCGGATGCTGGACGCCCCCGACCATGCGGCCGGCCTGGAGGGGGTCCGCGAGCTGGCCGGGGAGCTGGCGAAGGGCGTGCGCGGAGAGGCGTAACCGCAGGTCACTTTCCCTATCAGAACACCCCCGTCAGAACATTCGCTCACCCGAACGGGTGGACCTGGGACCGGGGAGGCGCGCTGCGCCTCCCCGGTTCGTTCTGGGGGTGTGAGCGAGAAGAACCGTGACGGAAAGCGCACCGCCCGGGAGCGGCTGGCGGTCGAGCGTGAGAAGCAGAAGGCCGCGGAGAAGCGGAGGCGCACGCTGATCGTGGGCGTGAGCATCGTCTGCGTCCTCGGCCTCGCGGCGGTGATCGGCGTGCTCGCCGCGAACGCCGGCAAGAACAAGAGCAGCGAGAAGGCGGGCCCGGTCGTGGCGCCCTCGGGCGCGCAGGGCAAGGACAGCCTCGCCGTCCCGGTCGGCAAGGACGGCGCCAAGTCGACGCTCACCGTCTGGGAGGACGTCCGCTGCCCGGCCTGCCAGGCCTTCGAGACCGCCTACCGCCCGACGCTCCACGAACTGGCCGACTCCGGCAAGCTCAGAATCGAGTACCACCTGGTCCGGCTGATCGACGGCAACCTCGGCGGCACCGGCTCCCTGCGCGGCGCCAACGCCGCGGCCTGCGCCCAGGACGCCGGAAAGTTCCGCGATTACCACGACGTGCTGTACGCGAACCAGCCCAAGGAGACCGACGACGCGTTCGCGGACAACGCCAAGCTGATCGACCTGGCCGGCAAGGTCGGTGGCCTGGACACCCCCGCGTTCCAGAAGTGCGTCAAGGACGGCACCCACGACAGCTGGGTCAACAAGTCCCACAAGGCCTTCCAGACCAGCGGTCTCAACTCCACGCCCACGGTCCTGCTCGACGGCAAGAGCATCTACCAGCAGCAGGGCATGACCCCGGCCAAGCTCAAGCAGATGGTGGAGGCGGCCAACCGGCGGTAAGGATCTTGCTTCCGCCGCCCGTTTTCTCACGCCCCCGTTATGGACCCGTAGCCGGGCTGCTTGCCGTCACCACGGCCCGGCACGGTAGCGTCGGACTTGCCATGGAACTTGCCTACATTCCCAGCCCGTCGCGCGGGGTGCTGTATCTCGGCCCCATCCCGCTGCGCGGCTACGCCTTCTGCATCATCATCGGCGTCTTCGTCGCCGTCTGGCTCGGCAACAAGCGCTGGATCGCCCGCGGCGGGCGGGCCGGTACCGTCGCCGACATCGCGGTCTGGGCTGTGCCGTTCGGTCTGGTCGGCGGCCGGCTCTACCACGTGATCACGGACTACGAGCTGTACTTCAGCCCGGGCCGTGACTGGGTGGACGCCTTCAAGGTGTGGCAGGGCGGCCTGGGCATCTGGGGCGCGATCGCGCTCGGCGCGCTCGGCGCGTGGATCGGCGCGCGGCGCCGGGGCATCCCGATGCCGGCGTACGCCGACGCCGTCGCCCCCGGCATCGCGTTCGCGCAGGCCATCGGCCGCTGGGGCAACTGGTTCAACCAGGAGCTGTACGGCCGTGAGACGCATGTTCCCTGGGCCCTGCACATCACCTCCTCCGAGGGCGGCCGGGTGCCGGGTTACTACCACCCGACCTTCCTGTACGAGTCGCTGTGGTGCATCGGCGTGGCTCTCCTGGTCATCTGGGCCGACCGCCGCTTCACGCTCGGCCATGGCCGCGCCTTCGCCCTCTACGTCGCGGCCTACTGCGTGGGCCGCGGCTGGATCGAGTACATGCGCGTGGACGACGCGCACCACATCCTGGGCCTCCGCCTGAACGACTGGACCGCGCTGATCGTGTTCCTGCTGGCGGTGACGTACATCGTGGTGTCGTCCAAGAAGCGGCCGGGCAGGGAAGCGGTGGTCGAGCCCGGTGTCGCCGAGGGTCCGGCCGACGGTACGGAAACTGCCGACGAGGCCGAGGACAAGGCTGAGAACAAGGCCGAGGACAAGCCCGAGGACAATGCCGAGCCGGAGGCCGTGGAAGCCGCGGAGGCCGCGGAGGCGAAGGGCGAGGCCGAGTCGGCGACCAAGAAGAGCTGACCGCTGGTCTTACGACGCCGAGGGCGCCCGGAGTTCGTTCCGGGCGCCCTCGGCGCGTGCGGGCGGAGGAAGAGGTCAGGCTCTCGCCGCCAGGGACAGGGTGCGGTGGGCCATCGCCACCACCGCCGCGTCGATGAATCTGCCGTCCGGGAGGGCCTGGGCGCCCTCTTTCGTCGCGGCTGCCTTCAGGACCGTCTCCGCGTGTTCGATCTCCGCCGGGGTGGGCAGGTAGGCCCGTTCGATCACCGGGAGCTGCCGGGGATGGATGGCCGCGCGGCCCAGGAAGCCGAGGGAGCGGCCATGGGCGCAGGAGGCGGCGAGGCCGTCCAGATCGCGGATGTCGGGGTGGACCGACTGCGGGGGTGGGGCGAGGCCGGCCGCGCGGGCGGCGACGATCACCCGGGAGCGCGGCCAGTCGAGGCCCGCGTCGGACCGTACCCCCAGGTCGGCCCGCAGATCCGCCTCGCCGAGGGCGATGCCCCGCAGGGCGGGGTGGGCGGTGGCGATGGCGTGTGCGTGCTCGATGCCGAGGGCCGACTCCAGCAGCGCGTACAGCGGCACAGGGGTGGCGGCGGCGACCTGCCTGATCTCGGCCGGACCGGTCACCTTCGGGAGCCGCAGGGCCGCCAGGCCGGGAAGCGCGGCGAGGGCCGCCAGATCGGCCGCGGCCCAGGGGCTGTCCGAGGCGTTGACCCGGACGTGGACCGGGACCGGCTGGGGGTCGGTGAGCAGCTCGGCCGTGGCCGCGCGGGCGTGCTCCTTGCGGTCCCGGGCGACCGCGTCCTCCAGGTCGATCACCACCACGTCGGCGCCCGCGGCCAGCGCCTTGGCCACCACGGGCGGGCGGTCGCCGGGGACGTAGAGCCAGGTGAGCGGGTGCGGGGTCACAGGGCGCCCTCCTCGCGCAGGGCGCGCAGCTCGGCGGGGGTGAGGCCCAGTTCGGTGAGCACGGCCTCGGTGTCCGCGCCGTGCGGGCGGCCGGCCCAGCGGATCGCGCCGGGCGTCGCGGAGAGCCGGAAGAGGACGTTCTGCATGCGCAGCGGGCCCAGCTCGGGGTCGTCGACGGTGGTGACCGTGCGCAGCGCCTGGTACTGGGGGTCGGCCAGGACGTCCCGGACGTCCTGGACGGGGGCCACCGCCGCCTGAGCCTTCTCGAAGGCCGCGAGGACCTCGGCGCGGGTGCGGGCGGCGATCCAGGAGCCGACCGCCTGGTCCAGGACGTCGGCGTGCGCGGCGCGGTCCGCGCCGGTGGCGAACCACGGTTCCTCGGTCAGCTCCGGGCGGCCCACCAGGCGCAGCACCCGCTCCGCGACCGACTGCGCGGAGGTGGAGACGGCGACCCAGTGGCCGTCGGCGGTGCGGTAGGTGTTGCGCGGGGCGTTGTTCGCGGACCGGTTGCCGGTGCGTTCCTGGACATGGCCGAGCTGGTCGTACCAGGTGAGATGGGGGCCGAGGACCGACAGGATCGGCTCGATGATCGCCATGTCGACGACCTGCCCGGCGCCGGTGCGCTCCCGTGCGGACAGCGCGGTGAGCACGGCGTAGGCGGTCGCCAGGCCCGCGACCGAGTCGGCGAGCCCGAAGGGCGGAAGCGTGGGCGGCGCGTCCGGCTCGCCGGTGATCGCGGCGAAGCCGCTCATCGCCTCGGCGAGGGTGCCGAAGCCGGGACGGTGCGCGTACGGCCCGAACTGTCCGAAGGCCGTCACCCGGGCGAGGACCAGCCGGGGGTTGGCGGCGGCCAGTTCCGCCCAGCCCAGATCCCACTTCTCCAGGGTGCCCGGGCGGAAGTTCTCGATCACGACGTCGGCGCTGGCGGCGAGCCGGAGCAGGGTGGCACGGCCGCCGGGCGTGGACAGGTCCAGGGTGATGGTCCGCTTGTTGCGGCCGAGCACCTTCCACCACAGGCCGACGCCGTGCTTGGCCGGGCCGTGCCCGCGGGAGGGGTCGGGCCGCTCCGGATGCTCGACCTTGATCACCTCGGCGCCGAAGTCGCCGAGCAGCGTGGCGGCCATGGGGCCCGCGAACAGGGTCGCCAGGTCCAGCACCCGCAGACCGGACAGGGGCGGGGGATTCGTCGTACTCATGCGTCGTCGTACCTCACGCCGTGAACTGGGCGTCGATCTCCGGGCGGTACGGCATCGACACCGACGCCCCGGCCCGCTGGACGGAGATCGCCGCGGCGGCCGCAGCCCAGGACAGGGCCTCCTGTACCGGTTTCTCCTCGGCGAGGGCCACCGCGAGCGCGCCGACGAAGGTGTCACCGGCGCCCGTGGGGTCGACGGCGGTCACCGTCGGCGCCGGCGTCACGAGCGGCTCGGTGCCCCGGGCCAGATACAGGCTGCCGGTGGCGCCCAGGGTGACGGCCACCTCCGGCACCAGGTCCAGCAGGGCGGCGGCGGCCTCGCGCGGGTCGGTGCGGCCGGTGAGGGTGACCGCCTCGTACTCGTTGGGCACCAACAGGTCGGTCGCGGCGAGGAGTTCGGGCGGCAGCGGCTGGGCGGGGGACGGGGTGAGCACCGTACGGACCCCGTGCCGGCGCGCCGCCTGCGCACCGGCGACGACCGCGCGCAGCGGGATCTCCAGCTGCAGCAGCAGGGCGTCGGCGGAGGCGATCACTCCCTCGTCGCCGGGGGAGAGGTGGTCGACGGTGCCGTTCGCGCCGGGGATGACGACGATGGAGTTGGTGCCCTCGTCGTCCACCACGATGTGCGCGGTGCCGGACGGTCCCTCGACCGTGCGCAGGGAGTCGGTGTCCACGCCGGAGTGTTCGAGGGTGTCGCGCAGCCGCAGCCCGAAGGCGTCGTTGCCGACCGCGCCGATCATCGAGACGGTGGCGCCGGCGCGGGCCGCGGCGATCGCCTGGTTGGACCCCTTGCCGCCGGGGATGGTGTGGAACTCGCGCCCCGTCACGGTCTCGCCGCGCTGCGGCGCCTTCGCGACATAGGTGACGAGGTCCATGTTCGTGCTGCCGAGGACGACGATGTGGGTCATGGGCGGGTCGCCTCCAGGTGGGTGAGATGGGCGAGGGTGTCGAAGCCGGTGCCGTCGAAGTCGGCGACGGTGGTGGCGAGCCGGTTCTTCAGCGGGGCCCGCCAGCGGTCGGGGAGCGCGGCGGGGTCGCCCGCGAGCAGTCCCGCGATGCTGCCGGCCGTGGCGCCGGCGGAATCGGTGTCCAGGCCCCCCGAGACCGCACGGCAGACGGAGCCGGTGAAGTCGCCGTCCGCGTGGGTGAGGGCGGCGGCGATCAGGGCGGTGTTGGGGATGGCGTGCACCCAGTGGTGGGCGGGGGAGTAGCGGGCGTGGAGCTCGTCGACGACGTCGTCGAAGTCCTCGTGGGACTCGGCCAGTCGGACGGCGTGGTCGATCGCCCGCGCGAGCCGGGAGCGGGGCGGGATCACCCGGCGGCCGGTGCGCAGACAGGTGTGGACGTCCTGGCTTCCGGTGGCGGCGGTGGCGATGACGGCGGCCGTGAACATCGCCGCGTAGACGCCGTTGGCGGTGTGGGTGAGGACCGCGTCGCGGTGCGCCTGTCCGGCGGCGGCGCCCGGGTCGCCGGGGTTGGCCCAGCCGTGCACATCGGCGCGGATCAGGGCGCCGATCCACTCGCGGAAGGGGTTGCGGTGGCGGGCGGTGTGCGGGGGCTCGATGCCGGTGAGGAGGTTGCGGCAGGCGACGCGTTCGGCCGTGAAGGTGCGGCCGGGCGGGAGTTCGTCCAGCCAGAGCCGGGCCACGTCGGCGGTGCTGAAGGTCCTGCCGTGACGACGGAGGAGCAGAAGGTTCAGGAGGGGGTAGTTGAGGTCGTCGTCCTCCGGCATGCCGTCGATGTTCTCGGCGAGGGAGGTGGGGGCGGAGCGGCGGTTCCAGGGGTACTGGGCGAGGAGGTCCTCGGGGACGCCGCGGGCCGTGAAGTACGTGGTGAGGGGCCAGTTGCCGGTGGCCTGGGCGAGGGCGCGGATGCCGTCGAGGGGGAGCTTTTCGACGGGCTTGCCGAGGAGGCACCCGATGGCCCGGCCGAGCCAGGCGGCTTCGAGGCCGGCCGGGGTGGGGGCCGGCCGGGGGTGGGTTTCGCTCGCCCGCGCCGGCGGGTCCGGCCAGTTGGGGCACAGGGACTTGATGCGGGCCAGGTCGGTCGGCTCGTCGTGGGACAAGCCGCTGGGAAGGTCGGCCAGTTCGTCCAGGAGGTCTTCGGCCAGGAGGCGCAGATACCGCGAGACGCCGTGGGCGGACGCGCCCGCCCGGGGCGGCGCGTCCGGGCCGCCCGCCGCTCGCCACCGTGCCTCGATCGCCGACGGCTCCCGCCCGTCCAGGCGGGCCTGGCGCAGCTCGTGGCCGAGCAGGTCCTCCGGCTGGACCCAGGTCAGTCGGAGCATGCGGAGCCTCCGAGGGCGGTGAACGCCCGCTCGTGCGCGCGCCGCCGGCGCACATCCCGTTCGAAGACCTGCCGCGCGACCCCGGCCAGCGTGCGGGCCGGCTCCCACAGGTCCAGCCGGCTGGCCTCCGCCACCGTCTTCGCCCAGTCCTCCGGGACGGGCGAGCCCAGGGCGCCCGCGAGGGCACCGGCCATCGTGGCGATCGAGTCGCAGTCGCGGCCGTAGTTGACGGCACCGAGGACGGCGTGCCGGTAGTCGCCGCCGGAGACCAGCACCATGCCCAGCGCGATGGGCAGTTCCTCGATCGCGTGCAGCCGGGAGGGACGGCGGGCGGCCAGGGAGGGGGCGCGGTAGTCCGGGCCGACGGTGTCGTACGGCGCCACCGCCGCGCGCAGCGGCCCCAGCGCCGACTCGAAGTCCCTGTGGCCGCGGGCCACTTCGCAGACCTTCTCGATCGCCTCGCGCGTGCCGTCCTTCGCCAGGGACAGACAGGCGGTGACGACCGAGTCCGGGGTCGCGCCCGGGGTCGCGGCGGCGGCGACGGCCGCGGCGAGGACACCGGCCGCCTCACGGCCGTACGACGACTGGTGCGCACCGGCGATGTCCAGTGCCTCGGCGTAGGCGGCGGCCGGGTTGGCGGCGTTGACCAGACCGACGGGGGCCATGTACATCGCCGCGCCGCAGTTGACGATGTTGCCGACGCCGGCCTCCCGGGGGTCGGCGTGACCGTAGGCCAGCCGGGCCACGAGCCATTTCTCGGCGAGGAAGAGGCGGTGCAGCGGCAGGGCCTCGGTCTCCAGCTCCGGGATCCAGCGCGGGTTCGTCATCAGGTCCGGGACCAGGTGGTCGGCGATCGCGTATGCGTCGAGGTGGTCGCGGACGCGGGCGTACACCCGGATCAGCGCATGCGTCATCAGGGTGTCGTCGGTGACGTGGCCGTCGCCCTTGTGGTAGGGCGCGATGGGGCGGGCGGTGCGCCAGTCGTCGCCGTGCCAGGGGCCGACGACGCCGTGGACGCGGCCGCCGTGGCGCTCGGCGATCTGGTCGGGGGAGTACCCCTCGACCGGGCCGCCGAGGGCGTCGCCGACGGCGGCTCCGACGAGGGCGCCGGTGATCCGGTCGTCCAGACCGGGCGGGCATGGTGGGCTGCTTTCTTCTTCTTTGAGTCCTTTGGACTCCATGGGCGTCATGCCCCGAATCATCCTCCTGGGCGGGCCGGTTGCGCGGCTTCCAGGAGTCCGGCGAGTTCCACCAGGTCGGTGCCGCTGAGACGGGGCAGGACGCAGCCGGACAGGGTGCGGCAGGCGTCCCGCCAGGTCTCCGGCACGGCCGCGCCACCCCCGAGGGCTCCGGTGAGGGCGCCCGCGAGGGCCGGGGCCGAGTCGGCGACCCGGGACAGGCAGGCGGCGGCGGGCACGGCCTCGGCGATACGGCCGCGGGCGGCGGTGGTCAGGGCGAGGGCGACCGGGACGGTCTCGGCGGCGGCGATGCCGTAGCTGTAGACGTGGTCGACGATCTGGTGCTCCAGGGGCGGGACGAGGGCGAAGGCGGAATCGCCGTCCTCGGCGAGGGCGAGCGCGTGGCGGGCGTTGCGGCCGATCTCGGTGTCGGGCGGGAGTTCGGCGAGTGCGGCGGTCACGCAGGTGTCCGTCCCGGCGTCGGCGAGGGCGAGCGCGAGGGCCGCGGCCATGGCACGGGCGCCGTGCACGCCGTCGCCGTCCTGGGTGTAGCGGGCGTCGAACTCGGCGAGCGCGGCGGCGCGTTCGGGGTCGCCGGGGTGGGCGACGGCGAGCACGCAGGCGCGGACGCAGGCGGCGTCGTCGAAGTAGTGCGGGTTGTCGTGGCCGGTCGCGGGCGGACGCAGGCCGGCGGCGAGGTTGCCGAGGCCGGAGCGGACGGAGATGCGGGCGCGCAGCGGGAGCACGGCGGACTCCACCTCGGGTGCGCGCTCCGCCGCGGCGGCGACCTCCGCGGCCACGGCGGTCCAGGTGAGGTCGATTGCTGCGCGGGTACGGCGCTCCCGGCTGAGGTCGCCGAGGGCGTCGTCGTCGCCGGCCCGCAGCACCGCCTCCGCGGCGAAGGCCGCCCACTCGGCGTCGTCGGAGGGGCCGAGGCGGAGGGGGGCGGGGGGTTGGTTGAGGGCGATCGGCACCGGAAGGGTGGTGGTGGCGTTCTGCTCGGCGAAGGTGTCCAGCTCGCGGGTGAGGCGACGGGTCCACTCGGGCATACGGCTGGCCCGGTGCCGTGCGGCCGGCCAGCCGGCGGCGTCGCCCGCGGCCAGGCCGAGCAGGAGTCCCTCGATACGGCGCGCTGTCATGACTGCACCTCGCTGTCCGGGTGCCCGGAGTTCCCCGCCCCAACCAGGGGGCTCCGCCCCCTGGCCCCCCGCTCGCCCGCCCGCCCGCCTGACTCCGGCAGCACCCCCGGAAGCACCACCCCCACCCCCCACTTCCCGCCCTCCCCCGGTACCAGCAGCTCCGCCACGTCCAGGATGTGGTGGCCCGCCATGGACGGCAGGCAGCGGCCCCGGGCCGGGCCGATGGCGGAGGACCAGGTGGGCGGGATCGCGGAGACGCCGTGGGTCGCGCCCGACAGGGCGCCGGCCACCGCAGCCGTCGTGTCCGCGTCGCGGCCCATGTTGACGGCCGTGAGGACCGCCTCCCCGAAGTCGCCGTCGGCCGCCGCGTACGCGCCGAAGGCGAGGGCGACCGCCTCGGGGGCCAGGTCGGTCCAGGGGTAGCCGCCGATGACGACCGCGGAGCGGACCGCGCGTTCGCCGCGGTGGGCGACGGCCACCGCCCGGCGCAGGGAGCGCGCCGTCCAGGAGTCCTCGGGGATCACCGCCAGGGCGGAGGCGATCACCACCGGAACCGGCGCGCCCGTCATCGCCGCCGCCACCCCCGCCGCGACCGCCTGGCCGCCGTAGATGCCCTCGCCCTCGTGACTCACCGAACCGTCGATCGCCACCAGCCGGGCCGCTTCGGCGGGGCGGCCCGCGGCGAAGACCCCGAAGGGGGCCGCCCGCATGGCCAGACCGTCGCTCCAGGCGTGCCGGTGCTGGGCCGAGATCGGGGCGGCGAGACCCCGGCGCAGGTTCTCCAGCGTGCCGCGCTCGCTGAAGCCCGCGCCCCGGAAGGGGCCCTCGGCCCGGTCGGCGATCCACTCGTGCCAGGCCGCCTCCACATGCGCCGGGGTCAGCGCCGAGCCGTGCCGGGCGAGCAGCAGGCCCGAGAAGATCGCGTACTCCGTGTCGTCCGTGCCGGACGGAACCTCGGCCACATAGCCCGTGATGCGGCCCCAGCGGGCCCGGATCTCGGACGGCTTCAGGTTCTCCGCCGGCGCTCCCAGCGCGTCCCCGACGGCCAGGCCGAGCAGTGCCCCGCGGGCCCTGTCCCGGAGACCGGCGGCGTCGTCGGGCGCCGAGGCCGGGGGAGTACAGGCGATCGATGCCATGGGCGGACTCCTTCGGGGCCAGGAAGGCGCTTTGCGGATGT
Organism: Streptomyces sp. NPDC007856; assembly: GCF_042868225.1. NCBI lineage: Bacteria > Bacillati > Actinomycetota > Actinomycetes > Kitasatosporales > Streptomycetaceae > Streptomyces > Streptomyces sp. NPDC007856. Next base: position 164,266 of record NZ_JBIAEC010000002.1, on the reverse strand, counting down.
GTGCCACGGCATGCGGCCGCACGAGCCCCCGCACTGCTCGAAGTCACCCGCTTGGCATCTGAGCAAGATCATGCACGGATGAGCAAAGATCGGTAAAGGTGCAGGTTAGCCCAGCCTTTCCTTGCTGGCGGGAGTGGAAGAAGGGGCGTAGGTTCAGTGTTGTCGAAAAGTAGAACTCGTCCAAAGTTAGCTTTGGCTAAGCTATCCGGGGGGCCCGCATGGCCGTCATCGAAACCCAGGCCGCGCTGCACGAAGCGCACCGCGACAACCACACGCACCGCGATGTCAACGGCGGCTGGCTGCGCCCCGCCATCTTCGGCGCCATGGACGGTCTTGTCTCCAACCTCGCCCTGATGACCGGCGTGGCCGGTGGGTCCGTGAGCCAGCAGACCATTGTCCTCACCGGCCTCGCGGGGCTGGCGGCGGGTGCCTTCTCCATGGCGGCGGGCGAGTACACCTCGGTGGCCTCCCAGCGGGAACTGGTCGAGGCCGAGCTCGATGTCGAACGCCGTGAGCTGCGCAAGCACCCCCAGGACGAGGAGGACGAGCTCGCGGCACTGTACGTCGCCCGGGGTGTGGAGCCCGCCCTGGCCCGGGAGGTCGCCCGCCAGCTGTCCAGGGATCCCGAGCAGGCCCTGGAGATCCATGCCCGCGAGGAGCTGGGCATCGACCCCGGTGACCTGCCCTCGCCGCTGGTCGCCGCCGTCTCCTCCTTCGGGTCCTTCGCCCTCGGTGCCCTGCTGCCCGTGCTGCCGTTCCTGCTCGGCGCGAGCGCGCTGTGGCCCACCGTGCTGCTCGCCCTCGCCGGACTCTTCGGCTGCGGTGCCGTGGTGGCCAAGGTGACCGCGCGCAGCTGGTGGTACAGCGGCCTCAGGCAGCTCGCGCTGGGCGGTGCGGCGGCCGGTGTGACGTACGCCCTGGGCACCCTGATCGGAACGGCCGTAGGATAGCACCGCCGGTACCTATGCGTTGGGCCGCATAGGTAGCCGCGAAGGCCCGTTACTCGCTGGTTTCGAGTGCGTGACCACCGGGCATGAGCCGTAAGCGCTGTGGGCAATGACGCCTGCCGCACCCCCGCGGGGTGAGTGACAACGCTCCCCCCGCCCCCCATCGGGCCGCCGGACGCCGATCCGACCGATCTCGTCCGTCCGGTCCCCCTCACACGTTCGCCGCCACCGCGCGGCACCCAGACCGTCATGTGCGGTCCCGCCGCCACGCGCGGCACCCCGCCGCCCCGGCGCGGCACCTACGCCACGGACCCCGTGGTGTCCGCATGTTGGAACGGTGTATCCGCTTCCTGGGAACCGCCCCATCATGTAACCTGCACGAAATTTTGAGATCACGCAGAGGGCCAACGTCGTCCCTCGGCACCTGCCACATGCCTGATGACGACGACGGGAGAGCCGATGCGTACGCCGCGCCAGCCGTCCCAGCACTCCGCGAATGGCCAGAACTGGTCGTTCATGGATGCTCGCCCTGCTGCGCAGGGTATGTACGACCCCCGCAACGAACACGACGCGTGCGGCGTCGGTTTCGTCGCCACCCTCACCGGCGAGGCGTCCCACACCCTGGTTGAACAGGCACTCACCGTGCTGCGCAACCTGGAGCACCGCGGTGCCACGGGCTCCGAGCCCGACTCGGGCGACGGCGCCGGCATCCTCTCCCAGGTGCCCGACGCCTTCTTCCGCGAGGTGGCCGGATTCGAACTGCCCGCCGCCGGCTCCTACGCCGTCGGTATCGCCTTCCTGCCGGTGGACGGCACCGCCGAGGCCGTCTCGCAGATCGAGACGATCGCCGACGAGGAGGGTCTCACGGTCCTCGGCTGGCGTGAGGTTCCGGTCGCCCCGGAGCTGCTGGGTGCCACCGCCCGCTCCACCATGCCGGTCTTCCGGCAGGTCTTCGTCGCCGACCACACCAGCGAGGGCATCGCGCTGGACCGCAAGGCCTTCGTGCTGCGCAAGCGCGCCGAGCGCGAGGCCGGTGTCTACTTCCCGTCGCTGTCCGCGCGCACGATCGTGTACAAGGGCATGCTGACCACCGGCCAGCTGGAGCCCTTCTTCCCGGACCTGTCCGACCGCCGCTTCGCCTCCGCGATCGCGCTCGTGCACTCCCGGTTCTCCACGAACACCTTCCCGTCGTGGCCGCTCGCGCACCCGTACCGCTTCGTCGCGCACAACGGTGAGATCAACACCGTCCAGGGCAACCGCAACTGGATGCGCGCCCGCGAGTCGCAGCTGGTCTCCGACCTGTTCGGCGACAAGGGCCTGGACCGCGTCTTCCCGGTCTGTACGCCGGACGCCTCCGACTCCGCCTCCTTCGACGAGGTGCTGGAGCTGCTGCACCTGGGCGGCCGTTCGCTGCCGCACTCGGTGCTGATGATGATCCCGGAGGCGTGGGAGAACCACGACTCCATGGACCCGGCCCGGCGCGCCTTCTACGGCTTCCACTCCACGATGATGGAGCCCTGGGACGGCCCCGCCTGCGTCACCTTCACCGACGGCACCCAGGTCGGCGCCGTGCTCGACCGCAACGGTCTGCGCCCCGGCCGCTACTGGGTCACCGACGACGGTCTCGTCGTCCTCGGCTCCGAGGTCGGCGTCCTCGACATCGACCCGGCCAAGGTCGTCCGCAAGGGCCGGCTGCAGCCCGGCAAGATGTTCCTCGTCGACACCGCCGAGCACCGCATCATCGAGGACGACGAGATCAAGGCCAACCTCGCCGCCGAGAAGCCGTACGCCGAGTGGCTGGAGGCCGGCGAGATCGAGCTGGTCGACCTGCCCGAGCGCGAGCACATCGTCCACACCCATGCCTCGGTCACCCGCCGCCAGCAGACCTTCGGTTACACCGAGGAGGAGCTGCGCGTCATCCTCGCGCCGATGGCCCGCACCGGCGCCGAGCCGATCGGCTCCATGGGCACGGACTCGCCGATCGCGGCCCTGTCCGAGCGCCCGCGGCTGCTCTTCGACTACTTTACCCAGCTGTTCGCGCAGGTCACCAACCCGCCGCTGGACGCGATCCGCGAGGAGCTGGTCACCTCCCTGCGCTCGTCGCTGGGCCCGGAGGGCAACCTGCTCGACCCGACGGCCGCCTCCTGCCGCTCGGTCACCCTGCCCTTCCCGGTGATCGACAACGACGAGCTGGCCAAGCTCATCCACATCAACGCCGACGGCGACATGCCCGGCTTCAAGGCCGCGACCCTGTCCGGCCTGTACCGGGTCTCCGGCGGCGGCGACTCCCTCGCCGCGCGCATCGAGGAGATCTGCGCCGAGGCCGACGCCGCCATCGAGAACGGTGCCCGTCTGATCGTCCTGTCGGACCGCCACTCGGACGCCGAGCACGCGCCGATCCCCTCGCTGCTGCTCACCGCGGCCGTCCACCACCACCTCATCCGCACCAAGCAGCGCACCCACGTGGGCCTGCTGGTCGAGGCCGGCGACGTCCGCGAGGTCCACCACGTCGCCCTGCTGATCGGCTACGGCGCCGCCGCCGTCAACCCGTACCTGGCGATGGAGTCGGTCGAGGACCTGCTGCGCGCCGGCACCTTCCTGAACGGCCTGGAGCCGGAGAAGGCCATCAAGAACCTGATCTACGCCCTGGGCAAGGGCGTGCTGAAGGTCATGTCGAAGATGGGCATCTCCACCGTCGCCTCCTACCGCGGCGCCCAGGTCTTCGAGGCCGTCGGCCTGGACGAGGCCTTCGTCGAGAAGTACTTCAACGGCACCGCCACCAAGATCGGCGGCGTCGGCATCGACGTCATCGCCAAGGAGGTCGCCGCCCGCCATGCCAAGGCCTACCCGGCCTCCGGCATCGCGCCGGCGCACCGCGCGCTGGAGATCGGCGGCGAGTACCAGTGGCGCCGCGAGGGCGAGCCGCACCTGTTCGACCCGGAGACGGTCTTCCGCCTCCAGCACTCCACGCGCACGGGTCGCTACGACATCTTCAAGAAGTACACGGACCGCGTGAACGAGCAGTCCGAGCGCCTGATGACGCTGCGCGGCCTGTTCGGTTTCAAGTCCGACCGGCAGCCGATCTCCATCGACGAGGTCGAGCCCGTGAGCGAGATCGTCAAGCGGTTCTCGACGGGCGCCATGTCGTACGGCTCCATCTCCAAGGAGGCGCACGAGACCCTCGCCATCGCCATGAACCAGCTGGGCGGCAAGTCCAACACCGGTGAGGGCGGCGAGGACCCGGAGCGCCTGTACGACCCGGCGCGCCGGTCCGCCATCAAGCAGGTCGCCTCCGGCCGCTTCGGTGTGACCTCGGAGTACCTGGTCAACGCGGACGACATCCAGATCAAGATGGCCCAGGGCGCCAAGCCCGGCGAGGGCGGCCAGCTGCCCGGCCACAAGGTCTACCCGTGGGTCGCGAAGACGCGTCACTCGACGCCGGGCGTCGGCCTGATCTCCCCGCCGCCGCACCACGACATCTACTCCATCGAGGACCTGGCCCAGCTGATCCACGACCTCAAGAACGCCAACCCGGCGGCACGTATCCACGTGAAGCTGGTGTCGGAGGTCGGCGTCGGCACGGTCGCCGCGGGTGTCTCCAAGGCGCACGCGGACGTGGTGCTCATCTCCGGCCACGACGGCGGTACGGGCGCCTCCCCGCTGACCTCGCTGAAGCACGCGGGCGGCCCCTGGGAGCTCGGCCTCGCCGAGACCCAGCAGACCCTGCTGCTCAACGGCCTGCGCGACCGGATCGTGGTCCAGACGGACGGCCAGCTGAAGACCGGCCGTGACGTGATCATCGCCGCGCTGCTCGGCGCCGAGGAGTTCGGTTTCGCGACCGCGCCGCTCGTCGTCTCCGGCTGCGTGATGATGCGCGTCTGCCACCTGGACACCTGCCCGGTCGGCATCGCCACCCAGAACCCGACGCTGCGCGACCGCTTCTCCGGCAAGGCCGAGTACGTGGTGAACTTCTTCCAGTTCATCGCCGAGGAGGTCCGCGAGCTGCTGGCCGAGCTGGGCTTCCGCTCCATCGAGGAGGCCGTCGGCCACGCCGAGGTGCTGGACGTCGAGCGCGCCGTCGACCACTGGAAGGCCCAGGGCCTGGACCTGGAGCCGCTGTTCCACGTGCCGTCGCTGCCCGAGGGCGGCGTGCGCCACCGGGTGGTCGAGCAGGACCACGGCCTGGAGAAGGCGCTGGACAACGAGCTGATCAAGCTCGCCGCCGACGCCCTGGCCGCGAACGACGCGACCGAGGCCCAGCCGGTGCGCGCCCAGGTCGCCATCCGCAACATCAACCGCACGGTCGGCACCATGCTCGGCCACGAGGTGACGAAGAAGTTCGGCGGCGCGGGTCTGCCCGACGACACCATAGACATCACCTTCACCGGTTCGGCCGGCCAGTCCTTCGGCGCGTTCCTGCCGCGCGGTGTCACGCTGCGCCTGGAGGGCGACGCCAACGACTACGTCGGCAAGGGCCTGTCCGGCGGCCGTATCGTCGTCCGCCCGGACCGGGCCGCCGACCACCTCGCCGAGTTCTCCACCATCGCGGGCAACACCATCGGCTACGGCGCCACCGGCGGCGAGCTGTTCCTGCGCGGTCGTACCGGTGAGCGGTTCTGTGTCCGCAACTCCGGTGCGCTGGTCGTCTCCGAGGGCGTGGGCGACCACGGCTGCGAGTACATGACCGGCGGTCGCGCGGTCGTCCTCGGCCCGACCGGCCGCAACTTCGCGGCGGGCATGTCCGGCGGTGTCGCCTACGTCATCGACCTCGACCGCGACAACGTCAACGCCGGCAATGCCGGGTCGGTCGAGGCGCTGGACGAGGCGGACCAGCAGTGGCTGCACGACGTGGTGCGCCGCCACGCCGAGGAGACCGGCTCGACGGTCGCCGAGAAGCTGCTCGCCGACTGGGAGCAGGCCGTGGCGCGGTTCAGCAAGATCATCCCCAGCACGTACAAGGCAGTGCTCGCCGCCAAGGACGCCGCCGAGCGAGCCGGTCTGACCGAGACCGAGATCACCGAGAAGATGATGGAGGCGGCGATCAATGGCTGACCCGAAGGGCTTCCTGAACCACGGCCGTGAGGTCGCCAAGAGCCGTCCCGTCGGTGAGCGCGTCAAGGACTGGAACGAGGTCTACGTCCCCGGTTCCCTGCTGCCGATCATCAGCAAGCAGGCCAGCCGGTGCATGGACTGCGGCATCCCGTTCTGTCACAACGGCTGCCCGCTGGGGAACCTGATCCCCGAGTGGAACGACTACGCCTACCGCGAGGACTGGTCGGCGGCTTCGGAGCGCCTGCACGCCACGAACAACTTCCCGGAGTTCACGGGCCGCCTCTGCCCGGCTCCCTGTGAGTCGGCGTGTGTGCTCGGCATCAACCAACCGCCGGTCACCATCAAGAACGTCGAGGTCTCCATCATCGACAAGGCGTGGGACTCGGGCACGGTCGCCCCGCAGATCCCCGAGCGCCTGTCCGGCAAGACGGTCGCGGTCATCGGCTCGGGCCCGTCGGGTCTCGCCGCCGCCCAGCAGCTGACCCGGGCCGGCCACACGGTCGCCGTCTACGAGCGCGCGGACCGCATCGGAGGCCTCCTCCGGTACGGCATCCCCGAGTTCAAGATGGAGAAGCGGCACATCAACCGCCGTATCGAGCAGATGCGCGCGGAGGGCACCCGCTTCCGCACCGGCGTCGAGGTCGGCCGCGACATCAACGCCCGCGACCTGAAGAAGCGCTACGACGCGATCGTGATCGCCGCCGGTGCGACCATGGCCCGCGACCTGCCGGTGCCGGGCCGCGAACTCAAGGGCATCCACCAGGCCATGGAGTACCTGCCCCTGGCCAACAAGGTCCAGGAGGGCGACTACGTCACCGCGCCGATCTCGGCCGAGGGCAAGCACGTCGTCGTCATCGGCGGCGGTGACACCGGCGCGGACTGCGTGGGCACCGCCCACCGGCAGGGCGCTGCCTCGGTCACCCAGCTGGAGATCATGCCCCGCCCGAACGACGAGCGGCACCCGACCAACCAGCCCTGGCCGACCTTCCCGATCCTGTACAAGGTCACCTCGGCCCACGAGGAGGGCGGCGAGCGGATCTACTCCGCCTCCACCACCCACTTCGAGGGCGACGAGGACGGCAACGTGCAGTGGCTGCACCTCGCCGAGGTCGAGTTCGTGGACGGCAAGCTGACCTCCAAGCCGGGCACCGAGCGCAAGATCCCCGCCCAGCTGGTCACCCTCGCCATGGGCTTCACCGGCACCGACCGGGAGAACGGCCTGGTGGAGCAGTTCGGCCTGGAGCTCGACGAACGCGGTAACATCGCCCGCGACGCCGACTTCCAGACCAACGTGCCGGGTGTGTTCGTCGCCGGTGACGCCGGCCGCGGCCAGTCCCTCATCGTGTGGGCGATCGCGGAGGGCCGCTCGGCCGCCCGCGGTGTCGACCGGTTCCTGACCGGTGCCAGCGACCTGCCGGCCCCGATCCGCCCGACCGACCGCGCCCTGGCGGTCTGACGGCACCACGAATAGACGTCCCGTACAACGGCGTACGGAACACCAGACGACGCCTGCCCTGTCCCCGACCGGACGCCTGGGCAGGCGTCGTTGCTTTTCCGCGGGCCGTGCCTACTCGTACCAGACGCCCGCGAGGGGCCCGCGCTCGGTGACGGCCCTCACCCCGGGCGGCAGAGCGGCCTTGCCCAGATCGCCGCGGATGTGCTGGTACAGCGTGGGCGTGGCAGGCCGACGGTCTGGATCCGGCCACGGCCGTGCACATGCCCGGCCGCGATCAGCTCCTCCGCCTGCCCCGGCGGCACCAGATCCTTGCGGTACAGCTGGCTGATCGTCCGGTCGTCGTCGGCGAAGGCGAACCGTGCCGCGTAGGCGTACCGGTCGGGGTTCAGCCATACGTACAGCACGACGGGCTTGTCCAGCACCGTCCGGAACCAGTGCGCCGACCGGTCGGCCGGCTCCTCGACCGTGCCGGTGGCCTCCAGGGCCCAGCTCGACGGGCGGTCGGTCAGGGTGAACAGCTGGTTGTGCAGACGGTCTCCGCGGACGCGGTCCCCGGTGAAGTGCATACCCGCGTAGAGCAGATGGAGCCGGCCCCCGGGATCGCTGAAGGACGGATGGGCCACCAGCGAATCCCACGCGTCCGTCCGCGCGAGTTCTCCGCCGACCCCTGCCGAGGCCCAACCGGCGGTGCGCTCCCGCAGCGCGGCCGCGAAGGCGCGTTCGTCGTCGGTGAACTCGAACTCTTCGTCGTCCTCCGGTTCGATGACGAACCACGGGTGCTCGGGCATGGCCGGAGGCGTACGGTCGGTTCGGTGGCCGGACACCTGGTTTTCCCGCGCGCGCTCAGGCCGTCAGCGAGGTCACCTTCATCCAGGTGAGCACCAGCAGCAGCGCCAGCAGGGCCACGCACACGCCCGCCTGGACCAGGGTGCGCCGGCCGTCCCGGGGCGCGTACGCGTAGGCCAGCGTCACCGCTCCGCCCGCGAGCAGGCCGCCGAGGTGGGCCTGCCAGGAGGTCAGCCAGGCGGAGATCACCAGCCAGGCCAGCAGCCCGCCCATGTACTGGTTGACCGCCCGCATGTCGTAGCCGAGGCGACGGCCCATCACGTAGTACGCCGCGCCCAGGCCGAAGATCGCGCCGGACGCGCCGACGGTGAAGGACGTGGGGGCGAGCAGCAGCACCAGCACCGAGCCGCCCAGCGCCGACAGCAGATACAGCGCGAGATAGCGGACCCGGCCCAGCTGTGCCTCGACCACCCGGCCGATGTTCCACAGCGCGAGCATGTTGAACAGGATGTGCGTGATGCCGAACGTGCCCTCGCCGGGCGTCAGATGCAGGAAGGCGCCGGTCAGCAGCCGGTACCACTCGCCGTGCGCGACGCCCTCCGGGAGATAGCCCGCGGGCACGGTGCCGAGCATGGCGAAGCGGTCCTCGATGGACGGCCGTGCCAACTCGGCGAGGTAGGCGAGCACATTGAGCCCGATGAGGACATAGGTCACCAGCGGTACCGTGCTGATCCGGCCGCCGAACGCCGTGCGCGCCTGCCGGACCGACCGCGCGCCCTCCTTCACGCACTCCACGCACTGGTGGCCCACGGCCGCCTCGCGCATGCAGTCCGGGCAGATGTAGCGGTCGCAGCGGGTGCAGCGGACGTGGGACTCCACCTTGGGGTGACGAAAGCAGGTGGTGACGGCGGACTCGGCGGTCACGGCCGGCTCCTTGGAGGAAGATCGGGACAGGGCGAGCCGGTGGGGACGGCGGCGAACAAAATAGCGAACTGGTGTGACGGGAGCGACAACAGGGCTCAGTGATCACATATGCTTCCCGGAAATCCGAGGGGGACCATGGCCGCGATCAGTCTGCGCAAGGTGGAGGAGACCGCGCCCGCGCTCGTCGGCGCCTACCGGTCCGCCGGGGTGTCGCTCACCAAGCACGGCCTGGACGGGCTGCGCGCCGCCGTCTACCTGGTGGTCGACTACTCCGGCTCGATGAAGCCGTACTACGCGGACGGCAGTGTGCAGACTCTCGCCGACCGGGTGCTGGGCCTGTCCGCGCACCTGGACGACGACGGCCGGGTGCCGGTCGTGTTCTTCTCCACGGACGTCGACGCGATCACCGACATTGCCCTCGACGACCACGAGGGCAGCGTCGAGCGGATCGTGGCCGGGCTCGGGCACATGGGCAGGACCAGCTACCACCTGGCGATGGACGCCGTCATCGACCACTACCTGGACAGCGGAGCCACCGACCCGGCCCTGGTCGTCTTCCAGACCGACGGCGGCCCGATCAACAAGCTCGCCGCCGAACGCTATCTGTGCAAGGCGGCGGGGCTCCCGCTGTTCTGGCAGTTCGTCGGCTTCGGCGACCCGGGCAGCCGGCAGTTCGAGTTCCTGCGGAAGCTGGACGAGCTGGCCGTACCGGACAAGCGGATCGTGGACAACGCCGGCTTCTTCCACGCCGGCCAGGACCCGCGGCGGGTCTCGGACGCCGAACTGTACGACCGGCTCGTCGGCGAGTTCCCGCGGTGGCTGGCGGCCGCACGCGCCGCGGGCATCGTCCGGTTTCCCTAACGACTGTTTGAAACAATCGGTGCGTGCCGACCAAGAAGAAGCCCCCGGTGACCGCCGCGGCAGCCCGGCGCGGTGAACTCCTCGGCATCGCCGCCGAGGTCTTCGCCGAGCACGGCTACAACGCCACCACCGTCCGCCGGATCGCCGACCACGCCGGGATGCTCGCGGGCAGCCTGTACTACCACTTCGACTCCAAGGAGTCGATGCTGGAGGAGATCCTGCGGACCTTCCTCGACGAGCTGTGGAACGGCTACGACACCGTCCTCGGCTCCGGGCTCGGGCCCCGCGAGACGCTGGAGGCGCTCGTCACCGAGTCCTTCCGGGAGATCGACCGGCACCGCGCCGCCGTAGCGATCTACCAGAAGGAGAGCAGGCAACTCGTCGCCCAGGAACGGTTCGCGTTCCTCGCCGAGTCGCAGGCCCGGTTCGAGAAGGCATGGCTCGGCACGCTGGAACGCGGGGTCGCCGAGCATGTCTTCCGCGCCGACCTCGACGTCCGCCTCACCTACCGCTTCGTGCGCGACACCGTCTGGGTGGCCGCCTCCTGGTACCGGCCCGGCGGCGGGCACAGCCCCGAGGAGATCGCCCGCCAGTATCTGTCGATGGTGCTGGACGGGATCGCCGTACGCGCATAGCGCGCCGCACGCTCAGCCGGTCAGGCGGGCCGCGGCGGTGCGCTGGCGCTCGCTCATGACGGACAGGAAGCGGATGACGGTCCGCAGCTCGTCCGTGCTGAACTCCTCGCAGGCCTCGACGACGTCCCGTGCCCAGTCCTCGAAGAACCCGGCGAGTTCGGCGATCTTCTCCTGGTTCAGCTCGACCAGCACCCGGCGCTTGTCCGTCGGGTGCTTGACCCGGTGGACGAAGCCCTTGCTCTCCAGCCGGTCGATCAGTCCGGTGACCGAGGCGGGGGCGAGTCCGGTCAGCTCGGCGAGGTCCTTCGCGGTGAGCGGGCCGTGCCGCTGGAGGAGGTCCAGGGTCTTCTCCTCCGTCGCGTTCAGCCCCTGCTTGGCGGCGACGGCCGAGTGGAACATCACCGTGACCCCGCTGTGGACCCGGCCCACCTCCATGAGCTGCGCCAGCGTCTCGGACCGCGCCGCCTCGTCCCGCTTCTCGTCTGCCTTGGCCATGCCCCCAGGCTAACAAAAATTTCGTTCGGTCGAACTAACGACTTGCGGAGAGGGTGGTGGCGGTGCAACTCTTTCGTTAGGTCGAACGAAATAAATTCGGCCTGTCGACATCCGCTGCCGAGGAGCTGAGGAGTCCTCCATGTCCGCAACGCTCACCGACCCCGCCGCCACCACGGCGCAACCCCATCCGCGACGCTGGGCCGCGGCCGTCGTGATGATGATCGCGGCGCTCATGGATCTGCTGGACACCACGATCGTCAACGTGGCCGTGCCGTCGATCAGCCGCGATCTGCACGCCTCGCCGAGCGACCTGCAGTGGACGGTCTCCGCCTACCTGCTGGGCTTCGCCGCCGCCCTGATCGTCTCCGGCCACCTCGGCGACCGCATCGGCCGCCGCCCGCTCTTCCTCGCCGGTACGGCCGGTTTCGGACTGGCCAGTCTCGCCTGCGGGATCGCCCAGTCGCCGGGACAGCTGATCGCGTCACGCGCGGTGCAGGGCGTGCTCGCCGCCGTGCTGGTGCCGCAGGTGATCGGCTCGTTCCGCACCCTGTTCCAGGGCAAGGAGCGCGGGGCCGCGTTCGGGATGTACGGCGCCGTCGCCGGGTTCGCTTCCGCCGTCGGGCTGCTGCTCGGCGGGGTGCTCACGGACGCCGATCTGTTCGGCTGGGGCTGGCGCTCGGTGTTCCTGGTGAACGTGCCGGTGGCCGTGGCGACCTTCGTCGCCGGGCTGCTGCTCGTCCCGGCCACCCGCGAGCGGTCGGCGGGCCGGCCGGACGTCCTGGGCAGCCTGCTGCTGGCCGGCGGCCTGGTCGCGATCGTGCTGCCCCTGGTCCAGGGCCGGGAGAACGGCTGGCCGCTGTGGGGCTGGTTGTGCCTCGGGGCAGGGGCGGCGGCGGTCGTGGGACTCGGGGTGTACGAGGCCCGGCGGCACCGCCCCGGAACGGTGCCCCTGCTGCCCGCCCGCGCCTTCCGGCTCCCCGCGTTCTCCGTGGGCGTGCTCGTCCAGCTGCTGTTCTCCATCGGCATGCAGGGCTTCTTCCTGGTCTTCGCGGTCTGGCTGCAGGCCGGTGAGCGGTACACGCCGATGCAGGCCGGCCTGGTGACGGTGGCCTTCTCGGTCGGCGGTTTCCTCAGCGCGCCCGCCGCGGACGGGCTCGCCGTACGGTACGGGCGGCTGGTGCTCGGCACCGGGGCGCTGCTGATGGCGGGCGGCTTCGGCTGGGTGTGGTCCGTGGTCGACGGCGCGCCGGCCGTGCATGCGGGGGCGTGGCCGCTGGTGCCGGGGCTGGTCGTCGCCGGTGCCGGGCTCGGGTTCCTGGTGGTGCCGCTGGTGAACGTGGTGCTGTCGGCGGTGCCGGGGGATCTGGCCGGCGGGGCGTCCGGGATCTTCTCGACGGCTCAGCAGTTCGGGGGAGCGGTGGGGGCCGCCGTGGTCGGCACGGTGTTCTTCGGCGCCGTCGGGAGGGGGATGACCGGGGCGTTGGGGGACGCGATGCCGTGGGTCGTGGGGGCGTTCGTGGTGTGCGGTGGGTTGTGCGCGGCGCTTCCTCGACGAGCGGCGGCCGAGAACCTCGGCTGACACACCGGGCCACCTGGGGGCTCCCGTCCCCAGACCCCCGCTTGCCCACCCGATCACCCGACCCGGTCGGCTGGAAGGCGAGGTCGAGCGCATCGGGCCCCCGCTGACCGCGCCCTGCGCCGAGCCTCTTGGCCGACCGAGTCGGGTGGTGGGTGGGCGAGGCCGGGGGTCTGGGGACCGGAGCCCCCAGTGGTGCCGTGAAGTTACGTGTCGCACTCCAGTACCGTCCGGCACAAACCGCACCGCGCCCGTACCCGCCCCTTCACCGGTATCCGGATCCGCTGGTGGCAGGTCGGGCAGGGGAAGGTCACACGGAGGTGGCCGGCGGGGTCGGGGGAGAAGGCGTAGGGGGCCGTCGGCTGGACGACGAAGGCGTGGCGGCGGTCGTGGGCATAGCGGCGCCGCCCCGCCCAGCCGGCCCCGGTCAGCGGCGGTTGCTGTTCGTCCCGGCGGGCCAGGGCCATGCCCTTGACGTAAGCGTCGTAGGCCTGCGGGCTGGTGAACCACACCGACGGGTCCTCCTGGAAGAGCAGCGCCCGCTTGGCCAGGACGTAACCGAACTCCTCCGGGGTGAGATAGCCGAGCTTCTGCGAGGAGACCGCGTCCTCCCGGAAGGCGTCCAGCAGCAGCCAGCCCGCGCCGAGATACGTCGTCACCGTGTCCGTCAGGATCTCGTTCTGCGGCGTCGCGGGGAAGGAGAGGTCCAGGCGATGCAGATACACGTGCGCCACCTCGTGCGCGAGCGCCGCGCCGATGTCCCGGCGATGGGTGCGGAAACGGTCGTTCAGCTCCACGAAGTACTCGGGGCCCGCCGTCAGTTCGACGTTCGCCGCGTGGGTCATCTCCCGGAAGCCGACGATCAGCCGCGCATCCGGCAGCCGGAAGTGCCGCACGATCTCGCGAGCCACCCGCTGCGCGCCCAGATGCAGGTCGTCGGTGTCGCAGAAGGCCACGTCGGCGGGGAGCACGCTGGTCGAGAAGGTCTGGACGGTGTCGTAGGACAGGCGCCTGTACAGCGCGGTGATGGCGGCCCGCACCGTCTCCAGGTGCGGGTAGCCGTGCTGGACCGGTCCGCCGTTCGCCACGTCCGCACCCCCAAAGACGCCGGAACCCCTCTCCACTGTAGGCGGGACGGGCCGCTGGTCACACGGGCAGGAGACGGGGTGCCGGGCGGTCCGGGTCCGTGTCCTGCAGTTCCAGGACCCAGACCGCGTTCTCGCCCTCCCGCAGCACGGGGCCGGGGACGTACAGGGACCGCTGGGGGCCCACCGACCAGTAGCGGCCCAGGTTGAAGCCGTTGATCCAGACGAACCCGCGGGTCCGGCCGGGCAGCTCCAGCCGGGCGTCCCCGGCCCCGTGGACCGCGAGGGTGCCCCGGTACAGCCCCGGTGCGCCCTCATCCGGCAGCGCGCCGAACCGCACCGCGTCCACACCGTCCTCGAACGCGCACAGATCCAGCCCACGCGCGCGTACCCCGTGCAGGAACTGCCGTTCGTGCAGGATCCCGCCGGTGATCCCCTTCGCCTCCCCGAACCGCGGCCCGTAGTTCACCCGCCCGAGGGACTCCACCCACAGCTCCACGCGCGCGGGGCCCGCGACGGGCTCCTTCAGCCGTGGCTCCTCCTCGGTGAGCACCCCGGCCCGCTCGCCGTCGACGTACACCACCGCGAGGTCCCGCAGCCCGCGCAGCGTCAGCGGATACGGCTGCCGGGGGCCGGGCACGTCCACCTCGTAGCGCACCAGGCCCCGGGTGACGTGCAGTTCCTCGAAGGTGGGCGGCAGGGGGGCGACCCTCTCCGCGCCGCCCAGCGCCTCCAGGACGTCGGCCAGGGGCGCCCAGGCGTCCAGCGTCACCTCCGCCGGGCGGCCCAACGGGGCGGGCATCGGCGGCAGTTCGGGCAGTGGCCCAAAGTGGTGCGTGGCCAGCACCTCGCGGAAGCGCCAGAACTTCTCGGTGGGGCGGCCGTACTCGTCCACGGGGGCGTCGTAGTCGTAGGAGGTCACGTCCGGCTCCAGCGGGCCCTCGTGCAGTTCGCCGCCGCCCCGGTTGGCACCCGCCCAGCCACCGAAACTCGTGCCGCCGTGCGCCATGTAGAGGTTCACCGACGCCCCGCACTCCAGGATCTCCCGCAGCGCCCCGGCGGCCTGCTCCGGGTCCCGTACGACATGCTCGCCGGCCCAGTGGTCGAACCAGCCGCACCAGAACTCCATGCACATCAGCGGGCCCTCGGGGCGGTGGCGGCGCAGCGTCTCGAAGGCCACGCGCGCGTGGGAGCCGAAATTCACCGTGGCGAGCACCCCGGGCAGCGAACCGCCGGTCAGCATGTGGTCCTCGGGGCCGTCGGAGGTGAACAGCGGCACCGTGACCCCCTTGGCGCGCAGCAGACCGGCCAGCGCCTCCAGATAGCCGGTGTCACTGCCGTAACTGCCGTACTCGTTCTCCACCTGCACCAGGATCACCGGGCCGCCGCGGTCGATCTGCCGGGGCGCGATCTCGTGCGTCACATGGTGGAACCAGTACTCCACGTGGGACAGATATCGCTCGTCACGCGTGCGCACGTGCGTGCCCGGCTCGCCCGTCACCCAGGGCGGCAGTCCGCCGTTCTCCCACTCGGCGCAGATGTAGGGGCCCGGCCGGACGATCGCCCACATCCCGGCCTCCCGGACCGCGTCCAGGAAGCGACCGAGCGCCTGCACGTCCCGGTAGCCGCCCCGGGCCGGCCGGTGCAGGTTCCAGGGAACGTACGTCTCCACGCAGTTAAGGCCCATCGCCCGGAGCATCGCCAGCCGGTGCCGCCAGTGACCCTCGTGCACCCGGAAGTAGTGCAGCGCCCCGGACAGCAGTCGCACCGGCCGCCCGTCCAGCAGGAAGTCGGATTCCCCCACCGTGAACTCGCTCATGCGCCCAAGCCTCATCTCTTCCGGCGGCCGGCGCCATGGACGAAGATCGGCGCTGCTTGGACAAATCGTCTGGCCGAGTCGTCTGGCCAATCGTCTGGACGAATCGTTTGGACAGAACTCCGCATCTCAGCACGCCCGGGAGGAGCACCGATGTACCAGACTTGGATGCGGTTCTTCAGCCCCGGCCCCGCTCATCACCGCCTCGGTCTGGTCTGCCTCGGCGTGGGCCTCCAGCACGGCGCGCTGCCCACGGTCGGCCCGCGCGCCCTCGATCACCACGTGGCCGTCGTGATCAGCGCGGGCCGTGGCTGGTACCGGGGCGCCGACGGCCGCCGTACGACCGTCATCGCGCCCGCGCTGCTCTGGCTCACCCCCGGCGTGACCCACCACTACGCGCCCGATCCGGACACCGGCTGGGACGAGGGCTTCGTCGACTTCGCCGGGCCCGCCACCACGACGTACACCGAGCTGGGCTACATCGAACCCGAGCGGCCCGTCGTCCCGCTCTCCGACGCCGCCGGGCCCCGGGCGGTGGTCGCCCGCATCGCCCGCGCCGCCCGCCGCGGCAACCCGCTGCTGGAGGTGGAGACCGGCGCCGCCGTGCACGAACTCCTCGTCGCCCTGCGTCGCGCCCGCGCCGACCTCGCCCCGGACGGCGACCAGGTGCTCCAGGCACTCGCGCGGGACGCCTGCACGCCGATGAGCGTCGCCGACCACGCGCGCGTGCACGGCATGACCGCCGCCGAGCTGCGCAGTGCCGTTCGCCGGGCCGCGGGCTGCAGCCCCAAGGACTACGTGCTCGGCATCCGCCTCGGCCGTGCCAAGGAACTCCTCGCCGCCACCGAACTGCCGGTCGCCGCCGTCGCGCGCCGCGTCGGCTACGAGGACCCCGCGTACTTCTCGCGGCTGTTCACCCGCCGGGTGGGCCTCGCTCCGGTCCGCTTCCGCGCCCAGCAGGGCCGCAGTGTGCCCGGCGGCTGGAGCGACCGCGTACCGGAACCGGACGATCCGCCTATGATCCACTCTCCGGACAGCCCGGAGGGCCGGCCCGGGGAACCCATAGGGTGACCTGCATGACCACCAGCAACACCGGAACCGGTGACGTGGACCCCGGGGTCCGCCAGGAACTGGAGCGGCTGCGCGACAGTATCGACAACATCGACGCGGCCGTCGTACACCTGCTCGCCGAGCGGTTCAAGGCCACCCAGCAGGTCGGCCGGCTGAAGGCCGTGCACCAACTGCCGCCCGCGGACCCGGCCCGCGAGGCCCGCCAGATCGCGCGACTGCGCCGCCTCGCCGAGAACGCCAAGCTCGACCCGGCCTTCGCCGAGAAGTTCCTTAACTTCATCATCGCGGAGGTGATCCGCCACCACGAGCGCATCGCCGAGGACACCGCCAACGGACAGCAGACGGACGACTGACCCCGGCCGGGGACCGGTCGGCGGGCGCGGAGGGTCGGGGCCCGCTGGCGGCACGGGCGGTCAGGAACGAGCCCGGAGCGGACAGGAATGGTCTGGAGTGCGCGGAGACCAGCCCAGCCCGGCCAGGGGGAGTCGGTGGCGGGAGGGCGAGGGGGCAGGCAGGGCAGCCGGGGCGCGGGCGCGGGGTGGAGAGCCGGACATATGTCGTGAACCCGCCCACCCCCTGTGCGCTGTCAGCGCGATCAGGCAGCATGGCCTGCATGTCCGTACTCACGCGCGATGAAGCGCAGCTCCGAGCACAGCTCCTCGACGTCCACCGCTACACGGTCGAACTGGACCTCACGACCGGGGACGAGACCTTCGACTCCCGCACTGTGATCCGGTTCACCGCGCGGTCCGCCGGGGACACGTTCGTGGAGCTGAAGCCCGCCGAGTTGCGCGCCGTCACGCTCGACGGGGACCCCCTCGACCCCGAGTCGCTCGACGACGGCCGGCTGGCGCTGAAGAACCTGTCCGCCGGGGAGCACGAGCTGCGCGTCGACGCGGCCATGCGCTACTCCCGCACCGGGGAGGGCATGCACCGCTTCACCGACCCCAGTGACGGCGAGACGTACGTCTACACCCAGATGTTCATGGACGACGTCCAGCGCGTCTTCGCCGCCTTCGACCAGCCCGACCTCAAGGCCGTCTTCGAGGTCTGCGTGAGGGCGCCCGAGGGCTGGACCGTGCTCGCCAACGGCATCACCGAACAGCGCGCCGACGGCGTCTGGCAGGCCGCGCCCACCCCGCTGATCTCCACCTACCTCGTGGCCGTAGCCGCCGGCCCCTGGCACTCGGTGCGCACCGAGCACCGCGGACTGCCCTTCGGCATCCACTGCCGCCGCTCCCTCGCGCCCCACCTGGAGGCCGACGCCGAGGAGATCCTCGACGTCACACGCGCGTGCTTCGACCGTTACCACGAGAAGTTCGAGGAGCCGTACCCCTTCGACTCCTACGACCAGGCGTTCGTCCCCGAGTTCAACGCGGGCGCCATGGAGAACCCGGGCCTGGTCACCTTCCGCGACGACTTCGTCTACCGCTCCGCCGTCACCGACGCCGAGCGGGAGACCCGCGCCATGGTCATCGCGCACGAGATGGCCCACATGTGGTTCGGCGACCTCGTCACCCTCAAGTGGTGGGACGACATCTGGCTGAACGAGTCCTTCGCCGAGTACATGGGCTACCAGACCACCGCCGAGGCCACCCGCTTCACCGGCCCCTGGACCGAGTTCGGCGTCACCCGCAAGGCCTGGGGCTACGACGCCGACCAGCGGCCCACCACCCACCCGGTCGCCCCCGAGAAGGTCGACGACACGGCCTCCGCGCTGCTCAACTTCGACGGCATCTCCTACGCCAAGGGCGCCTCCGCGCTGCGCCAACTCGCCGCCTGGCTCGGCGAGAAGGACTTCCTCGCCGGTATCAACACCCACTTCGCCCGGCACCGCTTCGGCAACGCCACCCTCGCCGACTTCATCGACTCCCTCGCCTCCGCCACCGAGCGCGACGTGCCCGCCTGGGCCGACAGCTGGCTGCGCACCACCGGCGTGGACCGGCTCACCCCCGTCGTCGCCGTCGCCGACGGAACCTGTGCGCTGACCGTCGACCGCACGGGCAGCCGCCCGCACCGCCTCACCGCCGGCCTGTACGACCACGACGTCGCCGACGAGGGCCGGCTGGTGCTGCGCGAGCGCCTCGACCTCGACGTCCCCCAGACCGCCCCGCAGCCCATCGGCAAGCGCCCCGCGCTGCTCGTGCTCAACGACGGCGACCTCACCTACGCCAAGGTCCGCTTCGACACCGAGTCCTTCGAGACGGTCCGCGCCGGCCTGTCGGGCCTGCCCGACCCGCTCACCCGCGCGGTCGTCTGGAACGCCCTCAGGGACGCCGTACGCGACGGCGAACTGGCGCCCGCCGCCTACCTGGAGACGGCCCGCGCCCACCTCCCGAGGGAGACCGACCTCGCCCTGGTCCAGGGTGTCCTCGCCTTCGCCTCCGGACAGATCGCCGACCAGTACCTCAGGCCCGAGGACCGCCCGGCCGCCCTCGCGACCCTCACCGCGCTCTGCCGCGACCTGCTGCGGCGCACCGAGGACGGCGATCACCCGGGCCTGCGCCTGATCGCGGTACGGCACCTGATCTCCGTGGCCGCCCACCCCGACACCATCGCCGCCTGGCTCGCCGACGGCACGGTGCCCGGCGGGCCGGAACTCGACCCCGAGCTGCGCTGGCGCATCCTCGGCCGGCTCGCCGTGCTCGGCGCCACCGACGAGGCCGCCATCGCCGCCGAGCTGGAGCGCGACCCGAGCGCCACCGGCCAGGAGGGCGCCGCCCGCTGCCGTGCCGCCCTGCCCGACCCCGAGGCCAAGCGGACGGCCTGGGAGGCGATGTTCGCCGGCGACGACCTGTCCAACTACCTCTTCACGGCCACCGCCCAGGGCTTCTGGCAGCCCGAACAGGCCGATCTGGTACGGCAGTACGTGCCGCGCTTCTACTCGGACGCGGTCGCCGTCAGCGCCCGCCGGGGCCCGGCCATCGCGCAGGCGGCCGGCCGCTGGGCCTTCCCCGCCCACGCCGTCGACGCCGAGAACGTGCGCCTCGGCGAGGCCTGTCTGCGCGACGCCGACCCCACCCCCGCCCTGCGCCGCACCCTCGCCGACCGCCTCGACGACCTGGCCCGCGCCCTGCGGGTGCGCGGCGCGCAGACGGAGGAGGCGCAGGCGGCACGGGCGGAGTAGGTCCGCCGGCGCAGGGCGCGGCTGGTACCCGCCGACGATGCCGCGGTCCGGATCGTCCCCCTAGGCTCGAGCTGTCAGGAACGATCAGCCGAGCCTTCGGAGGAACCTTCCGTGATCGTAGTGACCGGCGCAACCGGCAATGTCGGCCGTGCCCTCGTCGACCGTCTCCTCGCCGCGGGCCGGCCCGTGCGGGCGCTCACCCGCGACCCGCAGCGGGCCGCCCTGCCCGCCGGCGCCGAGGTGGTCCGGTTCCGGCCGGACGACCCTGCCGCCCTGTTCGGCGGGGCGACGGCCCTCTTCCTGTACGCACAGGCGGGCACGCCCGACCTCCTCGAGGCCGCCCGCGCCCACGGCGTACGGCACGTCGTGCTGCTCTCCAGCGGCATCGTCCAGGAGGGCGCCGACGAGACCCACCCCATCCACGTCATGCACGCCACCGCGGAACAGCAGATCCGCGCCAGTGGGCTCGACTGGACCTTCCTGCGGCCCAACGCCTTCGCCACCAACGCCCTGCAGTGGGCGCCGCAGATCCGCGCCGGGAACACCGTCCGGGGCGTGTTCGCGGACGGGCTGTCCGCACCCATCCACGAGGACGACATCGCGGCCGTGGCCGAGCGTGTGCTGCTCGACGGCGGACACGAGAACGCCGTGCACCGGCTGACCGGTCCCGCGGCGATCACCAACGCCGGACAGGTCGCGGCGATCGGCGCGGCCGTCGGCAAGGAGCTGACCTTCGTGGAGACCGACCCCCGCGAGGCCGGCCCCGAGCTGTTCCCGCACGTCCCGCCGCACATGCTCGAACGGCTCCTGCAGACCTTCGAGGAGACGGTGGGCGTACCGCCGGAGATCACCGACACGGTGGAGAAGCTGACCGGCGTTCCGGCCCGCACGTTCGCCCAGTGGGCGCGGGACCACGCGGAGGACTTCGGCGGAAAGGCCTGAGCACGTTCTTCCGCCGTACCCACTTTCGGGTTCCGATCGTTGAGCTTTCGGGACACACAGGGCGCTTCCGGTACAAGCTGAAAGCCCGAGGTCCCGTAAAGCCGGAAGCCAGGGTCGGTCCATGAGCGGAGGGACAGTCGATGAGCGATCAAGAACCTCTGCGCACGCCGCCCCTCGCCTCGGGCCCGCACGGCCCGGCCGCCCTGCGCCCCCTCCTCGGCACCGTCCTCGACGCGCTCGCGGCCGGCGCCCGGGCGCGGGGCGGGCCGTTGCCCGGCGGGGGACCGCAGGCCGTCGCCGCCCGTGTCGCCGACGTGCTCGGGGACGTGCTTCCCGACCACGGCGACCCCGCCGCCCTGCGCGCCCTCGTGCACGCCCTCGCGGAGGGCGCCGCCGACCCCGCCGACCCGCTGTGCGCGGCCCATCTGCACTGTCCGCCGCTCGCCGTGGCCACCGCCGCCGACCTCGCCGTGAGCGCCCTCAATCCCTCCCTGGACTCCTGGGACCAGGCCCCGGCCGCCTCCGCCCTGGAAGCCGCCGTCACCCGCGCCCTCGCCCACACCGCCGGGCTCGCCGACGCCCTCATGACCACCGGCGGCACCGAGTCCAACCAACTCGCCCTGCTGCTCGCCCGCGAGGCACACGGCGGCAGTGTGCAGGTGATCTGCGGGGCCAACGCCCACCACTCGCTGCCGCGCGCCGCCTGGCTCCTCGGCCTGCCCGACCCGGTCGTCGTCCCGGCGGCCGGCGGCACCCTCGACGTCGCCGCGCTCGACGAGGCCCTCACCACGCTCTCCGGCCCGCTGCTGGTCGCCGCCACCGCCGGCACCACCGACGCCGGCCTGATCGACCCGCTGCCCGAGATCGCCGGCCTGTGCGCCGCGCACGGCGCCCGCCTGCACATCGACGCGGCCTACGGCGGCGGCCTGCTCCTCAGCGACCGGCACCGGGAGAAACTCGCCGGTCTGGAAGCCGCCCACACCGTCACCCTCGACCTGCACAAGCTGGGCTGGCAGCCGGTCGCCGCCGGCCTCCTCGCCGTCGCCCGCCCCGCCGAACTCGCCGTCCTCCACCAGCGCGCCGACTACCTCAACGCCGACGACGACACCGAGGCCGGACTCCCCGACCTGCTCGACCGCTCCCTGCGCACCACCCGCCGCCCGGACGTCCTCAAGATCGCGGCCACCCTGAAGACCCTCGGCCGCACCGGACTGGGCGCACTCATCGACCAAGTCTGCGCCCACGCGAGCGGGTTCGCCGCACTGGTCGAGGAGCACCCCGGCTTCGAGCTGTACGACCAGCCCGTGATCAGCACCGTCCTGTTCCGGCCCACGGACGCCGCCGACGCCGCCGTGGCCGCCGTACGCCGCAGGCTGCTGCACGACGGCCGGGCCGTCCTCGGGCGCGCCCGGCTCGACGGCCGCCTCTGGCTCAAGGCCACCCTGCTCAACCCCCACACCCGGCCGGACGACCTGGCCCAGCTCCTGAAACTCGTCGAAGAAGGCACCCTCGCATGACCAACCCCCCACGCCACGAGCCCACGTCCCCCCGCGACCTGGTCGGCATCGGCATCGGTCCGTGCAACCTCTCGCTGGCCGCCCTCGCCCACCCGCTCGCCGAACTCGACGCCGTCTTCTACGAACAGCGCCCCGGCTTCGACTGGCACCCCGGTCTGCTCATCGAGGGCGCCACCATCCAGGTGCCGTTCCTGGCCGACCTGGTGACCCTCGCCGACCCGACCAGCCCATGGAGCTTCCTGAACTACCTCAGGACCCGCGAGCGGCTCTTCCCCTTCTACTTCGCCGAGCGCTTCCACATCCAGCGCGCCGAGTACGACGCCTACTGCCGCTGGGTCGCACAGAGCCTGCCCGGGCTGCACTTCCGCCACCAGGTCGACGCCGTGCGCTGGAACCCCGAACGGGACGCGTTCGAGGTCGACTTCACCCAGCTCGACGCCGAGGGCGAGGCCGAAGCCCTGGGCCGTACCTACACGCGCAATGTCGTCCTGGGCGTCGGCACCGCGCCCTATGTGCCCACTCCGCTCAGGCCGCTGGTGGACGCCCCCGGCGTGCCGGTCGTCCACGCCGCCGACTACCTGGACCACCGCTCCGACATCCTCGCCGCCGGGCACGTCACCGTCGTCGGCTCCGGACAGTCCGGTGCCGAGGTCTTCCTCGACCTGCTCCGGCACCGCCCCGCCGGACGGGAGAAGCTGCACTGGATCGGCCGCAGCGAGGCGTTCGCGCCGATGGAGTACTCCAAGCTGGGCCTGGAGCACTTCACCCCCGACTACACCCGCTACTTCCACGCCCTCGCCGAGCCCGTCCGGGACCGGCTGGTCGCCGCCCAGTGGCAGCTCCACAAGGGCATTGACGCCGGCACCCTCGCCACCATCCACGACGAGCTGTACCGGCGCACCCTGGACGGCGGCTGGCCCGACACCGTCCTCACCCCGGGCGTCCGGGTCCGCACGGCGGGCCGCGTCGCCAACTCCAAGATCGAGCTGCACCTGGAACACCTCCAGCAGGACAGCCGCTCCCGGCTGACGACCGACGCCGTCGTCCTCGCCACCGGCTACCGCGAACGCCCGCTCGGCCGCCTCCTCGCCGGGCTCGACCCCTACCTCCGCCGCGACAGCAGCGATCGCCTGCGCATCGACGAGGACTTCCGGCTCGTCCTCGACCCGTCCGTGACCGGCTCGGTGTACGTCCAGAACGCCGAACTGCACACCCACGGCGTGGGCGCGCCCGACCTCGGCCTCACCGCCTGGCGCAGCGCCACCATCCTCAACTCGCTCACCGGAAAGGAGCCGTACCCGCCGGCCCCCCGAACGGCCTTCACCACCTTCGGCCTCCAGGAGGACCGGCACCGAGTGCCACAGTCCCGGCACGGGCAGCACCTCACTCCCCTGATCGAGGGAAGGTGACCGCACGGGTGGAATTCGCTCATCGGAGCGAGTGGTCGCACAATTCAACACTTGTCAATGACCCTTTACTCAAAGGTTGTTGAGTGGTCATGTGGGGCCGATTCTCTACCCACGGGTAAGGCCTAGGCTCGACGTATGCGCCGAGCAAAGATCGTCTGTACTCTGGGGCCCGCCACCGACTCGTACGACCAGATCAAGGCACTGGTCGACGCTGGAATGGACGTGGCCCGGTTCAATCTCAGCCACGGCACCCACGCCGAACACGAGGAGCGCTACCGGCGAGTGCGCAAGGCGGCCGACGAAACCGGTCGCAGCGTCGGCATTCTCGCCGACCTTCAAGGCCCGAAGATCCGGCTCGGCCGTTTCGCCGAAGGGCCGGTACTCCTTGAACGCGGCGACACCTTCACCATCACCGTCGAGGAGGGCGTCGAGGGCGACCGCCACCAGTGCGGCACCACCTACGCCGGCCTCGCCGCCGACATCACCCCCGGCGAGCGCGTCCTCGTCGACGACGGCAACGTCTGCCTGGAGGTCACCGCCGTCGACGGCCCGCGCGTCCACACCCTCGTGGTCGAGGGCGGCGTGATCTCCGACCACAAGGGCCTGAACCTCCCCGGCGTCGCCGTCTCCGTCCCCGCCCTGTCCGAGAAGGACGAGGAGGACCTGCGCTGGGCGCTGCGCACCGGCTTCGACGTCATCGCGCTCTCCTTCGTCCGCAGCGGCGACGACGCCAAGGGCGTGCACCGGATCATGGCCGAGGAGGGCCGCCGCCTCCCGGTGATCGCCAAGGTCGAGAAGCCGCAGGCCGTGGCCAACCTCGACGACATCGTCGCCGCCTTCGACGGACTCATGGTCGCGCGCGGCGACCTGGGCGTGGAGATGCCCCTGGAGCAGGTGCCGATCGTGCAGAAGCGCGCGGTCAAGCTCGCCAAGCGCAACGCCAAGCCGGTCATCGTCGCCACCCAGATGCTCGACTCCATGGTCGACAACTCCCGGCCCACCCGCGCCGAGGCCTCCGACGTGGCCAACGCGGTCCTCGACGGCACCGACGCGGTGATGCTCTCCGGCGAGACCAGCGTCGGCAAGTACCCGGTCGAGACCGTGCGCACCATGGCGAAGATCGTCGCGGCGGCTGAGGAGGACATGCTCGCCAAGGGCCTGCCCCCGCTGACCGAGCGGAACAAGCCGCGCACCCAGGGCGGCGCGGTCGCCCGCGCGGCCGCCGAGATGGGCGACTTCCTGGGCGCCAAGTTCCTCGTGGCCTTCACCCAGTCGGGCGACACCGCCCGCCGTCTCTCCCGCTACCGCTCCCCGATCCCCCTCCTGGCCTTCACCCCCGAACCGGCCACCCGCTCCCAGCTCAGCCTCACCTGGGGCGCCGAGACCTTCCTCGGCCCGCACGTCGACTCCACCGACGCCATGGTCGACCAGGTGGACGAACTGCTGCTCAAGTACGGCCGCTGCGAGAAGGGCGACGTGGTGGTGATCACGGCCGGCTCCCCGCCCGGCGTCTCCGGCTCGACCAACATGGTCCGGGTGCATCACATCGGGGAGGACGACAGCCCGAAGGCATGAGAAGAGAGCCTGAAGGCATGAAAAAGAGCCCCTCATCCTGAGGGGCCCACCGGAAGCCTGACCTTGGAATCCAAGGAAAAGTGCCCCGGGTCGGACTCGAACCGACACTGTACGGGTTTTGAATCCGTTGCCTGCTGCCAATTGGGCTACCGGGGCTCGCAGAATCCAAGGTTTCCCCCGACCCTCCGCGCGTCCACCATACCGTAGCTAGGTAGGCTCTTGTCAGCAGTACCCCTGCCCTGAACGAGGAGCCCCCGTGACCGCCGAGTCGCCCCAGCCCGTAGACGCGCCCGACGACGACAAGTCGCACGTGCCTCCGCTGACGACCCGTGTCGTCATCGCCGAGGACGAGGCCCTGATCCGGCTCGACCTCAAGGAGATGCTGGAGGAGGAGGGGTACACCGTCGTCGGCGAGGCCGGGGACGGTGAGCAGGCCGTGGAGCTGGCCCGTGAGCACCGGCCGGACCTGGTCATCCTGGACGTGAAGATGCCGAAGCTCGACGGCATCTCCGCGGCCGAGAAGATCGCCGAGGAGTCCATCGCGCCGGTGCTGATGCTCACCGCCTTCTCGCAGCGCGACCTCGTCGAGCGCGCCCGGGACGCCGGCGCCATGGCCTACCTGGTCAAGCCGTTCAGCAAGAGCGATGTCGTCCCGGCCATCGAGATGGCCGTCTCGCGCTTCACCGAGCTGAAGCAGCTGGAGCAGGAGGTCGCCGACCTCACCCAGCGCCTGGAGACCCGCAAGCTGGTCGACCGCGCGAAGTCGATCCTCCAGACGGAGTACGGCCTGACCGAACCGGCCGCGTTCCGCTGGATCCAGAAGACCTCCATGGACCGGCGGATGTCGATGCAGCAGGTCGCCGAGGCGGTCATCACGGACAACCAGGAGAAGAAGGCGGCCAAGAAGGGCTGACCTGTACGGCAAAGGCCCGTGCCCCGGAGAAGGGGGCGCGGGCCTTTGCCGTCGTACGGGTCAGTCCTCGCCCAGATAGGCCTTGCGGACGGACTCGTCGTGCAGCAGGTCCTGCCCCGTGCCGGACAGGACGATGTTGCCGATCTCCATGACATGGCCCTGGTCGGCGAGCGAGAGCGCCGCCTGGGCGTTCTGCTCGACCAGCAGGATCGTCGTGCCCTGGGACTTCAGCTCGGCGATCGTCGCCATGATCTTCTGCATCATGATCGGCGACAGGCCCATCGACGGCTCGTCCAGCATGAGCAGCTTCGGCTGGGACATCAGGGCGCGCCCCATCGCCAGCATCTGCTGCTCACCGCCGGAGAGGGTGCCCGCGGCCTGCTTGCGCCGCTCGCCGAGGATGGGGAAGAGGTCGTAGGCGCGCTGGATGTCCTTCTCGATGCCGGGTTTGTCGCTGCGCAGGAACGCGCCGAGGCGCAGATTGTCCTCGATGGTCATGCGCGGGAAGATGTGCCGCCCCTCGGGGGAGTGGGCGAGGCCCAGGGAGACCACCTGGTGGGCCGGGACCTTCTTCAGCGACTTGCCGTTGAACCGGATCTGTCCGCCGACCGGCTTCAGCAGGCCGGAGAGCGTGCGCAGGGTGGTGGTCTTGCCGGCGCCGTTGGTGCCGATGAGGGTGACCACCTGACCGGCCTCGACCTTGAAGGAGATGCCCTTGACGGCTTCGATCTTGCCGTAGGCGACCCTCAGGTCCTCCACTTCGAGCAGTGCGGTCATCGGTCGTTCTCCTTGCCGGGCGCGGCGTCGGTCGTGGTCTCGGCGTCCGCCTCAACAGACTCGGCAGACTCGGCTGCCTCACCGGCCTCGGCGTTGGCCTCGGCGGCCTCCACCTCGGCCACCTCTTCGTCGCCGGGCGCGTTCTCGAAGGGCTCGCCGAGGTAGGCCGCGATGACGCGTTCGTCGCCCTGGACGGTGGCGCTGTCGCCCTCGACCAGTTTCTCGCCCTGCACCAGGACGGCCACGCGGTCGCAGAGGTTGAAGATGAAGCGCATGTCGTGCTCGATGACGAGGACGGCGATTCCCTTGTCCCGGATGGCGAAGACCAGTTCCTCGGTGGCCCGGGTCTCCTGCGGGTTCATGCCGGCCGTCGGTTCGTCGAGCAGCAGCAGACCGGGCTCGCTGGCGAGCGCGCGGGCGATCTCCAGCTTGCGCTGCTCGCCGTAGGGGAGGTTGCGGGCGAGGTGCTCGGCCTTCTTCTCCAGGCCCACGAACTCCAGGAGTTCCATGGCGCGTTCGCGGGAGGCCTGCTCGGCGCGGTGGAATCCGGGGCCGCGCAGCAGCGCGGACCACAGGCCTTCCTTGGTGCGGGTGTGCCGGCCGACGAGGACGTTCTCCAGGACCGTCATGTTCGCGAACAGCCGGATGTTCTGGAAGGTGCGGGCGATGCCGGCCGCGGTGACCTTGAAGGACTGCGGCGGCAGTACCTGGCCCTTGTAGCGGACCTCGCCCTCGGTGGGCACGTACAGGCCGGTCAGGCAGTTGAAGAAGGTCGTCTTGCCGGCGCCGTTGGGGCCGATCAGACCGACGATCTCGCCGCTGTGGACGGTGAAGTCGACGTTGCGTACGGCGGTGAGGCCACCGAAGCGCATGGTCACGCCGCGGGCGTCGAGCACGACCTCGCCGGGCGCGGAGGCGCCGGGGACGGCGTCCGTGGTGGTGGTGTCGGTAGTCATCGTGGTCAGGCCCCTGCCTTGGTGAGGACGGCGGGTGCTTCGGCTTCTTCGTGGAATTCGAGCTGGCGGCGCCGGTTGGGGATGAGACCCTCCGGACGGAAGCGCATCAGCAGGATCAGGGTGACGCCGAAGGCGAAGAGCTGGTAGTCGCCCAGGAACTGCAGCTTGGCCGGGATCAGGTACAGCAGGGACGCGCCGACCAGCGGACCGGCGATGGTGCCCATGCCGCCGAGGACCACCGCGGCCAGCAGGAAGGCCGAGTTGGGCGGTACGGCGTAGGCGAACTGGTACTGCTCCGGGGTCACGGTGTAGGTGACGTGGCCCTGGACGGAGCCGGAGAGACCGGCCAGGCAGGCGCCCAGCGCGAAGGCGATGAGTTTGACCCGGAAGCCGTTGATGCCCATGGCGAGCGCCGCGGTCTCGTCCTCGCGGATGGCGATCCAGGCGCGGCCGATGCGGGAGTCGCTGCTGCGCCGGAACACCACGACCACGATGAGCGTGATGATCAGCATGAGCAGCAGGTAGTTGGCGAACCGGCCGATGGTGGTGCCCAGGATCTGGTGCTCCTGGCCGAAGTCGAAGCCGAGGATGTTCAGGTTCGGGATCGAGGAGATGCCGTTGGAGCCGTTGGTGACGTCGGGGCCCGAGGTGCCGTCCATGTTGAGGACGGTGATGCGGAAGATCTCACCGAAGCCGAGGGTGACGATGGCCAGGTAGTCGCCGCGCAGTCGCAGGGTCGGGGCGCCGATGATGACGCCGAAGATCATGGCGACGACCGCGCCGAGCAGCGCCGCGGCCCAGAACGGCCACTGCACGTGCAGCGGTGAGGACGGCGAGCCGGAGACCAGGGCGGCGGTGTAGGCGCCGACGCCGAGGAAGGCGACGTAACCGAGGTCGAGGAGGCCGGCGAGGCCGACGACGATGTTCAGGCCCAGCGCGACGGTCGCGAAGATCAGGATGTAGACGCCGATCGTCGCGTACTGGTCGTTGGACTGGGTGAAGGGGAAGGCCGCGGCGGCGACGAAGGCGCCGATCATGGTGACGGTGCGGTGCTTCGCGGTGATCGCCGAGACCCGGGCCACGAGCCCGGCCTTGGAGAGGGCGGCGAAGCCGAAGCCGGCGGTGATGAGGAAGCCGATGAACAGCTCGTCGTACGGTGTGCTGACGCCGTAGCTGAAGACCCACAGGCCCACGGCCATGGCCGCGACGATGACGAGGATCTCGGCGTAGGCCGGCAGTGTGCGCGCCGGCTCCGGGGCCTTGGCGACGAAGGCCGCCTTGAAGATGTTCCATTTCTGCCGGGAGTTGTGGCGGAACAGGTCCCAGCCGCGGTCGTCCGGGTCGGCGAGGTCCGGCTCCGGCCGCTCGAACGGCAGGGCCAGCGCGCCGAGCAGGGCGGCCAGGGTGGCGACGGCCACGACGAAGCCGCCGGGCTCCAGGTTCACCAGGCCGCCGAGCTCGTCGCTGATGGCGATGACGGTGTACCAGGCGGTGGCGAAGGTACCGAGCGCGGTCAGCTTCAGGGCCGCGTCGGCACTTCCGGGCGTCAGCCACCCGAGGCCTTTGACGCCGTAGGAGGCGAGGCCGAACAGGGTGGTGAGGATGCCTCCGATCAGCACCAGGACCTGCAGGCCGCCCGGGTAGCCGTAGACGGTGAGGTCACCGGGGAAGTCGGCGGTCCAGGTCCAGGAGAGGAACGTGGAGACGATCGCGAGGGCGCCGCCGCCGGTGGCGAGGGCCCTGCCGAGCGGGGCCGGCAGACCGATGAGGCCGGATGGGGCGGCGGGGGGTGCGCTCGGGGTGTCGGGCGTCTCGGGGGTCTCGGATGCGGTGGTCTGTGTGGTCATCGGTGTCACGCCCTGTCCGCGACGCGTTCGCCGAGCAGGCCCTGCGGCCTGAACAGCAGTACGAGGATGAGGAGTACGAAGGCCCAGACGTCTGCCCAGGACTGGCTGCCGAACTTGTCCATGCCGGGGATGTCCGCGATGTAGGCGGTGGACAGGGCCTCGGCCACACCGAGGACGAGACCGCCGAGCATGGCGCCGTAGATGTTTCCGATGCCGCCGAGGACGGCCGCGGTGAAGGCCTTCAGACCGAGGAGGAAGCCCATCTTGAAGTCGATCTGGCCGTACTTGAGGCCGTAGGCGACGCCTCCGACGGCCGCGAAGGCGGCGCCGAGGGCGAACGCGATCACGATGATCCGGTCGGTGTTGACACCCATCAGCTTCGCGGTGTCCGGATCCTGGGCGGTGGCCTGCATGCCACGGCCGGTTCGGGTGCGCATCACGAAGTAGGCGAGGAAGGCCATGCTGAGCGGGGCCGCGATCACCAGGAAGATGTCACCGGTCTGGATCGTGACGTTGCCGATGTCGAAGGGCCCGCCCGGAATCGTCGGGAAGGTGCGGGCGGACTTCGCCTGGGGGTACCAGGCCCACACCGCCTGCTGCAGGGCCAGGGAGAGGCCGATCGCGGTGATGAGGGGGGCGAGACGGGGGGCGGTGCGCAGGGGGCGGTAGGCGAACCGTTCCGCTCCGACGGCGACCAGGACGGCGACCAGGACCGCGCCCACCAGCATGAGGGGCAGGGCGACCCACATCGAGGTGCCGTCCGGCAGTATGTACGCGTAGACCGTGAGCGCGCCGAAGGCGCCGGTCATGAAGATCTCGCCGTGGGCGAAGTTGATGAGCTGGACGATGCCATAGACCATCGTGTAGCCGATGGCGACCAGCCCGTACATGGATCCCAGTAGCAGGCCGTTGACCAGCTGCTGCGGCAGTTCGTTCACCGCATGTCCTCCGAGAGGTTCGGAAAGCTTCGACGGATGGGGCCGGATGCGAGGACGCGCGGGGCGCCAGTGGAACAGCGCCCCGCGCGGCTCTGTGGATGCGGGTGTGGGTCAGCTGCTGGGGGTGTAGGTGCCGGACTGGGCAGCCTTCCAGGCGCCGCCGTCGACCTTGTAGACGGTGAGCTGCTTGTTGGTCGCGTCACCGAACTCGTCGAAGGAGACCTTGCCGGTCACACCGTCGAAGGAGACGTTCTGCATCGCGGCGGTGACCTTCGCGCGGGCGTCGGACGGCAGCTTGCCGCCGTTGTCGTCGACGACCTTCTTCACGGCCTCGATGATCGACCAGGCCGAGTCGTAGGAGTAGCCGCCGTAGGCCGCGTAGTCCTCCTTGTAGCCCCCCGCCTTGTAGTCGGCGACGAACTGCTTGGCGGAGGCCAGGGTCTCGACCGGGGCGCCGACCGAGGTGGCGAGGTCGCCGGTGGCGGCGCTGCCCGCGAGCTTGATGAAGGTGGGGTCGTAGATACCGTCACCGCCGACCAGCGGGACGTTGGCGCCCGCCGACTTGATCTGCTTGCTGAGCGGACCGGCCTGCGGGTACTCGCCGCCGTAGTAGACCACGTCGGCGCCCGAGGACTTCACCTTGGTGGCGACCGCGGAGTAGTCCTTGGTGTCGGGGTTGATGTGCTCGGTGCCGACGATCTTGCCGCCGAGCTTCTTGAACTCGTCGGTGAAGGTGGCGGCGAGGCCGGCGCCGTAGGTCTTCTTGTCGTCGATGACGAAGACCTTGGTCTTCTTGGCCGTGTTGTAGACGTACTGGGCGGCGAAGGGGCCCTGGATGGCGTCCGTGGTCGCCGTGCGGAAGTACGACTTGTACGGACGCGACTTCGACGTCTGCCAGTTGGTGCCCTGGGTCAGGGCGGGGTTGGTGTTGGCCGGCGAGACCTCGACCAGCTTGGCGTCGTCGAAGACCTTCTGCATCGACTGGGCCACGGACGAGTTCAGCGGGCCGACCACGCCGAGGACGCTGTTGTCGCCGACGAACGCGGTGGCGTTCGACTGGCCCGAGGAGGGCTGCGCCTGGTCGTCCTTGGCCTCGATCTTGAAGGTGACGCCCTTGACGTAGTTCTTCTTGTTGGCGGTGTTGACCGCGAGGTCCACCGAGTTCTTGATGCCCAGGCCCAGCGCGGACAGGTCGCCGGTCAGCGGGGCGTCGACGCCGATGGTGACGGTGGTGCCACCGCCCTTGCCGGAGTCCGAGCCCTTTCCGCCGCTGTCGCGCGAACCGCAGGCCGTGAGGGTGAGTGCTCCCGCTGCCAGCGCGGCGGTGATGGCGATGAGCGAACGTTGACGCACGATCAGTCCTTTCCCCAGGACGACCGTTCCCCCCTGGAAACGGTCGAGCCGCGCGCCTGCCCGAATTGACGAGCCCAAGAGGCGATCCGAGGGCGCGGTGACTGGCCGTGACTCTAAGCGCGTGCGGGGAACGTGGAGGAGGGTCTGACCAAGGCTGTGACGCTCTTGTTATGACACGACGTAATGCAGAGCGGTGCGCGGTGGGGGATAGGGCGGAATTACGGCCGATTCGCGCCGTCCGCAATGTGAGAACCCGCAGGACTCACCATGATCAATTCAGGCGTCTCAAGGGTTTTGGTGATGACGTGGCACTGTTGCTGCAGGCGACTTTCAAAGCCTGGGAGAGGTGTTGCGCGTAGCGCGGACCGAGGATGTAGCTCTGTATCTGCATTGCGCGCGTATTACGCAGAGTTACATTCAGGAAAGGAAGTCCGGCGTCCACAGGTAGTTTTCCGCACCGTGTCACGTGCATGGTTATCGTGATCTTGCGGTCGTAACCTGCCTTTGTCCGGAACGGCGTTCGCGGGTCCGTCACCAGCGAAAGTCCCGCGTAAGGCTGGCTCACCCGGGCCACCGTGACCGGCGGCCCCGACTCCACGCTCAGTAGCACAGCGAAGCTGAAACTGCGGGGCGGGGCGCCCGCCGGAGTCGCCCGGCCGCCCACATATTCCACCACCACCGCCTGGGCGGGGTAGGGCGCCGGGGGTGGTGGCGGCTTCTGTGGCCGGGTGACGTAGAGATAGCCGCCGGCGGCCAAAAGGACGGCCGTCGCGGTGAACGCGAGGGCGGCGCGCCGGTGGCGGACGCAACGGGTTGCCAGGACCGAGCGAATCCGGCGTCCAAGAGCGGGAGTCGGGGCTGCCGGGTGCCGGGCGTCCCACGCATGTGTGCCCTCGCCGGGCTCCACGGGACCGATGCCGCTCATTGCCAGGGGCTTTCGGTCGGAGCGCCATGGCGATAGCGCTCGGCGCAGGCCGCGCGCGCCTGACGGTCGATCAACTTGTCTGCGGACGCGTCGCCTTGTCGCCCCCTCACGGCGCGCGCCGCTTCCACGACGTCCCGCAGGATCTCGTACTCCCCGTTGGACAAACCCATCGACTGGTAGTCGCCGTAGGTGCCGCCGTCGAGCACCTCGCGGGACCAGTGCGTGACGAGGCGGGTGCACAGGTCGGCGGCGGAGGTCTTCGAAGGAGAGGGGGAGGAGGTCTCCGAGGGGGAGGAGCGGGCAGCTGCTCCCGGGGCGGCGGGCCCGTCGCACGCCGCCGTCCACAGAAGTGCCGGCAGCACCGGCCCGAGCACCAGGAACCTCACCCCCAGCCGGGGGTCCCCTCGCCGTCCCATGAGCAGAAGCTAAGGGGAGGGGCGGCGGGGGGCAACGGTCCGGTGCCGGCTGTTCGGCCGGCGGGGGCAGTGGACCGGTGCCGGCCGGTCAGTACGCGCCTGGGCAGCGGTCCCGTGGGAGCCGGTCAGTCCGCCGTGGGCGGTACCTGCGCCGCGTCGCCCGGCCGGGCCTCCCGCAGCAGGCAGGTCAGCCGGGCGCTGCACACCCGGCGGCCCTCCTCGTCGCTGATCACGATCTCGTACGTCGCCGTCGAACGGCCCCGGTGCACCGGCGTGGCCACACCCGTCACCAGTCCCGAGCGGGCCCCGCGGTGGTGCGTGCAGTTCAGGTCCACGCCGACCGCGATCTTCGAGCTGCCGCCGTGCAGCATGGAGCCGACCGAGCCGAGCGTCTCCGCCAGCACCGCGGAGGCGCCGCCGTGCAGCAGGCCGTACGGCTGGGTGTTGCCCTCCACCGGCATGGTCCCGACGACCCGCTCCGCCGAGGCCTCCAGGATCTGCACACCCATCCGTGTGCCCAGATGCCCGGCCGAGAACAGGGCGGGCAGGTCGACACCGAGCGCGGCGTACTCGTCGATGACCTCCTGCGGGAATCTCACCTGCTGCTGCTCGCCCATGGGCCCGGCTCCGTTCGTCGTACAGCTGGCTGCTGCGGCTGTCTGCTGGCTGAGCAAACGCTCAGTCGGTCGCCGATTGTTCCAGACGGGCCTCCGCCTGCGCGGTGTGACCTTCGAGACGTACGACCACGGACTTGCTGGCCGGGGTGTTGCTGGTGTCGGCGGTCGCGTCGAGCGGGACCAGGACGTTCGTCTCCGGGTAGTACGCCGCCGCGCAGCCCCGGGTCGTCGGGTAGTGCACGATGCGGAAACCGGGCGCCCGCCGCTCCACGCCGTCCTTCCACTCGCTCACCAGGTCGACGTACGACCCCTCGGCGAACCCGAGCGCCCGCGCGTCCTCGGGGTGCACCAGCACCACCCGGCGGCCGCCCGTGATGCCCCGGTAGCGGTCGTCCAGGCCGTAGATCGTGGTGTTGTACTGGTCGTGCGAGCGCAGGGTCTGCAGCAGCAGCCGGCCCTCGGGCAGTTCGGGGTACTCCACCGGCGCCGCCGTGAAGTTGGCCTTGCCGGTGGCGGTCGGGAAGCGGCGCTCGTCGCGCGGGGCGTGCGGCAGGGCGAAGCCGCCCGGCCGGGCCACGCGCGCGTTGAAGTCCTGGAAGCCGGGGACCACGCGCGCGATGCGGTCACGGATCGTGGCGTAGTCCTTCTCGAACTCCTCCCACGGCACGACGCTGCTCTCGCCGAGCACGCGGCGCGCGAGGCCGCAGATGATCGCGGGCTCGGACCTCAGCCGCGGGCTCGCCGGCGCCAGCCGCCCGCGCGAGGCGTGCACCATGCCCATCGAGTCCTCGACGGTCACGAACTGCTCGCCGCTCGCCTGCAGGTCCCGCTCGGTGCGGCCCAGCGTGGGCAGGATCAGCGCCCGCGCGCCCGTGACGGCGTGCGAGCGGTTGAGCTTGGTCGACACGTGCACCGTCAGCCGCGCCCGGCGCATCGCGGCCTCGGTGACCTCGGTGTCGGGGGAGGCGGAGACGAAGTTGCCGCCCATGGCGAAGAACACCTTCGCCTCGCCGTCGCGCAGCGCGCGGATGGCCCGTACGACGTCGAAGCCGTGCTCGCGCGGCGATGCGAACCCGAACTCCTTCTCCAGCGCGTCCAGGAAGGCGGGCGCGGGCCGCTCGAAGATGCCCATCGTGCGGTCGCCCTGGACGTTGCTGTGTCCGCGCACCGGGCACACGCCCGCGCCCGGCCGGCCGATGTTGCCGCGCAGCAGCAGGAAGTTGACCACCTCGCGGATGGTCGGGACGGCGTGCTTGTGCTGGGTGAGGCCCATGGCCCAGCAGACGATGGTGCGCTTCGAGGCGAGCGCCATGCCGAGGGCCTGCTCGATCTCCGCGCGCGTGAGGCCCGTCGCCTTCAGGGTCTCGTCCCAGTCGGCGGCGCGCGCGACCTCGGCGAACTCCTCGAAGCCGTGGGTGTGCTCACGGACGAAGTCCTCGTCGACCGCGCCCTCCGTCTCCAGGATGAGCTTGTTGAGGAGGCGGAAGAGGGCCTGGTCGCCGCCGATGCGGATCTGCAGGAACAGATCGGTGAGGGCGGCG
Source organism: Streptomyces sp. NPDC007856 (assembly GCF_042868225.1). Classification (NCBI taxonomy): domain Bacteria; kingdom Bacillati; phylum Actinomycetota; class Actinomycetes; order Kitasatosporales; family Streptomycetaceae; genus Streptomyces; species Streptomyces sp. NPDC007856. Next base: position 128,709 of record NZ_JBIAEC010000002.1, on the reverse strand, counting down.
CCCTTCAGCAGGCCCTGCGGGGTCTGCGGGTTCTTGAACCGCTCCAGGCCGGCCTCGGGCAGCGGATTGACGCTGATGATCCTCGCGCCGTTCGCCTTGGCCTTCTCCAGGGCGGAGAGCATGCGCGGATGGTTCGTCCCCGGGTTCTGCCCCGCGACGATGATCAGGTCGGCCTTGTGGAGGTCCTCCAGCAGGACGCTGCCCTTGCCGATGCCGATGGTCTCGCTGAGCGCCGACCCGGACGACTCGTGGCACATGTTGGAGCAGTCCGGGAGGTTGTTCGTGCCCAACTCGCGGGCGAAGAGCTGGTACAGGAACGCGGCCTCGTTGCTGGTGCGGCCCGAGGTGTAGAAGACGGCCTCGTCGGGGGAGGAGAGGGCGGTGATCTCCTCGGCGACGATGTCGAAGGCGCGCTCCCAGCCGACCGGCTCGTAGTGCGTGCCGCCCTCGGCGAGATACATGGGGTGTGTCAGCCGGCCCTGCTGCCCCAGCCAGTACCCGCTCCTCGTCGCCAGGTCGGCCACGGAGTGCGCGGCGAAGAACTCCGGGGTGACCCGGCGCAGGGTGGCCTCCTCGGCCACCGCCTTCGCGCCGTTCTCGCAGAACTCCGCCTTGTGCCGGTGCTCGGGCTCCGGCCAGGCGCAGCCCGGGCAGTCGAAGCCGTCCTTCTGGTTCACCCGCAGCAGGGTCAGCGCCGTGCGCCGCACGCCCATCTGCTGCTGGGCGATGCGCAGCGTGTGCCCGATGGCGGGCAGCCCCGCCGCCGCGTGCTTCGGCTCCGCGACCTGCGGCGCGTCCTGAACCGGATCACCCTTGGGCGGCTTCGTCGCCATCGCACGCTCCCCTTCGACTGCGTGTGAGAAGTACGGTGCCGATCCTCCCACGGGCCACCGACAACCGTCCCCGAGGGCATACGAGAACACCGGCACTCCCGGTGACCGAGGGCAACCCTGCGCAGCCCTCCACTCGGTCCCGGACCGGAGTGTCAGTGCGGCGTGGCAGGATCGGGGACGTGGCAGAGACAGCATCGAAGAAGACCGACCAGACCCCCGGCGGTACCCGTCCCCGGCTGATGCTCATGGACGGGCACTCGCTGGCCTACCGCGCGTTCTTCGCGCTGCCCGCGGAGAACTTCACGACCGCGACCGGCCAGCCGACGAACGCGATCTACGGCTTCGCGTCGATGCTGGCCAACACCCTGCGTGACGAGGCACCCACGCACTTCGCCGTGGCCTTCGACGTCTCGCGCAAGACCTGGCGCTCCGAGCGGTTCACCGAGTACAAGGCGAACCGCTCCAAGACCCCGGACGAGTTCAAGGGCCAGGTGGAGCTGATCGGCGAGCTCCTCGACGCGATGCAAGCGCCCCGCTTCGCCGTGGAGGGGTATGAGGCGGACGACGTCATCGCCACCCTCGCCACCCAGGCCGAGGCCGAGGGCTTCGAGGTGCTGATCGTCACGGGCGACCGCGACTCCTTCCAGCTGGTCACCGACCACATCACCGTGCTCTACCCGACCAAGGGCGTCTCGGAGCTGACCCGGTTCACCCCGGAGAAGGTTTTCGAGAAGTACGGTTTGACGCCCGCCCAGTACCCGGACTTCGCGGCCCTGCGCGGCGACCCGTCCGACAACCTCCCCGGCATCCCCGGCGTCGGCGAGAAGACCGCGGCGAAGTGGATCAACCAGTTCGGTTCGTTCGCGGAGCTGGTCGAGCGGGTCGACGAGGTCAAGGGCAAGGCCGGGCAGAACCTCCGCGACCACCTGGAGTCGGTCAAGCTCAACCGCGTCCTCACCGAGCTGGAGCGGGAGGTCGAGCTGCCCAAGGCGGTCGCCGACCTGGAGCGGGCCGCGTACGACCGCAAGGCCGTCACGATGGTCCTGGACACCCTGGAGATCCGCAACCCGTCCCTGCGCGAGCGTCTCTTCGCCGTCGACCCCGGCGCCGAGGAGGCCGAGGTCACGCCGATCACCACCGACGGCGTGGAGCTGGACGGCAAGATCCTGCGCACCGGCGAGCTGGCCCCCTGGCTCGCCGAGCACGGCGCCGAGACCCTGGGCGTCGCCACCGTCGACACCTGGGCGCTGGGCACCGGCTCGGTCGCCGAGATCGCCCTGGCGGCGGCCGGGGGAGCGGCGGCCTGGTTCGACCCGGCCGAGCTGGACGAGGCCGACGAGAACGCGTTCGCGGCCTGGCTGGCCGACGCCGGCCGCTCCAAGGTGTTCCACAACGCCAAGGGCGCCATGCGCGTCCTCGCCGAGCACGGCTGGTCCGTCGAGGGCGTGACCATGGACACCGCGCTCGCCGCCTACCTGGTCAAGCCGGGCCGTCGCTCCTTCGACCTGGACGCGCTGTCCCTGGAGTATCTGCACCGCGAGCTGGCGCCCGCCGCCGCGGCCGACGGCCAGCTCGCCTTCGGCGCGGACGACGGCGCCGAGGCCGAGGCCCTGATGATCCAGGCCCGCGCGGTCCTCGACCTCGGTGAGGCCTTCGGCACCCGCCTGGAGGAGGTCGGCGCGGCCGACCTCCTGCGCGACATGGAGCTGCCCACCTCCGCCCTGCTCGCCCGCATGGAGCGCCACGGCATCGCGGCGGACCGCGCGCACCTGGAGGCGATGGAGCAGACGTTCGCGGGCGCCGTGCAGCAGGCCGTGAAGGAGGCGCACGCGGCCGCCGGCCACGAGTTCAACCTGGGCTCGCCCAAGCAGCTCCAGGAGGTCCTCTTCGGCGAGCTGGCCCTGCCGAAGACGAAGAAGACCAAGACCGGCTACACCACGGACGCCGACGCGCTGGCCTGGCTCGCCGCCCAGACCGACAACGAACTGCCGGTGATCATGCTCCGCCACCGCGAGCAGGCGAAGCTGCGGGTCACGGTCGAGGGCCTGATCAAGACGATCGCGGGCGACGGCCGTATCCACACCACGTTCAACCAGACGGTGGCCGCGACCGGCCGCCTGTCCTCCACGGACCCGAACCTCCAGAACATCCCGGTCCGCACCGACGAGGGCAGGGCGATCCGCCGCGGCTTCGTGGTCGGCGAGGGCTTCGAGTCCCTGATGACCGCCGACTACAGCCAGATCGAGCTGCGCGTGATGGCCCACCTCTCCGAGGACGAGGGCCTGATCCGGGCGTTCACCTCCGGCGAGGACCTGCACACCACGGCCGCCTCCCAGGTGTTCGGCGTCGAGCCGACCGCGGTGGACGCGGAGATGCGCCGCAAGATCAAGGCGATGTCGTACGGCCTGGCCTACGGCCTCTCCGCCTTCGGCCTCTCCCAGCAGCTGAACATCGAGGCGGCCGAGGCGCGCGCCCTGATGGACGCCTACTTCGAGCGCTTCGGCGGCGTCCGGGACTACCTCCGCCGGGCGGTCGACGAGGCGCGGGCGACGGGCTACACGGCGACCCTCTTCGGCCGCCGCCGCTACCTCCCCGACCTCAACAGCGACAACCGTCAGCGCCGGGAGGCCGCCGAGCGCATGGCCCTCAACGCACCCATCCAGGGCACGGCCGCCGACATCGTCAAGATCGCCATGCTGAAGGTGGACAGCGCCCTGCGGGCAGCGGACCTGAAGTCCCGCATGCTCCTGCAGGTCCACGACGAAATCGTCCTGGAGATCGCCCCCGGCGAGCGCGCGGCGGCCGAGCGGATCGTCCGCCACGAGATGTCCAACGCCGTCGACCTCCGAGCCCCGCTGGACGTCTCGGTCGGCGTCGGCCCGGACTGGGAGTCGGCAGCGCACTAGCCTGCGGCGCCCGGGCGGAGGGGCATCAGCCTGCGCCGCCCGGGCGGAGGGGGGGCGTTGCAGCCAAGACCCGGCCGCAACGCCCCCTCCGCCACCGCAACGGCGCCCAGCCCCACCGGCACGCTCCGGCGGTGCCGAACCCACCGCAGTCCACGCCGCGCCCCGCCTCACCAGCACAGGAACCCGGCACCCACACAGAGCACGTCGGCAGAACCCCCGCAGGGCTCCGTCACTCACGTGGCCCCTGCCAAAACGCCCCCCACCCCCACAGCCGCAAAACTGCGGGCATGGGTATACGCATGCTTCACCGCCGGACGCCCGAGGCAGACACCCGGGCCTGGGCGGACGCCGCCTCGGCGCAGGCCATGCCCGCCTCGCCGGTCCCGGCCTTCGCGGCCGACGCAAGCACCGCCCGCATCCCCGTCGAGCTGACCGCGACCGTCCACAGGGCCGCCACGAACCTCCGGTACAGACTCACCGCCCTGACCGCCCCCGTGGACCGCGCCCCCGACTGGCGCCAGTGGGCCGACCTCGCCCGCGGCTATCTCGCCCTCGCGCTCACCGCGATCCCGAGACCGCGCCCCCGGCGCACCCTCACCGTCTTCGTCGCGTCCCTCACCGACCGGCCGGCCGCTCCCGGCCCGCACCGGCCATCCCATCGGGATCACCTGGATCACCGCGATCAACGCGATCACCGAGACGCCCAGGGCCGTCCGGAACCGGACCCCGACGCCGGCCCCTGATCGCGACGGCTTACGGACCGGCCCGGCGCCCGTCGAAGCCGCACGGTGGGCGCCGGATCCCACGGCCGCTCCGGCGCACCCATGAGCGCCCAGCGGCGCGCCGCCTCGGCCAGTGCACAGCCCCCGCCGGCCGGAACCAGCCGCGTCCGCGGAGACGTACCTCCGCACCACCGTGACCCCGCGTGCACGCGTGCGTGCCACACCGCAGCGTGGCACCACGGCCGGCCGTCCGTGCCGACCCCGGGGCAGCAGCGCGAGGAGCGGTTGGCGGACGTGCCCTTCCCTGCCACCCGACAGGACACTCGTCGCTTGGCAGGGCATGTCGGGCGCGTGGCACGAACGGCCGCCGCATGGCCGAGCGTGACCGGTACCCGCTTGTGGGGCGTACGCGACAACAGGAGTTGGCCAACCGGTGAAAACGGGCGGGAACGGGTCCCGACCTCAAGCAAGTTGTCGTAGGGTCACCTGCGGTGTGCCTGGCAGGCACACCGCCGAACACCGTCGCACGGATGGAAGGACGCCACAGGGGCAACCGGAACACCGGGTCAACCGTCACACCAGTGCGAGGCAGACAGACGGAGAAGGACTCACGCAGTCCACAGGAGGGGTTCACTCGATGGCGGCGCATTTCGGAAGGCGGCTGCGCAAGGGGGCGGCGACCACCGCCGTGGCCGCGGCGGCGGTCGCGGCTCTGTCCGCGTCCCAGGCTCCGGGAGTGCCCGGCGAGGACCACGGCAGACAGTCGACGGCCGGCGCCTCCGCCCCCGTGCCCGAGGCGACCTCCGACGGCAACGCCACCGGCAACTCGCCGTACTACACGGACCTGCCGCCGCTGAACAGCCCGAATCCCAGCCCCTCGCCGAGCGCCACCGGCACCCCGGTCGCCCAGGGCGACGCCGAGGCCGGCATCCCGGCGACGGTCCTCGACGCCTACAAGAAGGCCGAGGCCGAACTGCGGTCCGCCAAGCCCGGCTGCAATCTGCCCTGGCAGCTGCTCGCCGCGATCGGCAAGGTCGAGTCGGGCCAGGCCAGCGGCGGCCGGGTCGACGCCGACGGCACCACGATCGGCCGGATCCTGGGCCCGGCGCTCGACGGCAACGGCTTCGCGCTCATCAAGGACACCGACCACGGCCTCTACGACGGCAACACCGAGTACGACCAGGCCGTCGGCCCCATGCAGTTCATCCCGTCGACCTGGGCCTGGGCAGGCCGCGACGGCAACGGCGACGGCAAGAAGGACCCCAACAACGTCTACGACGCCGCCCTCGCCGCCGGCCACTACCTGTGCCGCAACGGCTGGGATCTCTCGCGCGAGGACGACCTGCACAGCGCGATCCTCAGCTACAACAACTCGCAGGACTATCTGAACACCGTCCTGTCGTGGCTGGAGTACTACCGCAAGGGCACCCACTCCGTGCCCGACGGCACCGGCAGTGTGCCCACCCACCGCAGCGACGACGGCACCCCGCGCGCCAACTCCCCGAAGCACTCGAAGGCGCCGAAGACCAAGCCCGCCCCGAAGCCCAGCACGCCCGGGCAGGGGAGCCCCAGCCCGACCCCGCCGAAGCCGCCGGCCCCGCCGAAGCCCCCGCAGACCCCCACCGACACCGTGGACCACCTGCAGGACGCGGGCACCGCCAAGCTCACCGCGATGGCCGGGCATGCCTTCACCGACCAGATCGGCACCCGCGCCGAGACCAAGGCCGGCAAGGCCGTCGCCAAGGTCAGGATCCGGTTCACCATCACCGGTGACACCGACGCCACCTTCGCCGGCGGCGAGACCGTGGCCACGGTCGCCACCGACGCCAAGGGCGTCGCCCTCGCACCGGCCCTCCAAGCGGGCGAGAAGACCGGCGACTTCAGGGTCATGGCCACCGTCGTAGGCCGCACCGTCACGGGCCTCGGCTACTCGGCCACCGTCACCGAGCGCGCCGCCGACACCCTGGCCCGCACCAGCGACACTCCGCTGACCTGCACTCCGGGCGGCGAGTTCGCCGACCAGGTCCAGCTGAAGGCGACGTACAAAGGCTCCGTCGCGGACAAGGTCGCGGCCACCGCCACCCTCATCAAGTCCGACACCGACGCCACCGAGAACGACAAGGGCCCGTACTTCAAGGACGCCGACGGCAAGCCCATTCGCACCCTCACCGGCCTCCAGACGGATGACAAGGGCCTGCTGACCCTGCCGAAGCTGTACGCGGACGACACCACCGGCACCTTCCTGCTCCGCATCACCACCGCCGGTGGAGCGACGCTCACCGTCGAACTGAAGGTCGCCGCCGCCGACTCCTCGCCGAGCCCGTCCCCGAGCCCGTCCGCCTCTTCCTGAGTACGACCGGCATCACGCGAGGGCGCCCTCTCCGCACAGGCGGGGAGGGCGCCCTCGTTCGTGCGTGCACCGCTGTTCTCATCTCACCCGCCCGTTGCTACGGTGCCGAACCTGACGCCCCATCAGGAACCCATGGGGACACGACCGTCCGCCGGGAGGCCCGTATGCGCGCCCTGATCGCCGCCGCGACCGGTCTGGCCCTCGCGCTCGCCCTGGTCCTGGCGATGACCGCCATGGGTACGCCGACGGGCCGGACATCCCCCAAGCCGCTGCTGACGACGGTGCCCTCGCACCCCTAGCCGCGCCCGTCCGGGAGGGAGGCCTTCCATGCGCCGCAAGGCAAGCCTGGTCCTGCTCGCCTGCGCCGTCTTCTGCGCGGCGCTGTCCCCGCTCATGCGCTGGTACGCCTTCCCGCGCCTGGCCAGGATCCCCGCGAACCAGTACCAGGACATGGTCCTGGAGGCCAAGGGCGCCACCCTCCTCGACTACGGCACCATGCGCGCGAGGAAGGTCTCCCAGGTCACCATCGTGCAGACCCTCAAGGGCGACGTGGCGGCCGCGAAGAAGATCGAGAGGACGGCGGGCCGGCCGGTCGTCGTCTGGGACAGCCTCTCCTACGTCCAGGGCCCCGACGGCAGGATGGTCTCCAAGGTCCCCGAGCGCTACATCTTCGACGCCCACAGCCAGGACCCCGTGCACGCCACCGGCGAGATGGTCGACGGCGACCCCGTCACCCGCCAGGGCATCGAGTTCAAGTGGCCCTTCCTGACCGAGAAACGCGACTACGAGTACTTCGACGCCCAGACCCGCACCACCAGCCCCATCCACTACAAGGGCACCCGGACCTTCCGCGGCCTGAAGGTCTACTACTTCGAGCAGACCATCCCCTGGACCAAGGTCCCCATGCCGAAGACCATGCCCGTCCAGGGCATCACGCCGGAGTCGGTCGCCAAGACGGGCACCACCCGCTGGTACAGCACGGTCCGCAGGTTCTGGGTCGAACCCGTCACCGGCGCGCCCGTCTACGGCGAGGAACTCCACAAGGAGGAACTGCGCGGCGGCACCCTGCTCGGCGGCCGGGACAGGGTCACCGCGTTCGCCGGGGACGTGAAGATGCGCGAGGACTACATCGAGCACACGGTCGCCCTGGTCAAGCACAACCGCACCCTGGTGCTGACGCTCACCTCGTACGTCCCCTGGGGCTCCCTGGCCGCGGGAGTCCTGCTCCTGGCCCTGTCCCTCTGCCTGGAGGCCAGGGCCCGCCGCCCCCAGGACCCGGCGCCCACCGAACCGGCCGAACCCGAACCGGTCAGCGCCTGAGCCGCGCGTTGGTGTGCCGGGTGGGCTCGGCGGTCGCCGGGTCCTCGGGCCACGGATGCTTCGGATACCGCCCGCGCAGCTCGGCCCGGACGCCCCGGTAGCCGTCCCGCCAGAAGGAGGCGAGGTCGGCCGTGACGGCGGCGGGCCGCCCGGCGGGGGAGAGCAGATGCACGAGCAGCGGCACCCCGGCGACGGCCGGCGTCTCGCGCAGGCCGAACATCTCCTGCAGCTTCACGGCGAGGACGGGCCGCTCCGGATCCCGATAGTCGATCCGGATTCTGGACCCACTCGGCACGGTGATCCGCTCCGGTGCCAGCTCCTCCAGCCGTGCCGCTTCGCCGGTCGCCCACGGCAGCAGTCGCGTCAGCGCCTGCCCGGCGTCGATCCGGCCGAGATCGGCCCGCCGCCGGGCCCGGCTCAGCTCCGGCTCCAGCCAGTCGTCCACGCGCGCGTGCAGCGAGTCGCCGGACACGTCCGGCCATGGCTCACCGAGATGCGCCCGCAAGAACGCGAGCCGCTGCCGAAGCGATTCGGCGTCGGGCGTCCACCGCAGCACCCCGAGCCCTTCCTGCCGCAGTCCTTCGAGCAGGGCCCCGCGTACGAGTGCCGGATCGGCGTCCTTCAGCGGCCGTACGGCCAGCTCGATGGCGCCGATCCGCTCGACACGCCGGGCTACGACGTCGCCGTCGGCCCAGTGGACCTCGTCCCGCTCGGCGCGCAGAGTCCCGGCGGCGGCGAGTGCCACACCCTCGTCGACGGCGGCTCCGAGCCGCACGCGCGCGTGGCCCGTACCGGAGGGCCGATCGGCCACGGCGACGACGATCCAGGATGCTCCCCGCAACGCCGACCCATCGCTCAACTCGGCCCGCGTGCCGGATGCCATCAGATACGACCCACCGTCGCGCTTGGCCACCCGCTCGGGAAAGGCGAGCGCGGCGACGACCCCGGCGAGCCGCTCATCACCGGTACCCGGTCCGACCTCAAGGGCACCTTCCGCCTGACGGCCACGGGCGAGGGGGTCGGAAAACTCCTGTGAGACGGCCCGCAGCCGCCGTACCTCCGCAGCCCACCGCCCCGCATAGGCGTCACCCGCACGCCGCGCACGACGCAACGCAACGGCGAGATCCTCCCCGTAATCCCGCGGCACCTCTTCGGAGAGCAGCGCGACGACCTCCGCACCCCCGCCACCGGTGTCCACCAGTGCCCGCCCCAACCGAGGGTGCACCCCCAGCCGAGCCAGCCGCACACCCACCGACGTGGCCCGGCCGACGGAGTCCACCGCGCCCACCGCCGTCAACGCGGAGCGGGCCGCCGCCATCGCGCCACCCGGCGGAGGATCGAGCAACGCGAGACCGGAGGCGTCCGGATCGCCCCAGCAGGCCGCTTGCAGGGCGAACGCGGTCAGGTCGGCCACCCTGATCTCCGGCGCCGGAAACGCCGGCAGACGCCCGTCCTCGGCCTCGGACCAGCACCGGTACACCGCCCCCGGCGCCTCCCGTCCGGCCCGCCCCGCCCGCTGCCGGCCGGCCGCCCGCGACGCCCGTACCGTCGTCAGCCCGCTCAGCCCGCGCGCGTGGTCCACCCGCGGCTCCCGCGCCAGCCCCGAGTCCACCACCACGCGCACCCCGGGCACCGTCAGCGAGGACTCCGCCACCGAGGTCGCCAGCACCACCCGGCGCCGCCCCGCGGGCGACAGCACCGCGTCCTGCACGGCGGCCGGCGCCCGCCCGTGCACCTGGAGCACGTCCACGTCCCCGACATCGCCCAGTTGCCCCGCCACGCGCGCGATCTCCCCCACACCGGGCAGGAAGCACAGCACGTCCCCGTCCCGCTCGGCCAGCGCCCGCCGCACCACCGAGGCCACATGCGCCGGCAACGCCGGATCGACCCGCATCCCGTGCGGCGGCCGTACCGGACGCACCGGAGGCGCCCACACGATCTCCACCGGATGCGCGGTGCCCTCCGCCTCGACCACGGGCGCTCCGCCCAGCAGCCGCGCCCAGCCCTCGGCGTCGGTCGTCGCCGACGCGGCCACCAGCCGCAGCTCCGGTCGCAGGGTCTGCCGTACGTCCCACAGGAACGCGGCCACCGTGTCGGCGTCCAGATGCCGCTCGTGGCACTCGTCCAGCACGACGACGTCGACGCCGGCCAGCTCCTGATCGCGCTGCAGTCGCTGCAGCAGCACACCGGTCGTCACGACCTCCACGCGCGTGTGCCGCCCCACGAGGCGCTCGCCGCGCACCGTGAAGCCGACGCTGTCGCCCGGCTTCTCGCCCAGCAGCCACGCCATCCGCCGGGCCGCCGCCCGTGCCGCGATCCGGCGCGGTTCCGCCACCACGACCCGCCGCGCGGGCCCGCCCCCGACCAGCCCCGCCAGCACGAGCGGCACCAGCGTCGTCTTGCCGGTGCCGGGCGGCGCCACGAGCACGGCGGTGCCGCCGTCCTCCAGGGCCTCGGCCAGGGCGGGCAGAGCCGAGCGCACGGGCAGCGCGTCCAGGGCGTCGTAACGGATCACGACCCCAGTGTCGTACGCCGCCCGAAACGCTCTTCACACGCGCGTGCGTTAGGCGATCCCGCCGAGCGCCTGGTCCCGCTCGCACACGAAGATCGCCGTCCCCGGGATCAGACGGCCCCGCAGCGGGGACCAGCCGCCCCACTCCGCGGTGTTCCAGGCCGGCCACTCCGGCTCCACCAGGTCCACCAGGCGGAAACCGGAGGCCACGATGTCCCGGACCCGGTCGCCGAGCGTCCTGTGGTGCTCGACGTAGACCGCGCTGCCCTGCTCGTCCTGCTCCACGTAGGGCGTGCGGTCGAAGTAGGAGGACGACACGGACAGACCCTCGGGGCCCGGCTCGTCCGGGAACGCCCAGCGGATCGGGTGCGTCACCGAGAAGACGAACCGGCCGCCCGGCCGCAGCACCCGGTGCACCTCGCGCAGCACCAGCCGCGGGTCGGCGACGAAGGGCAGCGCCCCGTAGGCGGAGCAGGCCAGATCGAAGGAGCCGTCCGCGAAGGGCAGCGCGCCGGCGTCGGCACAGACCAGCGGAAACGATCCGCCGATGCGCAGCGCGTGCTGCAGCTGGCGGTGCGAGAGGTCCAGGGCCACCGGGCGGGCCCCCTGCGCGGCCAGCCAGCGCGCGCACTGCGCCGCGCCCGCGCCGATCTCCAGGACCTCCTTGCCCTTCAGCTCCTCCGGCGGGCCGAGCAGCTCGGCCTCCACCTCGTCCAGGCCCTCCGGACCCCACACGAAGCGGTCGTCGCCGAGGAACGTGCCGTGCTCGACCTGGTACTCGTCCGCGTTGCGGTCCCACCAGCCCCGATTGGCCCGTGCGCTCTCCGCGACACCCGCGTCACGGCGTGTCGCCTCCGGCTCGAACCCCTCGGGTCCCTCGGGCTCATACGCTTCCGGCTCTTGGATGATCGGCTCCCTCGTCGTACTCTTCCGTCCAACCCGCCAGGGTCCGACACGGAGGCGGTCCCACAGGCCTGCCTCGCCTCAAAGGACGCTTCTTCTGCCGGTTATGCGGCGATCCGCCCCGGGTGTGCGCCTTCGCGCATTGACCATGTCCGGCTGCCCCCGTATGCTACAAGTTGCGCTGCGGGCCTGCGCTCCTCAGACGTAGCAGGCTGCGCTCGCATCTGTTGTATGTCCCCTCGGTTGTCGAGGCGCCGTCACCAGTATCTGGTGGGGCGCTTCCTTGGCTGTCCGGCTTCTGCAGAGCGAAACGGGCTCCCGGCGTAAGCAGTACCTACGACTTCAATGTCCGTACCGGAGCCCTTTCCCACATGACGAGCAGCACCGAGACCACCGCCACCACCCCGCAGGTAGCGGTCAACGACATCGGTAACGAGGAAGCCTTCCTCGCAGCGATCGACGAGACGATCAAGTACTTCAACGACGGCGACATCGTCGACGGCGTCATCGTGAAGGTCGACCGGGACGAGGTCCTGCTCGACATCGGTTACAAGACCGAAGGTGTCATCCCGAGCCGCGAGCTCTCGATCAAGCACGACGTCGACCCGAACGAGGTCGTGGCCGTCGGCGACGAGATCGAGGCCCTGGTCCTCCAGAAGGAGGACAAGGAAGGCCGCCTGATCCTCTCGAAGAAGCGCGCCCAGTACGAGCGTGCCTGGGGCACCATCGAGAAGATCAAGGAAGAGGACGGCATCGTCACCGGTACCGTCATCGAGGTCGTCAAGGGTGGTCTCATCCTCGACATCGGCCTCCGCGGCTTCCTCCCGGCCTCGCTGGTCGAGATGCGCCGCGTCCGCGACCTCCAGCCGTACGTCGGCAAGGAGCTCGAGGCGAAGATCATCGAGCTGGACAAGAACCGCAACAACGTGGTCCTGTCCCGCCGCGCCTGGCTCGAGCAGACCCAGTCCGAGGTCCGCCAGACGTTCCTCACGACCCTTCAGAAGGGTCAGGTCCGCTCCGGTGTGGTCTCCTCGATCGTCAACTTCGGTGCCTTCGTGGACCTGGGTGGCGTCGACGGTCTGGTCCACGTCTCCGAGCTGTCCTGGAAGCACATCGACCACCCGTCCGAGGTCGTCGAGGTCGGCCAGGAGGTCACCGTCGAGGTTCTCGACGTCGACATGGACCGCGAGCGCGTCTCCCTGTCGCTGAAGGCGACCCAGGAAGACCCGTGGCAGCAGTTCGCCCGCACCCACCAGATCGGCCAGGTCGTGCCCGGTAAGGTCACGAAGCTGGTTCCGTTCGGTGCGTTCGTCCGCGTGGACGAGGGCATCGAGGGTCTGGTCCACATCTCCGAGCTGGCCGAGCGCCACGTGGAGATCCCGGAGCAGGTCGTCCAGGTCAACGACGAGATCTTCGTCAAGGTCATCGACATCGACCTCGAGCGTCGCCGGATCTCGCTGTCCCTGAAGCAGGCCAACGAGTCCTTCGGTGCCGACCCGGCGTCGGTCGAGTTCGACCCGACCCTGTACGGCATGGCCGCGTCCTACGACGACCAGGGCAACTACATCTACCCCGAGGGCTTCGACCCGGAGACCAACGACTGGCTGCCGGGCTACGAGAAGCAGCGCGAGGAGTGGGAGCGCCAGTACGCCGAGGCGCAGGCCCGCTTCGAGCAGCACCAGCAGCAGGTCATCAAGTCCCGCGAGGCCGACGCCGCTGCCGCGGCCGAGGGCGGCGAGGCTGCGGCTCCGGCCGCGACCGGCGGTTCGTACTCCTCCGAGGGCGCGGACACCTCCGGTGCGCTGGCCTCGGACGAGGCGCTGGCCGCGCTGCGCGAGAAGCTCGCCGGCGGCCAGAGCTGAACGCCAGCCGCTGGGCTTAGCCGATAGCCGGCTCTGAGGGGCCGCACCTTTCGAGGTGCGGCCCCTCAGGCGTTTTTGGGTGGCTGTCCGTTCGCTCTTCGCGTGCGGGTTCCTCGTGGCTTGCCGTCCGTGAGATCGCTGATCAGCGGCGTGTCGCGGGAATGACCGCGTTCCAGGGGGCGTTGACCCTGAGGAACACGAGGAGGAGCGGTCACAGTGCTTGATCCGCAGGGTTTGTACGCATGGGAGCCGAAGGGCCTCGCCGTCGTCGACATGGCGCTCGCCCAGGAGTCGGCCGGCCTTGTCATGCTCTACCACTTCGACGGATACATCGACGCGGGCGAGACCGGCGACCAGATCGTCGACCGGCTGCTCGACTCACTGCCCCACCAGCTCGTCGCCCGTTTCGACCACGACCGGCTCGTGGACTACCGGGCCCGCCGGCCCCTGCTGACCTTCAAGCGGGACCGCTGGACCGACTACGAGGTCCCGGCCATCGAGGTCCGCCTCGTCCAGGACACCACGGGTGCCCCCTTCCTGCTGCTCTCCGGGCCCGAGCCGGACGTGGAGTGGGAGCGGTTCGCGGCGGCCGTACGGCAGATCGTGGAGCGGCTCGGCGTCCGCCTCTCCGTGAACTTCCACGGCATCCCCATGGGCGTCCCGCACACCCGCCCGGTGGATCTCACCCCGCACGGCAACCGCACCGACCTCGTCCCGGGCCACCGCAGCCCCTTCGAGGAGGCGCAGGTGCCCGGCAGCGCCGAGTCGCTGGTGGAGTACCGCCTGATGGAGGCCGGGCACGACGTCCTGGGCGTCGCCGCGCACGTCCCGCACTACATCGCGCGCTCGCCGTACCCGGACGCCGCCCTGACCGTCCTGGAGGCCGTCACGGCCGCCACCGGGCTGGTGCTCCCGGGCGTCGCGCACTCGCTGCGCACGGACGCGTACCGCACCCAGACGGAGATCGACCGGCAGATCCAGGAGGGCGACGAGGAACTCACCGCGCTCGTCCATGGCCTGGAGCACCAGTACGACGCCGCCGCGGGCGCGGAGACCCGGGGCAACATGCTCGCCGAGTCGGTGGACATCCCGTCCGCCGACGAGATCGGGCGCGAGTTCGAGCGGTTCCTGGCGGAGCGGGAAGGCGAGAACTGACCTCCGCCGGGCCCGCTGTCAGTGGCAGGGCCTAAGCTTCCGGACATGCTGAAGGTGGGCCTGACCGGTGGGATCGGCGCCGGCAAGAGCGAGGTGTCACGGCTGCTCGTGGAGCACGGTGCCGTGCTGATCGACGCGGACCGCATCGCGCGCGAGGTCGTGGCGCCGGGCACCCCCGGCCTCGCCGCCGTGGTCGACGCCTTCGGCGAGGGCGTCCTCACCGCGGACGGCAGCCTGGACCGGCCCAGACTGGGCTCGATCGTCTTCTCCGACCCGGAGAAACTCGCCGTCCTCAACTCGATCGTGCACCCCTTGGTGGGCGCCCGCTCCCGCGAGCTGGAGGAGACCGCGGCCGCCGACGCCGTGGTGATCCACGACGTCCCCCTCCTCACGGAGAACGGCCTGGCGCCGCTGTACGACCTCGTGGTCGTCGTGGACGCGAGCACCGAGACCCAGCTCGACCGGCTGGTCCGGCTGCGCGGGATGACCGAGGAGGACGCACGCGCGCGTATGGCCGCGCAGGCGACCCGCGAGCAGCGCAGACAGATCGCGGACATCGTGATCGACAACGACGTCCCGCTGGACGCGCTGCGCAAGCGCGTCGCCGAGGTGTGGGAGGACCTCGTACGGCGGGCGCGCGAGGGCACCGCGGAGTAGCGCCGGAATAGCGGCCCTCCCGCGGGCGTTGAAAGCGTGCAGTGAGGGAAGGACTCTGCCGTGCCCGAGACCAGCGGTTCCACCGGACGTACGCCGGAGACGCATGTCATCGACTTCCGTGCAGCCGAGCATCTGCTCAACTCACGGGACCCCCGGGGCGCGGTGAAGCTGCTCGACCCGGTCATCGCCGCGCACCCGGAGAACACCGCGGCCCGGCTGCTGCGCGCGCGTGCGTTCTTCGCCGCGGCACAACTGCGGCCCGCCGAGCTGGAGTTCACGATCGTGCTGGAGCGCGAGCCGGACAACGCGTTCGCGCACTTCGCCCTGGCCCGCACCTACGAACGCCAGGGCCGCCCCGACCAGGCCAAACGCCATTTCCGTCTCGCCGCCGCGCTGGATCCGAACCCGCAGTACCTGAAGGCGGCACGCTTCGACGACTGACCCTTCGGCCACCGAGTGACCGGGGGCCGACCGCGCCTGGTCGATCACGGATGCCGGTGCCTCTGCGGGCCCGGGAACGGCGGTCCGTTGTCCGGCGGCCGGTACGGCGGCACATCACGCCCCGGCTGGTAGTGCGGGCCCTGCCGGATGTGTCTGACGATCATGGCCATGTCGATGGTGACCACCAGCCACAGCACCCCGCAGGCCGCCGCCCAGCCGGGGCGCCCGAGGAGCGTGAACGCCACCGTGCCGAAGACCGCCCAGACCAGCCCCCACACGGACAGCCAGAACCGCGCCCGCAGAGCACTGCGCGCGGTCACCGGTTCACTGCCCGTACGCATCGGAACACCACTCCTGCTTGCAACGTACTCTTCAGCGACGACGTACACCAACGGCGCTCGACCGTCGCTCGCCGAAGGGGGATCCCGTGCTGCCGGACGCCGACGACCTGCCCGGACTGCTCCTCGACCTGGCCATACCGCACGAGGACATCAACGGTCTGGTGGCCGGGCGGCGCCGGGTGACCGGTGACCCGGGAGTGCTCAGACTCCTGGAGGAGTGCGTCGAGGAGCTGTTCCGCGGCCCCGAGGGGAGCGGCCACCCACCCGATCTCGGCGAACTCTTCGACGCGGCGCCGACCGAGCTGACCGGTGTCTTCCCCGTGTACGTCTTCGTCGCCGCGGTCCCGCACACCCTCGCCCGACACCGGGAACGCGGCATCCCGCCCGAGGTCTCCCGGCGCACCCTGGCCGACCTGGGCCGTCAGATGGCCGTGCACCGCAGACGGCACGGCACGACCGGCGTGCAGTCGCGGAGCTGGCTCGTCCGTCACTTCCGGGGCGAGCTCTACCAGCTGGGCCGGCTGCAGTTCGAGCGGGCTCGGCTCGGACAGCGCTCGGCTCCCGTGCTCGCGGCGGCCGGACTGGACGCCGTCCCCGGCACGCCCTGCTTGAACCTGCACATCCCCGACTTCCACGGCCCGCTGACCCCGTCCGCCTGCGATCGCTCACTGACCTGGGCCCGCGAGTTCTTCGCCGTCCACTTCCCCGAGGAGCGGCCGGTGGCCGCACTGTGCCACTCCTGGCTGCTCGACTCGCAGTTGAAGCGGTACCTGCCGGCCGATTCCAACATCGTCCGCTTCCAGGACCGGTTCCGCACCGTTCGCGTGGACACCGAGCCGGCCGACACCGAACCCGTCCAGTTCGTCTTCGGCGACCCCGACCTGCCGGCCGCGGAGCTGCCCGCCCGCACGTCCGTGGAGCGGGCCGTGGGGGACCATCTGCGGGCGGGCGGCCACTGGTACATCGGGCGCGGGTGGTTTCCGTTGCCGGCCGGACAGTGGGGCTGAGCTCAGGGTCGAACAGCGCGAAGCAACTCGAACGGGTGAACTGTCGGCGAACGGGAACGGCCGTGCGAGGGCGGCCCGTTGTTCGGGCATGACGGTCGAAATGCGTGAGGGATACGAGGGCACGGGACCCGGTGCGATCACCCCGGACGGCTGCGCGGTCGAGCTGTACGAGCGGCTGCCGGTGGGCGACGAGCCGGACATCATCGCCGGGGCCGTACCGGCCGGGGCGCACATCCTGGAGCTGGGCAGCGGAGTGGGCCGGATGACCCACCCCCTGCTCGAGCGCGGCTTCACGGTCACGGCGGTGGACGAGTCCGCCGACATGCTGAGCCGGATCCGCGGGGCGCGCACGATATGCGGCCCCATCGAGCAACTGGACCTGGGCGGCGAGACGTTCGACGTGGTGATGCTCGCGTCGTTCCTCGTGCACGCCGGTGACGAGGGGGTGCGCCGAGGCCTGCTGCGCACCTGCGCCCGGCATGTGGCAAAGGACGGCTGCGTGCTGATCCAGCGGGAGGGCGAGGACTACCACACGAACGTGCCCAGGGAGCGGGTCGACCCGAGCGGCTTCACCGTACGGATCGTCTCCTCGGAGCCGGTCGGGAACGGCGCGAACTCGGTCCATGTCGAGTACGACTTCCCGGACGCGCACTGGACCCACACGTTCCTGGCCCGGCCGCTGACCAAGGAGCAGTTCGAATCGGCACTGGAGGAAGCGGGGCTGGAGGTGGACACGTATCTGACACCGGACGGCATTTGGGTGCGGGCGGTGCCGAAGGCATAGCGGGCACTCGGGCGGACGGGGCGGCCCGAGAGCGATGAGTTCCCGGACCCTGTCCGGTCTACCTCGGTGAAGGCAATCGGCACCGCTTCCCCAGGAGACCCTCATGTCCGAGACCACCGCTCCGGTCACCTCCACCGGCTCCCTCAGCGGCCGCAGGCGCGCGGCCCGGGTCGCGCTGCGGACCGTGCAGGTGCTGCTCGCGTTGTTCTACGGCATCGCGAGCGCGCTGCCCAAGCTCATCGCGCACCCCTCGGCCGTCGAGGCCTTCGACAAGATCGGCTGGGGCAGCGGGGCCATGTACACCATCGGCGCGCTCGAACTCGCCGGAGCCGTCGCGCTGTTGGTCCCCGTGCTGCAGTCCCTGGCGGCGATCGCGCTCAGCGCCCTGATGGTGGGCGCGTTCATCGTCCAGCTCACGGTCTTCGACGGCCAGAACGCGGCGACCCCGCTGATCCTGATGGTGCCGCTCATCCTGATCGCCTGGGCCCGGCGCGAGCACAACGGGGAGCTGCTGCGGTTGCTGCGACGGCGGTGACCCGGGCACGGCACCGACGCCGTCGGCCGGCCACGGGGGTCGGCCGACGGCGCGGACCGGTTTTTGTGGTGT
This sequence comes from Streptomyces sp. NPDC007856, assembly GCF_042868225.1. Lineage (NCBI taxonomy): Bacteria > Bacillati > Actinomycetota > Actinomycetes > Kitasatosporales > Streptomycetaceae > Streptomyces > Streptomyces sp. NPDC007856. Next base: position 110,309 of record NZ_JBIAEC010000002.1, on the reverse strand, counting down.
GCGGCTTTCGGGTCACCGTTCCCGGTGGCGCCTGTCGGTCGCGTGGGGTGCGGATCCGTGTCGGCTGGGTGTGGGGTTCGGGGCGGCGGTGCGGATCGGTTCGTGTGGGGTGGGGCTTGCGGGTCGCTGTTCCCGGTGGCGCCTGTCGGTCGCGTGGGGTGCGGATCCGTGTCGGCTGGGTGTGGGGTTCGGGGCGGCGGTGCGGATCGGTTCGTGTGGGGTGG
>NZ_JBIAEC010000002.1:0-109987 GCF_042868225.1 Streptomyces sp. NPDC007856 | reverse complement strand
GGGGCTTGCGGGCCGCTGTCCACGGTGATGCCCGTTGGCCGTGTGGGATCCGGATCCGTGTCGGCCGGTCGAGGGCTTTCGGTCGGCGGTGCGGATCGGTTCCTGCGAGGTGCCGCTTTCGGGTCACCGTCCCCGGGGATGCCCACCGGTCCCGCCGGACCCGGGTCCACCGCGCCTGCCGGACCCGCCGGATCCACCGCGCCCACCGGATCCGCCGCGGCCGCCCGATCTGGGCCCACCGCGGCCCCCGGACCCACTGGGGCTGCCGGGCCCACCCGGGCTGGCGAAACCGCCGGGGGCTGGGGCGGCGCCGAAGGCGCCGGAGGCGCCTGGAAGGCTCGGGCCCGCGAGGCCGCGTAGCCGCTCCATCTCGCGGCGGTCGCGCTTGGTCGGGCGGCCGGTGCCGCGGTCGCGAAGGCCGGCGGGGGCGACGGCCTCACGGGGCGGAGGCGGCGGGGAGTTGTCGATGTAGCACTGGGCGGCCACGGGAGCGCCGACCCGCTTGCGGATCAGGCGCTTGACGATCACGATCCGTTCCCGGCCCTCGTGCCGCAGGCGCACCTCGTCGCCGACGCGCACGGAGTAGGCGGGCTTCACCCGCTCGCCGTTCACATGGACGTGGCCGCCCCGGCAGGCGGTGGCGCCCAGGGAACGCGTCTTGATCAGACGCACGGCCCAGATCCAGCTGTCGATCCGGACCGTCTCACCCTTGCCCGGCCCCGCGGCCTCGGCAGCGGCCACCGCGGCGGCGATCTTCGGATCGGCCGGCTGCTCGGTGGAGGCGCCGGACCCGAGGACGTCCTGTGAGCCCTGGGCGTCCTCGGCGGGGCGGGGCCCGTCCGGTCCGCCGGTCCCACGGTTCACGTTCTCGTCCGCATCCTCGGAAGCCATGCCCCCGACCTTAACTCCCCGGGCCGGGTGAGCCGGAGGCGATTTTCCCTGGACGGTGGGGTGCCGGGTGCCGGGTGCCGGGTGCCGGGTGTCCTGGGTGCCGGTGCAGCGCAGGGCCCGGCTGCTCCCGCCTGGCGGACCCCGGATGAATGCGCCGTGCCTCGCCGGTGCCGTAGTCCCCAGCCCCTCCCGCAGCCGGCTGCGGCGGACATCCGCAGTGCGTGTGGGCGGCGGCCGGCCGCCCGTGCCGGTGGCGATCCGCGGGTTCGCGGCGGCGGCCCCGGGCGCGGCGTGCACGAGCGCCGATGGGGCATACGGTGGCCGTATGGACGACAGAAGCGCCCTCGCCCGGCTCGACCGGCGCGTCGCGGACTGCAGGGCCTGTCCTCGGCTGGTCGAATGGCGCGAGGAGGTGGCCCGGACGAAACGGGCCGCGTTCGCCGACTGGACGTACTGGGGCCGGCCGGTGCCCGGCTTCGGCCCCGCCGACGCACGGCTGGTGATCATCGGGCTGGCCCCCGCCGCGCACGGCGGCAACCGCACCGGCCGGATGTTCACCGGCGACCGCTCCGGAGACGTGCTCTACCAGGCACTGTACGACGAGGGGCTCGCCTCGCAGCCCACGTCCGTCAGCGCCGACGACGGGCTGGCGCTGTACGGCGTCCGTGTCACCGCGCCCGTGCACTGCGCCCCACCCGCCAACAAGCCGGCCCCCGGCGAGCGGGACACCTGCCGCCCCTGGCTGGTCCAGGAGCTGAGGCTGCTGCGCCCGACGCTGAGGGCCGCGGTCGTGCTCGGCGCCTTCGGCTGGCAGGCCGCGCTGCCCGCGTTCAGCGAGGCGGGCTGGACCGTGCCCAGGCCCCGCCCGGCCTTCGCCCACGGCACCCGGGTCGCGCTCGACGGCCTGGACCTCTTCGGCTGCTTCCATGTCAGCCAGCGCAACACCTTCACCGGCCGGCTCACCGCGGAGATGCTCCGCGAAGTACTGCGCACGGCAGCGGAGGCAGCCGGCCTGCGGTGACCGATCTCCAGCCGCCGCCCTTCGCCCGCCATCCGCCCGCCAGAGCCCGCAGTGGTCCTTCAGTCAGCGTCGCTGGGGTCGGTTCCGAACAGGTGCCGTACCGTCGAGCGGTAGTTGGCGCGGACGTGGTCGAGCGCGTGAGCGCGGGCGCGGTCGGGGTCGCCGGAGGCGATCGCCTCGTACAACTCGCGGTGCTCGGTGAGGAGTTGGGGCCATTCCTCGTTCCGCCGGGTGAGCCAGCGCAGGCGGCCGTCGACCGGCTCCATGACCGAGATCAGCAGGCTGTTGCCGGCCAGGGCGCGGATGCCGTCGTGGAAGCGCGTGTTGATGTCCGTGATCGCCTCGGCGTCGCCCTCCTTCGTCGCCCGCGCCGCCTGGTCGAGCAGGTCCCGCAGCTCCGCCAGGGCCCCGGGAGTCACCCGGGACGCCGCCAGCCCCGCCGCGTACACCTCCAGCGCCTCGCGCAGCTCGAAGAGTTCTCTGACGTCGGTCGGATCCAGCCGGCGTACCACCGTGCGGCGGGCCGACTCGAAGAGGACGAAGCCCTCGGCGACCAGCGCACGGATCGCCTCCCGCACCGGCACCCGGGAGACCCCGAACCGCTCGGCGAGCTCCCGTTCCTTCCTCGGCGGCCTCGGCGCCTTCCTGGGCCCGCTGTTCGGCGTGATCATGGTCGACTACTACTGGGTCAAGCGCGGCAAGGTCGACGTCGACGCGCTGTTCGACGCCCGGCCGGGCACCCCGTACCACTACCGCAAGGGCGTCAACCCGACGGCGCTGTGGGCGTTCCTGCCCTCCGCCGCGGTGGCGGCCGTGGTGGCGCTGGTGAAGAGCTTCAGTGATGTCGCGCCGTACTCCTGGTTCATCGGCACGGCACTCGCCGCCGGCCTGTACGCCCTGCTGACCCGCCGGGAGCGCGCGACGACGGCGAGGGAGGTCTGACCGGCGTGCGGATCATCGTCACCAACTGCAACACCACGCAGGAGATGACCGAGGAGATCGTCCGCGGCGCCCGCGCCGCCGCGGGCCCGGCCACCACGGTGACCGGTCTGACCCCCGCCTGGGGCCCGGCGTCCGCCGAGGGCTGGCTCGACAGCTATCTCTCGGCCGCCGCCGTCCTCGACACCCTGCGGACGTACGACGGACCCGCGTACGACGCCGTCGTCCTGGCCGGCTTCGGTGAGCACGGCCGGGAAGGTGTACGGGAGTTGGTGGACGTCCCGGTCGTGGACATCACCGAGGCCGCCGCCCACCTCGCGTGTCTCCTCGGCCGCCGCTACGGCGTGGTCACCACCCTCGACCGCTCCCGCGGCCAGATCGAGGACAGCCTGGAGACGGCCGGTGTGGCCCGGAACTGCGCCGCCGTCGTCGGCACCGGCCTCGGCGTCCTCGACCTCGCCGACGATCCGGGCCGCACCGAGGCCGCGTTCCTGACGGCGGCCGAGCGGGCCCGGGACGCGGGCGCCGAGGTGCTGGTCCTGGGCTGCGCCGGGATGACCGGACTGCAGCAGACGGTGGGGGAGAAGCTCGGGGTCCCCGTGGTCGACGGCGTGGCGGCGGCGGTCAAGCTCGCCGAGTCCCTGGTCGCCCTGGGCCTGACCACCAGCCGCGCGGGCAGCTACGACAGACCGCTGCCCAAGGGGAGGGTGTGGGGACGGCCGGCGCGGTGAGCCGCCAGGTGTGGCTTCCCGTCGCCACAGTGGGAGGCCGGCCGGGCTCAGGGCCGCCAGACGTACCGCACGTCCGGCTCCCGCTCCTCGTTCCCGCTGCCGTCGGTGAACTCGACCGCGGCGAAACCATGGCGCTCGTAGAAGCGGTGGGCGGGTCTGTTGACCTGGAAGGTCCACAGGTTCAGCCCGCCCGGGCTGCGCTCCTTGGCCAGGGCCACGAACCGGTCACCGACACCGCGCCCCCGCCACTCCGGGTCCAGGTACAGCTGCGACAGCAACTCCCCGTCCAGCACCATCAGTCCGACGATCCCGCCGTCGGCGGCCTCCGCCACCCAGGTCTCCCGGAACGGCACCACGACATCCCGGATGTACTCCCGGACCTCGTCGTCGGTGTGCGGCCGGACGACGGTGGGCAGGGCGGTGTCGAAGGACCGCAGATACACATCCGCGGTGGCACGGGCGTCCGCCGCCACGGCCCGGCGCAGCACGACCTCGTCCGTCACCGGTTCCCCTCCGGCTCCGGCACCACGGCCGTGCCCCGTTCCTCCGGCACCACGGCCGTGGCCGTGATCTCCACCAGCTGCCCGGTGTAGCCGAGGCAGGCGACCCCGAGCAGCGTGGACGAGTGCGGACCCGCGCTCAGCCCGGAGGCCTCCACCACCTCCCACACCGCGGACAGTACCGAGGTCTCGCTGCTCACCACGTACACATCCGTCGTGACGACGTGTGCCAAGTCGCTGCCGACGGCGGCCAGTTGCTCCCGGAGGTTGGCGAGCACCTGCTCGGCCTGCCGCACCGGATCCCCCGGGCCGACGATCTCCCCCTTCTCGTCGAGCGGCACGGATCCCGCGAGGAAGGCCAGCTTCGTCCCGGCCTCGACGACGGAGGCGTGGGAGTAGCGGGGCGGTGGGAAGAGGACCGGGACGGTTACGCGCTGGATCACTGGGACTGCTCTCCTGAAACGGCGGTGGACGACTTCCCGACGAATCCCGATGATCGGGCCCCTAGGCCCTGCTCGCATCCGAATTACCAGGACGCCTCCGCCGACGGGACGCCGACGGCGGAGGCGTCGGCGTACGGACGCGTCGGCGTAAGGACCCTCCACTCGCCAACCGTCCTCGCGGGCCACGCGTCCGCCGTCGATGGGTTCCGCCGCGATCCGCGCCGGCACCTCCCGACGCCGCCGGAGCGCGGCCGCCCGCGGCGCCGCGGACCGGCGGGCCGCGGCGGCCGAAACGGCCCGGAACTCCTCGCTGTCCTCGGCTGTCTCGACCCGGTCGAGGCGATACAACCGTGTCCGCGGTGCCGAGTCGAAGTGCGGGTTGCTCCGCAGCAGATCGGGCTCCCCGAGCAGGTGACGGGCCATGCCCGGTATCCATCCCCGAGCGCGCAGCCCCGCCATCGACACATGCGTGCGCGGCTGCGGCGCGACCGCCCGGTCTTCCTGCTGCCGTGGGGCTTCCCCAGCCCGCTCGTGCCCGCTCTCGCCCCTGTGCCTGCCGTCCTGGATCGTCACGACTGCCTCCCCCGTCGTAACACTGCCTCACGATTCCTTGATAACGCGTGCCACTGACAACGGGCTGTGACCAGGTTGTCGAAGCGGGAAGCCTCGCGGAATTTCGGGAGCGGACTCCGTGACGGCTGCGGCAGGCTGAGCCCGTGCCGACGCCCATGCCCTCGCCCCGGTTTCCCGATTCCCTCTTCCTCGACCGTACCGCCGACCGCCTCGCCGCCCTCCCCGCCGTCCGGGCGGTCGCGCTCGGCGGATCCCGGGCCCAGGGCACTCACCGGGACGACAGCGACTGGGACCTGGCGATCTACTACCGGGGCTCCTTCGACCCCGGCGACCTGCGGGCCGTCGGCTGGGAGGGCGAGGTGTCCGAGGTCGGCGGCTGGGGCGGCGGGGTCTTCAACGGCGGGGCCTGGCTGACCATCGACGGACGCCGGGTCGATGTGCACTACCGGGACCTGGACGTGGTCGAGCACGAGCTGGCGGAGGCGCGGGCGGGACGGTTCCGGGTGGAGCCGCTGCTCTTCCATCTCGCCGGCATCCCCACCTATCTGATCGTGGCCGAACTGGCCGTCAACCAGGTGCTGCGAGGCACCCTGCCCCGCCCGGCGGACTACCCGGCCAGGCTGCGCGTCACCGCCGCCGAGCGCTGGCAGGGCACCGCCCGCGCCACCCTCGCCTATGCAAAGGCCAACCACGCCTCCCACGGCCGCCTCACGGAGACCGCCGGGTCCGTCGCGACGGCCGCCGCCCAGGCCGCGCACGGAGTGCTCGCGGCACGCGGCGAGTGGGTGACGAACGAGAAACGGCTGCTGGAGCGGGCCGGGCTGCGGCGGATCGACGCGGTGGTGGGTGCGCTGCGGGCTCAACCCGAGGCCCTCGTCGCCGCCGTGACCGAGGCCGAGGAGATCGTCGCCGGCGCATTGCGTTCATAAAGAAACCGGCCCGCCCGGCCACCTTTCACGTGCCGGAAACGTGAGCGTCCAGTTCGCACCGAGAACGCCCCCTACCGTGGAAGCACAGCCATCCGGCCGCCGTCGTCCGAAGGCAAGGCACGTCCCGCCCGCGTACGACAGGAGTCCCGTGTCCCGGCCCGCCGCCCCCCTCTGGCTCGCCCATGCCCTGCGCGCCCAGCGCGGTCCCGTTCCCTGGAGCGCGGTGACCCGGGGCGCGCTCGCCGCCGGTCCGCTGCTGCTCGCCGGCGTCGGTACGGGACACACCGCCCCCGGCGTCCTCGCCGCCATCGCCGCCATGCTCGCCGGCATCAACGACCGGCCGGGCAGCCGGCGCGCCTCCGTCAAGCGGCTCGGGGTGCCCGCGCTCGCCGGGGCGCTCGGGCTTGTCACGGGGACGTATGCGGGGCATGCGCTGGCCGCCGTTCCGCTGACCCTGACGCTCACCCTGCTCGGACTGCTCGCCGGTGGCATCAGCGCGGTCGGGCCTGTCGCCTCCGCCGCGGGAACGCAACTGCTCGTCGGCGCCGCGATCGGCGCCGGGATGCCGGCGGCCGAGAGCGGCTGGCAGCGGGCCCTCGCCTTCCTCGCCGGGGCCGGTTGGCTGCTTCTGCTGCGGCTCGCACTGCCCACGCCCGGTTCGCTCGCCGGGGACTTCCGGTTCGACGGGGAGCGGGAGGCCGTGGCCGATGTGTACGACGCCGTCGCCGCCCTCCTCGACGCCGTGGGCGGTGACCACGCCACGGCCCGGCGGGCCGCGCTCACCGCCGCCCTCGACCAGGCCCAGGACGCCCTCGCCGGGCCCCGGCTGCGCCGGTACGCCAGTTCCGCCGCGGAGCGCCGGCTGCATGCGCAGTACGTGGCCGCCCTCCCGCTCGCCGAGGCCGCCACCGCGCTGTTCTGGGCGGGGGAGCCCGTCTCCCCGCGGACCGCGGCAGGGCCCCGGCGGCTCGCCGCCGCCGTCCGCGGCAACACCGGCACCGGCCCGCTGCCCGCCCCCCATCGCTCGGCCCCCGCCCTGCGCGCCCTCGACGACGCCCTGCTGCGCGCGGCCGAGGCCTTCGACCGGGCCGAGGACGCACCACACCGGCCGCTCGCCCGCCGCCGGGACGTACGACACGCCGTACGCGCCGCGCTCGGCACCGGCGGACGCGAGTACGGGCTGCGGGTCGCCCTCTGCTTCGGGGCCAGCGCGGCCATCGCCCAGGCGCTGCACCACGCCCGCTGGTACGGACAGCACCAGCACTGGTACTGGCTGCCCGCCACCGCCGTGTTCCTCGTCAAGCCCGACCTCGGGCCGCTCGCCTCCCGCGTGCTGTGCCGGGCCGCCGGGACCGTGCTGGGCGCCCTGGTGTTCGCCGGGCTCGCCACGCTGCTGCCACGCCCGGCCGGGCTGATCGCGCTGGTCGCGGTCTGCGGGGCGCTCGTGCCGGTCGCCACCCGGCACTTCGCCGCGCTGACCGCCGTCGTCACCGTCCTCGTCCTCGCCCTGGTCATGGCCGGCGGTGAGCCGCAGGCCTCCCTCAGCCGGATCGGCGAGACCGTGCTGGCCTGCGCGCTCGTACTGGTCGTCGGGCATCTGCCGATGCCGGGGCAGCGCGGCGGCAGGGTACGGGAGCGGCTCGCCACGGCCGGGAGTGCCGCGCACACCTATCTGGCGCACGTCCTCGCCGAGTCCGACGACCGCGCCGAGCGGTGGGCGCTGCGCCGGGAGGCCTACCGCACCCTCGCCGAGGCGCGCACCGCCATCGCGCTCGCCGCCGCCGAACTGCCCGCCCTGGCCCGGCACACCGCGGGCACCGACGCCGTCGCGGACGTCCTGGAGCGACTTGTCGACACGACCACGGCCTGCGCCGTACACCTCGACGACACGGGCCGGCTCACACCCCGGCACATCGGGCAACTCCAGTGCGTGCTGGGGGAGTTGCGGCTTCAGGCAGTCGAAGTACGGCTGCCCGCCGTGCAGCGGATCGAGGTGTAATCCCTCACCCTCGACCGCCCCTCCCGTAAGGGAGTTGGAGTACGGGAGCCGGACGCCGGCGACACGCGGGTCCGGGTGCCGGAAAAAATCTTCGCGCGCGGCGATGAGTTCCACGCCCGGCGGCGGTCACCACCCCGAACCGACCGCAGGACAGGAGGGCCCATGTCGCTACCGGAGATCGTCTCACGCGAGCAGTGGCGCGCGGCGCGCGAGGAATTGCTGCGCAAGGAGGAGGCGGTCAGACGGGCCCGCGAGGTGCTCGGGGAGGAGCGGCGGCGGCTGCCCATGGTCGAGGTCGACGCGGAGTACGTCTTCGAGGGCGGTGACGGCAAGGCCACCCTCCTGGACCTCTTCGAGGGCCGGGCCCAGCTCGTCGTCCACCACTTCGTGTTCGCCCCGGAGTGGGAGGCCGGCTGCCCGTGCTGCTCGGCCTTCCTGGACCAGGTCGGCCATCTCGCCCACCTGCGGGCCCGCAACACCTCCTTCGCGGCCGTCTCCCGGGCCCCGTTCACCCGGATCCTGCCGTTCAAGGCGCGGATGGGCTGGGTGGTGCCCTGGTACTCCTCGTCGTACCCCTCGTCCCACGGCGACTTCAACATCGACTTCGAGGCCACCGTGGAGTCGGACCGGGGCCTGGTCGAGCGGCCGGGCGTCAGCTGCTTCCTGCGGGACCGCGACCGGGTCTTCCACACCTACTCGGTGTACGGCGAGGGGCTGGACGGCCTCGGCACCCTCGCCGGTCTGCTCGACCTCACCGCGCTCGGCCGCAGCCCAGCCGGCAGCGACCGGCCACGCCTTCACGACGAGTACGACTACTGACACGGAGGGTGCGGTTCATGTCTCCATGTGAACGGTTCCGCACGCTCCGCGCCGAACGAGTGTAGGTAATGTCTCAGTCCCGTCACCGAGCGAGGCGTTTCCCTTCTCCTGGGCGTTAACTCCTATGAGTACGACGCTTTCTGGAGGTGCGAGATGGTGAACGGGCGAACGGTGCTCGAGCGCTTTCCCGCCGGTGGTCCGCGGGGCTCCCGGCCCGCGGAGGAGTTCGCGCACGCGCGGCGTCTGGAAGGCCTGCCCGCCGAAGTGGTCATGGACCTCTCGACGGACACCTTCCTGGTGATCGTGCGGGGGACCGAGGCGGCCGAGTGAGCGCGCTGTCGCCGTCGGCCGTGCTCAGGCCGGCTTCGGCGCCGGTACCTGCGCCGTGAACTGTTCCGCCTGCAGCGCGTACAGCTCGGCGTAGACACCGCCCCTGGCCAGCAGCTCCTGAGGCGTGCCGGACTCCACCAGCCGCCCGTGCTCCAGCACATGCACCAGGTCGGCATGCCGGACCGAGGCCAGCCGGTGGGTGATCAGCACGACCGTCTGCCCGCCGCCGGCCAGCGCCCGGATCTTCTCGAACACCTCCAGCTCGGCCCGCGCGTCCAGCGCTGCCGTCGGCTCGTCCACGATCAGCACCCGCCCGCGCCGGTACGCCGCCCGGGCGATGCCGAGCCGCTGCCACTGACCGCCGGACAGCTCGTGCCCGCCGCTGAAGTCGCGGGCCAGCAGCGTGTCCAGGCCGCGCGGCAGATCCGCGACCACCTCCTCGGCCCCCGCTTCGGCGACGGCGGCGGCCAGCCGTTCCTCGGTGATGGGCGCGGCCGAGCGCCCGACGGCCACGTTCACCCGGGCGGTGAACGGCCAGCGTTTGAAGTCCTGGGCCACCATGGCGATCCGCTCGGCGAGCAGCCGCCGGTCGGCCCGCGCCGCGTCGACGCCGTCCCACAGGATCCGGCCGCGGTCCGGGGTGTACAGGCCCGCGAGCAGCTTGACCAGCGTGGACTTGCCCGAGCCGTTCTCGCCGACGAGCGCGATGATCCGGCCGAGCGGCAGCGTGAGGGTGACGTCGTCCAGGGCGGGGCGGGCTCGCAACTCGGCGGAGCCGGCTCGCAACTCACCGGTGGAGGCCTGCAACTCACCGGTGGAGGGGGCGGGCGTGTCACTCGGATAGCTGAAGGTGACGTGCTCGAACCGGATCTCCTTCGGGTCCTCCGGCAGGGCCTCGCCGCCCTTCGGGACGGCCCGCTCGGCCGCCTCCACGTACAGCCGCTGCAGATCCCCCACGAACAGGGCCTCCTCGTGCAGCTGGTTGATCTCCAGCACCAGTGTGTCCAGGCTCGACGCACCCGTGCGGATCGCGATCACCGCCGTACCCGCGACCGACAGGGCCATCGCGCCGGCCAGCAGCAGCGCCCCCAGCGTGGCGTAGGTCGCCAGCGTGGCGAGGCCCGTCCAGCCCGCCGCGATCAGTCCGGTCCGGGCGGCGAGCCGGGCCAGCCGGGCCTGCTCCGCCTCCGCCGTCTCCGACATGGACCGGAAGTGCCGCAGCAGGAACGGGCCGACCCCGTGCACCCGGATCTCCGGGGCCGCGGCCGGCTCGGTGAGCAGATGGCTGATCAGCCGGCCGGCGCGGGCGTGCTGCACCCAGACATGGAAGGACTCGTAGCGGCGCCGGGCGTTGGTCAGCGCGCTCCAGGCGCTCGGCAGGGTCATGGTGACCAGCAGCGGCAGCAGGAGCGGATGCAGCACCGCCAGCACGCCCGCGGCCGCGATCAGCGAGATCAGCGCGCCGATCACCCGGGCGCCGTAGGAGATCATGCGGCGCGCGGACTCGGCGCCGTACCGGGCGGTGTCCAGCAGTTTGTGGAAGGCGTGGTCCTCGATGGCGGCCAGCTCCACGTTCGCCGCCCGCTCCAGATACAGCTCCGTCGCCACGCGCTCCACCTTGGGCTCAAGCCGCCCGATGGCGTAGGTGGAGGCCGCCCGCAGCAGCGCGGCCACGAGCGATACGGCGGCCATGGCGAGCAGTGCGGGGGCCGCCGACCGGAGGCGCTGCTCGATGTCCGGGCCGGTCAGCAGCCTGGCGAGCGCGTTGTTCACGGCCAGCAGGCTCACCGCCTGGGCGGCGCCGCGCAGCGCCTCGGCGGCCAGGACGATCCGCGCGGCCCGCGCGTCGGCCTGCAGGGCAAGCCGCAGACTGGACGCCAGCATGCCGGGCAGCCGGATGACCATCGCCCGGAAGCTCAGTTCCAGGAAGGCGTCCGCATGCTCGTTCCAGCCCATGTCGTACCGCAGCGCTCCCCCGAACAGCAGCCGCTCCGACCCCGACACCACGGGCTCGGGCGTCCCCCGCTTCTTCGTCACATGGCCTCCCGGAGCATGACGGAACGGCCACTATCTCCGGGCGTACGGGTGGCGGGGGAGGGCGCGAGGGGGGAGTGCGGGGGAGCGAAGGGAGTGCAGGGCGAGCCCGCACTGCAGCGGGCGTCACCGCCGAGGCGAGCGCGGCCTCACGCCGCCCGGGACCAGTCCGGAGTCGTCCCGGTCACCCGACACAGGGCCAGGTACAGCGGGATCGGCGGGGTGTACGGAACCGTACCCTCCGGACGGTGGATGAGCCGTGCGGTGCCGGTGACCAGGGCGCCGGGGGCGTAGTGCGCCGGAGAGGGCCAGGGCAGGGCGTAGTCGGAGTCCGACGGAACGATCCACCACCAGCGGGCGCCGTCGGTGTACACACAGCCCAGCCGCGGCAGCCGGGGTACGACGAGCGGGCCGAGGCGGTCGGGCACGGCCACGGCGTCGCAGCCGAGCGGTGCGGTCATGCCCTCCGGCACCGCGAGCCGGCGGGGTGCGTCCGGGACGGACCTGTGTCGTTGCAGCCGCACCAGGGTGTCCAGACCGAGGGACCGCTCGGGGCCCTGGCCGACGGCACTGACGGCAAGGGCGGTACGGGGGGCGCGCGCGGCGCCGGGTCGGAAGGGGCTCGTGACGTCGTGACTGTTGTCGTGCCCGTCTGACTCGTGCCCATCTGACTCGCGCCCGTCCGGGCCGTAGCCGCCGGAGCCGTGCCGTGCGGTCACGGGCGCTCCCCGGCGCGGTGCTGCTCGGGGGCGTGGTGCAGAGACTGGTGGGGTGGCCGGTCCAGGAATCGGTGGCGGTGGGGGTCCGGTGCCCCGGGGCGGTGCTGGGGCTCGGGTGCGAGAGCGGGGAGGTGCCCGGCGGCCCGTTCTCGGCCCTCCGGTGCCTCGTCCTCGCCGGAGTCGTCCGGGCGGCCCGGCTTGGGACGGGCGCCCCAGCCCAGGTCGGCTCGCGGAGCGGCGGTGTCGCGGTCCGCGTCGTCCCCCCGGGTCAGCTCGGCCCATACCAGCAGCCCGGGCCCGTGTTCCTGCGCGCCCCAGGCCCGGCACAGCGCGTCGACGAGGAGCAATCCCCTCCCGTGCTCCTCATCGGGCCGCTGCGGGGACGGGTGGGGTTCGCCCGGGGCGCAGCCCTCGTCGCGTACGGCTATGCGCACGGTGTCGTCGTGATCCTGCAGCTCGCACACCACCCGACTGCTCGCGGTGTGCACGATCGCGTTGGTGACCAGCTCGGATATGACCAGGGCCGCGCTGTCGCAGGTGTCCGCGCACACCGACCAGCCGGTCAGCCGGGCATGCGCGAGGCGTCTCGCCTGGGCGACGGAACCCGGATGTGCGGCCAGCTCGAAGCGGAACCGGCGCCCGGCAGCGCCCCCGTCAGGGGCTGTTCCCGTGGCCGCACCGAGACCGGGGTGGTCTGCGGCGGCGTCTGTTCCTAAGGGCGCGGACGGAATCACGCTTGCCACTATCTCCTCGCCGTGAACACTTGGCAAGTGTCACTCTGAAAGTTGCAGAGTGCTGTGTGACTCGGTCAGGGGCCGTGGCACACTGCTCGCAACAGCACGTCGAGCGGCGCCAATTGGGGTCATCGGAGGTCCGTCCCGGTCTTCGAATGCATCTTCGAATGGCGCCGCAGGGCTGTCGGGAGACATCTGTCAGGAAACTTTCGGTTGTCAGAAGACGTTCGGTGGAGGCGTTCGGTGGAGGTGAGAGCGTGAGCGAACCGCGGTCCGCGCCGACGGTGGGCCAGGTCGTCCTCGGCCGACGCCTGTTGGACCTGAGGGAACGTGCCGGACTGAAGCGTGAGGAGGCCGCCCGCGTCCTGCGTGTCGCGCCCGCCACCGTCCGCCGTATGGAGATGGCCGAGGTCGCCCTCAAGATCCCGTACCTGCAACTGCTGCTGAAGTCCTACGGCGTGGCCGACGACGAGGCCGAACTCTTCGTCCGGCTGGCCGAGGAGGCCAACAAACCCGGCTGGTGGCAGCGCTTCCACGACATCCTGCCCGGCTGGTTCTCGATGTACGTCAGCCTGGAGGGCGCGGCCGGCCTCATCCGCTCCTACGAGCCGCACTTCGTCCCCGGCCTGCTCCAGACCGAGGACTATGCGCGCGGTGTGCTCAAGTCCGGTGCCATCGGCCAGACCAGCCCGGACGACATCGAGCGGCACGTCGCCCTGCGCATGCAACGCCAGCAACTCCTCACCCGTCCCGACGCCCCGCGCTTCTGGGCGGTGATGGACGAGACCGCCCTGCGCCGCCCGGTCGGCCCTCCGGAGGTGATGCGCGCGCAGATCGACAAGTTGCTCGAGGCCACGAAGCTGCCCCATGTGACGCTCCAGGTCGCCCCGTTCGCGAGCGGGCCGCACCCGGGGACGTACGGGCCCTTCGTGCTGTTCCGATTCGCCATGCCGGAGCTGCCGGACATGGTCTACAGCGAGTACCTCACCGGCGCCGTCTATCTGGACGCGCGCACTGAGGTGGCGACCCACCTCGAGGTCATGGACCGCATGGCGGCGCAGGCCGCTACGGCACAACGCACGAAGGAGATCCTCCGGGATCTCCGCAAGGAGCTGTGAATGGATCGCATCACGCCGCGCGGACACGTCTACAACGGCATGCCGGCGCGGGAGTTGGGCAGCGAGGGCTGGCACAAGCCCTGGAGCGGCGGCAACGGAGGGAACTGTCTGGAGGCGATGAAGCTCGCCGACGGCCGGATAGCCGTGCGGCAGTCCACCGACCCGGACGGGCCGGCGCTGATCTACACCACCGCCGAGATGACCGCGTTCATCGAGGGTGCCAAGGCGGGGGAGGCCGACTTCCTGCTGTCCTGACCTTGAACCGCATGTTGCTTCTCGCTCAACTTCCTTATCTTGGTACCGACTTGATCATTCATTGCGCCGAACGCTCATGACGCTCATGGAGTGCCGCATGACAGGGCAGGACCCGACGGCCGTGGCGATCGACACCAGCAAGCCGCATCCCGCGCGGATGTACGACTGGTATCTCGGCGGCAAGGACAACTACCCCGTCGACGAGGCGATGGGCCGTCAGATGCTGGCCCTCGACCCCCGGGTGCCGGTGATGGCCAGGGTCAACCGCGCGTTCATGCACCGCGCCACCCGGTGGCTCGCCCAGCAGGGCGTACGGCAGTTCCTGGACATCGGCACCGGCATCCCCACCGAGCCGAACCTGCACCAGATCGCCCAGCAGGTCGCGCCCGAGGCCCGGGTCGTCTACTGCGACCACGACCCGGTCGTGCTGGCCCACGCCGCGGCCCTGCTGCGCAGCACACCGGAGGGCGCGACCGAGTACCTGCAGGCGGACGTGCGCGATCCGGACGCGATCGTCGCCGGCGCCCGGCGGGTCCTGGACCTCGACCGGCCGGTCGCGCTCTCCCTGGTCGCCCTGCTGCACTTCATTCCCGACGAGGACGGCGCGCACGACCTGGTCGGCCGGCTGCTGGCCGAACTTCCCTCCGGCAGCTACCTGACGATGACCCACGCCACGGCCGACTTCACCCCCGATGAGTCGTCGGCCTCCACCGCGAAGCTGAAGGCGGCCGGCGTCACCCTCGCCCTGCGCTCCCGCGACGAGTTCACCCGCTTCTTCACCGGCCTCGACCTGGTCGAGCCCGGCGTCGAGATCGTCCACAAGTGGCACCCGGAACTGGGCGAGCCGGTCCCGGGCCAGGACGACGGGGTGATCCCGGGGTACGGGGCGGTGGCCCGGAAGCGGTAGACCCGCGCGCCGCGCCTGTTCAGCGCCAGGGCCGGCCACTGAACCGTCCCCGCGCCGCGCGCGCCGGGGGCAACTACGCCGCACGCCGGAGGCGCCCCGCTCCTCACCCGGGAGGCAGCACCCCGCACAGCGCCTCCAGTGCCGCGCCGTAGGCGTGTTCCGCGGCGGCCGCGTACCCCACCACCAATCCGTCACCCATCGTCGCGGCCGCCTGCGGATGCCGGAACGCGTCGAGTCCGTCCACGGCGACGCCCTGCCATGCGGCGGCCTTCACCGTGGACCGCTCGGTGCCGGGCGGCAGCCGCAGCACCGCGTGCAGCCCGGCCGCGATGCCCGTCACCTCGACCTGCGGCGCGTGTTCGGTGAGCGCGGCGACGAGCCGGTCACGCCGGTGCCGGTAGCGCTGCCGCATGCGCCGCACATGACGGTCGTACGACCCGGAGACGATGAACTCCGCCAAGGCCAGCTGGTCCAGGACGCTCGCCCAGCCCTCCCGCTCGCCCTTCGCCGCCAGCACGGGCCCCACATATCGCTCCGGCAGCACCATCCAGCCCAGCCGCAGCGCCGGCGACAGGCTCTTGCTGACCGACCCGAGGTGGATCACCCGCTCCGGATCGAGACCCTGGAGCGCACCGACCGGCTTGCGGTCGTATCGGAACTCGCCGTCGTAGTCGTCCTCCAGTACCACCGTCCCACGCGCGCGTGCCCAGCCGATCACGGCCGCCCGGCGCTCCGGGTGCAGCGGGCCGCCGGTCGGGAACTGGTGCGCCGGCGTGAGCAGCACGGCCCGCTCCCGCCCGAGTACGTCCACTCGCGCGCCGTGCTCGTCCAGCGGCAGCGGCACCGTGCGCACCCCGGCCGTGGTGAGCAGCCCCCGGTGGAAGTCCAGCCCGTACGCCTCCACGCCCAGCGGACCGCGCAGCACCCCGCCCGCGCCCTGGCCGAACAGCAGCCGCAGCGCATGCGCGAAGCCCGAGCAGATCACGATCCGGTCCGGCTCGGTCCGCACGCCACGCGCGCGTGCCAGATATTCGGTCAGAGCCTCCCGCAGCTCACGCCGCCCGGCCGGATTCCCGGGCCCGAACGCCTCGTTCGGCGCTGTCTGGAGCGCCCGCCGATAGCAGGCCGACCAGGCCACCCGCGGGAACGCCGACGCGTCCGGCGCGCCCTGCCGCAGATCGTGTCGCGGGCCACGCTCGCGTGGAGGTGTTTTCACGGGCGTCCGTACGGCGTCCCGCAGCGGCTCCGCCCGGTCGGCGACCCGGGTGCCCGAACCCTGGCGGGCGGTCAGCCAGCCCTCCGCGACCAGTTCCGCATACGCGTCGGCCACCGTGTTGCGGGCCACGCCCAGATCGGCGGCGAGCGACCGGTACGGCGGCAACCGGGTGCCCGGCGCCAGCCGCCCGCCGCGCACGGCCTCGCGCAGCGCCCGGGTCAGCGCGGCCCGCCGCCCACCCGGACCCGACAGCTCCAGATGCAGATCGGCGCCGATCCGCTCCGCGGAATTGACCCACGATTTCGTCATGGAAATGCACCCTACAACCGGTCTATCGGGCCCCTAGGTTGAGGCCATGACGACGAACACGAACACCGCCGCAGCCGACATCACCACCGCGATCGCCGAGGTCGAGGCCGCGCGCACCCGACTGGACTTCGCGAAGTCCGCCCCCAAGGTCTTCCGCGCCATCGTCGGCTTCGACGCCGCCGCCCGCGCCGGCCTGGACCCGGCGCTGGTGGAGCTGATCCAGATCCGCTCCTCCCTCCTCAACCACTGCGCCTACTGCCTGCACATGCACACCAACCAGGCCCGCAAGGCAGGCGAGAGCGAGGACCGGCTGCACATGGTCGCCGTCTGGCGCGAGGCACGGCACTTCTTCACACCCAAGGAACAGGCCGCGCTCGCGCTCACCGAGGCCCTGACCCTCGTCGCCGACGCGGGCGTCCCCGACGCCGTCTACGCCGAGGCCGCGGCCCACTTCGACGAGGAGGAACTGGCCCACGTCATCGCCGTGATCTGCACGATCAACACGTGGAACCGGGTGGCCCTGTCGACGGGGAAGGTGGCGGGGACGGACGAGCGGAAGGGCTGAGCGGCGACGACAGAGGCGGGCGGCGATCGCCCTGCCTCGCCGGCCACTCCACCTGCGGCAGCCGATCTCGCCGGTAACCTCATACCGGCATACCGGCAATCACAATGGCGTATCCCGGCGGTGCGAACCGGACGTCACCACAGCCGAGGACAGCCGACGGCGACAAGTAGCCGTCGGTCACGCCTACACCCTCATCGGCCGATCCCTCGGAGAGACCGGCGCAGGCAACCGTGAACTCCCGGTCAGCCAGCGGTCGACGGCCGCCGCCACCGCCCGCCCCTCCGCGATCGCCCAGACGATGAGCGACTGCCCGCGCGCCGCGTCCCCGGCCGCGAACACCCCGGGGACGCTGGTCGCGAAGCCGTCGTCCCGGGCAATCGTGCCGCGCGTTTCGAGCTCCAGCCCCAACTGCCCGATCAGCCCGTCCTTCTGGTCCGGCCCGGAGAACCCGAGGGCGAGCAGCACGAGATCGGCGGGCAGCGCCCGCCCGGTGCCCGGCACGGGGCGGCGCGACTCGTCGACCTCTACCAGGTGCAGCGACCGCACCCGCCCGCTGCCGTCCCCCTCGAAGTGGAGCGTTGACGCGGCGAACAGCCGCGCGTCCGCGTCCGCCGCCGGTGCCGTACGCAGGTCCCGGGCCTCCTCGTGCGCGGCCGACAGCCGGTAGACCTTCGGGTATGTCGGCCATGGCTCGGTTTCCTCGTCGCGCTCGGTGCCCGGCTGCGCGTAGATGTCCAGCTGGGTCACGGACGCGGCCCCCTCGCGCACCGCCGTGCCCAGACAGTCCGCCCCGGTGTCCCCGCCGCCGACGATCACCACGTGCTTGCCGGCCGCGGACAGCGGTGAAACCTCCAGATCCCCCTCACACACCCTGTTGGCCAGCGGCAGATACTCCATCGCCTGGTGTATCCCGTACAACTCCCGACCCGGCACCGGAAGTTCCCGCCACGCCGTGGCCCCCGTGGCGATGACCACGGCGTCGTACCGTCCGCGCAGCTCCACCGCCCCGACATCCCGCCCGACGGCCGTCGACGTACGGAACTTCGTCCCCTCGGCCCGCATCTGCTCGATCCGTCGCTCCAGATGCCGTTTCTCCATCTTGAACTCGGGGATGCCGTACCGCATCAGCCCGCCGATCCGGTCGTCCTTCTCGTACACGGCGACGGTGTGTCCGGCCCGGGTCAGCTGCTGCGCCGCGGCGAGCCCGGTGGGCCCGGAGCCGATGACGGCGACCGTCTTCCCGGACAGCCGCTCGGGCGGACGCGCCTGGGCGAAACCTTCCTCCCAGGCCCGGTCGGCGATCGCGCACTCGACGTTCTTGATGGTGACGGCCGGCTGGTTGATCGCCAGCACGCATCCCGCCTCGCACGGTGCCGGACACAACCGCCCGGTGAACTCGGGGAAGTTGTTGGTGGCGTGCAGCCGGTCGCTCGCCGCCCGCCAGTCCTCCCGGGAGACCAGGTCGTTCCACTCCGGGATCAGATTGCCCAGCGGGCAGGCGTCGTGGCAGAACGGGATGCCGCAGTCCATGCACCGATCGGCCTGCTTGCTGATGATGGGCAGCAGCGCTCCCGGGACATACACCTCGTCCCAGTCCCGCACCCGCTCCTCGACGGGCCGCCGCGGCCACTCCCGGCGCGGCGTGTTCATGAACCCCTTGGGATCGGCCATGGTCGTCTTCCTCGCGTACGGATACCGCGCGGGTATCGGTGTACGACGGGCCGTACGCCATTCGGGCGGCGTCCTTCGGCACTCTTTCGGCCACGATACGTCCGCCCCGGCCACCGCGCAGAGTGGTGGACAGCGCTTTCTCCATGGCTTGTCAGAGCGGGGGCTTGTCAGGAGCCGGCCGCCCCGGGGCCCGCACGCAGATCAGGCGAGGGCCAGTACGTAGACCAGTGCGGCCGCTGCCGAGGCGCCGGTGCGGACGTGGTTCCAGAACGTCCACTCGCGTACGTACGCCGGCCAGTACTCGGCGGCCTCCGCGGCGCCCGGGGTCAGCCGGGCCAGCCGGTCGTTGCGGGGGACGTTGGCGACGATCGTCAGCCCGAACGAACCGAAGAGATACAGCGCGCTGCCCAGCAGCAGTTCGAGCTTCCCTTCGTCCGGCCACACCACGAACGTCACCACCGCGATCATCGAGCTCAGCACCGCCGAGCCGTTGAACACCGTCATGAAGGCGGGCCGGACGGCGGCGACATTGATCGCGTTCATCGCCGCGACACCCTGCGCGGGCGGCAGCCCGGCGAGCCCCCGCATCACAAAGGTCGAGAACGCGCAGAACACCCCGGCCATCAGCCCGGTGCCGAGTACCCCCACCACGACCAGCACGAAGAACGGCCCGTCGATCATCTCCACGCCCCATCCCGTCTCGTTCCGCCCGGTACGCGCCCGGCAGCACCTCTTTTTCTCCTCCTTCCTTCTCCCCCCACCCCCCACCCCCCCACCCCCCCGCCCCCTCCCGCTCAGCCTGCCTCCGCCCCGGCGTCCTGCCAGGCCCGCAGCACACTCTCCACAGCCGGGGCGATGCGGCGCCGTGCCTCGTACCGTGGCACCCCGCTCATCAGCAGCTGGTCGTACGGTGTGTCCACATGCCGTACGGCCGCCACGACCGCCGAGACCACCGCTCCCTCCGACAGCGCCCGCCCGGCCGCACTGCGCCCGACCCGTCCACTGCCGCGCACGGACGCGTGCGCCGCGACGGCCCGCGCGCGATCGGCAGGGCAGCCCGGAAAGAGCCGCAGGATCTCGGCCGCGAACGCCGCCGCGAACCGCTCGTCCTCCGCCGCCCGGCGCCGCGCGTCCCGCGCCCGCCGCCTGCGCCGCGCCTCCGCGTCCGCCAGGCAGCGGGCCTCGGCCCGGGCCAGCGCCGCCTCCTCCACCAGCACGCCCTGCCGCTCGTAACGTCCCTTGCGCCGGTTGAACCGCACCACGACGACCGACAGCCCGCTCTCCTCTCTCGACCTGCGGGTCAGTGCGGTGTCCCCGCGCGGCAGGAACACCAGGTGCCCGAGGTCCGTGCAGTGCAGACAGCGCGGTGCCCCGTCCTCCAGCACGAGCAGCGACAGCGGCCCGCGCCGGCACGTGGCGCACCGCTTGGGCTTCTGCGCCTGGATGACGACAAGCCGTCCGGGTGAGTGGGGAGTTGAGGGAAGCGCCATACGCGGTACTTTCCCCGCCGCCACCCTCGCCTCCCACGCCTTGCCTACTCCGTCTTGTCCATTGCCTCCTCCTTCCGGCTCCGGACGTTGACCACCGGCACCCGGATACGGTGCCGCGCCGAAGCCTGGATCTCGTCCACCGCCGCCACGGCGAGCTCGGCGTACGACAGCCACGGCTCAGCCCCGCCGTCGCCACTCTCGGCACGGGGCAGCCGCTCCCCGCCGACGCGGTACCGCCCCGTCCGCGGTCCGCCGTGCTCCAGGTGTCCGGCGGGCGTGAGCATCACCCAGTCGACGGGGCCGTCCACCCGTTTCCGCAGGCGGTCCAGTCCCGCGGTGTGGGCCCGGGCGAAAGGAAGGAGCTCCGGCGGGAAGGCCACCAGGTCGTCCACCACCCCGGCCGTCCTCGCCGACCAGATTCGCACCCAGCCCCACCGCGACGAGCCGGCCCACCTCGGCCGCGGCGAGCCCGTCGAGCAGCGCGTCGGCCGCCTTCACGAAGAACCCGGCGTCGAGCGTCTCGAACCCCTGCTCGGGCCCGCCGAGCGTCCGGACACCGCAACTGATCCGCCCCTCCGAACCCGGTCAGCCCTGGCGCCGGGCCCGTCCCCGACAGGCACTGTCACCTCACCTTCCGCCACCCGGCATCATGGCCCTGTGCGACTCGAAGCGATCACCTGGGACCGGCTCGCGGAGCAGCTCGCCGATCGGCTGGCCGGGCTGGAACCGGCCGACGGAAGCGCCTGGCCGCGTGTCGGCTTCGACGGGGCCCCGGCCGCCCGGCCCGGCGACCTCGCGGAACGGGTCGGGGAAGCGCTGCGGGTGCGTGGCCGGCCCTCACTCGTGGTCGGCGTGGAGGGTTTCCTGCGCCCCGCCTCGCTGCGCCTGGAGCACGGGCGGCGCGACGCGGAGTCGTACTACGGCGGTTGGTTCGACACCGGCGCCCTGTGGCGCGAGGTCTTCGGCCCGCTCGACCCCGGTGGCAGCGGGCGGGTCCTGCCCGACCTGTGGGATCCGGCCACCGACCGGGCCACCCGCAGCCCGTATGTCCAACTCCCGCCCGGAGGAGTCCTGTTGCTCCACGGCCCCCTCCTGTTGCGGCACTGGTTCCCCTTCGACCTGACCGTGCACCTCCTCCTCTCCCCGGGTGCCCTGCGCCGCCGTACCCCTGAGAGCGAGCACTGGACGCTCCCCGCCTTCGAGCGCTACGAGTCCGAGACGGACCCCGCGGGCACGGCGGACGTGCTGGTGCGCGCCGACGACCCGCGCCATCCCGCCTGGAGCGGCTGATCCGGGCGGCCGCCCGGCAGCGTGCCCCCGCCGCTCAGAGCCAGCCGTTGCGCCTGAAGCCCCGGTACAGCACCAGACACGCCGCCGCCATGACGGCCATGACCAGCGGATAGCCGAACCGCCAGTGCAGTTCCGGCATGTGGTCGAAGTTCATGCCGTACACCCCGCACACCATCGTCGGTACGGCGATCACTGCGGCCCAGGCCGTGATCTTCCGCATGTCCTCGTTCTGCGCGACGGTCACCTGCGCGAGGTGGGCCTGCAGAATGGAGTTGAGCAGTTCGTCGAAGGCGGCGATCTGTTCCTTGGCGCGTATCAGGTGGTCGAGCACGTCCCGGAAGTAGGTCTGTATCTCCGGGGCGATGACCCGTATGGGCCGGGTGGCAAGGTCCTCCACCGGGCGGCCGAGCGGCACCACCGCCCGCTTCAGCTCCAGCAGTTCACGCTTCATCTGGTAGATGCGCCCGGGGTCGAGCCGCGCACCGTTCTCCGAGAACACCTCCGTTTCGACCTGGTCGATGTCGGCCTGCACCGCGTCCGTGACGTTCAGATAGTCGTCGACGACATGGTCGGCGATCGCGTGCAGCACCGCCGCCGGCCCCTTGGCGAGCTGGTGCGGATGCGCCTCCAGCTCCTCGCGCAGCGGGCCCAGTGAGCCGTGCCGGCCGTGCCGCACCGTGATGACGAAGTCCTCACCGACGAACACCATGATCTCACCGGTGTCGACCACCTCGCTGGTCGCCGTCAGTTGTTCGTGCTCCACGTAGCAGACCGTCTTGAACACCGCGAAGAGCGTGTCGCCGTAGTGCTCCAGCTTCGGCCGCTGATGGGCCTCGACCGCGTCCTCCACCGCCAAGGGGTGCAGGTCGAAGAGTTCGGCGATGCCGGCGAACTCACGGTCCGTCGGCTCGTGCAGCCCGAGCCAGACGAAGCCCTCCCCCGTCTTGCGCACCATCCGCACGGCATCCACCAGGTCCGTGCACTGCGGGACGCGCACACCGTCCTGGTACGTCACACAGTTGACCACCGAGGAGCCCAGCGGTGACCGGGCGGGATGGCTCAGGTCCACGCGCGGCCGCCGCCTGGCCAGCCGCGCCACCTTGCGCAGGCCGCCGACCCTGTCCAGCCCCGTGACCTTCCGCAGATTCCCCGCCATCGACATCTGGATCTCCTTGCCTGGATCTCCTCACGCAACGCTTTCGCGCCCTGCCCGGCAAGTCTGCCAGCCGAGGGCAAAGCGCGGGTAAGCCTGTGGGAACGGGAGGTTCCGCTTGGTTCCCGACTGTGGACGGAGCACCGATGCCGCGGCCTCGGCCCCGGCCGCCCCTGGCCGGAGCGCCGGCGGACCGGCCAGAGCCGGGTGACTGCGATGATCGGGCATGACCTCATCCGACGGATATCTCCTGGACAACCGGCAGAACGAGGCCGCGGAGCGCTTCGACGCCTTCGCCGCCCTCTTCGATCCCACGACCTTCCGGCACATCGAGGCGCTGGGCATCGGGCTGGGCCGGCGCTGCTGGGAAGTCGGGGCCGGCGGCACCTCCGTGGTGTCCTGGCTCGCCAGGAAGGTGGGCCCCACCGGACAGGTCGTCGCCACTGACATCGACACCTCGCGGCTCGCCGCCGCGGCGGCGAGTGCGCCGGTGGAGGTGCGGGTCCACGACGTGGGTGCCGAGGAACCACCGGGTGAGGGCTTCGACCTGGTCCACGCCCGGCTCGTCCTCGTCCATGTGCCGGACCGGGAAAGGGCGTTGCGGTCCATGATCCAGGCCCTCCGGCCCGGCGGGCATCTGCTGATCGAGGATGCCGACCCCGCTCTCCAGCCCCTGATCTGCCCCGACGAGTACGGTCCCGAGCAGCGGCTCGCCAACCGCCTGCGTCAGGGCTTCCGCACGCTGCTCGCCCAACGTGGCGCCGACCTCTCGTACGGCCGCAAACTCCCGCGTCTGCTCCGCGAGGCCGGACTGAGCGGGGTGGAGGCCGATGCGTTCTTTCCGGTGGCATCACCTGCCTGCACCGCTCTCGAGGCCGCGACGGTCCGTCAGATCCGGAACCGGCTGGTTGCCGCCGGGCTCGCCACCGACGAGGACGTCGACCAGCACCTGGCCAACGTCGAGGCCGGCAGCATGGACCTGGCCACCGCGCCGATGATCTCGGCGTGGGGGAGGAAGGACTAAAGGACTAGAGGAAGGACTAGCGGGGGGAAAGGCCTGGGCTCCCGCGCCGGTACGGCGCCGGCCTCAGCCGCCCCGGCCGGGCTCGGCGCGGATCCCAGCCAACCACCCCCGCGACGGCGTTCGCGACGCGGCGCGAGCCGAGCCTCCGCTGCCGGTGCCCCCATGGCGCCCGCCGGGCGCTAGCCGTCGCGCCCCGGACACGGCGGTCTGGCCCCCAACCGTTCGACCGCCTCCGCACCTGCCCGGCAGCCGCGTGCCGCCGCCTCCTCGGGGTCCGCTCCCGTGAGCAGGGCGGCGAGGAACGCACCGGTGAAGGCGTCACCGGCGCCCGTGGTGTCCCGAGGAGCCGCCGGCACGGCCGGGACCCTGACCGGTCCGCTGCCGGAACGGGCCACCAGCGCACCGTCCGCACCCGCCTTGGTGACCACCAGCGGGACGAGACGGCTCAACTTGTCCGCCGCGTCCACCGGATCCGGCAGCCCCGTCAGCAGACATGCCTCGTCCCGGCTGGGCAGCAGCACGTCCAGCCCCTCCGCGAAGGCCAGGAAGCGGTCCACCCCCAGCCGCACCAGGAAGCCGGCCGACGCCGGATCGAGGCTGACCGGCACGCCACGCGCGCGTGCCGCCGCGAGCGCCGTCCGTGCGAGCTCCCGGCTCGGCTCCGTGAACAGCAGATACCCCGACAGGTGCAGCCGTCCGACGCCGTCGAGCAATGCGTCCGACCAGTCGGCGGGTTCGAGCCGCAAAGACGCCCCGCTGTCCGTGAGGAACGTACGCTCCGCCGCAGCACCCGCATCGACCAGGCAGATGACCGTCCCGGTCGCCGCTGTCGGATCGATCACCAGCCGGGGCCGCACACCGGCCGCGATCAGCTCACGCTCGTGCCATGCGGCCGCGTCCGCGCCCACCCGCCCCAGCAGCCGTACGTCCGCACAGCCCGCGTGCGCGGCCCAGCAGGCCACGTTCGCGCCCGCGCCGCCCGGCAGGGTGCGGATCGACGCGGCGGTGTCGGTGCCGGCCGCGAGCGGCCCCTGGTGCCGGGCGACCACATCCGTGACCACGTCACCGACGACCAGCAGGGCCCCGTCCCGGCCCGTGGTCACCTCCTGGTCCACGCCGTGGCGATCCGTGCCGCCAGCCGTACGTTGCCGCGTACTGCTGCCAGATTGGCGCTCAGGGAGGCCCCTGCGGTGTGCCGGACCAGGTAGTCCAGCAGGAACGGGGTCACCGCCTGACCGGAGACGCCCTGGTCCGTGCAGGCGCGCAGGCCGTCGGCCAGCACGCGCGCGTGCAGCTCGGGATCGAGCTGCTCCGCCTCCGGGACGGGCTGGGCGACGATCAGCGCCGACGGCGGCGCGTCGAGCGCCTCCTGGGCCCGCATGACGTCCGCGACCTGCTCCGGGGTGTCCAGTGTCCAGTCGACCGGATGCCCCGAGTCGGACAGGTAGAAGCCGGGGAACCGGTTCGTGCCGTACCCGGCGACGGCCACGCCCAGCGTCTCCAGCCGCTGCAGGGTCGCCGGTACGTCCAGGATCGACTTCACGCCTGCGCAGACCACCGTGATCCGGGTGCGGGCCAGCAGACCGAGGTCGGCCGACTCGTCCTGGGTCGCGGTCCACTCCCGGTGCACACCGCCCAGCCCGCCGGTGGCGAACACCCGGAGGCCCGCGAGCGCGGCCAGCTGTGCCGTCGCCGACACGGTGGTCGCCCCGCTCACGCCTGCCGCCACGGCGAGCGGCAGATCGCGATGACCCAGCTTGCGGATGCCGTCCTCGTTCGCGACCCGCTCCAGCTGCTCCTTGTCCAGACCGACCAGGGGACGGCCGTCGAGCACGGCGATGGTCGCCGGGACGGCCCCCTCCCGGCGCACCGCGTCCTCCAGCTCCAGCGCCACCTGCAGATTGCGCGGGCGGGGCAGGCCGTGCGCGATGATCGTGGACTCCAGGGCCACCACCGGCCGCCGTTCGTCGATCGCTTCCCGGACCTCTTCCGACACCACCAGCACCACGCGCACCGCCTCCTGTCCGTCGGCCTTTCCTCATCTCTGGCGGGCGCCGGCCGCCGTTAAACGCTTATGGCCTGTTGCCCTTGCGGACTGTGGCGGACGCCACCAGCCTGGGGCGCATGACCACGAACAGCATGCGTCTCGACCATGTCGTCCTGTGGGTGGCCGATCCCGTGGCCGCGGCCGGCTTCTACCAGGAGGCAGTCGGTCTGGAGCCGATCAGGGTCGCCGAGTTCGCCGAGGGAATGGTGGCCTTCCCCTCGGTGCGCGTCAACGAGGAGACCATCTTCGACCTCGCCCCGCTCACCATGGCCGCACGCATGAAGATGCTGCCCGGTGCGGCCGAGAGCGCGGGTCACCCGGTGAACCACGTCTGCCTGTCCCTGCCGTCCGACGCCTTCGACGCCCTGCGCGCCCGCCTGGAGGAACATGGCGTCGCCGTCTCGGGCGTCGACCACAACCTCTCCGGTGCCCGCGGCAACGCCACGAGCAGCTTCTACTTCCGCGACCCCGACGGCAACGTCTTCGAGGCCCGGCACTACGGCGAGTAGCCTGGGCCGGTGTCCGGGGCCCGCCGGAGACGGGTGTCCGGGGCGCGGTCAGAACAGCGGCTCGGGCAGTACGCCCTCCAGGGCGAGCAGCTTCCGCTTGGTCTCCAGTCCGCCCCCGAAGCCGCCGATCCCGCCGTCGCTCTCCACCACCCGGTGACACGGAACGACCACCGGCAACGGATTGGCACCCATGGCCGCGCCGACCGCCTGCGCCGCGCCGGGCTGTCCGACCCGCCCGGCGAGATCGCCGTACCCCACCACCGTGCCGTAGGGCACACCGGTCGCGAGCTCGCGCAGCACCTGCCGGTTGAAGCCCGAGATCAGCGACCAGTCCAGCGGCAGGTCGAAGTCGTGCCGCTCGCCCGCGAAGTAGGCCCGCAGCTGGCGTATCGCCTCCGCCAGCAGCGGTGAGCCGGGATCCTCCACGGGAGCGGCGCCCAGCCGGGCCGCCAGCCGCTCCACGGCGCGGTCGCGCACCGCGTCCGTGGCGTGGAAGACGACGTTGACCAGGCCGTCACGGGTCGCCGCCAGCATCAGCGGCCCGATGTCCGTGCCCACCACGGCCCACACGACCCGCTGCTCGTCCTGCACATGGCTGTCCATGCGCCCACGGTACGGCCCGCCAGTGACAACGCCCGCCGCGCTCACTCGGAGCCGAGCGCCGCCCGCACCACGTCGGGCTTGTTGGTGATGATCCCGTCCACGCCGTAGCCCGTGGCCTTGCGCGCGGTGGTCGCGTCGTTCACCGTCCAGGTGAACACCCTGAGCGGCCTGCCGTGCGGCCCGTCGAAGGCGTGCACGGCCGAGACGTACCCCTTGGAGAGCGACCCATACGAGGGGTTGATGAGATCAGTGAAGCGCGCGTACTGGTGCAGCTGCGCCACGGTGGGTGTCCCGAGGCAGGCGGTGGTGATCGCGGGCTTCAGTTCGTGCACGGTCCGGATGCTGTCGGCGCTGAAGCTCTGCACGATCAGCCGGTCCAGGTGTTCGTGGTCCAGCCAGCCCTCGTTGCCGAGGAGCTTCAGGGTCTGCTGCTCGATGCCCGGATACAGCTCCGGGTTCTTGATCTCCAGGAGCAGTTCCTCGTGGTTGTGCTCGACCCGGCGCATGTACTGCTGCAGCGTCGGCACGCGCGTGCCCGCATAGGCGGGCGAGTACCAGCTGCCCGCGTCCAGCCGGGCGATCTCGGCCGCCGTGAAGTCCTTCACCTTCCACCGCGCCCGGCCGGGGAAGACCTGCGCGACGTTCGTGGTGCGCTGCAGGCTGTCGTCGTGGATGACGACCAGCTCGCCGTCCTTGGTGCGCTGGACGTCGTTCTCGACCCAGGTGAAGCCCAGCTGCGCTGCCTTGTCGATCGAGGCCAGCGTGTTCTCGGGAGCGTAGGCGGAGGCACCGCGGTGGGCGATCACCGTCGGCTCGCCGACGCCGCCGGCCCGGGCGTCGGAGCCGGGGCTCAGCAGGGGCGCCGTCCCC
The DNA here is from genome assembly GCF_042868225.1 of Streptomyces sp. NPDC007856. Classification (NCBI taxonomy): domain Bacteria; kingdom Bacillati; phylum Actinomycetota; class Actinomycetes; order Kitasatosporales; family Streptomycetaceae; genus Streptomyces; species Streptomyces sp. NPDC007856. The sequence goes on along the minus strand of NZ_JBIAEC010000002.1, from coordinate 82,298 downwards.
AGGACCGCGGCGACCGTGGCGGCAACTACGCGCGCGTGCATGCAGACTCCTCACATCGACGAACACGGACAGCAACAGACTGACAGCAGAATGTCACGGCACCCGGCGCACGATGACCACAGACGGAATGGATATGTCCCAAGTCCGCTCACCGGTGCCGCACAACTGCGGCAAGGCCGTGTTTCTTTGCCGGAAAATCGTTCGACCATTCCGGTGGGGGTCATACTCTCTGCGACAACCCTGACCGCCCCGGCGGTCCTGGGCCGGGGGAACATTTCAAGGATTCCGGGACGCAAGAGGGCGGAAGGGCAGCCGCGGATGCAAGGCACGGTCGACGGATTCAGCTACGGGGCCGTCACTCCATTGGTGGCCTATCTGATGGCCTGCCTCGGCGGCGCCCTCGGCCTGCGCTGCACCACCCGGTCCCTGCTGGTCACGCACTCCCGGCGGCCCGCCTGGCTGGCCCTCGGCTCGGCCGCGATCGGCTCCGGCATCTGGACCATGCACTTCGTCGCCATGATGGGCTTCGCCATCAAGGAGACGCCGATCCACTACGACAAGCCGATCACCTATGCGAGCCTCGGCCTCGCCATCGTGATGGTCGGCCTCGGGATCTTCATCGTCGGCTACCGGGGTGCCACCGGCACCGCGCTGTTCACCGGTGGCACGGTCACCGGTCTGGGCGTCGCCTCGATGCACTACCTCGGCATGGCCGGCGTGCACTTCCACGGGCGGTTCACCTACAACACGCTCACCGTCGCCGTATCCGTCGTCATAGCGGTCGTGGCCGCCACCGCGGCGCTGTGGGCCGCCGGACGCGTCCGGGGCTTCATGTGGAGCGTGGGGGCGAGCCTCGTGATGGGGCTCGCGGTCAGCGGCATGCACTACACGGGCATGGCCGCCCTCGGCGTTCACCTCGACGACACCTCCCACACCGGCGGAGGCGCGCCGGAACCGTCCGTGCTCGCGCCCATGCTGATCGGTCCGCTCGCCTTCCTGCTCCTCGCGGGCGTCGTGGTGATCTTCGACCCGCTGATGATCACGGGCCGGCCCGTCCCCAGGCCCGTCGAGCACAAACCGGGTGTCCCGGCCTCCACCGTCGCCTCCCACCCGCCCCGGCGTCCCGCCCTCCACGAGGGGTCACGGTCCGAGCACCACCTCTCCCGGACCCCGCAGAACCGCTGATCCGGACCCGTTGTCAGTGCGGGGTCGTACGGTGGATGACATGCGGCCCGTTTCCCAGATCGAACGCACGGTGGCGCCCTTCGAGGTCGTCAGCCCCTACCAGCCCAGCGGCGACCAGCCGACGGCCATCGCCGACCTCGCCAGGCGCATCCAGGCCGGTGAGAAGGACGTCGTCCTGCTGGGCGCGACCGGCACCGGCAAGTCCGCCACCACGGCATGGATGATCGAGAAGCTCCAGCGCCCCACGCTCGTGATGGCGCCGAACAAGACGCTGGCCGCCCAGTTGGCCAACGAGTTCCGCGAGCTGTTGCCGAACAACGCGGTCGAATACTTCGTCTCGTACTACGACTACTACCAGCCCGAGGCCTACGTCCCGCAGTCGGACACCTACATCGAGAAGGACTCCTCGATCAACGAGGAGGTCGAGCGGCTGCGCCACTCGGCGACGAACTCGCTGCTCACCCGCCGCGACGTCATCGTGGTCGCCTCGGTGTCCTGCATCTACGGTCTCGGTACCCCGCAGGAGTACGTGGACCGGATGGTCCCCCTCAGGGTCGGCGACGAGATGGACCGCGACGAGCTGCTGCGCCGCTTCGTCGACATCCAGTACACGCGCAACGACATGGCCTTCACCCGCGGCACCTTCCGGGTCCGCGGCGACACCATCGAGATCTTCCCGGTCTACGAGGAGCTGGCCGTCCGCATCGAGATGTTCGGCGACGAGATCGAAGCGCTGTCCACGCTGCACCCGCTCACCGGTGAGATCATCAGCGACGACCAGCAGCTGTACGTCTTCCCCGCCTCCCACTACGTCGCCGGCCCCGAGCGCATGGAGCGGGCCGTCAACGACATCGAGAAGGAGCTGGGGGAGCGCCTTGCCGAGCTGGAGAAGCAGGGCAAGCTCCTGGAGGCCCAGCGCCTGCGGATGCGCACCACGTACGACATCGAGATGCTCCGCCAGATCGGCACCTGCTCCGGTGTGGAGAACTACTCGATGCACTTCGACGGCCGCTCGCCGGGCTCCCCGCCCAACACCCTGCTGGACTACTTCCCGGACGACTTCCTGCTCGTCATCGACGAGTCGCACGTCACCGTCCCGCAGATCGGCGCCATGTATGAGGGCGACGCCTCCCGCAAGCGCACCCTCGTGGAGCACGGCTTCCGCCTGCCCTCCGCGCTGGACAACCGCCCCCTGAAGTGGGAGGAGTTCCAGGAGCGCATCGGCCAGACCGTCTACCTGTCCGCCACCCCGGGCACCTACGAGCTGTCCCGCGGGGACGGCGTCGTCGAGCAGATCATCCGCCCCACCGGTCTGGTCGACCCGCAGGTCGTGGTCAAGCCCACCGAGGGGCAGATCGACGACCTGGTGCACGAGATCCGCAAGCGCACCGAGAAGGACGAGCGGGTCCTCGTCACCACGCTCACCAAGAAGATGGCCGAGGACCTCACCGACTACTTCCTGGAGCTCGGCATCCAGGTGCGCTATCTGCACAGCGACGTCGACACCCTGCGCCGCGTCGAACTGCTGCGCGAGCTGCGCTCCGGTGAGTACGACGTCCTCGTCGGCATCAACCTTCTCCGGGAGGGCCTCGACCTGCCCGAGGTGTCCCTGGTGGCGATCCTGGACGCCGACAAGGAAGGCTTCCTGCGGTCGGGCACCTCTCTGATCCAGACCATCGGCCGCGCGGCGCGCAACGTCTCCGGCCAGGTCCATATGTACGCCGACAAGATCACCCCGGCGATGGAGAAGGCCATCGAGGAGACCAACCGCCGCCGGGAGAAGCAGATCGCCTACAACAAGGCCAACGGCATCGACCCGCAGCCGCTGCGCAAGAAGATCAACGACATCGTCGCGCAGATCGCCCGCGAGGAGGTCGACACCGAGCAGCTCCTCGGCACCGGCTACCGCAAGTCCAAGGACGGCAAGGGCGCCAAGGCACCCGTCCCGGCGCTGGGCGAGAAGGCGGCCAAGGCCGGCAAGTCGGCGAAGGGCAAGGCGGCGGCCGCGGTTCCCACGGACCGACCGGCGGCCGAACTCGCCGAGCAGATCGAGGAGATGACCGAGCGCATGCGCGCCGCCGCCGCGGAGCTGCAGTTCGAGATCGCGGCCCGGCTGCGTGACGAGGTCTCGGAGATGAAGAAGGAACTGCGCCAGATGCGGGAAGCCGGTCTCGCCTGAACCCTCGCCACCCTGCCGGACCTCGGTATATGCGCCAAGTGTTGCAACACCGACACAAAGCGCGGACCGGGGTTCGGCACTGTCGGTGGCCCTGCGTAGGGTTCTGGACAACCGCGCACTGCGCGGCAACAGGGGACTTTCGAGAGGGGATTCAGCGGTGTCCGTCAACTTGAGCAAGGGTCAGGCCATCAGCCTGGAGAAGAAGGACGGGGGCACCCTGACCGCGGTCCGTATGGGGCTCGGCTGGCAGGCGGCGAAGCGGCGCGGTCTGTTCGGCTCCCGCACGCGCGAGATCGACCTGGACGCGTCGGCCGTACTGTTCGCCGAGACCCAGCCGGTCGATGTCGTGTTCTTCCGCCACCTGGTGAGCGACGACGGTTCCGTCCGCCACACCGGCGACAACCTCGTCGGCGGCGCCGGACAGGGCGGTGACGACGAGGCGATCCTCGTGGACCTGCAGCGCGTCCCGGTCCACATCGACCAGATCGTCTTCACCGTGAACTCCTTCACGGGCCAGACCTTCCAGGAGGTGCAGAACGCGTTCTGCCGCCTGGTGGACGAGACCAACGGCCAGGAACTGGCCCGCTACACGCTGGACGGCGGCGGCGACTACACCGCCCAGATCATGGCGAAGGTGCACCGCGCGGGCGCCGGCTGGACGATGACCGCCCTGGGCGCTCCGGCCAACGGACGTACGTTCCAGGACCTGATGCCGGCGATCCAGCAGCACCTGTAGGGCCGCCCGCTCGACCGGCGGCGCAGGACCGAACGACAAGAACGCAGGGGGGCGACGGCGATGACGGCCGAGCTGGTACGGGGGCAGAACCACCCGCTGTCCCAGGTCCGGCTGGCGATCCGGGTCTCGGCCGGGGTGCCGGTCCTGGCCGGCGCCACGCTCGGCGACGAGAACGGCACGGTCCACGGCCCCCAGTGGGTGGCTCACCCCGGCGCCCCCGCCCTGCCCGGTGTCGAGGTGCCCCGGCAGGCCGCCACCGGACATCGGCTCGCGGTCGACCTGGGCGCTCTGCCCGAAACCGTCCACCGCGTCGACATCTTCCTCGCCCTGCCCACCGGGGCCGGGGCACCGCTCCGGTTCGGTGCCGTGGCCGCCCCGCACACGACGGTCGAGGGCCTCGACGGCACCGAACTCGCCTGCTTCACCCTGACCGGCCTGGACGGCGAGACGGCCGTGGTCGCCCTGGAGTTCTACCGCAGACAGGGCGCCTGGAAGGTGCGTGCCGTGGGCCAGGGCTACGCGGCCGGGCTCACCGCACTGCTTGCCGACCAGGGCCTGCACGAGGCCGTCGACGTGGCTGCCGCGGCCCATGCGGCGTCGGCCCCTGGCGAGGCGGCGGCTCCCGGCGAGGCGGCCGCCCACGACCCGTCCCGCCCGCTGCCGACACCGGCCTCCGCAGCGTCAGCGCACGGGACCACGGCTCGCGCGCCGCAGGACACCTCTGCGGCTCCACCGCACGGCGCGTCCGCCTCCACCGCGCGCGTCACGTCGGACCCCGGGCCGTACGACACCGACGTACCCGATCCTCAGGACACCCCCGCGTCCGGGACGCCCGGACAGACGCCTTCCCGTGCCCCGCAGCAGCCGGAGCCCGTGCAGCCGTACGCCGCGCGGAATCCGTACGACACGCAGGAATCCGACGCGGCCTCGCGAGAGCCCGGCACCGGGGTCGACTACACGCACCCCGGCCGCCGCCCACACGGCACACCGCCGTCGGCGGCTCCGGCCGCCGTCGGCGCGCCCGCGCAGCCCGTGGCGGGGGACGCAGTGGGCTGGTCGATGGAGGAGCGGCTGTACAACCAGGTCTGGGGCATGTTCGAGGACCTGGCCCGTACGACCGCCGCTTACCGCAGCGCCGTCGACTTCGCCGACTCCCGCTTGGAAAAGGAGCTCGACCAGGCCCTCACCGACCCCCGCGGCAGGCTCGGCGCCGCGAGCGACGCCGCGCGCGAGGCGGCCCACGCCCGCCGGACCCAACTGGTGGATCAGGCGCGTGCGGTCCTCGACCGCGACCTCGCCCAGCTCACCGCCGAGTCCGAGGTGGTCGAGCCCGCGCTTCCGCCCGCCTACGCCCGCTGGGACAACCCCGTCTGGCACGGCTACCGCGTGCCCGCCGCGCCCCCGATGGCCCTGCGCCTCGGCGATCTCCATCTGCCCGAGAGCGTGCCGCTGCGCATCCCCCTGCTGGTCAGGCTGCCGCTGGAACGCGGTCTGTGGGTCGACAGCGGCCCGGCGGCGGCATCCGGCGGCTTCCCGGACTCCGCCGAGCTGCGGCACCTGGCCGTGGAGGCAGCGGTGGCACTCGCGGCGCGGCTGCTCGCCGTGCATCCGGCGGGGGACTTCGCCGTGCAGGTCATCGATCCGGCCGGCACCGCGTCCACGGCGTTCGCCCCGCTCACGCGGACCGGCGTGCTCGCCATGCCTCCCGCGACCGGCGCGGGCGGGGTGACGCAGATGCTGGAGCGGCTCACCCGACGGGTGGACCTCGTGCAGATGGCGATGCGTGGCAGTGCGCCCGAATCGCTGCCGGCCGACGTCGACACCGCGCGTCAGCTGCTGATCGTCAACGACTTCCCGCACGGTTTCGACGACCGGGCGGTCACCCGGCTGCGCTATCTCGCCGACGAGGGGCCCGACGTCGGTGTCCACCTCCTGCTGGTGGCGGACCGGGAGGACGCCGCCGCCTACGGCCCTCTCCTCGATCCGCTGTGGCGTTCGCTGATGCGACTCACCCCCGTACCCGACGATCACTTCGCCGACCCCTGGGTCGGGCACGCCTGGACATATGAACCATCGCTGGTGCCGGTCGGGAGCCAGATCGTGCACCAGGTGCTCACCGAGGTGGCCAGAGCAAGGACCAAGTACAGCTAAAGTCCTCCCACCAGCACTCTTGGTCTTTGTTTTACTTTTCTCTTTACCTTTCCTTGGTGATTGGGGTACAGTCTTCCGTACGGAGGGGAGTACTTCCTGACTGTGGCGCACCCGTCAGTACGGACCGGTTCCGGTCCCGGGGCGTCGGCCCGACGCGGGTGGAGGAGACCTCCGGCAGCGACGACGCTGATGTGTTTGCCGTTACGTAATGCCGGAGGTGCGGTGGAAGTCTCCATGACCCTGTGGGTCCTGACCATCGTGGGCCTCGCCGCCCTGATCGCGGTCGATTTCCTCATCGGGCGCAGGCCGCATGAGGTGTCCATCAAGGAAGCCGGTATCTGGACCGTCGTCTGGATTGCGCTGGCCGGGCTGTTCGGCCTCGGTCTCCTCGCCTTCGGCGGTGGACAGCCGGCCGGCGAGTTTCTCGCGGGATTCATCACCGAGAAGTCGCTGAGCGTCGACAACCTCTTCGTCTTCGTCCTCATCATGGCGAAGTTCGCGGTGCCCGCGCGGTACCAGCAGCGCGTTCTGCTCGTCGGTGTCCTCATAGCCCTGGTCCTGCGGGCCGTCTTCATCGCCGCAGGAGCCGCGATCATCGCCAGTTTCTCCTGGATCTTCTACCTGTTCGGCGCGTTCCTCATCTGGACCGCCTGGAAGCTCGTCCAGGGGACCCGCGCGGACCAAGAGGACGAGGAGTACGAGGAGAACAAACTGCTGAAGGCCGCGGAGCGCAAGTTCGGTGTGGCTGACCGGTATCACGGCACCAAGCTGTGGATACGGCAGAACGGCAAGCGGGTCATGACCCCGATGCTGGTCGTGATGCTCGCCATCGGCACCACGGACGTCCTGTTCGCCCTGGACTCCATCCCCGCGATCTTCGGCTTGACACAGGACCCGTACATCGTCTTCACCGCCAACGCCTTCGCCCTCATGGGCCTGCGACAGCTGTACTTCCTCATCGGCGGCCTGCTGAAGAAGCTCGTGCACCTCTCGTACGGCCTGTCGGTCATCCTCGGTTTCATCGGCGTCAAGCTGGTGCTGCACGCCCTGCACGAGTCCGGCGTCCACGTGCCCGAGATCAGCATCCCGGTCTCGCTCGGCGTGATCTGCGCGGTCCTGATCGTCACCACAGTCACCAGCCTGATGGCCAACAGTAGGCAGGCTGCCGCCGAGGCAGCCCGCACCGGCGGCGAAGCCGCCCCGAAGGACGGCGTCGACGCCTGACCAAGCCCGAGGTCCCACACCGCAAAGGACCAGAAGTATCGGAAAACAGAGGAATGCGAATCCTGTACGCCTCTGCGACCATCCCCGCATGATCACTCGGCTCCGGGCCTTCGCTCGGCAATGGACGGTCCTCGTGCCCGTCTTCGCGGTCGTCATCCTGGTCTTCACCTGGGGCCGCAGCCTGCCGGGCGCGGTCGTCGCCGTGGTGACGCTGGTGCTCGCCGGTTCCGTCCTGGCGGCCGTCCACCACGCCGAGGTCATTGCCCACCGCGTCGGCGAGCCCTTCGGCTCCCTGGTGCTCGCCATAGCCGTCACGATCATCGAGGTGGCCCTGATCGTCACTCTCATGGCGGACGGCGGGGACAAGAGTTCCACCCTGGCCAGGGACACCGTCTTCGCCGCCGTGATGATCACCTGCAACGGCATCGTCGGGCTCTGTCTGCTCGTCGGGTCCCTGCGGCACGGTACCGCGATCTTCAACCCCGAGGGCACCGGCGCCGCCCTGGCCACCGTGGCGACGCTCGCCACGCTCAGCCTGGCGCTGCCCACCTTCACCACCAGTAGGCCCGGACCCGAGTTCTCCTCGGTGCAGCTGACCTTCGCCGCGCTGTCCTCACTGATCCTGTACGGACTGTTCGTGGCCACCCAGACCGTGCGCCACCGCGACTACTTCCTGCCGATCACCCGGCAGCGCGTGGTCGTCACCGCCGACGACCACGCCCAGCCCCCGTCCGCGCGCACCGCCTGGATCAGCCTCGGCCTGCTCGGCCTGGCCCTGATCGGCGTGGTCGGCCTGGCCAAGGGCGTGTCGCCGACCATCGAGTCGGGCGTGGTGGCGGCCGGGCTGCACCAAGCTGTCGTCGGTGTGATCATCGCCCTGCTCGTGCTGCTGCCGGAGACGATCGCCGCGCTGCGCGCCGCACGTCGCGACCGCGTGCAGACCAGCCTCAACCTCGCACTCGGCTCGGCCATGGCCAGCATCGGCCTGACCATCCCGGTCGTCGCCCTCGCCTCCGTCTGGCTGTCCGGACCGCTCGTGCTCGGCCTCGGCTCGACGCACATGCTGCTGCTCGCACTGACCATCGTGGTCAGCTCCCTCACCGTGGTGCCGGGACGGGCCACGCCCCTGCAGGGCGGGGTCCACCTGGTGCTCTTCGCGGCCTACCTGGAGCTGGCCATCAGCCCGTAGCCCGCCCGTCCGGCCCCTCTTCGGGAGGCCTGTGAGGCGTCGCCGCCGTTCCGGGCCCCGGCCCGTCAACCCGTCGCAGGTTCCACCGCCGGCACGGGCACCGGCCGCGTCTCCGGAAGCAGCGCGAAGCACACCAGGCTGATCAGCCCGATGCCCGTGAGATACACGCCTACGGCCCAGGGCACACGCCCGCTCTGCTCCGCGAGCGCCGTGGCCACGATCGGGGTGAGCGCGCCACCGAGGACCCCGCCGAGGTTGTAGCCCACCGCGGCGCCCGTGCAGCGCACCCGCGCCTCGTACAGTTCCGGCAGGTAGGCGGCGATGACCGCGAACATGGTGACAAAGGCGATCAGCGCGCCCAGGATGCCCAGGAACATCAGCAGCGGCTGACCGGTGGCCAGCAGGGACACCATCGGGAGCATCCACACGACGCAGGCCGCGCAACCCGTCAGACACATCGGCCGCCGCCCGTAGCGGTCGCCGAGGAGCGCCACCAAGGGCGTGAGGGCCCCTTTCACGACCACCGCGGCCATGACACACGTCAGCATCACCGTCCGGCTCACCCCTAGCCGCTCCGTCGCATACGCCAGCGACCAGGTCGTCACCGCGTAGAACACCGCGTACCCGATGGCCAGCGCGCCGGCCGTCAGCAGCACCAGCCGCCCGTGATGCCGTACGACCTCCACGAGCGGCACGCGCGCGTGGTCGTCGATTTCGAGGAACCGGGGGCTCTCGGCGAGCGACGAGCGCAACCACAGCCCGGCGAGCGCCGGCACACCGGCGACCCAGAACGGCACGCGCCAGCCCCACCCGGCGAACTCCGCGTCGGACAGGCCCGCCGACAGTGCGAGCATCACCCCGTTGGCCAGCACGAAGCCGACCGCGGGCCCCACTTGAGGGAAGCTCGACCACAGAGCGCGTCGCGCGGCCGGCGCGTGCTCGGCGGTCAACAACACCGCCCCGCCCCACTCCCCGCCGAGCCCGAGGCCCTGCAGGAAGCGCAGCATGAGCAGCAGCAGGGGCGCGGCGACGCCGATGGTCCCGTACGAAGGCACACAGCCCACCGCGACCGTCGAGGCGCCCGTGAGCAGCAGTGAGGCGACGAGCACCGGCCGCCGCCCGTGGCGGTCGCCGAGATGCCCGAACACCACCGAGCCCAGCGGCCGGGCCACGAAGCCCACCCCGAACGTCACGAACGCCGCCAGCGTCCCCGCGACCGGCGAGAACGTCGGGAAGAACAGCGGCCCCAGGACCAGGGCCGCCGCCGTTCCGTAGACGAAGAAGTCGTAGAACTCGATCGCGGTCCCCGCCAGGGACGCGGCGGCGAGTCTCGGCATCGAAGGGGTGCTCACGGCACGCACAGGCTGCATGCCGCGTCAACCACCCACCGTGATCAACAGTTACGGGGCGCGCGGAGGTGATCGGGCGACGTGGCGTGCGCCGCCGGGGCTTCCGGCGCACGCGGCCCGCCATGTGCTCCGGCCACCGTGATAGACCGGGTGCGAGCGGCGGTCGTCGACGTACCGCCCCGAACGGACCGGAGGAAACGTGCCCCGCACCCTGGCCAACGCCCCGATCATGATCCTCAACGGGCCCAATCTGAACCTGCTCGGCCAGCGCCAGCCCGAGATCTACGGCACGGACACCCTGGCCGACGTCGAGGCGATGTGCGCAAAGGCCGCGGCCGCGCACGGCGGCACCGTGGACTTCCGGCAGTCCAACCACGAGGGTCAGTTGGTCGACTGGATCCATGAGGCGCGCCTGAACCACAGCGGGATCGTCATCAACCCCGGCGCCTACTCCCACACGTCGGTCGCGATTCTGGACGCACTCAACACCTGCGACGGCATGCCCGTGCTGGAGGTGCACATCTCCAACATCCACCGGCGCGAATCGTTCCGGCACCATTCGTACGTCTCGTTGCGTGCCGACGGTGTGATCGCCGGCTGCGGAGTGCAGGGCTATGTGTTCGGTGTGGAGCGGGTCGCCGCCCTGCTGGGGGCGGCCGAGGCCGAGGCTTAGGCCATGGCGTAGTGCGATGCCGTCACAGCCTGCCCGCCTCAACGATCCGCCGCAGGAAGCGCCGCGTCCGCTCCTGCTGCGGGTCGCCGAAGACCTGCTCTGCGGTGCCGCGCTCCAGCACGACGCCACCGTCCAGAAAACAAACCTGGTCGGCGACGTCCCGCGCGAAGCCCATCTCGTGCGTCGCCAGCACCATGGTCATGCCGTCTTCCTTCAGGTCGCGGACCACCTCCAGCACCTCGCCCACGAGTTCGGGATCGAGCGCCGCCGTGATCTCGTCCAGCAGCAACAGCCGAGGCCGTACGGCGAGCGCCCGCACGATCGCCACACGCTGCTGCTGGCCGCCGCTGAGCCGGTCCGGATAGGCATCCGCCTTGGCACCCAGTCCGAGGCGCTCCAGCAGCTCCCTGGCCCGTTCCTCGGCCTCCGCGCGGGCGACGCCGTGCACCCGGCGGGGCGCCAGCGTGATGTTGTCCAGCACGGTCATGTGCGGGAAGAGGTTGTACGCCTGGAAGACCACGCCGATCCGGCGCCGGACCGCGTCCTGGTCGACGCGGGGATCGGTGATCTCCTCGCCGTCCAGCCAGATCGCGCCGTCGTCGATCTCTTCCAGGAGGTTGGCGCAGCGCAGCAGCGTGGACTTGCCCGAGCCGGAGGCGCCGATCAGCGCGGTCACCGTGTGCGGGGCGACCTCCAGACCGACGTCCCGCAGCACGACGGAGCCGCCGAAGGTCTTGCGAACGGACTCCATGCGCAGCACGGGCGTGACTGCGTCGCTCATAGCGATCCTCCCTGGGCCCGCTGCCGGTCCATCCGGGCCGTCACCCAGTCCGTGAAGCGGGTCATCGGAATGGTCAGTGCCACGAAGACCAGGCCCGCGACGATGTACGGCGTGTAGTTGAGGCTGCGCTGGGCGATGATGTCGGCCGCCCGTACGGCGTCGACCGCGCCGCCGATCGACACGAGCCCGGTGTCCTTCTGGAGGGACACGAGGTCGTTCAGCAGAGGCGGCACCTGACGCCGTACCGCCTGGGGAAGCACCACGTACCGCAGCGCCTGACGGTTGGTCAGCCCCAGCGAGCGGGCGGCGGCTCGCTGCGAGGGGTGCACGGACTCGATGCCGGCGCGGAACACCTCGGCGACGTAAGCGGAGTAGGTCAGTGTCAGTGCCGTACCACCGAGCAGCACGGGATCGACGGTCACGCCCTGGAGACGCAGCGCGGGCACGCCGAAGACCACGATCATCAGGTTGATGATCAGCGGCAGACCGCGGAAGAAGTCCGTGTACGCGGCCGCGAGCACCCGAAGGGGGAAGAACACCGGCCCGGGCAGGGTGCGCGCGATGGCGATCAGCATGCCCAGGACGAGCACCAGCACGCCGCAGATCAGCAACAGCCGGATGTTCAGCCACAGCCCGTCGAGGACCTTGGGGAAGGCCTCGCGCGCGTACTGCCCGTCGAAGAAAGTCTCCTTGGTGCGCGGCCAGCCGGGCGCGCTGACGACGACCAGGTAGAGGACGACGCCGGTGACCAGGGTCGAGAGGGCCGCGATCGCCGTCGCGCGGCGGGCACGCGCGCGCTTGTGGCGCTCGCGCTCCAGCCGCCGCGCGGACGGGACGTACCCGTCTCGCATGTCGCCCTTGCCGGAGTCCTCCCCGGCCTCCTCCTTCGTGACCGTCACTTGAGAACCGGAGCGTCGACGGCGTCGGACAGCCACTGCTTCTCCAGCTTCGCCAGTGTGCCGTCCTTGCGCAGGGCGTCCACGGCCGACGTCACGCACGAAGTGAGACCGCTGCCCTTGTCCAGGACAAGCCCGAACTGCTCGGGTGTGCCGCCCTGGTTCTCGAACTGGCCGACGATCCTGGCGTTGGTCACCTGGGCCGAGGTGACGTAGAAGGCGGTCGGCAGGTCGGTGACGATCGCGTCGACCTGGCCGTTCCTGAGCGCGGAGATGGCCTGGTCGTTCTTGGAGTACGCGGCCGCCTCCTGCGACGGCTTCACCACGTCGCTGATGTAGTTGAGGCTCGTGGTGCCCACCTGGGCACCCAGCTTGAGGTCCTTCAGGTCCGCGATGCTCGTCGCCTTGGCGGCCTTGCTGCCCTTCAGCGCGATGACGGCCTGGCGCACGTCGTAGTAGCCGGAGGAGAAGTCGACGGCCTTCTTGCGCTCGGAGCTGATCGACACCTGGTTGATGTCGAAGTCGAAGCTCTTCACGCCGGGCGCGAACGCCTTGTTGAACGGCACGCTCTGCCAGACGACCGCGCTCTTGCCATAGCCCAGTTGCTGGGCCACGGCGTAGGCGACCGCCGACTCGAAGCCCTTGCCGTCCGCGGGCTTGTCGTCCTTGAACCAGGGCTCGTACGCCGGTTCGTCCGTCGCGATCGTCAGCTTCCCGGACGTTTTGGTGGCCAACTTGCCCTTGGCGCAGCTCTTCGCGGCCGAGCCGGAGGGTGAGGCCGACGCCTTCTGCTCCGGCTGCGGAGCACAGCCGACGGCGAGGGCGAGCAGGGCTACGGTGGCGGCGGCAGCCGCACGGCGCAGGACACGAGGGGCTGTGTACATGGCGGGAGATTGGCAGCGAACCCCGCGTTTGTCCAGGTCACGACCATAACTGTCCGCATACTGGGAACGGGTGTTGCGGGCGTGTGAACATCCCTCATGGCGCGCGGCTTCGGCCTGGGCCGCCGACCGAGGGCGGGGTTGGAGGCCGGCGGCCCTGCCGCAGAGGAGCCGTCATCCTCCGCGGGGTTGCCACCAGTTGACCGCGTGACTGGGCACGCGGGGAGAGCGCACGCGCCCCCAGCATGTGCGAGACGTTCACACGGGGCGCGCGCGGCCGAAACGTCCCCGGGGCGCGCGACGCGAAACGTGCCCGGCGCTCAGGAGAGAAACGCGCCCGGCGCTCACCATCCGCGCGCGTGCCACTCCGGCAGATGCGGTCGCTCCGCACCCAGGGTCGTGTCGTTGCCGTGCCCGGGGTAGACCCAGGTCTCATCGGGGAGTACGTCGAAGATCTTCGTCTTCACGTCGTGGATCAGACTGGCGAAGGCCTTCGGATCCTTACGCGTGTTGCCGACACCGCCCGGGAAGAGGCAGTCGCCGGTGAAGACGTGCGGGTGGCCGTGCGGGTCGTCGTAGACCAGCGCGATCGAACCCGGGGTGTGCCCGACGAGGTGCCGTGCGGTGAGCTCCACCTGTCCCACCCTGATGACGTCGCCGTCGTCCACGAGGACATCGGTGGGCACGGGGATGCCGGAGGCGTCCTCGCGGCCGGCGTACGTACGCGCTCCCGTGGCCGCGACGACCTCGGCGAGCGCCTGCCAGTGGTCGCCGTGCTGATGCGTGGTGACGACGGAGGCGATGCCGTCGTCACCGATCATCCCGAGGAGCGTCTGCGCCTCGTTGGCGGCGTCGATCAGAAGCTGCTCGTCGGTGGCCCGGCAGCGCAACAGGTAGGCGTTGTTGTCCATCGGGCCGACCGCGATCTTCGTGATCATCAGGTCCTTGAGCTCGTGCACATCCGCCGGTCCGCCGACCCTGACCTCTCCGGTGTACGTCATGGTGATCAGCCTATAGCGGGGGAGGACCGGCGGACCGTAGCGGACCTACAACGGGGGCAGCTTCGGCAGCGGGCCGTTCGTGGTGAGGCCGGAGCCGTCGCGTCGCCCGGCGAGCCAGCCGAGCAGGTCAGCGGCCGTACCCTCGACCTGGACCGGTCCGCCCTCCGCTCCGCCGCCCGTGGTCCAGGTCCGGCCGTTGCCTGCGCTCAGGCCGGTCGAGGGCACCTCCTCGTGTCCGGCGAAGCGCTTCGCCAGGAAGTCGATCTCCCGGTCCGTGAACTCGGCCGGAAGATCCTCCAGCTCGTACCCGATGCCGAGATCGACATGGTGCAGCTCGACCTCGATCCACCGCCGGAACGGCACGCGGGACGCCGAGTCGGTGACCCCGTTGCGCAGCTCCACCGTGCGCGTCCAGTCCGCCGGCGCGTCCCCCGCGGCCTGGAAGCGGGCCGCGCTCTCGCGCAGGTCGGCGAGCTGGGCGTCGAGGCCGCGTGGGGCGTCGCGTTCGATGTCGGCGTCCCGTGCCTCGGCGCTCGCGTACATGGGCCGGCCCTCGAGAACGTTCACGAGCGCTTCCGCGTTGCGCGCGAGGTGGGCGAGGACATGCCCGCGGGTCCACCCCGGAAGCCGTGACGGCTCGGCGAGCGACGCGTTGTCCAGTTTGGCGACCGCGGTGAGGAGCCGTTCGGTCGCGTCACGTACACATGCCAGGTCATGAGCGTGATCAATCATGGGCCTGACACTAGCTCCACCACACCTTTGGGTGAAGGTGGTGAAGCTCGGCCGCAAATCGAAAGCACGTGCTATATCGTCGAGGGCGGCGTCGGGCATGCTGGATGGCCGGGGGTTGTTATGCAACCGGAGAATCCGACCGGCGTTGTCAGTGGCTCCCCCTAGTCTGAAGAAGCACGGGGGCCCCGCCCCTGTCACTTCTCTCAAGAAAGGTGCGGACCGGCGTGGCCGACCGTCTCATCGTCCGTGGCGCGCGCGAGCACAACCTGAAGAATGTCTCGCTCGACCTGCCGCGTGACTCGCTCATCGTCTTCACGGGCCTGTCCGGGTCGGGCAAGTCCTCCCTGGCCTTCGACACGATCTTCGCCGAGGGCCAGCGGCGCTACGTGGAGTCGCTCTCCTCGTACGCCCGGCAGTTCCTCGGCCAGATGGACAAGCCGGACGTCGACTTCATCGAGGGTCTGTCCCCGGCGGTCTCCATCGACCAGAAGTCGACCTCGCGCAACCCGCGCTCGACGGTCGGCACCATCACCGAGGTCTACGACTACCTGCGTCTGCTCTTCGCGCGTATCGGCAAGCCGCACTGCCCCGAGTGCGGCCGCCCGATCTCCCGCCAGTCGCCGCAGGCCATCGTCGACAGGGTCCTGGAGCTGCCGGAGGGGAGCCGCTTCCAGGTGCTGTCGCCGCTCGTGCGCGAGCGCAAGGGCGAGTTCGTCGACCTCTTCGCCGACCTGCAGACCAAGGGCTACTCCCGCGCGCGCGTGGACGGGCAGACCATCCAGCTGTCCGAGCCGCCGACGCTGAAGAAGCAGGAGAAGCACACCATCGAGGTGGTCGTGGACCGCCTCACGGTGAAGGAGTCCGCCAAGCGCCGCCTCACCGATTCTGTGGAGACCGCCCTCGGCCTGTCCGGCGGCATGATCGTGCTGGACTTCGTCGACCTCCCCGAGGACGACCCCGAGCGCGAGCGCATGTACTCCGAGCACCTGTACTGCCCGTACGACGACCTGTCCTTCGAGGAGCTGGAGCCCCGCTCCTTCTCCTTCAACTCGCCCTTCGGCGCCTGCCCCGACTGCACCGGCATCGGCACGCGGATGGAGGTCGACCCCGAGCTGATCGTTCCGGACGAGGACAGGTCCCTGGACGAAGGCGCCATCCACCCCTGGTCGCACGGGCACACCAAGGACTACTTCGGCCGGCTGATCGGCGCCCTCGCGGACGCGCTCGGCTTCCGCACGGACATCCCGTTCGCGGGCCTGCCCCAGCGCGCGAAGAAGGCCCTGCTCTACGGCCACAAGACCCAGATCGAGGTCCGCTACCGCAACCGGTACGGCCGTGAGCGCGTGTACACCACGCCCTTCGAGGGCGCGGTGCCGTTCGTGAAGCGCCGGCACAGCGAGGCCGAGAGCGACGCCAGCCGCGAGCGCTTCGAGGGCTACATGCGCGAGGTGCCCTGCCCCTCCTGTGAGGGCACGCGCCTGAAGCCCATCGTCCTCGCGGTCACGATCATGGAGAAGTCGATCGCCGAGGTCGCCGCGATGTCGATCAGTGACTGCGCGGACTTCCTGGGCCGGCTGAAGCTGAGTGCCCGTGACAAGAAGATCGCCGAGCGGGTGCTGAAGGAGGTCAACGAGCGACTGCGCTTCCTGGTCGACGTCGGCCTCGACTACCTCTCGCTGAACCGCGCGGCCGGCACGCTCTCCGGCGGCGAGGCCCAGCGCATCCGCCTGGCCACCCAGATCGGCTCCGGCCTCGTCGGCGTCCTGTACGTCCTGGACGAGCCGTCCATCGGTCTGCACCAGCGGGACAACCACCGGCTGATCGAGACCCTGGTCCGGCTGCGCGACATGGGCAACACGCTCATCGTCGTGGAGCACGACGAGGACACCATCAAGGTCGCCGACTGGGTCGTGGACATCGGCCCCGGCGCCGGTGAGCACGGCGGCAAGGTCGTGCACAGCGGCTCCCTCACGGAGTTGCTCACCAACACCGAGTCGCAGACCGGCGCCTATCTCTCGGGGCGCAAGGCGATTCCGCTTCCGGACATCCGCCGTCCCCGCGACCCGTCCCGGCAGCTCACCGTGCACGGCGCCCGTGAGAACAACCTGCAGGACATCGACGTGTCCTTCCCGCTGGGCGTGTTCACGGCCGTCACGGGCGTCTCCGGATCCGGAAAGTCGACGCTGGTCAACGACATCCTGTACACGCACCTGGCGCGTGAGCTGAACGGCGCGAGGAACGTCCCCGGACGGCACACGCGCGTGGACGGCGACGACCTGGTCGACAAGGTCGTGCATGTCGACCAGTCGCCGATCGGCCGCACCCCGCGGTCCAACCCGGCGACGTACACCGGCGTCTTCGACCACATCCGCAAGCTGTTCGCCGAGACCACCGAGGCGAAGGTCCGCGGCTACCAGCCCGGCCGCTTCTCCTTCAACGTCAAGGGCGGCCGCTGCGAGAACTGCGCGGGCGACGGCACGATCAAGATCGAGATGAACTTCCTCCCGGACGTCTACGTCCCGTGCGAGGTCTGCCACGGCGCCCGGTACAACCGGGAGACCCTGGAGGTCCACTACAAGGGCAAGTCCATCGCCGATGTGCTGAACATGCCGATCGAGGAGGCCACCGACTTCTTCGAGGCCGTCCCGGCCATCTCCCGGCACCTGAGGACGCTGAAGGACGTCGGCCTCGGCTACGTCCGCCTCGGCCAGTCCGCCACCACCCTCTCCGGCGGTGAGGCCCAGCGCGTGAAGCTGGCCAGCGAGCTGCAGAAGCGATCCACCGGACGCACGGTCTACGTCCTGGACGAGCCGACCACCGGTCTGCACTTCGAGGACATCAGCAAGCTGCTGAAGGTCCTCGGCGGCCTGGTCGACAAGGGCAACACGGTCATCGTCATCGAGCACAACCTCGATGTGATCAAGACCGCCGACTGGATCGTCGACATGGGTCCGGAGGGCGGCGCCGGCGGTGGCCTCGTGGTCGCCGAGGGCACCCCCGAGGAGGTCGCCGGGGTTCCGGCCAGCCACACCGGCAAGTTCCTGCGCGAGATCCTCGGCGCCGACCGCATCAGCGACGCCGAATCCGTGCCGGCGCAGCGCACCGCAACGGCCGGGAAGACGGCCGCGGCGAGGACGGCGGCGAAGAAGACGGTGACGGCGAAGGCCAACAGCACGGCGACCAAGAAGGCCGACGCGGTCACGAAGAAGGCGACGCCCACGAAGAAGACGACGCCCGCGAAGAAGACGACGCGGGCACGCAAGGCCTGACACATCACCAGAAAAGTGGCGCCCCGCGGGAACTCCCCGCGGGGCGCCACTCGTTCCACCATCAGCCACCCCGGCTCCGAGGTTCGCCAGCTCCCCGCACCCCGGGTCCGGTCGCACCTTCACAACAGCAGAGAGGGAAACCCCGGACAGAAAAGGGGCCGATCACAGTTCACCGAGCTCGGCCGCGAACGGCGGCTCGGCCCCCGCCCGCGAGCAGGTGATCGCAGCCGCGCGTGCCGCGAAGCGCAGCAGCCGCGTCCAGCCCTCCGTCCCGAGGGCGGCGAGTGCTTCCTCCGACAGCGCGTCCAGGGCGGACAGCCCGTGCAGCAAGGCCGCGTTGACCGTGTCACCGGCGCCGATGGTGTCCACCACGGTGACCTTCTCACCTGGTACGGAGTACTCCGCGCCGTCCCGGGTGAACGCGGTCAGACCGTCCCCGCCCCGGGTCACCACCACGGCCGCTGGTCCCGCGGCCAGCCACTCGCGCGGGGTGCCGCCCAGCCACTCGGCATCCTCAGCGGACAGCTTCAGCAGCGTCACCGAGGGCAGCCAGCTCTTGAAACGCGCCCGGTAGGCGTCCGCGTCCGGGATCAGCCCCGCCCGGATGTTGGGGTCGAGCGCGGTGAACAGCCCCTGCCCGGCCGCCGCGTGCATCAGCTCCTCATAGGCGCTCGCTCCCGGTTCCAGGACGAGCGAGCAGGTGCCGAAGGACACCGCGCGGGTACCGGCCGGCAGCGCGGCGGGGGCGGTGAACAGACGGTCGGCGGTGCCGTCCACATAGAAGGAGTAAGCGGCCGAGCCACTGTCGTCGATCGTGGCCACCGCCAGCGTCGTTGGCTCAGTCCCGCGCTGCACGCTCGACACGTCCACCCCCGCGCGCCGCAGCCCGTCGAGCAGGGCCTCGCCGAAGGCGTCGTGCGACGTCCGGGAGCAGAAAGCGGTGCGGGAACCGAGCCGGCCGAGGGCCACGGCGGCGTTGTAAGGGCCGCCGCCGAGCGCCGGCATCAGGGCCGCGAGGGCGCCGGAGCCCTGCGGTACCAGGTCGATCAGTGCCTCACCGGCGACGACGATCACGAGGCGGTTCCCTTCTCCGACGGCGTGGATGATGCGGTGTGCCCGGGCTCCTGGGACCCGCCGGGCTCCTCCGGGCACCCGCAGGACGTGCGATGGACGAACGCGCACGGCAGCCGGACCGTCCGGATCGGCCGACCTGGCTCGTCCAGACGGTCCAGGAGCACCCGGACGGCCTGCGCGCCCAACTCCCTGCTGGGCTGGGCGATGGCGGTGAGCCGGGGTGAGAACAGATCGGCCCAGGCGAAGTCGTCGAAGCAGCCCAGGGCGATGTCGTCCGGTACGGACAGGCCGTGCCGGCGCAGGGCGCGCAGGGCGCCGATCGTCATGGCGTTGTTGGCCGTGACGAGTGCCGTGGGCGGTTCAGGGAGGGCGAGCAGTGCGGCGGTGGCCTGCTCGGCACCGGTGGACTCGGAGTTGCCGGACACCAGGAGCCGTTCATCGAGCTCCAGGCCGGCTGCGCCGAGGCCGTGCCAGTAGCCGGAGACACGCTCACTGGTGGTGCTGAGGCCGGGCAGACCCGCGACCAGGCCGATCCTGTGATGGCCCAGCCCGGCGAGATGGGTGACCAGACGGGCGGTCGGCTCGGCGCTGTCGGCGCATACCTGGTCGTACCAGGGCGCGTTCTGATCGGGAGCGGCACCCGCTCCGCCACCCACCGCGGAGCCGCCCGGCACGCCGGCGTCGACCATCCGGTCCAGGAACACGGTCGGTACGGCGTGGCGGCGGAGATAGCCGACCAGTTCGTGCGGGCGCGCGGAGGGCGCGACGATCATGCCGTCCACCCGGCGCTCATGGAGGAGCTGCACGACCTTGCGTTCGTGCCCCGGGTCGTCGTGCGGGTCCGCGAGGAGCAGGCTGTAGCCCGCCTCCAGGGCGGCGGCCTCCACGCCCTGGAGGATCTCCGTGAAGTACGGGTTGCTGATCGCCGACACCGCGAGCCCGATGGAGCGGGTGCGGGAGGTCACCAGGGACCGTGCCAGCGTGTTGGGGGTGTAGCCGAGGGCGTCGATGGCGTCGAGCACGGCCTGGCGGGTGTGGGGCAGCACGGGGCGGGTGCCGTTCAGGACGTGGGACACGGTCGCCACGGAGACCCCGGCGCTCCGTGCGACATCCGCCATGGTGGGCATCGCGGCTCCCTCCTGAACCGATCGAGCGCAGTCCTTCCGCGCGGGACGGTATCCCATGGACCGACCTGGCGTAAACGCTTGCGCAATCGTTTACGTCGACTCCCTCGCCCACCCTCCCCAACAGCCCTCCCCTGGCGCTCCCTCTCTCTCCTGTGCCGCGCCGGACACAACCTCCCGCCGCAGTCGTCGCCCCCGCCCCGAGGCCGGCCCTTGTGCCCGGGTATCGTCGCCCTGCACACCCCTTGAGCAGTGGAGTCCCAGATGCCCGCCCGACCGTCCGCGAGCCGTCGTACCGTCCTTCGAGGGGCCGCCGCGGTCCCGGTCGCCGGTCTCGGCCTGACCGCGTGCGCGGGGCCCGGTCAGGGTGGTTCGGTGGCGGCCACCCCGACCGCGCCGGTGGACCTCGGTGCCGAGAGCGAGGTCTCGAAGGGCGGCGCCAAGCTCTACCGGGACCACAACGTGGTCGTCAGCCGCGACGGGAGCGGCGCGCTGAAGGCCTACAGCACGATCTGCACGCACGCCGGGTGCCCCATCAACAAGCTCCAGGGGACGACCCTGATCTGCCCCTGCCACGGCAGCCAGTTCGACGCCGCGACGGGCAAGGTGGTCCAGTCACCGGCCACCGAGCCCCTGGCCGAGCTGCCGGTGAAGACCACGAACGGCAGGATCATCGCCGGCCCGGGCGCCTGACCCGACAGTCACGCTGACACGCCGGGTGCGAGAACGGGCTGTACGGCGGCCCCGCGCCACACTTCCCGGCCGGGACTCACACCCGAGGCGAGTTCACTCCCATTCCCACGCGATCCCGACGATCCCCGGGCGGATCCGTGGCTCGACCACGTGGACGCAGTGGTGGGGGCCGGTGACCGACAGCTGGTGGCGGCCGCTGCGGGGGGCCGCCGTCGAGTGCTGGGTGAACCGATGGCAGTGGGCCGGCAGCGCGGCTGCGTCGAATCGCACCTGGAGGGCGTACTGGCCGCCGGGGAAGCCGAAGCGGTGGAGGAACTCGCGGCTCGGGCCGGCCGTGCCGTCCTCGATCCCGTACCGGAAGAGGTAGGTCTCGCCGGCGCGCAGCCGGGTGTCGAAGAGCAGCTCCGCGGCCAGCACGCCGGTGCCCTGGTCCCAGCGGACGCGTCCGGTGCGACAGTTCTCCAGCGCCCGCACCCTGATGTCGTGCGGGCGGCAGCCGGGGTCGCCGTGGTGCACGGCGATGAAGCGGTCGACGCCGTCACGGTGGGCCCGCACGATGTGATGGGCCTCGCGGCCGGCCAGCTCGCGCCGGGCGCCGATGCGGACGCATTCGTGGTGCCCCAGAGTGTGCAGACCGCCGTCGAGGGACCAGCCGAGCTCGGCCCGGAGCCGGTCCAGGACGTCCGAGGCCTCGATCAGGGAGCGGTAGGAGCGCCCCGCCGGGCGACCGGCCGCGGCGGACCCGTCGGCCTCGGCGAGCAGCCGGATCAGCGACTCGTCCGGCAGCTGGAGGATCTCCTCCAGCGCCCGTACGGCCCGCAGAGACTCCGGGCGCTGGGGGCGGCGGGCACCCTGCTGCCAGTAACTCAGGCTGGTGACGCCGACCTTGACCCCGTGCCGGGACAGATGGTGCTGGACGCGCTGGAGCGGCAGCCCGCGCGCGGCGATCGCGGCGCGCAGCGCCACATGGAAGGGGCCGCCCCGCAGGGCCGTGTCCAGTTCCGCGGTGGGGAGGTGCGCGTGCTCCGTGGCATGCCGCATACCGGGGCGCCTTTCTGTGAGGTGTCGCTACGGCTGGTCAGACCGCCTGCGCTGGTGTGCGGGGCCACCCCCGTGGACGTCGTGGACGCCCCTGGCTGAGCACGCCTCGCCTGTCCGCGTGCGTGCACGGCCCCGAGTTCCCCCGCATTGAAGCGTGTTGACCAGACCCCGACAACACCTCGAACCCGCCATGGCCACCCCTGGCCGGGCCGTTGCTCTGCGCCGGGGGCCTGCGGCCGCGAGCGTCAGGCGCGCCGGAGCCGGCCGATGGGAAGATCGCCGCGTGACGGAGACCTGGACCTTCGGCGGTGATCGCACGGCCGTGACGGCGCAGGAGGCGGTCGCGGTGCTGCGGCGACGGATCGGCGAGGGCCGTCGCGAAACCTGGCTGACCGGCTCCACCGGGCGCCTGCTGTCCGTGGTGAGCAACACCGAACGCGCGCTGGTGATGCTTCTCGACGGAGCGGACGACCCCGGATCCCACGCCGTCTCCGTGGGATCCGCAGGGGCGAGCGGGGGTTTTGTCCTGGCCGATGGGCAGTGCGACACGTACCCGGACCAGGACACCGTGCCGCTCGACGAGGCGTTCCGGATCGTCCGGCACCTGATCGGGACGGGCCTGCCGCCGACGGACACCGGATGGGTTGTGGACGGCTGAGCGGCACGCCGCGGGCGTTGTCCACAGGCCCGACGCGGTGTCGGTGGTCGCCAGTAGGGTGTGAGACATGGCCGATCCCTCCAGCTACCGCCCCAGGCCGGGTGAGATCCCGGACTCCCCGGGGGTGTACAGGTTCCGTGACGAGCACCGCCGGGTGATCTACGTCGGAAAGGCGAAAAGCCTGCGCCAGCGCCTGGCGAACTACTTCCAGGACCTGGCGCACCTGCACCCGCGCACCCGGACGATGGTGACCACCGCCGCGTCCGTGGAGTGGACCGTGGTGTCCACGGAGGTCGAGGCCCTCCAGCTGGAGTACTCCTGGATCAAGGAGTACGACCCCCGGTTCAACGTCAAGTACCGCGACGACAAGAGCTACCCGTACCTCGCGGTGACGATGAACGAGGAGTTCCCGCGCGTGCAGGTGATGCGCGGTCACAAGAAGAAGGGCGTCCGGTACTTCGGGCCGTACGGGCACGCGTGGGCCATCCGGGACACCGTCGACCTGCTGCTGCGCGTGTTCCCGGTGCGCACCTGCTCGGCCGGCGTGTTCAAGAACGCCGCCCGCACCGGCCGCCCCTGCCTGCTCGGCTACATCGGCAAGTGCTCCGCCCCCTGCGTCGGCCGGATCAGCCCCGAGGACCACCGGGAGCTGGCCGAGGAGTTCTGCGACTTCATGGCCGGCCGCACCGGCACCTACCTCCGCCGTCTGGAGAAGCAGATGATGGAGGCGGCCGAGGAGATGGAGTACGAGCGGGCGGCCCGGCTGCGCGACGACGTCGAGGCCCTGAGGAAGGCCATGGAGAAGAACGCCGTCGTGCTCGCCGACGCGACGGACGCCGACCTCATCGCCGTCGCCGAGGACGAGCTGGAGGCGGCCGTGCAGATCTTCCATGTGCGCGGCGGCCGGGTGCGCGGCCAGCGCGGCTGGGTGACCGACAAGGTCGAGGAGATCACCACCGGCGCCCTGGTCGAGCACGCCCTGCAGCAGCTCTACGGCGAGGAGATGGGAGACGCCGTCCCCAAGGAGGTCCTGGTCCCGGCGCTGCCCGAGCCCGTCGAGCCGGTCCAGGAGTGGCTGACCGGCCGCCGCGGGGCGAACGTCTCGCTGCGCATCCCGCAGCGCGGCGACAAGAAGGCCCTCATGGAGACCGTGCAGCGCAACGCCCTGCAGGCGCTCGCGCTGCACAAGACCAAGCGCGCCTCCGACCTGACCACGCGCTCTCGCGCCCTGGAGGAGATCGCCGAGGCCCTCGACCTGGACAGCGCCCCGCTGCGCATCGAGTGCTACGACATCTCGCATCTCCAGGGGGACGACGTGGTCGCCTCCATGGTCGTCTTCGAGGACGGACTGCAGCGCAAGAGCGAGTACCGCCGCTTCCAGATCAAGGGCTTCGCGGGTCAGGACGACGTCCGCTCCATGCACGAGGTGATCACCCGCCGCTTCAGGCGGTACCTCGCGGAGAAGGAGAAGACGGGGGAGTGGGCCGACGGCTCCGGCAGCGAGGACGCCCTCACCGACGGCGACGGCACCCTCACCGACCCGGACGAGATCACCAACTCCCTCAAGGACGACGACGGCCGTCCGAAGAAGTTCGCCTATCCGCCCCAGCTCGTCGTGGTCGACGGCGGGCAGCCGCAGGTCGCCGCGGCCCGGCGCGCCCTGGACGAGCTGGGCATCGACGACATCGCCGTCTGCGGCCTCGCCAAGCGCCTGGAGGAGGTCTGGCTACCCGGCGACGACGACCCGGTGGTCCTGCCCCGCACCAGCGAGGGCCTCTATCTGCTCCAGCGCGTCCGTGACGAGGCCCACCGGTTCGCGATCACCTACCAGCGCACCAAACGCGCCAAGCGCTTCCGGGCCGGCCCCCTGGACGACGTTCCCGGCCTCGGCGAGACCCGCAAACAAGCGCTCATCAAGCATTTCGGCTCGGTGAAGCGGCTGCGGTCCGCCACAATCGAACAGATCCAGGAGGTGCCCGGGATAGGCCGGAAGACGGCCGAGACCATCGCCGCGGCCCTCGCCCAGGCGGCTCCGGCCGCACCCGCCGTGAACACGGCGACCGGGGAGATCATTGATGACGAGGAACCCGATACGACGGCGGGCTCCTCGGGGGAGCCCGTAACCGCGGGCCTCCCGGACGAACGACGGGGGCAGGAGAGATGACGGAGCACGACGCACAGCCCACAGCGGAGCGAGATCGGGCCCGCAAGGAAGCGGGGCGGGATTTGCCACCCCCCGCGGCGGGCGAACAGCCCGCGGCCCAGGAAAACGGAGCACAGGTGAGTACGGACGGTACGCCGGTCTCGGGCCAGGAAGCGGCCATCCCCGAGCTGGTGATCATCTCCGGCATGTCCGGAGCGGGACGGTCCACGGCGGCGAAGTGTCTGGAGGACCTCGGCTGGTTCGTCGTGGACAACCTCCCGCCCGCCCTCATCCCCACCATGGTCGAGCTGGGCGCCCGCTCGCAGGGCAACGTGGCGCGGATCGCGGTCGTCGTGGACGTGCGCGGCCGGCGCTTCTTCGACAATCTGCGCGAATCCCTCGCCGACCTCGACACCCGGGGCGTCACCCGGCGGATCGTGTTCCTGGAGTCCAGCGACGAGGCCCTGGTGCGCCGCTTCGAGTCGGTGCGCCGCCCGCACCCGCTGCAGGGCGACGGCCGCATCGTGGACGGCATCGCCGCCGAGCGCGAGCTGCTGCGCGAGCTGCGCGGCGACGCCGACCTGGTGATCGACACCTCCAGCCTCAACGTGCACGAGCTGCGCGCCAAGATGGACGCCCAGTTCGCCGGCGAGGAGGAGCCCGAGCTGCGGGCCACCGTGATGTCCTTCGGCTTCAAGTACGGGCTCCCGGTCGACGCCGACCTGGTCGCGGACATGCGCTTCCTGCCCAACCCGCACTGGGTCCCGGAGCTGCGCCCGTTCACGGGACTGAACGAGGAGGTGTCGGCGTATGTCTTCAACCAGCCCGGCGCGAAGGAGTTCCTCGACCGGTACGCCGAACTGCTGCGGCTCATCGCCGCCGGCTACCGGCGCGAGGGCAAGCGGTATGTGACCATCGCGATCGGCTGTACCGGCGGCAAGCACCGCTCGGTCGCGATGTCGGAGAAGCTCGCCGCGCGCCTCGCGGCCGAGGGCGTGGAGACGGTGGTCGTACACCGGGACATGGGACGGGAATGACGGAACGTACACGGCGGCTCGGCAGGCT
Source organism: Streptomyces sp. NPDC007856 (assembly GCF_042868225.1). NCBI lineage: Bacteria > Bacillati > Actinomycetota > Actinomycetes > Kitasatosporales > Streptomycetaceae > Streptomyces > Streptomyces sp. NPDC007856. Next base: position 56,254 of record NZ_JBIAEC010000002.1, on the reverse strand, counting down.
GCGCCGGATGGTGCCGGAGGAGCGCTCCAGCCGTGCCACGGCCGAAGGGACGGCCCGCCCCGGCGAGGCCCGCGGCGGCCGGCCCCGGCGTCGGGGCGCTCAGCCGAAGGTCGTCGCGCTCGGCGGCGGCATGGGCCTGTCCGCCTCGCTCGCCGCGCTGCGCCGGATCACCGGCGACCTCACCGCCGTCGTCACCGTGGCCGACGACGGTGGCTCCAGCGGCCGGCTGCGCGACGAACTGGGTGTGCTGCCGCCCGGCGACCTGCGCAAGGCGCTGGCCGCGCTGTGCGGCGACGACGAGTGGGGCCAGACCTGGGCCCGGGTCATCCAGCACCGCTTCCAGTCCAAGGGCGATCTGCACGAGCACGCGGTCGGCAATCTGCTGATCGTCGCCCTGTGGGAGCAGCTCGGCGACCATGTGCAGGCCCTGGACCTGGTCGGCAGGCTGCTCGGCGCGCACGGCCGGGTGCTGCCCATGTCCGCCGTGCCGCTGGAGCTGCAGGCCCTGGTCAAGGGGCATGATCCGGAGCGCCCGGAGGACGTGGACACCGTGCGCGGGCAGGCGAACGTCGCCCTCACGCCCGGCGAGGTCCAGTCGGTGCACCTGGTGCCGAACGACCCGCCGGCCGTGCCCGAGGCCGTGGCGGCGGTCCTGGACGCGGACTGGGTGGTGCTCGGCCCCGGCTCCTGGTTCTCCTCCGTGATCCCGCACCTGCTCGTACCCGAGCTGCTGGACGCCCTCACGCAGACGAAGGCACGCAAGGTGCTGTCGCTGAACCTCGCCCCGCAGCCGGGAGAAACCGAGGGGTTCTCACCGCAGCGTCATTTGGAGGTTTTGGGGCGACACGCCCCTAAACTCGCCCTGGACGTGGTGCTGGCCGACGAGGCCGCCGTGCCCGACCGCGACTCGCTCACCGAGGCCGCCAAGCGGCTGGGAGCCGCGGTCGAGCTGGCGCCGGTGGCCCGGACCGACGGAACACCCCGGCACGACCCGGAGCTGTTGGCCGCCGCGTACGACCGTATTTTTCGGATGCATGGAAGGATCGGCCCATGGCGATGACGGCAGCGGTGAAGGACGAGATCTCCCGGCTACCCGTCACCCGGACCTGCTGCAGGAAGGCGGAGGTCTCCGCCATCCTGCGGTTCGCCGGCGGCCTTCACCTGGTGAGCGGGCGCATCGTGATCGAGGCGGAGCTGGACACCGCGATGGCGGCCCGCCGTCTCAAGCGGGACATCCTGGAGATCTTCGGCCACAGCTCCGAGCTGATCGTGATGGCGCCCGGCGGGCTGCGCCGGGGCTCGCGGTATGTCGTGCGGGTCGTCGCGGGCGGTGACCAGCTGGCACGCCAGACGGGGCTCGTGGACGGCCGGGGCCGCCCGATCCGCGGCCTGCCCCCGCAGGTGGTCTCGGGGGCCACCTGTGACGCCGAGGCAGCCTGGCGCGGGGCCTTCCTGGCACACGGTTCGCTGACCGAGCCCGGCCGTTCCTCCTCGCTCGAGGTGACCTGCCCGGGGCCGGAGGCCGCGCTCGCGCTGGTCGGCGCCGCCCGTCGGCTGTCGATCGCCGCGAAGGCCCGCGAGGTGCGGGGCGTGGACCGGGTGGTCGTGCGTGACGGCGACGCGATCGGCGCGCTGCTGACCCGGCTCGGCGCGCACGAGTCGGTGCTGGCCTGGGAGGAGCGCCGGATGCGCCGCGAGGTGCGGGCCACGGCCAACCGGCTCGCGAACTTCGACGACGCCAACCTGCGCCGTTCGGCCCGGGCAGCGGTGGCCGCCGGAGCGCGGGTGCAGCGGGCGCTGGAGATCCTGGGCGACGAGGTCCCCGAGCACCTCGCCGCCGCCGGACGCCTGCGCATGGAGCACAAGCAGGCCTCGCTGGAGGAGCTGGGCGCGCTCGCCGACCCGCCGCTGACGAAGGACGCGGTCGCGGGCCGTATCCGCCGGCTGCTGGCCATGGCCGACAAGCGCGCCGCCGACCTGGGCATCCCGGGCACGGAGGCCAACCTCAGCGAGGAGCTGGCGGACAACCTGGCGGGCTGACCGGCCCACCTCAACAGGCCGGTGCCGAGGCCCAGTCGGGGCTGCGGCACCGGCCTTCCCGTGCCTGGCAAGCCTTCATTTACATGGCCGTGAGGCGCTCTTGACTCGATCATCGTCTGACATGAGCCTGGCAACCTGTTCGCCGCTGTGGCGGACCACCGCTAGGGGGGTTCATGAGACACAGAGCGAGATCGATCCTCGCTGTCGGCGCGCTTCTGATCGGCGGAGCGAGCCTTGCACCCGTAGCCCAGGCACAGAGCGGAAGTCCGGCGAAGTCCGACCCGGACGCGGTCAAGGTCTTCCGTGCCGACGTCACCAAGCAGCAGATACCCCTGCTTCTCAAGGCCGGCCAGGACGGCGACGAACTCGCCGAGCAGGTCAGCGGAGGCGGAAAGGCCGGAAAGTCCGAGGTCGAGGTCTACCTCACCGAGCACCAGGCCGCCCAACTCCGGCGACAGGGCGTCGACCTCACCGAGCACACCGTCCCGGCCAGGGCGGAGGCCCGCATCGAGAAGGCGTCCCAGGGCGTGTTCCGCCCCTACAGCGGAAGCGGTGGGCTCAAGGAGGAGATCCTGCGCACCGCCCAGGCCAATCCCCGCCTGACCAAGGTCGAGTCCATCGGTAAGACGGTGGACGGCCAGGACATCCTCGCCCTCAAGCTGACCAGGGACGCCAGGCAGACGAAGGACGGCGCCAAGCCGTCCGTGCTGTATCTGTCCAATCAGCACGCGCGCGAGTGGATCACCCCGGAGATGACCCGGCGTCTGATGCACTACTACCTGGACCGCTACAGGACCGACAAGCGCATCCGGAGGATCGTCGACTCCACTGAGCTGTGGTTCGTCATCTCGGCCAACCCCGACGGCTACGACTACACGTTCAAGAACTCCACGACTCGCCTGTGGCGCAAGAACCTGCGGGACGTCAACGGCGACGGCGTCATCGGCACGGGCGACGGCGTCGACCTCAACCGCAACTTCCCCTACAAGTGGGGCTACGACGACGAGGGATCGTCCCCCGATCCGACCAGCGAGACCTACCGCGGCGCGAGCCCCGAGTCCGAGCCCGAGACCAAGGCGCTGGACGGCTTCGAGAAACGCGTCGGGTTCAGATACGCCGTCAACTACCACTCCGCCGCCGAACTCCTGCTCTACGGCGTCGGCTGGCAGGTCGCCACCCCCACCCCGGACGACGTCCTCTACAAGGCGCTCGCCGGCACCCCGGACGATCCGGCCATCCCCGGCTACCGTTCGCAGATCTCCTCGGAGCTGTACACCACCAACGGTGAGGCGGACGGGCACGCGTCGAACGTCAACGGCATCGCGATGTTCACCCCCGAGATGTCGACCTGCCAGACCGCGTCGGAGATCGACCCGAACGACGCCTGGAAGCCCGAGGACTGCCAGTCGGTCTTCAACTTCCCCGACGACGAGAAACTCATCCAGCAGGAGTTCACCAAGAACATCCCCTTCGCGCTCTCCGTCGCCGAGACCGCCGCGCACCCTGACCGGCCGGTCTCCTCGGTCGGGCTGAGCGCCGCCGACTTCACCCCGGCCACGTTCGCCACGTCGTACTCCCGGGGCGCGGACCAGGAGGTCTCCGTCGTCGTCCGCAAGGCGATCCGCGACAAGGAGCTGAAGTACCGCGTCGACGGCGGCCGTACGCACGACCGGGCGCTGCGGCGCTGGAAGGGCGGCAGGACCTACGGCGGCCACGACGACCTGTACTTCGACGAGTACCGGGCCAGGGTGCGGGGCGGCGAGCCGGGCGACAAGGTGGAGGTCTGGTTCACCGGCGAGGAGAAGGGCGGCAAGAAGGTCTCCAGCCCGCACTTCACCTACACCGTCGCCGAGCGGCCCGAGGCCGACACGCTCGTCGTCGCCGAGGAGGGCGCGGCGGCCGCACAGGCGCAGAAGTACCTGGACGCGGTGAAGGCGGCCGGGCACCGGGCGATCGTGTGGGACGTCGCCACGCAGGGCGCCCCGGACGCGCTCGGCGTGCTGAAGCACTTCCGCACGGTCGTGCACTACTCGGGCGCGAACGGCCCCGGCAACGCCACCCAGCTCCAGCTGCGCGCCTACCTCAACGAGGGCGGTCGGCTGATCGAGGCCGGTGAACTGGCCGGCGGCAGCGTCGACCTCGGCGGCGGCACCCTCTCGGACGACTTCAGCCAGTACTACCTGGGCGCCTACAGCCGTACGTCGACCAAGGGAGCCACCGGCTTCACCGGCACCGGCGCCCTGGACGGCTACTCCGGCGCCCTCGGTGACGCGCCCGGGAACCCGCTGGACGAGGCCGGTACCTACGGCGTCACCTCCGACGAGCTTCCGGCGTCCGCGTACCCGCAGTTCAAGAGCGCGGGCGCGGGCCGGTTCGCCGGGGCGGTGAGCCCCTACGGGCCTTACTCCGGCTCGTACATGGCCGCCGCCGTGCACACCGACGACGCCTACAAGCGCCTCACCCGCACCATCGACCTCACCGGTGTCAGCGCCGCCGACAAGCCGGCCCTCACCACCCGGCTGTTGTGGGACACCGAGCCGGGCTACGACCACGCGGTGATCGAGGCGCACACCGTGGGCGCCGACGACTGGACCACGCTGCCGGAGGCCGGGGGCGCCACGAGGACGGCCGTGCCGGCGGACTGCGGGCAGGGATTCCTGATCGCCGAGCATCCCTGGCTGAAGCACTACCTGACGCTCGCGAACAACGCCTGCACCGCGACCGGCGCCACCGGCTCCTGGAACAGCCTCACCGGCAGCTCCGGCGGCTGGCGGCAGGTCGGCTTCGACCTGAGCGCCTACGCCGGGAAGTCCGTCGAGGTCTCCATCAGCTACATCACCGACCCGGGCACCGGCGGACACGGAGTCCTCGCCGACGACGCCTCCCTCGTCGTCGGCGGGACGGCGAAGGAGACCGAGGGCTTCGAGTCGTCGCTGGGCGCCTGGCACGTGGCCGGACCGCCCGCGGGCAGCCCGCCGGTCCTGAAGGACTGGGCGCGCTCCGGAGCGCTGTTCCAGACGTACGGGGCGGTCACCACGGACCACACCGTGCTGCTCGGTTTCGGCCTGGAACAGGTGTCGTCGGCGGCCGACCGGGCAACCCTGGTGCGGAAGGCGTTCGCGGCGCTCGGAGGGTGAGGGGCGCCACGTTGACAGATCCCGCTCGCCTTGTTCCAACAGGTGAGCGGGAGCCCTCTCAACGGTGCGCGAAACGGGCCCTGATCAAGTGAGCCGACCCGCTCACGAACGAGTGAAGACGACGCGAAAACCGCCCGACATTCCGTACTAAATACGAGTGAAACCACTGCCGTTCCGGCACGGTCCGTACCCCTACTGGCGGGTACGGACCGCCTGCCCGTGTATGGGCCATCTCGATGTCACCCCGGGGCCCTCCGGGAGGTAGGGTCGGTGGTGGTCGGGGACATCCCAAACAGAGCTCGCCGGCACCGCATGGCCGGCGTACCAACGAGGAGATCGGTTCGTGACGATCCGCGTAGGCATCAACGGCTTCGGCCGCATCGGGCGTAACTACTTCCGCGCGCTGCTGGAGCAGGGGGCGGACATCGAGGTTGTGGCTGTCAACGACCTGGGTGACACCGCGACCACCGCTCACCTGCTCAAGTACGACACGATCCTGGGTCGCCTCAAGCAGGAGGTCTCCCACACCGCCGACACCATCACGGTGGACGGGCACACCATCAAGGTGCTCTCCGAGCGCAACCCGGCCGACATTCCCTGGGGCGAGCTGGGCGTCGACATCGTCATCGAGTCGACCGGCATCTTCACCAAGAAGGAAGACGCCGCGAAGCACATCGCCGGCGGCGCCAAGAAGGTCCTCATCTCGGCTCCGGCCAAGGACGAGGACATCACCATCGTGATGGGCGTCAACCAGGACAAGTACGACCCGGCGAACCACCACGTCATCTCCAACGCCTCCTGCACCACCAACTGTGTGGCCCCGATGGCGAAGGTCCTCGACGAGAACTTCGGCATCGTCAAGGGTCTGATGACCACGGTGCACGCGTACACGAACGACCAGCGCATCCTGGACTTCCCGCACAAGGACCTGCGCCGCGCCCGTGCCGCCGCCGAGAACATCATCCCGACCACCACCGGTGCCGCGAAGGCCACCGCGCTGGTCCTGCCGCAGCTCAAGGGCAAGCTGGACGGCATCGCCATGCGCGTCCCGGTCCCGACCGGCTCGGTCACCGACCTGGTCGTGGAGCTCGGCCGCGAGGTCACCAAGGAAGAGGTCAACGCCGCCTTCCAGAAGGCCGCCGAGGGCGAGCTGAAGGGCCTCCTCGACTACACCGAGGACCCGATCGTCTCCTCCGACATCGTCAACGCCCCGGCCTCCTGCACCTTCGACTCCTCCCTGACCATGGTCCAGGAGGGCAAGAACGTGAAGGTCATCGGCTGGTACGACAACGAGTGGGGCTACTCCAACCGCCTCGTGGACCTCACGGTCTTCGTCGGCAACCAGCTCTGATCGCCGCAGACCGCGGCAGCAGGACCTTGAAGTGAGAGCAGGGCTCGGGCAGCGCACCGCCGCGCTGTCCGGGCCCTGTCTCGCGTACGGACCACGTCCTTTTACGATCAGGTGCACCACGAGCCCTCCTTTGGAGTCCACCTCAATGAAGACGATCGACGAACTTCTCGCCGCCGGCGTGAGCGGCAAGCGGGTCTTCGTCCGCGCCGACCTCAACGTGCCGCTGGAGAGCGGCACCATCACCGACGACGGCCGGATCCGCGCCGTCCTGCCCACCGTCAAGGCCCTCGCGGACGCGGGCGCCAAGGTGGTCGTCGCCTCGCACCTGGGCCGCCCCAAGGGCGCCCCGGACCCCGCCTTCTCCCTCGCGCCGGCCGCCTCCCGCCTGGGTGAACTCCTCGGCTCCGCCGTGGCCTTCGCGACCGACACGGTGGGCCCCTCCGCCCAGGACACGGTCGCGGGCCTCACCGACGGCCAGGTCGCCGTCCTGGAGAACCTGCGCTTCAACCCCGGCGAGACCAGCAAGGAGGAGAGCGAGCGCGGCGCCTTCGCCGACCGGCTCGCCGCGCTCGCCGACGTCTACGTCGGTGACGGCTTCGGTGCCGTGCACCGCAAGCACGCCTCCGTCTACGACCTGCCGAAGCGGCTTCCGCACTACGCCGGCCACCTCATCGCCACCGAGGTCGGCGTCCTGAAGAAGCTCACCGAGGAGGTCAAGCGCCCGTACGTCGTCGCGCTCGGCGGCGCCAAGGTCTCCGACAAGCTCGCAGTCATCGACCAGCTGCTCGGCAAGGCCGACCGGCTGCTCATCGGCGGCGGTATGGCCTACACCTTCCTCAAGGCCAAGGGCTACGAGGTCGGCATCTCCCTCCTGCAGGAGGACCAGATCCCGGCCGTCACCGAGTACATGGAGCGCGCCGAGAAGCAGGGCGTCGAGCTCGTGCTCCCGGTCGACGTCCTCGTCTCGCCGGAGTTCCCCGACCTGAAGACCAAGGCCCCGGCCAACCCCACGACCGTCGACGCGGACAAGATCCCGGCCGACCAGGAGGGCCTGGACATCGGCCCGAAGACCCGAGAGCTGTACGCCTCGAAGCTCGCCGACGCCGCCACCGTGTTCTGGAACGGCCCCATGGGCGTCTTCGAGCACCCCGACTACGCCGAGGGCACCAAGGCGGTCGCCCAGGCCCTCGTCGACTCGAACGGCTTCACCGTCGTCGGCGGCGGTGACTCGGCCGCGGCCGTGCGTACGCTCGGTTTCGACGAGAACGCATTCGGCCACATCTCGACCGGTGGCGGCGCCTCCCTCGAATACCTCGAGGGCAAGACGCTCCCCGGCCTCGCCGCACTGGAGGACTGACCCCGCATGACCACTCGCACGCCGCTGATGGCGGGCAACTGGAAGATGAACCTCAACCACCTCGAGGCCATCGCGCACGTCCAGAAGCTCGCCTTCGCCCTGGCCGACAAGGACTACGAGGCCGTCGAGGTCGCCGTCCTGCCTCCCTTCACCGACCTGCGCTCCGTACAGACCCTGGTCGACGGCGACAAGCTCAAGATCAAGTACGGCGCCCAGGACATCTCGCAGCACGACTCCGGCGCCTACACCGGCGAGATCTCCGGTCCGATGCTGGCCAAGCTGAAGTGCTCGTACGTGGTCATCGGCCACTCCGAGCGCCGCCAGTACCACAACGAGACCGACGAACTCGTCAACGCCAAGGTCAAGGCGGCCTACAAGCACGGCCTGACCCCGATCCTGTGTGTCGGCGAGGAGCTGGACGTCCGCGAGGCGGGCAACCACGTCACCCACACCCTCGCCCAGGTCGAGGGCGGTCTGAAGGACCTCCCGGCCGAGCAGGCCGAGACCGTCGTGATCGCCTACGAGCCGGTGTGGGCCATCGGCACCGGCAAGGTGTGCGGCGCCGAGGACGCCCAGGAGGTCTGCGCCGCCATCCGCGCCAAGATCGCCGAGCTGTACTCGCCGGACGTGGCCGACAAGGTCCGCATCCAGTACGGCGGCTCCGTGAAGTCCGGCAACGTCGCCGAGATCATGGCGCAGGCCGACATCGACGGCGCCCTGGTCGGGGGCGCCTCGCTGGACGCCGACGAGTTCGTCAAGATCGTGCGGTTCCGCGATCAGTGACGCACGCTGTGAGTAGGCGGTAGCGGCGATACGTCGTACCCTTGCGGGGGCACAGCCGAGACGCTGTGCCCCCGTCGTCCATCCGAATCCGAGGAAGTTGGTCCAGCCGTGGTTTTGGGGTTCTCGATCGCCCTGATCGTCTTCAGCCTGCTGCTGATGCTGCTGGTGCTGATGCACAAGGGGAAGGGCGGCGGCCTCTCCGACATGTTCGGTGGCGGCATGCAGTCCTCTGTCGGCGGCTCCTCCGTCGCCGAGCGCAACCTGGACCGGATCACCATCGTGGTCGGCCTGCTGTGGTTCGCGTGCATCCTCGTCCTCGGCATCCTGATGAAGACGAACAGCTGACACCCGCACAGCACCCACATCACGCATATTCGGCACGTATGGCCCCATGTTCGGTACGCGCTCCTGGGCGCGGCCTATCATGGGGCTTGCGTCTAGGAGCGGGGCCCTTGTAACTCCAATCACTGGACGCGCGTTGGGCCTTACGTAGACTGAGGCGCTCGCGGCGAAGCGAAACGCCGACTCGCTTCGCGGCACCATCACGCAGGGAGTTACGACCGTGGCAAGTGGCAACGCGATCCGAGGAAGCCGGGTCGGGGCGGGGCCGATGGGCGAGGCCGAGCGCGGCGAGTCCGCGCCGCGGCTGCGCGTCTCCTTCTGGTGCTCCAACGGGCACGAGACGCAGCCGAGCTTCGCCAGCGACGCGCAGGTTCCCGACACCTGGGACTGCCCGCGCTGCGGCTTCCCGGCAGGTCAGGACCGGGACAACCCGCCGGACCCACCGCGCACCGAGCCGTACAAGACGCATCTCGCGTACGTACGGGAGCGGCGCAGCGACGCGGACGGCGAGGCGATCCTCGCCGAGGCGCTCGCCAAACTGCGGGGCGAGATCTAGCACTTGACACCGGCCGGGCGCCTTGAGGTGCCTGGCCGGAGCCGTATCCGCCCGCCGGCGGCCGGACGATTGTCAGTGGCTCCCTCTACCTTGTGTCCATAGACGCATGGTGAGGGGGAGCTGTGGCGACGGTCGAGGAAGGGCGCGTGACGGCGCCCGGTTGGCGCGGGGGATTCGGGCGGCTGTGGACGGCCGCCGTGGTCTCCCGGTTCGGGGACGCGTTACGGACGTCCGCCCTGCCCCTGCTCGCGGTGCGGCTCAGCGACGAACCCCTGGTCATCGCCTCGGTGACGGCCTGCGGCTATGTGCCGTGGCTGCTGTTCGGGCTGCTCGGCGGGGCCGTGGCCGACCGGGTCGACCAACGCCGGGCGATGTGGGCCGTGGACACGGTCCGTGGCCTGCTGGTGGCCGCGTTCGCCGTCGTCGTGGCACTGGGCCACGCCTCGATCCCGCTGCTGCTCGCCCTCGCCTTCGCGCTGACCACGCTCCAGACCCTCTTCGACAACGCCTCCACGGCCCTGCTGCCCGCGCTCGTGGACCGCGCGGCCCTGGGCGGCGCCAACGCCCGGCTGATGACCGGACAGCAGATCGCCGGCGGTCTGCTCGCCGCCCCGCTGGTGCCACTGCTGCTGACGGCGGGCGCCTTCATGCCGTTCGCGGCCGACGCGAGCACCTTCCTGGCCGCCGCCGCCCTGGTGGCGTCCCTGCGGATACGTCCGCCGGAGCGCGAGCCGCACCCGGCCGGCAGCACCCTGCGGACGGAGATCGTGGCGGGCCTGCGCGCCCTGTGGGGCGACCGGGCACTGCGCGCGACCTGCATGGCCACGCTGCTGTGCAACATCGGCATGGGCGCCCTGATCGCCACGCTTGCGCTGCACGTGACGCGCTGGCTGGATGCGGGCAACACCGGATACGCGGCCGCGATGACGGCATTCTCGGCCGGCAGCATCACCGGCGGATTCCTCGCCCAGCGCCTCGCGCGCCGCACCGGCCGGGTGCGGGCGCTGCTGGTCGCCGGCTGCGTCCAGACATCGTCCCTGCTGCTCATCGGATCCGTCCGGCACCTGACCGCGCTCGCCACCGGCATGCTGCTGCTCGGCGCCATGAACATGGTGTGGAACGTCAACCAGGTCACTCTGATGCAGCAGCGCAGCCCCGAGGCGATGGTGGGCCGTATCGCCTCCGCGTTCCGCACCTCCTCCACGTCCGGCGCCCCGCTCGGCGCGCTCCTCGGCGGAGTGGCGGCGCGGACGTACGGACTGAACGGTCCGGCGCTGCTCGCCGCCGTCCTCTTCGCCCTCGCCGTCACCTCGCTGATACCGGCCCGCAAGGCGGACGTACCTGTTGTTGCGCCGGGCGACGACGTCACGACGGCTCGTGCCGCGCGCTGATCAAATAGGTTGGAACAGCTGGGACAGGCACGAAAGAAGGCTGAAGTCGGAAATGAACGCAGACGGCCGTACCAGGCTCAACCAGACGCCCGAATGGACCGCGCTCGCCAAGCACCGGGAGGAGCTGGCCGACACCCATCTCAGGGAGCTGTTCGCCGGCGATCCCGGACGCGGCGAGGAGTACACGCTCCAGGTCGGCGATCTGTACCTCGACTACTCGAAGCACCTGGTCACCGACGAGACACTGCGGTTGCTGCGCGAGCTGGCCGCCGCCACGGACGTGTTCGGCCTGCGGGACGCCATGTTCCGCGGCGAGAAGATCAATGTCACCGAGAACCGTGCGGTCCTGCACACCGCGCTGCGCGCCCCGCGGGACGCGGTGATCGAGGTCGACGGGGAGAACGTCGTCCCGAAGGTGCACGCCGTCCTCGACAAGATGAGCGACTTCGCCGGCCGCGTCCGCTCCGGCGAGTGGACCGGCCACACCGGCAGGCGCATCAAGAACGTGGTCAACGTCGGCATCGGCGGCTCCGACCTGGGCCCCGCGATGGCCTACGAGGTGCTGCGCAGCTTCACCGACCGCGCTCTGACGGTCCGCTTCGTCTCCAACGTGGACGGCGCCGACCTGCACGAGGCCACCCGGGACCTGGACCCGGCCGAGACGCTGTTCATCATCGCGTCGAAGACCTTCACCACCATCGAGACCATCACCAACGCGACCTCCGCGCGGACGTGGCTGGTGGACGCGCTAGGTGACGACTCGGCGGTCGCCAAGCACTTCGTGGCGCTGTCCACGAACGCCGAGAAGGTCACCGAGTTCGGCATCGACCCGGACAACATGTTCGAGTTCTGGGACTGGGTCGGCGGCCGGTACTCGTACGACTCGGCGATCGGCCTGTCCCTGATGATCGCGATCGGACCCGACCGGTTCCGCGAGATGCTCGACGGCTTCCGGCTGGTCGACGACCATTTCCGCACCGCACCCGCCGAGGCCAACGCACCTTTGCTGCTGGGCCTGTTGGGCATCTGGTACGACAATTTCCACGACGCCCAGTCGCACGCGGTCCTGCCGTACAGCCACTACCTGTCGAAGTTCACCGCCTACCTGCAGCAGCTCGACATGGAGTCCAACGGCAAGTACGTGGCGCGGGACGGCCGGCCGGTCGAGTGGCAGACCGGGCCGGTGGTGTGGGGCACGCCGGGCACCAACGGGCAGCACGCCTACTACCAGTTGATCCACCAGGGCACCAAGCTCGTCCCGGCGGACTTCATCGGCTTCGCCGAGCCGGTGGGCGAGCTGAGTGACCAACTCAAGGCCCAGCACGACCTGTTGATGGCCAACTTCTTCGCCCAGACCCAGGCGCTGGCCTTCGGCAAGACGGCCGAGGAGGTCCGCGCGGAGGGCGTGCCCCAGGAGCTGGTCGCGCACAAGACCTTCCAGGGCAACCGGCCGACGACGACCATCCTGGCCAGGGAGCTCACCCCGTCCGTCCTCGGCCAGCTGGTCGCGCTCTACGAACACAAGGTGTTCGTGCAGGGCGCGGTGTGGAACATCGACTCCTTCGACCAGTGGGGCGTGGAGCTGGGCAAGGTGCTGGCCAAGCGGGTCGAGCCGGCGCTGACCGAGGGCGCGGAGGTGCCCGGCCTCGACGCCTCCACCAAGACGCTGGTCGCCAAGTACAGGCAGCTGCGCGGCCGGAGCTGATCCCCGCCCGAGCCGCCGCGGCAGAACCCTCTGTGTGCCCGCTGTGCGCATCCCCTAGGGTTGGGCGACTTCAGGGGAGGAAGGCGCATGGTGCACAGAGGGTTCGCCGCGGCCGTCGCGGTGGCCGTGGTGGGGATGTCGGCGGTGGGCTGCGGCAGCGGCGACCCGTCGGCGGAGGGCAGGAGCGGCCGGTCGTCCGCCACGACGAAGGCCGCGCCGGCCTACTCCGGGCTGTCCCAGGTGCCGGAGCGGTTGGGAAACGACGGCACGACCATCATGGTCGGGGATCCCGCCGCCCGGGTGACCGTGCACCTGTACGAGGACCCGCGGTGCCCGGTGTGCAAGCAGTTCGAGACCACCGGCGGTGCCGCGCGGCTGCGCGAGGCGACCATCCGGCGTCAGGCCGAGACCGAGTACACCCTGGCCTCCTTCCTGGACGGCCGGCTCGGCGGCTCGGGTTCCGCGAAGGCGGTCAACGCGCTGCGGGCTGCGCTGGACAAGGGCAGGTTCGCCGAGTACCACGACGTGCTCTACGCCCACCAGCCCGCCGAGAGCGTCGACGGGTTCACCGACGCCTGCCTCCTCAAGCTGGCCGCGCGGGTCCCGGGGCTGCGCGGGCCGGACTTCGACTCCGCGGTGCGGACCATGAAGTACCGCTCGTTCGTCACCCGGGCCGAGAAGGCCTACGAAGACGCAGGCGGAGCGCAGGACCCCCGGGGCCCCGGCACCCCCACCGCCGAGATCGACGAGGTGCGTATACCGCCCGAGTACAACGCCGTGCTGTTCGACGCGGACGCCTTCGCCGGTCTGCTCACCAAGATCCGGGCACACCCCGAGCAGTGGCGGCAGACGACTCCCTGACCCGGTCAGGCCACCGCGCTCAGCGTGTCCGCGAGCCGTCTGCGGGCGGCACGGCCCGCCGGCAGCGCGGACAGCAGAGCGGCACCCAGGACCGCGGCGAGGCCGACCGACAGCAGCAGCACCGGCGAGGGGGACTGGGCGATCCCGGCGCCGATGCCGCTGGAACTGCCCTGGGCGTCGATGAGCCGGCGGCCCAGCGGCAGCCCCAGCGCCGTGCCGGCGATCACCGCGGCCAGGGCCGTACAGCTCGTCGCCGTGACGGTGATCGCGGTGATCTGCCGCGGCGACATGCCGATCGCCTTCAGCGCCAGCACGTCCCGCTCGCCCTCCCGGACGCTGCCGCCGATCGCGGTGAGCAGCTCGACCAGACCGATCAGGGCCAGTACGGCGATCAGCCCGGCGACGACCGCGCGCAGCGGGGACAGGCCGTCGGCCGGGTTCGTCACCGTGTGCACGTCGAGGTGGCCGTGGCCGGCCCGGGCCAGTGCGGCGGCCACGTGCTGCGGGGCGGTGCCGGGGCGCAGCCGCAGTTCGTAGAAGGCGGGGGTCAGCGCGGGGTCGTTCTCGCGGAGGGTGTCCAGGGAGGTGGTCACCACCCGGCCGGCGTTCTGCGGTTCGATGCTGCGCCCCACGATGTGCAGGATCTGCGGCCGGTCGCCCACGGTCATGCGCACCCAGTCACCGACCCGGGCGTGCAGCAGGTCCAGCAGGCCCTGGCCGGCCACCGCCTCGTCCGGTCCGCGTGCGGCCCGGCCCTCGGCGAGGGCGTAGGGGTAGGGCTCGGCGCGGGTGCCGACGCCGCGCAGCGCGATGGTGCCGGTCTGGCCGGGGACCAGCGCGGCGACCTCGACGCCGGGATAGGCGGCGGCGACCCCGTGATCGCCGCTGAGCAGGGCCCGTACGGCGGATGTGTCCAGATCGCCGTCGGAGCGGACCGTCAGGGCCGTCGGCAGACCCATGCGGTCCGGGCTGTTGTGGAAGCGGTCGATCGTGGTCCAGGCGCTGAGCGCCACCACGATCAGCAGCAGCGGCAGGGTCAGCCGGGCCATGGTGGCCAGTGAGCGGCCGCGCCCCGTGAACGCCTTGTGGCAGCCGAGGACCAGCGCGGCCGGCAGCCGCAGCCCGAGCGCCCGCCGGGCCGGTCCGGTCAGCCGGCCGCCGGCCGGTGCGGCCGGGCGCGGCACCGGAACCGGCGGCACCCGCCCGGCCCGCCACGCCGCGAGCCCCGTGGTCAGACCGATGAACAGGACCGCGCCCACGGGCACCACGAGCAGCGCCACGGTGTGCCCCGGCAACCCCTGCCACACGCCCACGGCGTCACCGAGCCGGCCGGGGATCCGGCGGCCCAGGGCATCGGTGAGCGCCGCGGCGGCCACCGAGCCGAGCAGCGCGTACGCCAGGTGCTGGAGCAGGAAGATCCGGACGACCTGACCGGGTGTGAAGCCGATCGCCTTCAGCACCGAGATGTCCCGCAGATGCCCGCGGATGCGGGTGGCGATCGCCCCGTGCACGGCGAACCCCGCGGCGATCAGGGCGCCGAGACCGAACAGGCCGAGCACCTGGCCGAGCAGCCGGTTGTCACCCTGGGCCGCGGCGCGTTCCTGCTGCCAGGTGGAGACCTCGCCGACCGCGCCCGCGCCCAGCACCGTGACGGCCCGCTGCACCGCGTAGTCCGTGTCGCCCGGGTCGCCGAGACGCAGCCCGATCACCTGGCCGCCGGGAGCATGTACGGCGGCGGGCAGCGCCCACACCAGCCCCGGCTGCTCGCCCGCGCTGTAACGGGGCTCGGCGCTGTCCGCGATGCCCTCGACGGTCAGGGCGCGGGCGGTACCGGGCAGGGTGAGGGTGTCCCCGGGCTCCGCCAGCAGCGCCCGGGCCAGGCTGCTCTCCAGCACCACGCCGTCCGGTTCGGCCGGATCCAGCCAGTGCCCGGCGGTGAGCAGCGGCCGGCCGACAGCGGGCAGCTCGGGCATGCCGCGCAGCTCCACGGAGGCGCGGGTGCCGCGTACGGAGACGGTGGCGGACTCGGTGCGGTAGGGGCCGGCCACGGACTCGACACCCGGCAGCCGGGCCAGCCCGCGGGCGTCGGCCGACGGCACGGTGTGGATCCACACGTGTGCCCCGCGGGCCTGTGTGAAGACCCGCTGCCAGGGGTTGGTGGCGTATCCGAACAGGGCGGTGGCCAGCAGCAGCGAGACGACGATCCCGGCGGTGGCCAGCACGAGGAACAGCGCTTCACCACGGTGGGTGCGCAGGTCCGACTGCGCCCAGCGCAGGGTGGCTCGTACGTCCCGGAGATCCAGCACCGTCAGTCCCTCAGCTCCAGCACGCCCGAGATCCCCGGCTTCCTGGGCGGCGGGGTGCCGTCCAGCGCGGCGTCGTCGGCTATCCGGCCGTCGAAGAAGCTGATCACGCGGTCGGCGGCGCTGGCCAGCCGGGCATCGTGCGTGACCAGCACGATCGTCTGGCCCCGTCCGTGGAAGCGGGACAGCAGCCGCATGACCTCGCGCGTGCCCTTGCTGTCCAGGCTGCCGGCGGGCTCGTCGGCCAGCAGCAGCGGGGGATGGTTGACCAGGGCCCGGGCGAGCGCGACCCGCTGCTGTTCGCCGCCGGACAGCTCGCCCGGCATGCTGCGCTCCTTGCCCCGGAGCCCCAGCTCGGCCAGCAGCTCCTCGCGCTCGGCGCGGGCCTTCTTCGGCGGGACACCGGCGAGCAGGGCGGGCAGCTCGACGTTGTCGGCGACGGACAGGTTCGACACCAGGTTGAAGAACTGGAACACGATCCCGATGGCCTTGCGGCGCTCCACCGCCCAGCGCGCCTCGCTGAAGGAGTCCGTGCACCGGCCGTCCAGCCAGATGCTGCCCTCGTCGGGGCGCTGCAGCCCGCCGAGCAGATGCAGCAGCGTCGACTTGCCGGCGCCGGACGGGCCGGTGATCGCCACGAACTCGCCCCGCGCCACGGACAGGTCGACCCCGCGTACGGCGTGCGCGGGCGCGCCCTCGCCGTGATGGGTCTTCACCAGACCCGCGGCGCGCAGCACCGGAGTGCCGTCCGTGCTCACTGAAGGTCCTCCAGTTCCTCCTGGCACCGTTCCAGCCAGTCGAGGTCGGCCTGCAGATGCAGCATCGCGCCCTCGATGAGCAGATGGGCGATGCGGTTGTCCCGGTTCTCGGCCGCGGCCAGCTTCGACAGGTTGCGCATGGTGTTGAGGTACTGGCGCCGCTGGCGGTTGATGAGGGCGATCTGGTCGGTGAGACCGGTCTGCGGGGCGAGGGCGAGCTTCATGAAGAACTCGTCCCGAACCCGCGGCTCGTCCTCGGTCTCCTCGAACCAGGCGTGCAGCGCCTCCCGCCCGGCGTCGGTGAGGTGGTAGACCTTCTTGTTGGGCCGGCTGGACTGCTCGACGTCCTCGCCCTCGATCAGTCCCGACTTCTCGAGGCGGCCGAGGGTGACGTATATCTGGCCGACGTTGGGCTGAGGGTACGCGGAGCCCAGCAGTTGCTCAAGGTCCTGCTTCAGCTCGTAGCCGTGGGCGGGGCCGCGGGCGAGGAGTGCCAGGAGGGGCAGGCGCACTCGTGCTCTCCTCCTAGTCTGCGTAATGTGCTCCAGGCCCTAGTATCGCCCATACCTAACAGGTATACATGGCCTCTGACTCCCGGGCGAGGGTGCCCGGAGCCTTGTGTACGTGTTCAGGGAGGAACCTATGCGGTGGATGCGCGCCGCCGGTAGGGGCCTTCTCGTTCTCGCCGTGATCATGACCGGGTACGTCGCCTCCGGCGCCCATGCCGACGAGGCCGCGGGCGACGGCCGCGGCCCGCTCACCCTGGCCACCGCCGGCGATCTCACCGGCTATCTCGCCCCGCTGCTGCAGGGCTGGAACCGCACCCACCCCGGCGAGAAGGTCACCCTCGTCGAGCTGCCGGACTCCGCCGACGAGACCCACGCCCAGATGACCACCGACCTGCGCGGCGGCGACCGGGGCCGGTTCGACGTCCTCAACATCGACGTCAACTGGACCTCGGAGTTCGCGGCGGCCGGCTGGATCCGCCCGCTGCCGCGCGACCGCTTCCCGCTGAAGAGCTTTCTGCCGCCGGTCGTGGACACGGCCACCTACGACGGCCGGCTGTACGCGGTGCCGTACGTCACGAATGCCGGACTTCTCCTGTATCGCAAGGACATCCTCGCCAAGGAGGGCGTACCGCCGCCGCGCACCTGGGCCGAGCTGGAGCGCGACGCGAAGACCATCGCGCCCACGTACGGACTCGGCGGCTACGCGGGCCAGTTCCTGCCCTACGAGGGCCTCACCGTGAACGCGGCCGAGGCCGTCTACTCGGCGGGCGGCACGATCCTCGGCGGCGAGGGCACCCGGGTCACCGTCGACTCCTCCGCCGCCCGCGAGGGCATCGGCTTCCTCGCCCGTGGCGTCCGCGAGGGCTGGATACCCAAGGTGGCGCTGACGTACAAGGAGGAGGAGTCCAAGCAGGCCTTCCAGGACGGCAGGCTGCTCTTCCTGCGCAACTGGCCCTACGCCTACGTCGTCGCCTCCGCCAAGGGTTCCAAGGTCGCCGGGAAGATCGGCGCCGTACCACTGCCCGGACCCGACGGACCGGGGACCAGTGTGCTCGGCGGCTCCAACCTGGCCGTCAACTCCCATACGCCGCACCCCGATTCGGCCGCCCGCCTGATCGCCTATCTCACCAGTGCGCCCGTCCAGCGCCAGGTGCTCACCCGGGGTGCGCTGCCTCCGGTGCGCGCCGCGCTCTACGAGGACCCCGGACTCGTACGGCGCTTCCCGTATCTGCCGACCCTGCGCACCGCCGTGCTCACCGCCCGGCCGCGCCCCAAGAGCCCGCACTACGACCAGGTCAGCCTGGTGGTGCAGGCCGTGATGCAGGACGCGCTCACCGGGCGCCAGACACCCGAGCAGGCCGTGCGCCGGCTCGCGCGCGAGCTCGACGCGATCGCCCGCCGATAGTTACTTGTTAAGTAACGCGCAGATCTCATCTCGATGCGTGATGCCCGGTTAAGTCCGATTTTGCGCCCTCAACTCACCGGTAGCTTCCGTTCTTTTCGTTGACACCCTCACGACACGCCTACCTAACATGCATGCATGCTGAGTAAGTACCACTGGTGGCGTGACGCGGTGATCTACCAGGTCTACGTCCGCAGCTTCCTCGACAGCACCGGCGACGGCGTCGGCGATCTGGCCGGCGTCCGGGCCGGGCTGCCGTACCTGAAGAAGCTGGGCGTCGACGGGATCTGGCTGAGCCCGTTCTATCCCTCGCCGCAGCACGACCACGGCTACGACGTGGCCGACTACTGCGGGGTCGACCCGCTCTTCGGCGACCTCGCCGAGTTCGACCTGCTGATGGCCGCCGCGCACCGGCTCGGCATCAAGGTGCTCCTCGACATCGTCCCCAACCACTGCTCCAGCGAGCACCCGTGGTTCCGCGAGGCGCTGGACAGCGAGCCCGGCAGCCCGGCCCGCGCGCGCTTCCACTTCGCCGACGGCCGCGGCCCGGACGGCGGCGAGCCGCCCAACAACTGGCACGCCATGTTCGGCGGCCCCGCCTGGACCAGGGTCGCCGACGGCCAGTGGTACCTGCACATGTTCACGCCCGAGCAGCCCGACTGGAACTGGCGCACCCCCGAGGTCGCCGCCGAGTTCGACCGCGTCCTGCGCTTCTGGCTCGACCGGGGCGTCGACGGCTTCCGCATCGACGTCGCCGCCGGCCTCTACAAGCACCCCGAACTGCCCGACTCCGAGGACCCCGAGGCCGACGCCCGCACCCGCGACTCGGTCAACCCGCTCGCCTGGAACCAGCCCGAGGTGCACGCGGTGTGGCGGCAGTGGCGCGCGACATGCGAGGAGTACACCGCACGCGACGGCCGCGAACGCCTCCTCGTCGGCGAGGTCTCCGTCCCCACCGCCCGCGAACACGCCCTGTACGTCCGCCCGGACGAACTCCACCAGGCCTTCTTCTTCGACCTGCTCGGCGCCCCCTGGGACGCCGACGCCTTCCGCAAGGTCATCTCCGAGGCCATGCAGGACATCGCCGGCACCGGCTCCACGGTCACCTGGGTCCTCAACAACCACGACCAGGTCCGCACCGTCACCCGCTACGGCGAACCCGCCCCCGAGGGCAGCGGCCTCGGCGCCGCCCGCGCCCGCGCCGCCGCGCTGCTCATGCTGGCGCTGCCCGGAGCCGCGTACATCTACCAGGGCGAGGAACTGGGCCTGCCCGAGGTCGTCGACCTGCCCGACGACGTCCTCACCGACCCCATATTCCGCCGCACCGGAAGCCGCGCCCGCATCCGGGACGGCTGCCGGGTGCCGCTGCCCTGGTCCGGTCAGGCCTCTCCGTTCGGCTTCACCTCCGGTGTCGAAGGGGCGAAGCCCTGGCTGCCCCAGCCGGACTACTTCGCCGAGTACGCCACCGACCGCGCCCTCGTCGACACCCGCTCCTTCTGGCACCTTTACCGCGACGGACTCCAACTCAGGCGCTCCCTGCCGCAGTTGGGCGAGGGTGCGCTGAGCTGGCTGGACACCCCGCCCGGCGTCCTCGCCTTCACCCGCGGCGACGGCCTGGTCTGCGCCGTCAACTTCGGCACGGCTCCCACGCCCGCCCCCGTCTCCGGCACCCCCCTGCTCTCCAGCGGCCCCTGCCCGGCCGGCGTCCTGCCCGCCGCCACGGCCGCCTGGTGGCTCAGCGACCTGTGATCAACCACTTCTCGAAGGGACATCGACGATGATGCGACGCCGTACCACCCTGCTCACCAGCTGCACCGCCCTCGCCCTGGCGCTCGGCGCGACCGCCTGCGGCGGCGGCCCCGTCTCGGCCGGCGGCGGCGACAAGGCGCTCAGCGGCCAGACCGTCACCGTGGCCGGCGTCTGGACCGGCAGCGAGCAGAAGAACTTCCAGAAGGTCCTGGACGCGTTCACCGCCAAGACCGGCGCCAAGACGCAGTTCATCTCCACCGGCGACAACGTCTCCACCGTCGTCGGCAGCAAGATCGAAGGCGGCAACGCGCCCGACGTCGTGATGGTCCCGCAGGTCGGCGTCCTGCAGCAGTTCGCCAAGAAGGGCTGGCTCAAGCCGCTGTCCCCGACCGCCCAGCAGACGGTCACCGCCGACTACGCGCCCGTGTGGAAGAAGTACGGCAGCGTCGACGGCACCCTGTACGGCCTGTACTTCAAGGCCGCCCACAAGTCCACCGTCTGGTACAGCCCCGACGCGCTCACCCAGGCCGGGGTCAAGCCGCCGAAGACGTACGACGAGCTGCTCAAGGCCGGCCACACCGTCTCCGACTCCGGGCTCGCCGCCTTCTCCGTCGCCGGTGAGGACGGCTGGACCCTCACCGACTGGTTCGAGAACATCTACCTCTCCCAGGCGGGTCCCGAGAAGTACGACGCCCTCGCCGCGCACCAGCTGAAGTGGACCGACCCCTCCGTCGTCAAGGCGCTCACCACCCTCGGCAAGCTGTTCAAGGACAAGCAGCTGATCGCGGGCGGCCAGAAGGAGGCCCTGAACACCGACTTCCCGAGCTCGGTGGAGAAGGTGTTCGGGCCCAAGCCCGAGGCCGGCATGGTCTACGAGGGCGACTTCGTGGCCGGGGTCGCGCACGACCAGTTCGGCAAGGCGATCGGCAAGGACGCGAACTTCTTCCCGTTCCCGGCGGTCGACGGCGGCACGGCACCGGTCGTCAGCGGCGGTGACGCGGCCGTGGTGCTGAAGGACGGGAAGAACGCCAAGGCCGGTATGAAGCTCCTGGAGTACCTGGCGAGCCCCGAGGCGGCGGCCGTGTGGGCGAAGGCGGGCGGCTTCCTGTCCCCGAACAAGAAGCTCGACCTCGCCTCCTACGGCGACGACGTCGCCCGCGCCACCGCCAAGTCCCTGATCGACGCGGGCGACTCGGTCCGCTTCGACATGTCCGACCAGGCCCCGGCGGCCTTCGGCGGCACCAAGGGCGCCGGCGAGTGGAAGCTGCTCCAGGACTTCCTGCGCGACCCGTCCGACCCGAAGGGCACCGCGGCGAAGCTGGAATCCGCGGCGGCCAAGGCCTACCAGGGCTGACCGGCAGCGAACATGACCGCCACCACTCTTGTGAAACAGCAGGCGGGCCCGCGGGCCGCCGGCGAGGCGCGCGGGCGCCGCA
This sequence comes from Streptomyces sp. NPDC007856, assembly GCF_042868225.1. NCBI lineage: Bacteria > Bacillati > Actinomycetota > Actinomycetes > Kitasatosporales > Streptomycetaceae > Streptomyces > Streptomyces sp. NPDC007856. The sequence continues at coordinate 34,574 of NZ_JBIAEC010000002.1, read as the reverse complement.
GCCGGCGGCGCGCCCGGCTGATCGCCCTGCTCTTCGTCTTCCCCGCGCTGCTGCTGCTCGGCGCGCTCGTCGTCTACCCCGTGTTGTTCTCCGTCGGCCGCAGCTTCTTCGACGCCTCCGGCACCCGGTTCGTGGGCGGCGACAACTACGCCGAGATGTTCCGCGACCCGGCGACCCTGAAGGCCATCCGCAACACCGCCATCTGGGTGGTGGTGGCCCCGTCCCTGCTGACCGGCCTCGGCCTGATCCTGGCCGTGCTGGTCGAGAAGGTCCGCTGGGCCACCGCCTTCAAGCTCCTGCTCTTCATGCCGATGGCCGTGTCCTTCCTGGCCGCCGGCATCATCTTCCGGCTCGCCTACGACCAGGACCCGAACAAGGGCGTGCTGAACGCGGCCGTCGTCTCCGTCCACGACGCCTTCGAGGGCACGTCGTCGTACCCGACGGCGCGCGGCCGCCAGGGCCTGCTGACCCAGGACCCCGACGGCTCGTACCGTACGACCGCCGCCGCCGGCCACACGGTGGCGCTCCCGATGGTCGGGGTGCTGCCCAAGGACCTGCCGAAGGGAGCCGAGCCCGCTGCTGCGGCGGCCTCTCGCAAGGCCGCGCCCGGCGAGCTGCGCGGTGTCGTCTACCTCGACTTCACCCCCGGCGGGGGCGGTAAGCCGGGCCGGGTCGACCCGAAGGAGAGCGGCCTGCCCGGCATGCGCGTCCAGGCGGTGCGCGACGGGCAGACGGTCGCGAGCACGACCACCGCGGCCGACGGTTCCTTCCGCTTCCCCGGGCTGCGCGCGGGCTCGTACACGGTGAAACTGCCCGAGTCCAACTTCGCGGCGCCCTACCAGGGCGTCTCCTGGCTCGGGCCGACGCTGGTCACCCCGGCGATCATCGGCGCGTACCTGTGGATCTGGACGGGCTTCGCGATGGTGCTGATCGGCGCGGGCCTGTCGACCCTGCCCCGGGACGCGCTGGAGGCGGCCCGGATGGACGGGGCGAACGAGTGGCAGATCTTCCGGCGCATCACCGTGCCGCTGCTGGCGCCCGTGCTCACCGTCGTCTTCGTGACCCTCGTCATCAACGTGATGAAGGTCTTCGACCTCGTCTACATCATCGCGCCCGGACCGGTGCAGGAGGACGCCACGGTGCTCGCGACCCAGATGTGGCTCGTGTCCTTCGGCGGCGGCAACAACCAGGGCCTCGGCAGCGCGCTGGGCGTGCTGCTCCTGCTGCTGGTCATCCCGGCGATGGTCTTCAACGTCCGCCGTTTCCGCCGTAGTCAACGATGAGGAGCCAGCGATGAACTCGGCCATGAACGCGATCAGGCGGGGCCTGGGCAACGGCCTGGTGCAGGCTTTCCTGGTGGTGATCGGCCTGGTCTGGCTGACCCCGCTCGCCGGCCTCTTCGTGTCCTCCCTGCGCTCGGCCCAGGACACCGCGAAGGGCGGCTGGTGGACCGCGCTCACCAGCCCCGGCCGGCTGTCCTTCGACAACTACTCGGCCCTGCTGAAGAACTCCGGTATGACGCAGGCCTTCTGGAACACGGTCCTGATCTCGGTGCCGGCCACGACGCTCGTCGTGGTCATCGCCGCCCTCGCCGGATACGCCTTCGCCTGGCTGGACTTCCCCTTGCGGGAGCCCCTCTTCCTGCTGGTGGTGGCCCTGTTGGTGGTGCCGGTGCAGATCGGCCTGCTGCCGGTGGCCAAACTCTTCGGCACGTTGGGCTTGTTCGGCACGATCCCCGGAGTCGTCCTGTTCCATGTGGCGTACGGCCTCCCCTTCGCCGTGTTCCTGCTCCGCAACTACTTCGCGGAGATGCCGAAGGAGATGCTGGAGGCGGCCCGGATGGACGGGGGCAGCGAGTGGCGCATCTTCACGCGCCTGGTCCTTCCCGTGGGCCGGCCCGCGATCGCCTCCCTCGCCATCTTCCAGTTCCTCTGGGTCTGGAACGACATGCTGGTGGCGTTGCTGTTCGCCGACAGCTCCTCCCAGCCGCTGACCGTGGAACTCCAGTCCCAGATCCGCCAGTTCGGAAGCAACATCGACGTCCTGGCGCCGGGCGCCTTCCTGTCCCTGATCGTGCCGGTGGTCGTGTTCTTCGCGTTCCAGCGGCACTTCGTGCAGGGCGTGATGGCGGGTTCGGTGAAATGAGGGACGGCGGGGACCGAAGTCCCCGCCGTCCCCATCCGTGCGCCGTCCCTATCCGTGAAAGAGCGTCACGGCGAAGCCGGCGGATACAGCGACCGCGGCAGCTGCGAAGCCGCGGCGGCGTCCAGCAGCCACAGCGTGCGCGAGCGGCCGTGCGCGCCCGCCGCCGGGGCCTGGATCTCGCCCGCGCCAGACAGGGCGATGGCCGCGGCCTCCGCCTTGTCCTCGCCGGCCGCGAGGAGCCAGACCTCGCGGGCCGCGCGGATCGCCGGGAGGGTGAGGGAGACCCGGGTCGGCGGCGGCTTGGGGGCGCCGTGGACGCCGATCACCGTGCGTTCCGTCTCCCGTACCCCCGGATGCTCCGGGAAGAGCGAGGCCACGTGGGTGTCCGGGCCGACGCCCAGCATCAGGACGTCGAAGGTCGGGACCGAGCCGTGGTTCTCCGGCCCGGCCGCCTTCGCCAGCTCCGCCGCGTACGCCTCCGCCGCCGCGTCGACGTCCGTACCGTACGGCCCGTCGGAGGCGGGCATGGCGTGCACGCGCTCGGGGTCCAGCGGGACCGAGTCGAGCAGGGCCTCGCGGGCCTGCGTGACATTGCGCTCGGGGTCGCCCTCGGGCAGGTAGCGCTCGTCGCCCCACCACAGGTCGAGCCGGCCCCAGTCGATGGCGTCCCGGGCCGGGGCCGCCGCCAGCGCGGCCAGCAGGCCGTTGCCGTTGCGGCCGCCGGTGAGGACCACGGACGCGGTGCCCCGGGAGGCCTGCGCGTCCACGATCTTCGTGATCAGGCGGGCCGCGGCGGCCTGTGCCATCAGTTCCTTGTCGCGGTGGACGACCAGCTGCGGAGTGCTCACTTCGCCGCCGCCTTCCTCGCAGGTGCCTTCTTCGCGGTCTTGGCCGCCGCCCTCTTGGCCGGTGCCTTGGCCGCTTCCGCTTCGGGCTGGGGCTCGGCGACCGGCTCCTGACCGGACTGCTCCGGGACCGTGTTCAGCCGCTCCACGCCGTAGCGCAGCGCCGACGCGTAGGTGTCGTCCGGGTCGAGCCGGCGCAGCTCCTCCGCGATCAACTCGGCGGTCTCCCGCCGCTTCAGCGCCACCGCGCGGGCCGGCTGGCCCTCGATGGACAGCGTGGCCAGCGTGCCGTCCGCGCGGTCCAGGACGATCGGGCCGCAGCTGGTGTCCAGGCGGACCGCGGTGAGGCCCGGGCCGCCCGACAGCGACCGCTTCACCGGTACGTCCAGCCGGTCCGCGAGCCACATCGCCAGCAGCTCACAGCTCGGGTTGAACTCCTCGCCCTCCACCTCGACGGCCCGCACCTCACAGGTGACCTGGTCCAGGGCCGCCGCGAGCATCGAACGCCACGGCGTGATCCGGGTCCAGGACAGGTCGGTGTCGCCGGGCGTGTAGGCCTCGGCGCGGGCGGACAGCTCCCGCACCGGCTGCTCGGCGGCGTAGGTGTCGGTGACCCGGCGCTGGGCGAGCGCGCCCAGCGGGTCCTTCGCCGGGTCCAGCGGGGCGTTCACCGGCCACCACACGACCACCGGGGCGTCCGGCAGCAGCAGCGGCAGCACGACCGAGTCCGCGTGGCCCACGACCTCGCCGTACAGCCGCAGCACGACCGTCTCGCCGGTGCCCGCGTCCGCGCCCACCCGCACCTCGGCGTCCAGACGCGAGGAGGTGCGGTCGCGCGGGCTGCGGGAGACCCGCTTGATGACCACCAGCGTGCGCGAGGGGTGCTCGCGGGAGGCGTCGTTGGCGGCCTTCAGCGCGTCGTAGGCGTTCTCCTCGTCGGTGACGATGACGAGGGTCAGGACCATGCCGACGGCGGGGGTGCCGATGGCGCGGCGGCCCTGGACGAGCGCCTTGTTGATGTCGCCGGCGGTGGTGTCGGTCAGGTCTATCTTCATGGGCGGCGCCAGCTCCGTCCGTCTCGTGCGAGCATCTCGTCCGCCTCGGCGGGGCCCCAGGTGCCCGACTGGTACTGCGCGGGCCTGCCGTGCTTGTCCCAGTACTCCTCGATCGGGTCGAGGATCTTCCAGGACAGCTCGACCTCCTCGGTGCGCGGGAAGAGGTTGGCGTCGCCCAGCAGCACGTCCAGGATCAGGCGCTCGTACGCCTCCGGGCTGGACTCCGTGAAGGACTCGCCGTAGGCGAAGTCCATGGAGACGTCCCGGATCTCCATCGAGGTGCCCGGCACCTTCGAACCGAACCGCACGGTCACGCCCTCGTCCGGCTGGACGCGGATGACGATCGCGTTCTGGCCCAGCTCCTCCGTCGCCGTGGTGTCGAAGGGGGAGTGCGGGGCCCGCTGGAAGACGACGGCGATCTCCGTCACCCGGCGGCCGAGGCGCTTGCCGGTGCGCAGATAGAAGGGGACGCCCGCCCAGCGGCGGTTGTCGATCTCCAGCTTGATCGCCGCGTACGTGTCGGTCTTCGACTTCCGGTCGATGCCGTCCTCTTCGAGGTAGCCGATGACCTTCTCGCCGCCCTGCCAGCCGCCCGCGTACTGCCCGCGCACGGTGCTGCGGCCCAGGTCCCTGGGCAGCCGTACCGCGCCGAGCACCTTCTCCTTCTCCGCGGCCAGCGCGTCCGCGTCGAAGGAGGCGGGCTCCTCCATGGCGGTCAGCGCCATGAGCTGGAGCAGGTGGTTCTGGATGACGTCACGGGCGGCGCCGATGCCGTCGTAGTAGCCGGCCCGGCCGCCGATGCCGATGTCCTCGGCCATGGTGATCTGCACATGGTCCACGAAGGACCGGTTCCAGATCGGCTCGAACATCGTGTTGGCGAAACGCAGCGCCAGGATGTTCTGGACGGTCTCCTTGCCGAGGTAGTGGTCGATGCGGAACACCTGGTCCGGCTCGAACACCTCGTGCACGACCTTGTTGAGCTCCTCGGCCGACTTCAGGTCGTGGCCGAACGGCTTCTCGATGACCGCGCGCCGCCAGGAACCGCTCGACTGGTCGGCCAGCCCGTGCTTCTTCAGCTGCTGGATGACGACCGGGAAGGAGCGCGGCGGCACCGACAGGTAGAAGGCGAAGTTGCCGCTCGTGCCCTGTGCCTTGTCCAGTTCGTCGATGGTGGAGCGCAGGCGCTCGAAGGCGTCGTCGTCGTCGAAGGTGCCCTGGACGAAGCGCATCCCCTGGATGAGCTGCTGCCAGACCTCCTCGCGGAACGGTGTACGGGCGTGCGCCTTGACGGCGTCGTGGACCTCCTGCGCGAAGTCCTCGTGCGCCCACTCGCGGCGGGCGAAACCCACCAGCGAGAAGCCCGGCGGCAGCAGACCCCGGTTGGCGAGGTCGTACACCGCGGGCATCAGCTTCTTGCGGGACAGGTCGCCCGTGACACCGAAGATGACCAGACCGGACGGCCCCGCGATACGCGGGAGCCGTCGGTCGGCCGGGTCACGAAGCGGGTTCGCTCCGGAACCGGAAAGGGGTGACAACTCAGCCCTCCGAAGGGGCAAGGCGCTCGAGCTCCGCCTGAGTGGACTTCAGCAGGTCGTTCCAGGACGCCTCGAACTTCTCGACGCCCTCGTCCTCCAGCACCTGCACGACGTCGTCGTACGAGATGCCGAGCTTCTCCAGCGCGTCGAGGTCGGCACGCGCCTGCTCGTAGGTGCCGGCGATGGTGTCGCCGCTGATCTCGCCGTGGTCCTCGGTGGCCTCCAGCGTGGCCTCCGGCATGGTGTTGACCGTGTTCGGCGCGACCAGCTCGGTGACGTACAGCGTGTCCGGGTACGCCGGGTCCTTCACACCGGTCGACGCCCACAGCGGGCGCTGCTTGTTGGCGCCCGCGTTCTCCAGCACCTGCCAGCGGTCGGAGGAGAAGACCTCCTCGTACGCCTGGTAGGCGAGGCGCGCGTTGGCGACGGCGGCCTTGCCGCGCAGCGCCTTGGCCTCGTCGGTGCCGATGCCGTCCAGGCGCTTGTCGATCTCGGTGTCCACGCGGGACACGAAGAAGGACGCCACGGAGTGGATCAGCGACAGGTCCAGGCCGCGCTCCTTGGCCTTCTCCAGGCCGGAGAGGTAGGCGTCCATGACGGCCCGGTACCGCTCCAGGGAGAAGATCAGGGTGACGTTGACGCTGATGCCGTGACCGATCGTCTCGGTGATGGCCGGCAGACCCGCCTCGGTGGCCGGGATCTTGATCAGGGTGTTGGGACGGTCCACCAGCCAGGCCAGCTGCTTGGCCTCGGCGACGGTGGCCCTGGTGTTGTGCGCCAGGCGCGGGTCGACCTCGATGGAGACCCGGCCGTCCTTGCCGCCGGTGGCGTCGAAGACCGGGCGCAGGATGTCGGCGGCGTCGCGGACGTCCGCCGTGGTGATCATGCGGATGGCCTCCTCGACGGTGACCTTCCGGGCGGCGAGGTCGGCGACCTGCTGCTCGTAGCCGTCACCGCCGCTGATCGCCTTCTGGAAGATCGTCGGGTTGGTGGTGACGCCCACGACGTGCTGCTGGTCGATCAGCTCGGCGAGGTTGCCGGACGTGATCCGCTTGCGCGACAGGTCGTCCAGCCAGATCGCCACGCCTTCCTCGGAGAGGCGCTTCAGTGCGTCTGTCATGGAATTACATCTCCTACGTGTCGTATATGAGCGTCAGCGCTGGGCGGCGGCGATGGATTCCCGGGCCTTGGCGGCCACATTCTCGGCAGTGAAGCCGAACTCGCGGAAGAGCACCTTGCCGTCGGCGGAAGCACCGAAGTGCTCCAGGGAAACGATGCGGCCGGCGTCCCCGACATAGCGGTACCAGGTCAGCCCGATGCCCGCCTCCACGGCCACACGGGCCCTGACGGAGGGCGGGAGCACGGAGTCCCGGTACCCCTGGTCCTGCTCCTCGAACCACTCGACGGACGGCATCGACACGACACGCGTCGGCACGCCCTCGGCCTGGAGCCGCTCACGCGCCTCCACGGCCACGTGCACCTCGGAACCGGTGGCGATCAGGATCACCTGCGGCTCGCCGCCGTCGGCCTCGAACAGGACATAGCCACCCTTGGCCGCGTCCTCGTTGGGCTCGTACGTCGGCACGCCCTGGCGGGTGAGCGCGAGGCCGTGCGGCTGGCCCTTGCCGAACTCCTTCGTCCAGCGGCCCAGGATCTCCCGCCAGGCGATGGCGGTCTCGTTGGCGTCCGCCGGGCGGACGATGTTCAGGCCCGGGATGGCGCGCAGCGAGGCCAGGTGCTCGACCGGCTGGTGGGTGGGGCCGTCCTCGCCGAGGCCGATGGAGTCGTGCGTCCACACGAACGTCACCGGCAGGTGCATCAGGGCCGACAGGCGCACCGCGTTGCGCATGTAGTCGGAGAAGACGAGGAACGTACCGCCGTAGACACGCGTGTTGCCGTGCAGCGTGATGCCGTTCATCTCGGCGCCCATGGAGTGCTCGCGGATGCCGAAGTGGATGGTGCGGCCGTACGGCTTGGCCTCGGGCAGCGGGTTGCCCTCGGGCAGGAACGAGCTCTCCTTGTCGATGGTGGTGTTGTTCGACCCGGCGAGGTCGGCGGAGCCGCCCCACAGCTCGGGGATCACCGCGCCGAGCGCCTGCAGCACCTTGCCGGAGGCGGCACGCGTCGCGACGCCCTTGCCCGGCTCGAAGACCGGGATCTTCTCCTCCCAGCCGGTGGGCAGCTCGCCCTTGCTGATGCGGTCGAACTCGGCGGCACGCTCGGGGTTGTCGTCCCGCCACACCTGCAGGGACTTCTCCCACTCGGCGCGCGCCTGGGCGCCGCGCTCCAGGGCCTTGCGGGTGTGCGTGATCACCTCGTCCTCGACGGCGAAGCTCTTCTCCGGGTCGAAGCCGAGGACGCGCTTGGTGGCCGCGACCTCCTCATCGCCCAGCGCCGAGCCGTGCGCGGCCTCGGTGTTCTGGGCGTTCGGGGCCGGCCAGGCGATGATCGAGCGCATCGCGATGAAGGACGGCTTGTCCGTGACCCTCTTCGCCTCCTGGATCGCGGTGTAGATGGCCCGCGGGTCCAGGTCGCCGTTCTCCTGGGCCTCCACGCGCTGCACATGCCAGCCGTAGGCCTCGTAGCGCTTGACGGTGTCCTCGGAGACGGCCGTCTCGGTGTCGCCCTCGATCGAGATGTGGTTGTCGTCCCACAGCAGGATCAGGTTGCCGAGCTTCTGGTGGCCGGCCAGCGAGGACGCCTCGGCGGAGATGCCCTCCTGGAGGCAGCCGTCACCGGCGATGCAGTAGATGAAGTGGTCGAAGGGCGACTCGCCCTGCGGCGCGTCCGGGTCGAACAGACCGCGCTCGTAGCGGGCGGCCATCGCCATGCCCACCGCGTTGGCGACACCCTGGCCGAGCGGACCGGTGGTGGTCTCGACACCCTTGGTGTGCCCGTACTCCGGGTGACCCGGGGTCTTCGAACCCCAGGTGCGGAAGGACTCCAGGTCCTGGAGCTCCAGGCCGAAGCCGGCCAGGTAGAGCTGCGTGTAGAGGGTCAGGGAAGAGTGGCCGGCGGACAGCACGAAGCGGTCGCGCCCGACCCACTCCGGGTCGGCCGGGTCGTGCCGCATCACCTTCTGGAAGAGGGTGTAGGCGGCCGGGGCCAGGCTCATCGCCGTACCGGGATGGCCGTTGCCGACCTTCTGTACGGCGTCGGCGGCCAGGACCCGGGCGGTGTCCACGGCCCGCTGGTCCAGCTCGGTCCACTCAAGGTCTGTGGTGGTCGGCTTGGTGCTCACCCTGGGTCAGGGCTCCTCTCCACATGTCGGTCGCCGGTCTTCGGGGCATGCGCCCACCCGGCCGCCGGCGCGCTTCTGCCCGCCGGCCGCTGACGAGCCTACCCTCGCAAGGACGTGCATTTTTTCGAGTGTTTCCAGACTGCCGGGACTCTGTCGGATCCGCCTCCCGACTGCGCCGACACGGCATTTGGCACATGAATACGGACCTGGTCATCTGAGCGCTCAATCGAGTGACCCGTCCCCTCTTATGGGGCGTGCGCCAACACGACCCCACCCCCGCGAAGGCCGGGGTATGGGCAACGTCTAAAGTGGCGTGGTACGCGCGAGCCTTTACCGCGACTTCACCGGGAAGGCTCGCTGGGAGTCTCTGTCAGGGGTGTGCGTGACGGCCGTCGAATCCCGTCCAGCGGGTGTGGTTCGTGGTGCGAGCCAGGGCCCGGTTCACCGGCCGTTCGGGGCCCGTGTCAAGGCGTTCGTGGCTCTGACCAAGCCGCGGATCATCGAGCTGCTGCTCATCACCACCGTTCCGGTGATGTTCCTGGCGCAGCAGGGTGTGCCGGACCTGGGGCTGGTCCTGCTCACCTGCATCGGCGGCTACCTCTCCGCGGGCGGCGCCAACGCGCTCAACATGTACATCGACCGGGACATCGACGCCCTGATGGACCGCACCTCGCAGCGCCCGCTGGTGACCGGCATGGTCAGCCCGCCCGAGTGCCTCGCCTTCGGCATCACCCTCGCGGTCGTCTCGACGCTCCTGTTCGGATTCACCGTCAACTGGCTGAGCGCCTGGCTGTCCCTCGGCGCACTCCTCTTCTACGTCGTCGTCTACACGATGCTCCTCAAGCGGCGTACCTCGCAGAACATCGTGTGGGGCGGCATCGCGGGCTGCATGCCCGTGCTCATCGGCTGGTCGGCCGTGACCGACTCGCTCTCCTGGGCGCCGGTCATCCTGTTCCTGGTGATCTTCTTCTGGACCCCGCCGCACTACTGGCCGCTGTCCATGAAGGTGAAGGACGACTACGCGCGCGTGGGCGTGCCGATGCTGCCGGTGATCGCCTCCAACAAGGTCGTCGCCAAGCAGATCGTGATCTACAGCTGGGTGATGGTCGCCGTCTCCCTGCTGCTCACCCCGCTCGGCTACACCGGCTGGTTCTACACGGCCGTCGCGCTGGCCGCCGGCGGCTGGTGGCTGTGGGAGGCGCACGCGCTGCAGAACCGGGCCAAGGCCGAGGTCACCGGCGTGAAGCTGAAGGAGATGCGGCTGTTCCACTGGTCGATCACCTATGTGTCGCTGCTGTTCGTGGCGATCGCGGTGGACCCGTTCCTGCGCTGACACACGCCGGGCGTACGTCACAGAGCCCTGCTCTCGCCAGTCGATCTACCCACGAGTAGCATCCTGGCCATGGCAGACACGCAGCAGGTTGACGCGAGGGCCGACCGCAAGGCCGCAAAGCTCGCCCGGGAGATCAGCGCCTTCGCCAAGGCCCACGGCGGCGCCGAGGGCCAGGTGGCCTACATCGGCGAGCGCGGTGCCCGCATCGTCCTCGTCGGCGAGGACGGCGGCTGGGGCGACCTGGTGGCCCCCAGCACCGAGATCGCCCAGCAGGCGGTGGAGAAGGCCGGTATCACCGTCCACGAGTCCTTCGACGGCGAGTTCGCGGCGAAGGTGAAGACGGGCTCGTACGAATGGAAGCGGATGGCCGGCATTCAGATCGGCGGCTGAACAGCGCGCCCCTGAAGGGGGCAGGGAACTGCGGGCGACCATGACGGACCGGTAGCCGCAGACGAACGCCCATTCCCGAGCCCATCCGCGACCTCGAACCCCGTTCACTCGTTAAGCCGCGAAAGCCGGTGCAACGGGGAGTCCGGGATGATCGAAACGCCGTCCCTCGTGGACCAGTACTGCCACGGCGTACTGCGAACAGAGCTGGGCCTCGGCACCTTCGAGGCCCAACTCGCCCGCACCGAGGGCCCACCCGCAGCGGGCACCACCCTCTTCGACACCCAGACGGGATTCGCCGTACGGCGCTGGTGCCCGCCCCTGCTCGGACTGGAACCGCACTGCCCGCCCGCCCGCTATCTGGCCCGGCGCCGGGAACTGGGCGTCCTGGAAGCGGGCCGCAGGCTGCTGCGCGGCAGCGGCATCACCACCTACCTCGTCGACACCGGCCTGCCCGGTGACCTCACCGGCCCGGCCGAGCTGGCGTCCACGGGCGATGCCGACGCCCGTGAAATCGTCCGGCTGGAGCAGCTCGCAGAGCAGGTCGCCGACACCTCCGGCACCGTCGAGTCCTTCCTCGCCAACCTCGCCGAGTCGGTGCACGGCGCCGCCGCGAACGCGGTCGCCTTCACCTCCGTCGCGGGGCTGGGACACGGCCTGGCGCTCGCGCCCGAGCCGCCGGGACCGGGGGAGGTGCGGGGCGCGGCGGGCCGTTGGCTGGCCGGTCGGCGGGTCGGCGGGCCGCTCACCGACCCGGTGCTGTTACGGCATCTGCTGTGGATCGCCGTGGCCTCCGGCCTCCCGCTCCAACTGCACGCCGGGCTCGGCGAACCGGCGTCCCGCATCGACCGTACCGACCCCGTGCTGCTCACCGACTTCGTGCGGGCCACGGCGGGCCTCGGCACCGACCTGATCCTGCTGCACGGCTACCCGTACCATCGCCACGCCGCGCATCTGGCCGGCGTCTTCCCGCACGTCTACACCGACTCCGGCGCCGCACTGGTCCGCACCGGCGCCCGTGCGGCCACCGTCCTCGCCGAGATCCTGGAGCTGGCCCCCTTCGGCAAGATCCTCTTCTCCACGGGCGCCCATGGCCTGCCCGAGCTGCACGTCGTCGGCGCCCGGCTGTTCCGCGAGGCGCTGGCCCGGGTCCTGGGCATCTGGGTCGCCGAGGGCGCCTGGTCCCTGGAGGACGCCCAGAGGGTGGCCCAGATGGTCGCGGCGGACAACGCGCGCCGGGTTTACGGACTGGAGTGAGCTGCCCAGACTGGGCGGATGCCGACCGCATCGCTGCTCGACCGGTTCCTCGACGGACTCACGCCGCTGCGGCCCCGCGCGGTGTGGGCACACGGCTCACTGGCCGGCGGTGACTATCAGGAGGGCCGCAGCGACCTGGACCTGATCGCCGTACTGCCGGGCCCGGTGCGCCTCGGGACCGTACGGCGGGTGGCGGCCCTGCACCGGCGGCTGCGGGCCGAACCCCTCGCCCCGAAACTCCACTGCAGCTATCTGACCCCGGCCACCCTGGGCGACCTGGACCGCTCGCACCTCACCTGGGCCCACGGACGCGTGCTGCGCCGCCCGGTCACCCCCGTCACCCGGCGCGAGCTGCACGACTTCGGGCGGGTGCTGTACGGCGGATCCCCGGCCGGGCTGCTCCCGCGGGTGCCGGAGCGGCAGTTGCACGACTTCGTCGTACGGGACCAGCGGGACTACTGGCGCCCGGCGGTGGACAAGGCCCGGCTGTGGCGGCAGGACGTGTGGGTGGACCTGGGCCTGCTCACCTTCGCCCGGGCCACCGTGACCCTGCGCGACGGGCGGCTGGTCTCCAAGCGGGAGGCACTCGCCGAACTCCCGGCGTTGGGCGCTCCTGTGGAGGTCGTCGAGGACATCACCCGCCGGCGTTACGACGACGACCCCGCCCCGGCCGCCCAGGACTGGCGCGACCGCCGTGCCGAGCTGACCCGTGCCTACCTCGGCCCGGCGATCGACACGCTGGTCACCACCTACGGGTGACTCACGCGCGCGTGCCCACCGTCATCTCGGCCGAGGGGCCGGGCAGGTCCGGCATGGCCTCCGGGCGTTCGCGCAGCGCCAGCAGGACGCGCAGCACACCGATCCACACCAGGCAGGAGCCGAGCATGTGCAGGCCCACCAGCAGCTCGGGCAGGTGGGTGAAGTACTGCACGTAACCGATCACACCCTGGCCGAGCAGGATCAGGAACAGATCACGGGTGCGCGCGAGCGGGCTCTTCGGCGCGTCCACCGCCTTCAGCACGAACCACAGCGCGAAGGTCAGCGTCACCACGATCCAGGCGAGCACGGCGTGCAGCTTGGCCACCGTCTCCCAGTCGATGGGGATCCGCTTGACGTCGCTGGAGTCGCCCGCGTGCGGCCCGGCTCCGGTCACCACCGTGCCGATCGCGATGAGCAGCAGGGACGCGGCCACCAGGAACCACACCAGCTGCTGCACGGCCTTGCCGACCAGCGGCCGGGGCGCGCCGTCGCCCTCGCGGGTGCGCTGCCACATCAGCGCGGCGACGGTCGTCAGGGCCGTCGCCAGCAGGAAGTGGGCCGCGACCGTGTACGGGTTGAGGCCCACCAGCACCACGACGCCGCCGAGGATCGCGTTGCTCATCACCAGCCAGAACTGCGCCCAGCCCAGCCGGGTCAGACTGCGCCGGTACGGCTTCTCGGAGCGGGCGGCGATGATCGCCCAGCCGACCGCGGCGCACAGCACGTACGTCAGCATCCGGTTGCCGAACTCGATCGCGCTGTGGTAGCTCAGCGCGGTCGTCGGCGTCAGCGAGCCGTCGGTGCACTCGGGCCAGGTCGGGCAGCCGAGGCCGGAGCCGGTCAGACGGACGGCGCCGCCGGTGACGACGATGACCACCGACATCACGAGCGCGGCGAGGGCCGCCCGCTGGACCGTCCGGGGAGAGGGGGTCCAGCGTTCGGCGATGAAGGCGAGCGGGTTGCGCACGGCCGCTGCGGCGTCGGCGGGGTTCAGCTTGGGCACGCCCACCATCGTAGGCCGCCGCTTGTGCACGCTTTCACGAGGGTCCGCCGTGCGGGCTCACTCCCAGCGGAAGAACTTGCCCGCCGCGGCCAGCCCGACGACCGCCCACACCGCGAGGATGCCCAGGTCGCCCCACGGCATCCCGGCGCCGTGCTGGAGCACGTCCCGCAGCCCGCCGGAGAGCGCCGAGATGGGCAGCAGCCCGAGCACGTGCTGTGCGCTTGAGCCGAACTTCTCCAGCGGCACGATGACGCCGCCGCCGACGAGGAGCAGCAGGAAGACCAGGTTGGCGGCGGCCAGGGTCGCCTCGGCCTTCAGCGTGCCCGCCATCAGCAGGCCGAGGCCGGAGAAGGCGGCCGTACCGAGGATCAGCAGGAGCAGGACGGCGGCTGGGTTGCCGTGCGGGGACCAGCCCAGCGCGAACGCGATCGCCGTGAGCAGGATCACCTGGAGGACCTCGGTGACCAGCACGGACGCGGTCTTCGCGGTCATCAGGCCCCAGCGGGGCAGCGGCGAGGAGGCGAGCCGCTTGAGCACGCCGTAGCGGCGCTCGAAGCCGGTCGCGATGGCCTGCCCGGTGAACGCGGTCGACATCACCGCCAGCGCCAGGATGCCGGGGGCGAGGAAGTCGACCGCCTCGCCCTTGCCGGTGTCCACGATGTCCACCGAGCTGAAGAGCGCCAGCAACAGGGTCGGGATGACCACGGTCAGCAGCAGCTGCTCGCCGTTGCGCAACAGCATCTTCGTCTCCAGGGCCGCCTGCGCCGCGATCATGCGGGGGAGCGGCGCCGCGCCCGGCTTGGGGGCGTACGTACCGGTTGCAGTCGTCACGAGCGCAGCTCCTTGCCGGTCAGCTCCAGGAAGACGTCCTCCAGGGTGTGCCGCTCCACCGAGATCCGCTCCGGCATCACTCCGTGCTGGGCGCACCAGGAGGTCACGGTGGCCAGCAGTTGCGGGTCGACCTTGCCGACGACCCGGTAGGCGCCCGGGGTGAGTTCTGCGGCCGTGCAGTCGGCCGGAAGGGCCTTCAGCAGGGAGCCCACATCGAGGCCGGGGCGGCCGGTGAAGCGCAGGGTGTTCTCGGCGCCGCCCTTGCACAGCTCCTCCGGGGAGCCCTGGGCGATGACCCGGCCGCCGTCGATGACCGCCACGTCGTCGGCGAGCTGCTCGGCCTCTTCCATGTAGTGGGTGGTGAGGATCACCGAGACGCCGTCGGCGCGCAGGTCCTTCACCAGGTCCCAGGTGGCCCGGCGGGCCTGCGGGTCCAGGCCGGCCGTCGGCTCGTCCAGGAACACCAGCTCCGGGCGTCCGACGACGGCCATGGCGAGCGCGAGGCGCTGCTGCTGGCCGCCGGACAGCCGCCGGTAGCCGGTCCGGCCGCAGCTGCCGAGGCCCAGCCGCTCGATCAGGGCGTCCACGTCCAGCGGGTGCGCGTGCAGCTTGGCCACGTGCCGGAGCATCTCGTCGGCCCGGGCGCCGGAATACACGCCGCCGGACTGGAGCATCACGCCGATACGGGGACGCAGCTCGGCGGACTGGCGTACGGGGTCGAGGCCCAGGACGCGCACCGTGCCGGAATCCGGCTTCCGGTACCCCTCACAGGTCTCGACCGTCGTCGTCTTCCCCGCCCCGTTGGGACCGAGTACGGCGGTCACGCCCGCCCCGGCCACCAGGTCGAGGCCGTCCACCGCGGTCTTCGTGCCGTACCGCTTCACCAGGGCCTGGACCTGGACCACAGGCTCACTTCGCATGGTCCCAGAGTCTAGGGAGACCGCTTGCCGTCCGGACCGGCGGGTAGGGGAACTCACTCCTCCCGGGGTCGGTGCAGCGGCAGCCACCGCTCGGCGTAGGCCACCGCGTCCGCCACCGGGAACAGCCGGGCGTCCGCCGCGCCCACCTTCCCGCGCACCACGGGCCGGTCCCGCTCGAAGTCGTGCCCCAGCTCGTCGAACCGGTCGGCGTCGATCGACACCTCGACCACCGTCTCCCAGCCGCCACCAGGAGCGGGCCGCCCGACCTCCACCAGCGGGGCGGGTATCCGGTACTCGGCCAGGTGGAAGGCGGTGCAGGAGTCGTAGCCCGCGCCGAGCAGCAGGACCCGGGCGCCCAGCTTCTCCAGCCGGGCCAGCGGGCTGTGCTCGCCGAGCCGGCAGTCGGGGGCGTGGCCGTCGGTGATCTCCCGCGCGCGGGGGCCGAGCGCCGCGAACGAGGTGTGCGGGTGCGCGCTGCGCAGGGCACCCGGCCAGGTCCGTACGGTCTCCGGGATCACGCCGACCCCGCGGGTGGGGGTGATCAGCGGGTCGTACGGCGGCATGGTCGCCCGGATCCGGTCCCACCACTGCCGGGGCACGGGCGGTCTGCTCCACAGCGCGGGGTCCGACAGGTCGGCCGACTGGGCGGGGACGACGAGCGTGCCCGAAGGGCCCAGTGTGTCGAGCAGTCCCTGGACGACCGCGACGGCTCCTCCGTTCACCCAGCCGAGAGAGCTGAGCGAGGAGTGGACGAGGAGGGTTTCCCCGGTCTCGACACCCAGAAGGCGCAGCTGTGCGGCGAGGATGTCGCGGGTGACGAGAGGGCCGGTGGGAGGGGGTGTCGGCATGGTCGCGAGTCTTCCGGACGGGCCCGCGTGCCGCCACCGAATTGCCTGCTCAGGACAGTGCCCGTGATCGATCAGAGATCGTTTCCGCAGGTCACATTAGGTATGCCTAAGTGACGCAGGGCACCGCTCGATGATCCGGACGGCGCTTGTCAGGCTCCGCGGAATTACGCAACAATGGCGTTGTGAAAAACGTCGGCGAGGCTCGGGAGACCCCCCTGGGGGTCCCGCAGGAGGAACTCGCGACCGGTGAGCGCTCCACGCGCAACCGCGTCGCGCGCTCCATCCTGGACCACGGCCCGTCGACCGTCGCCGAACTCGCCGGCCGGCTGGGGCTGACCCAGGCGGCCGTTCGGCGCCACCTGGACGCACTGGTCGCCGACGACGTCGTGGAGGCCCGCGAACAGCGTGTGTACGGCACGCGCACGCGCGGCCGCCCCGCCAAGGTCTTCGCGCTGACCGACTGCGGCCGGGACGCCTTCGACCAGTCGTACGACAAGCTCGCCGCGGACGCGCTCCGCTGGATCGCAGAGCAGGGCGGAGGCCCCGAGGCGGTCGCGGCCTTCGCCCGCGCCCGGATCGCCGCCCAGGCGAGCGCGTACCGCAAGGCGATCGAGGCGGTCACGCCGGACAAGCGAGCCGAAGCCCTGGCCAAGGCCTTGAGTGTCGACGGGTACGCTGCTACGGCGCGCAACGCACCGGTCGGCGAGCAGCTGTGCCAGCACCACTGCCCGGTCGCTCATGTCGCGGAGCAGTTCCCGCAACTGTGCGAGGCGGAGACGGAGATCTTCGCCGAGCTGCTGGGTACCCACGTCCAGCGACTGGCGACCATCGCGCACGGCGACGGCGTCTGCACGACGTTCATCCCCAAGACATCCACTGACGCACCTGCAACCACGGCCGGGAGGAACCCCGCATGACTCTCCCCACGGAGACTGTCCACCCTGAGCTCGAGGGCCTGGGCAAGTACGAATACGGCTGGGCCGACTCCGACGTGGCCGGTGCCTCCGCCAGGCGCGGCCTGAACGAGGAGGTCGTCCGCGACATCTCCGGCAAGAAGTCGGAGCCGGAGTGGATGACCAAGCTGCGCCTGAAGGGCCTGAAGCTCTTCGAGAAGAAGCCGATGCCGAACTGGGGCTCCGACCTCTCGGGCATCGACTTCGACAACATCAAGTACTTCGTGCGCTCCACGGAGAAGCAGGCGGAGTCCTGGGAGGACCTGCCCGAGGACATCAGGAACACCTACGACAAGCTGGGCATCCCGGAGGCCGAGAAGCAGCGCCTGGTCGCCGGTGTCGCCGCCCAGTACGAGTCGGAGGTCGTCTACCACCAGATCCGCGAGGACCTGGAGGAGCAGGGCGTCATCTTCCTCGACACCGACACCGCCCTGAAGGAGCACCCGGAGCTCTTCAAGGAGTACTTCGGGACCGTCATCCCCGCCGGTGACAACAAGTTCGCGGCCCTGAACACGGCCGTGTGGTCCGGCGGCTCCTTCATCTACGTGCCGAAGGGCGTGCACGTCGAGATTCCGCTCCAGGCCTACTTCCGCATCAACACGGAGAACATGGGCCAGTTCGAGCGGACGCTGATCATCGTCGACG
Organism: Streptomyces sp. NPDC007856; assembly: GCF_042868225.1. Taxonomy (NCBI): domain Bacteria; kingdom Bacillati; phylum Actinomycetota; class Actinomycetes; order Kitasatosporales; family Streptomycetaceae; genus Streptomyces; species Streptomyces sp. NPDC007856. The sequence continues at coordinate 16,817 of NZ_JBIAEC010000002.1, read as the reverse complement.
AGGGTGCCTACGTGCACTACGTCGAGGGCTGCACCGCCCCGATCTACAAGTCGGACTCGCTGCACTCCGCGGTCGTCGAGATCATCGTCAAGAAGAACGCCCGCTGCCGCTACACGACCATCCAGAACTGGTCGAACAACGTCTACAACCTGGTCACCAAGCGCGCCGTGGCCTACGAGGGCGCGACCATGGAGTGGATCGACGGCAACATCGGCTCCAAGGTGACGATGAAGTACCCGGCCGTCTACCTGATGGGCGAGCACGCCAAGGGCGAGACCCTCTCCATCGCCTTCGCGGGCGAGGGCCAGCACCAGGACGCCGGTTCGAAGATGGTCCACATGGCGCCGAACACCTCGTCCAACATCGTCTCCAAGTCGGTGGCGCGCGGTGGCGGCCGTACCTCGTACCGCGGCCTGGTCGAGATCGGCGAGGGTGCCCACGGCTCCAAGTCGAACGTGCTGTGCGACGCGCTGCTGGTCGACACCATCTCCCGCTCCGACACGTATCCCTACGTCGACGTCCGCGAGGACGACGTGTCCATGGGTCACGAGGCGACCGTCTCCAAGGTCTCCGAGGACCAGCTCTTCTACCTGATGAGCCGCGGCCTCTCCGAGTTCGAGGCGATGGCGATGATCGTGCGCGGCTTTGTCGAGCCGATCGCCAAGGAGCTGCCCATGGAGTACGCCCTCGAGCTCAACCGGCTGATCGAGCTGCAGATGGAAGGCGCGGTCGGCTAAGGCCCGCCCCATCGGTCAGCACACGTCTTACTCAGAAAGCGAGCACTACGACAGCCATGGCTGAGGCTCAGAACACCCCGGTGGGCTCCACCACCGCCGGCCAGATCGCGGTCGCCGCGGAGTCGACCGTCGTCTCGCGCATGAGCGCGCCCCCGTCCTTCGACGTGGCGGACTTCCCGGTCCCGCACGGCCGCGAGGAGGAGTGGCGGTTCACCCCGCTGGAGCGCCTGCGCGGGCTGCACGACGGCACCGCCGTCGCGAACGGCGGGGGCGTGAAGGTCACCGTCCAGGCCCCCGAGGGCGTCACCGTCGAGACCGTCGGCCGCGACGACGCCCGCCTCGGCAGGGCGGGCACCCCGGTGGACCGCGTCGCCGCCCAGGCGTACTCGGCGTTCGAGAAGGCCGGCGTGATCACCGTCCCCAAGGAGACGGTGCTCACCGAGCCGATCCGGATCGCCGCGCACGGCGAGGGCGGGGTCGCCTACGCCCACCAGGTGATCGAGCTGGGCGCCTTCGCCGAGGCCGTCGTGGTCATCGACCACACCGGTGACGTCGTGCTCGCCGCCAACGTCGACTACGTCCTGGGCGACGGCGCCAAGCTGACCGTCGTCTCCGTCCAGGACTGGGACGACAAGGCCGTCCATGTGGCCCAGCACAACGCGCTGGTCGGCCGGGACGCCTCCTTCAAGTCCGTCGTCGTCACCTTCGGCGGTGACGTCGTCCGCCTGCACCCGCGCGTGACCTACGCCGGCCCCGGCGGCGAGGCCGAGCTGTTCGGCCTGTACTTCACCGACGCCGGGCAGCACCAGGAGCACCGCCTGCTGGTCACCCACAACACCCCGCACTGCCACTCGAACGTCGTCTACAAGGGCGCGCTCCAGGGCGACGACGCGCACGCGGTCTGGATCGGCGACGTGCTCATCGAGGCCAAGGCCGAGGGCACGGACACCTACGAGATGAACCGCAACCTCGTCCTCACGGACGGCGCGCGCGTCGACTCGGTGCCGAACCTGGAGATCGAGACCGGCGAGATCGTCGGCGCCGGCCACGCCTCCGCCACCGGCCGCTTCGACGACGAGCAGCTCTTCTATCTGATGGCCCGCGGCATCCCGGAGCACGAGGCCCGCCGTCTGGTGGTCCGCGGCTTCTTCGCCGAGCTGGTCCAGCAGATCGGCGTCGCCGACATCCAGGAGCGCCTGCTCGCCAAGATCGAGGAGGAGCTGGAGGCTTCGGTCGCATGACCTTCGTACGTGTCTGCGGGCTGAGCGAGCTGGAGGAGGACACCCCGAAGCGGGTGGAGATCGACAGCACGCCGGTCTCGGTCGTCAAGACCGAGGGCGAGGTGTTCGCGATCCACGACATCTGCTCCCACGCGAACGTCTCGCTCTCCGAGGGCGAGGTGGAGGACTGCCAGATCGAGTGCTGGCTGCACGGCTCCTCCTTCGACCTGCGCACCGGCAAGCCGTCCGGCCTCCCGGCCACGCGCCCCGTCCCCGTATACCCCGTCAAGATCGAAGGGGACGACGTTCTCGTCTCCCTCACCCAGGAGTCCTGAGGCACCCATGGCAACGCTTGAAATCCGAGACCTGCACGTCACCGTCGAGGCCGACAACGCCACGAAGGAGATCCTCAAGGGCGTCGACCTCACCGTGAAGCAGGGCGAGACGCACGCCATCATGGGCCCCAACGGCTCCGGCAAGTCGACCCTCGCCTACTCCCTCGCGGGTCACCCGAAGTACACGATCACCAACGGCACCGTCACCCTCGACGGCGAGGACGTCCTGGCGATGTCCGTCGACGAGCGGGCCCGCGCCGGCCTGTTCCTGGCGATGCAGTACCCGGTCGAGGTCCCCGGCGTCTCGGTCTCCAACTTCCTGCGCACCTCCGCCACCGCCGTCCGCGGCGAGGCCCCCAAGCTGCGCACCTGGGTGAAGGAGGTCAAGGAGGCCATGGAGCGCCTCAACATGGACCCGTCCTTCGCCGAGCGCAACGTCAACGAGGGCTTCTCCGGCGGTGAGAAGAAGCGCCACGAGATCCTCCAGCTGGAGCTGCTCAAGCCGAAGGTCGCGATCCTCGACGAGACGGACTCCGGTCTGGACGTCGACGCGCTCCGCATCGTCTCCGAGGGCGTCAACCGCGTCCGCGGGACCGGCGAGGTCGGCACCCTGCTGATCACGCACTACACGCGCATCCTGCGCTACATCAAGCCCGACTTCGTCCACGTCTTCTCCGGTGGCCGGATCGTCGAGTCCGGCGGTGCCGAGCTGGCCGACAAGCTGGAGGACGAGGGCTACGAGGCATACACGAAGGGTGGCGTATCCGCGTGACACAGCTGCCGGGCCTCCTCGACACCGAGGCGATCCGCAAGGACTTCCCCGTCCTGGACCGACAGGTCCACGACGGCAAGAAGCTCGTGTACCTGGACAACGCGGCGACCTCGCAGAAGCCGCGCCAGGTGCTGGACGCCCTGAGCGAGTACTACGAGCGCTACAACGCCAACGTCCACCGCGGTGTGCATGTGCTCGCCGAGGAGGCCACGGCGCTGTACGAGGGCGCGCGCGACAAGGTCGCCGCGTTCGTCAACGCGCCGAGCCGCGACGAGGTGATCTTCACCAAGAACGCCTCCGAGTCGCTGAACCTCGTGGCGAACATGCTGGGCTGGGCCGAGGAGCCCTACCGGGTGGACCACGAGACCGAGATCGTCATCACGGAGATGGAGCACCACTCCAACATCGTGCCGTGGCAGCTGCTGGCGCAGCGCACCGGCGCGAAGCTGAAGTGGTTCGGTCTGACGGACGACGGCCGGCTGGACCTGACCAACATCGACGAGATCATCACCGAGAAGACGAAGATCGTCTCCTTCGTGCTGGTGTCGAACATCCTGGGCACGGTCAACCCGGTCGAGGCGATAGTGCGCCGCGCCCAGGAGGTCGGCGCGCTGGTCTGCATCGACGCCTCCCAGGCCGCCCCGCACATGCCGCTGGACGTGCAGGCCCTGCAGGCCGACTTCGTGGCCTTCACCGGCCACAAGATGTGCGGCCCGACGGGCATCGGCGTCCTGTGGGGCCGCCAGGAGCTGCTGGAGGACCTTCCGCCCTTCCTGGGCGGCGGCGAGATGATCGAGACGGTCTCGATGCACTCCTCCACCTATGCCCCGGCGCCGCACAAGTTCGAGGCGGGCACGCCCCCGATCGCCCAGGCGGTCGGTCTCGGCGCGGCGATCGACTACCTCCAGTCGATCGGCATGGAGAAGATCCTCGCCCATGAGCACGCGCTCACCGAGTACGCGGTGCAGCGACTGCAGAAGGTCCCGGACCTGAGGATCATCGGCCCCACCACGGCCGAGGACCGGGGTGCCGCGATCTCCTTCACGCTCGGTGACATCCACCCGCACGACGTGGGCCAGGTCCTCGACGAGCAGGGCATCGCGGTCCGTGTGGGCCACCACTGCGCGCGGCCCGTCTGCCTCCGGTACGGAATTCCTGCGACCACGCGAGCGTCGTTCTATCTGTACTCCACGCCGGCCGAGATCGACGCACTGGTCGAGGGGCTGGAGCACGTACGGAACTTCTTCGGCTGAGAGGCGTGAGCTGAAACCGTGAAGCTGGACTCGATGTACCAGGAAGTCATCCTGGACCACTACAAGAACCCCCATGGGCGTGGTCTGCGGGATGGCGACGCCGAGGTGCACCATGTGAACCCGACGTGCGGCGACGAGATCACCCTCCGCGTGAAGTACGACGGCACGAAGATCGCGGACGTCTCGTACGAGGGCCAGGGCTGCTCCATCAGCCAGGCGAGCGCGTCGGTCCTCAACGAACTGCTGGTCGGCAAGGAACTGACCGAGGCGCAGAAGATCCAGGAGACCTTCCTGGAGCTGATGCAGTCCAAGGGCAGGATCGAGCCCGACGACGCGATGGAGGAAATCCTGGAGGACGCGGTCGCGTTCGCCGGTGTCTCCAAGTACCCCGCGCGGGTCAAGTGCGCCCTCCTGAGCTGGATGGCGTGGAAGGACGCGACGGCCCAGGCTCTGGGTGGCGCCGACGCCGAAAGGAAGACGGCATGACCGACACCGCAGAGATGAAGCCCGCCTCCGAGGAGGAGCTGCGCGAGGCCCTGATGGACGTGGTCGACCCCGAGCTGGGCATCGACGTCGTCAACCTCGGCCTGATCTACGGCATTCACATCGACGACTCCAACGTGGCGACCGTCGACATGACCCTGACCTCCGCGGCCTGCCCGCTGACGGACGTCATCGAGGACCAGGCCAAGTCCGCCACGGACGGCCTCGTCAATGAACTCCGCATCAACTGGGTCTGGATGCCCCCGTGGGGCCCCGACAAGATCACCGACGACGGCCGCGAGCAGCTTCGGGCGCTCGGCTTCAACGTCTGACACAGCGCCTGTGAAAGGGGCCATGGCCGTGTGCCGTGGCCCCTTTCGCGTGGCCGGGCTTCGGGTGCTCAGCCCAGCCCGTCCACCAGCAGGAACGCCGAGTCGGCGCGGTAGAGGCCGGTGTTCTGGTACGGGTCCAGCCTCAGCTGGAAGTTCTGGTGGCGCAGGAAGCGGCCGGGGTAGTTGACCGACTCCAGCATGGTCGCTCCGCCGATGGAGGAGGGGCGGGGGCAGAAGGTGGCGTCCTGGCGGAACAGGGGCGTGCCGTCGTCGTGTTCGGCGCGCAGGAGGAAGTTCCGGTGGCGCAGATAGCCGCCGTCCGCCGTCGCGAAGGAGTAACAGGAGCTGTCGGCAAGGCCTTTGACGACAGTGAAGCTCGCGGCGCGGCGGTCGGCCGGGGTGGTGACCGGGTCGAGCCGTACGAAGTCGCCGCTGATGTGCCAGTAGCGGTCGGGGTAGTTCAGGGAGCGGACCGATCGCCGGGTGGAGGCGGGTTTTGTGGAACTCCCCTGCTCGGCCGGTGACTTGGACGGTGTGGGTTTCGGGCTCTGGGTCGGGTACGGGGCGGTGGCGGGTGGTGTCACCGACGCCGCCGTGGTTCTGCCTCCGGCCGCAGCGGCCGTACTCGCCGACGGCGAGGCGAAGGAGAGCAGGCCGGGGCCGTTGTCCGTGGGGGCTCCGGTCGGCTGTGCGGCGGTCGTGGTGTGCGGCGGTCCGTCGTTCACCGCCAGCGCCGTGATGCAGGCGGTGACCACCGCGAGCGCCAGCGCGCCGGCCAGCCAGAGTCTTCGGGTGCCGGAGGAGCGGGAGGAATCGGCGGTCCAGCCGGTCTCCCAGGGATGGGGGGTGTGGTCGGGCATGGCCCCGCACATTAGCGCCGGAAGACGGCTCAGCGAGCGGTTTCTATGAAAGTGAAATTTCCTCCTTGCGTACGCTCGTACGTATCGGTTGTGTACGCCCGTACGCATCCTTGTGTACGCTTGTACACATGGGATATCTGACACTCGCCGGCGCCATCGCCGCCGAGGTCGCCGCGACGACGGCGATGAAGTACAGCGAGGGGTTCAGCCGGTTCTGGCCCTCGCTCGTGACGGCTCTGGGCTACCTCGTCTCCTTCGCGCTGCTCGCCCAGACGCTGAAGACCGTCCAGATCGGCACGGCGTACGCGATTTGGTCCGGCGTGGGCACCGCGGCCATCGCCCTCCTCGGACTGCTGCTGTTCGGGGAGGGGCTGGGCCTGGCCAAGGTAGGCGGCATCCTGCTGATCGTCGGCGGAGTAGTCGTGCTGAACCTGGGCGGGGCGAGTCACTGATGCCCCGCCGCTACGACCCCGACCGGCGCCGGCGCCTCATCGACGCGGCGATCCGCGTGGTCGGCCGGGACGGCATCGCAGGCCTCAGCCACCGCTCGGTCGCCGCCGAGGCGGACGTACCGCTCGGCTCCACGACGTACCACTTCGCCACCCTCGAAGAGCTGATGGTGGCCGCGCTGCGGCAGTCGAACGAGAACTTCGGCCGGGTGCTGGCCGAGCAGCTGCCCAAGGACGGCGAGGGCGATCTCGCCGCCGAACTCGCCCGCGCGCTCGGCGCGTGGCTGGACGGCGACCGCACGGGCGTGGAGCTGGAGTACGAGCTGTATCTGGAGGCCCTGCGCCGGCCCGCCCTGCGCCCCGTCGCCGCCGAGTGGACCGAGGCGGCGGCGGCCCTGCTGGCCCGCCGCACGGACCCGGTCACCGCCCGCGCCCTGCTCGCCCTGCTGGACGGGATCTGTCTCCAGGTGCTGCTGACGGGCGGTTCGTACGACGAGGGGTACGCCCGCGCCGCCCTGTCTCGGCTGATCCCCTGAAGCGGCGCCCGGCACGTGAGACGCGGTTCGCCCTGACCACCCCGCCCACGTTAGGTTTTCTTCCATGACCGACTCTGCTTCCCGCACCACCGGCGCCGTCGCCGCCGGCCTCGCCACCCTCGCCTCCGACGGCACCGTTCTCGACACCTGGTTCCCGGCCCCCGAGCTGGTCGCGGAGCCGGGCCCGGCCGGCACCGAGCGACTCACCGCCGAGCAGGCGGCTGAGCTGCTGGGCGGCGGCGCGACCGCGGCGATCGGCCCGGACGCCCGCCGGGGCGTCGAGGTGGTCGCGGTCCGCACGGTCATCGCCTCGCTCGACGAGAAGCCGATCGACGCGCATGACGTCTATCTGCGTCTGCACCTGCTCTCGCACCGCCTGGTCAAGCCGCACGGCCAGAGCCTGGACGGCATCTTCGGCCACCTCGCCAACGTCGCTTGGACCTCGCTCGGCCCGGTCGCCGTGGACGACATCGAGAAGGTGCGGCTGAACGCCCGCGCCGAGGGCCTGCACCTGCAGGTCACCTCGATCGACAAGTTCCCGCGCATGACCGACTACGTCGTCCCCAAGGGCGTCCGCATCGCCGACGCCGACCGGGTCCGCCTCGGCGCGCACCTCGCCGAGGGCACCACGGTCATGCACGAGGGCTTCGTCAACTTCAACGCCGGCACGCTCGGCACCTCCATGGTCGAGGGCCGGATCTCCGCCGGAGTCGTGGTCGGCAACGGCTCCGACATCGGCGGCGGCGCCTCCACCATGGGCACCCTGTCCGGCGGCGGCAACGTGATCATCTCCATCGGCGAGCGCTGCCTGATCGGCGCCGAGGCGGGCGTCGGCATCGCGCTCGGCGACGAGTGCGTGGTCGAGGCCGGCCTCTACATCACCGCCGGCACCCGGATCACCATGCCCGACGGCCAGATCGTCAAGGCCCGCGAGCTGAACGGCGCCTCGAACATCCTCTTCCGCCGCAACTCGGTCACCGGCGTGGTCGAGGCCCGCCCGAACAACGCGGTCTGGGGCGGCCTGAACGACATCCTGCACAGCCACAACTGACCCGACCGCGCCTCAGCGCCCTCCGCCGTGTGTGGTGGAGGGCGCTGTGTCATGCGGATGGCGCTGTGTCATACGGACGTCGGCGTCGCGAACTCCCGCAGTGCCGCGAAGTCGTCCTCGCGCAGGCCGATTCTCGGGTTCACGTGATGGAGCAGGGCCGGGGCGGGGTGACGGGCGGCCACGTACGCGGTGTCCGCCGCGCTCTGCTCGTCGTCGACCCAGGCGAACGGGCGGCCATCGGCGTACGCCACGATCGCCTCGGTCTTCCAGTGCACGCCGTCCGGTCGCTCGGCGAACAGGCCCGTGCCGAAGTCGAGGTACGGCAGCTCCGGCAGGCCCACGACGGGGGCGATCCAGACATTGGCCTCGGCCATCCAGCTCGTCGCCCAGACCAGTTCGTAGCCGAGCCGGAGCAGGGCCGGGCCGTGGCGGGGGTTCAGCCAGACGCGCAGCGGGCGCCGGGAGAACTCGGGCACCCGGATCGTCGTATAGCCCTCGGGGCGGCGTTCCGGCTGGGCCGCGTACGGGTTGAGGGGGCCGTCGACGTCCAGGAACAGCAGGGGGCGGCTCACCGGGCCACCGTACGACAGGGGAGGCGGGCCGGTCCTCGGGGTTTTCTCCGGCTCCGGACGGGATCCTCGGTCGTCGCCCGGGGCGGCAAGCGGTGCCGAGTGTTGATCAGGCCGTCGTGAGCGCCTCGTGGCGCGCCAGCAGTCCGTCGGCCGCCTCCTGGTCGGCGGGCAGCAGGGGTGCGCGCACCGGGCCCGCGGGCAGGCCCAGGCGGGCGAGAAGGGCCTTGGCGGTGACCGTGCCGGGCAGGCCCGCGCCCATCATTGCCTCGATCAACGGCGTCGCGCGCAACTGGAGTTCGGCCGCCCGGGCGGTGCCGCCGGCGTCGAAGGCGTCGAGGATCGCGGCGATCCGGCCGGGTACGGCGTTCGCCACCGTGCTCACACAGCCCGCCGCGCCGACCGCGTACAGCGCGAGTACGTGCTCGTCGCAGCCCGCGTAGTACGCCAGGTCCGTGTGGGCCAGCACCTTCTGGGTGCCGAGGAAATCGTAGGAGCAGTCCTTGACGGCCACGATCCTCGGGTGCGCGGCGAGGCGGATGATCGTGTCCGGTTCGATCCGGGTACCGGTGCGGCCCGGGATGTCGTAGAGCATCACGGGCAGTCCGCTCGCGTCGGCGACCGCGCGGAAGTGCGCCTCCACCGCCTGCTGTGGCGGCCTGCTGTAGTACGGCGTCACCACCAGCACGCCGTCGGCGCCCGCCTGCTCGGCCGCCAGGGCCAGCTCGACGGTGTGCCGGGTGTCGGCGCTGCCCACGCCCGCGACCAGGGACACCCGGTCGCCGACCGCCTCCCGGACGGCCGTGACCAGCTCCGTCTTCTCCGCGTCCGTGGTGGTGGGCGATTCGCCCGTGGTGCCGTTCAGCACCAGGCCGTCGCACCCCTCGGCCACCAGCCACGCGGCCAGCTTCCGGGCGCCGTCCAGGTCGAGGGCGCCGTCCTCGGTGAACGGCGTGATCATCGCGCAGAGCGTGCGGCCGAAGGGGCGGGTGGTGGTGCGTGAGGTTGTCATACGGGTAGTGTCGGCGGCCTGTCGGTGAAGCTCTACTTAAATTCTCTACATGGTATTGATAAGCATTGCTGAGGGGTTCGGGTCGGTGGCCGAAGGTCCTGTGTCCAACTCGGCCCATCATGGGTCACTATGGCCGGTGGGTCACCGACGTCCGTCATGGGAGGCACCATGAAGCTCGGCAAGGCACTGGCCACGGGAGTCGCCGAGGAGCGGCCGCACGTCGAGGAGGAGCAGGCCTCGCTCCCCGCGGAGATCGCCGTCCCCGGCGAAGTCGGACCGGCCGAGCCGGCCCGTGAAGAGGTTCCGGCCGTCCGATGAGGTTCCGGCTCCCCGCGGAACGCCCGACGGAGCCGCCGACCGGATACAAGATCGCCCACCCGGTGCTGTCCCAGGACGGCACCCGGGCCGGGTTCACCGGCGTGTCGCTCGGCGGCGCGCTGCCGTACGCCGTGCTCGACGACGCCGCGTGTGTCTATGGCCGCCGGCACCGGCCGCCGGCCCGGCTGTGCGACTGCGGCTTCCACTGTGTCCACGACCGCGGTGCCGCCGAGGCCATGCTGTGCACCGCCGAGCACCGGACCGCCCTGCTGCTGGAGGTCTCCGTGCTCGGTGCCTACATCCGCTTCGAGCGCGGCTTTCGCTATGCCCGGCAGCGGGTGCGCTCGGCCACCGCCGGTCCGTGCGCCTGTGGTGCCACCGCGGTCGCGCTCGGCGACGCCGGCTGGGGCAGGCCCGGCTGGCGGGCCCTCGCTCCCGTCTGCGGCGGCTGTGTGCGCGGCCGTACGTCGGTTTCGCTCGTCGGTTTCGCCCGGCTGGCCGGGCACGGGGTGCGGGTGGTGGCACGGGGTGGTGACATCGGGGTCCCGGCCGCCGAGTCGGCGGGTGCAGTGGAGCCCGGGGTGCCTGAACTCGTCGCCGAGGCAGCGTTGTTGCAGGCGCGACTCGACTGGTTTCAGAGCCAACTCGCGCGCCTCGGCGAGCGCGGGGGCGGGGGCGGGGGCGTCGAGCGGGACTGACTGTCTTCGGGCCGGGTACCCGACGTCTGGAGCGTGGGTGCGGATGCCTGGGGCGGCTCGTGCGGGTGCGTCGTGGCCGGGGTCGCGCCTACGGTGGGTTGTGGGTCGGTGCCGCGCCGGGTGGTGTCCGGCCTCGGTGCGGCGCGCTGTCCTTCGAGGGCGCGCGTTTTCGCCGGCCGCTGCGGGCGGAGACCACGCGCCAGGTCCCCTCCCCGCCGGGCGCGGCCTCAGGAGGCATCATGCTCAGCGCTACAGCGGCGAAGGCGGAGCCGTTCGTCGACGCGATCAGGGAAAGGGCACATCGATGAAGCACAGGATTCCGCACGGGTCGGGCGCCAAGGGGCCCGACGAGCTGCGGCAGCAGATCGAGCACACCAGGCACCAACTCGGCGAGACCGTGGCCCAGTTGGTCGGCAGGGCCGATGTGAAGGGCCGGGCCCGGGTGCGGGCCGCCGACCTGAAGGACAAGGCCGGTGCCATGACCGTGCAGCTGCGCGAGAGCGCCGCCCAGGCCGGCCACGTGGTGCAGGGGCGGGCGGCACAGGCGGGGCACGTGGTGCAGGGCCGGGCCGCTCAGGCGGGGCATGTGGTGCAGGGCCGGGCCGCGCGGGTGGGGCATGCGGCGCAGGGCCGGGCGAGTCGTGCCGGGCATGCCGTCCAGCACCGGGCCGGACGCGCCGGCCATGCCGTCGAGGACTCCGTCCCGCAGCCCCTGCGCGGCGCGCTGCGCGCGGGCATGCGGCATCCGGGACCGGTCCTCGCCGTGGGCGTGCTGGGCGCGGCCGCGGTGACGGCCGGTGTCGTCCGGCGCCGGCAGCGTCACCATTGACCGCCCCATGGGGGTCGGAGGAATTCGAGGTCGTCCGCCTGGCAGGGCTGGCTGAACGGAGTGTTCAGCCAGCCCTGAGAGCGGCTTCGCTCACGGACGGAAGCGCAGCACCTGCGGGTCGTGGTCGCTGATCTGGTCGTTGAACTCCGAGTTGGTGTGGACGGAGTCGTAGTCGAAGTCACAGCCGCGCCGGATCGCCGGGCTGATCAGGATCTGGTCCAGGACCTGCTCGTTGCCCTGGTAGTCGTAGGTGTAACGCTCGCTCCTGGGCAGCGACTTGATCGCCGACCACAGCTCGCCGTCGCCCTCGAGGATCTTCGCCGTCCCGGAGAACTCGAAGTCGTTCATGTCGCCGAGCGCGATGACGTTCGCGTTCTTCTGGACGGCCAGGATGTCCTTGACGAACGCGTTCACCTCGGTCGCCTGTGCGTGGCGCTGGATCTCCGAGCTGCGCGTCGGAGGCTGGTACTGCGAGGTCAGGCCCTGGTCGCCGCCCTTGGAGATCAGGTGGTTGGCGATCACGAAGACGGTCTTGCCCCGGAAGACGAACTGGCCGACCAGCGGCTTGCGGCTGTCCTTCCAGGCCGCGTTCGCCGGGTCGATCCGGCCGGGGGAGACCGTCAGCTCGGCCTTGCCGTACTCCTTGGTGACGCCGACCGCGGTGGTGGAGTCGCCGCCCGCGCGGTCCACGAAGGACACCCGCTCCGGGTTGAACAGGAACACCTGGCGGATGTTGCCGCCCGGCTCGCCGCCGTCCTGGTCGTTGACCGGGTCGATCGAGCGCCAGTCGTACTTCGGGCCGCCCGCCGCGACGATCGCGTCGATCAGCTTGTTCACGGTGACGCTCGCGTCGACCGTGCCGTCGTCCGTGGCGCCGTTGTTGTCCTGGATCTCCTCCAGGGACACGATGTCCGGCGACTGCAGGTTGTTCACGATCGCGGCGGCGTGCTGGTCGAACGTCTTGTCCGACGGGTCGAGGTTCTCGACGTTGTAGGTGGCCACGGCCAGCTCGCGGCCCGACTGCTTGCGCGTGGTCTCGCGCTCCAGGCCGCCGCTCTGCAGAGTGCCGAGCTTGCTCGCCACCAGGGTGTAGCCGCCGTACTGGTTGAAGTCCAGCGGGCCGGTGGTGGCGCCCTCCAGGGTGTCGCCGACGTTCGCCTTCGGGAAGTCGGCGGTCGAGCCCAGCGACTGGATCTGCAGCCGGCCGGTGTTCTGGGAGTCGTAGGAGCCGTAGACCGTGCCGCCGCGCACGTTGCGGTGCTCCCACGGCTTCACCGTGACCCACAGCTCGCTGTACGGGTCGGTGCGGCCGACCACGCGGGTGTCCTCGACCTGGACGTTCATGCCCTCCAGGGACTCGTAGTAGTCCAGGGCGTACTTCGAGGGGTCCAGTGTCAGGCCGTTGATCGAGCCGCCGGCCGCGGTGTCGCCCTGCGGCGCGTACTCGTCCGGGACCGAGTCCTCGTCGATCACGACCGGCGCCGGGACCGCGTTGCCGGTGGAGACCGTCGTGATCGTCGGCTTGGTGATCTCGGTGACCGACTGGTTGCCGGAGTCGGTGCCGCCCGGGACGTACTCGGAGACCGTGCCGGTCACCGTCACCGAGTCGCCGACCGCGACCTTAGGCGTGGAGCTGGTGAAGACGAAGACGCCCTCGCTGGTGGCCGGGTTGTCGTCCGGGCTCGGATCCTGGATCCAGAAGCCTCTGGACGAGCCGTACGTCCGCGTGGCCGTGACGATGCCCGGCACATCCGTCACCTTCTGGCCCGCGAACGGCGATATTCGGGTGGTGCCCTGAACGTCGTGGATGCGCACCGAGTCGGCGTGCGCGGGAGAGGTGAGGACGACGGCGGACGCCGCGCTGCAGACGGCGGCGACGGTGAGCGCGGCGAGGCGCGCGGTAGACCTGCTCGGCAAGGGTTCCCTCCGGGGACGTGACGATGCGCCGGGACGAGGGTGGAACAGGAGCGTGTGGGGGTCGTAGCCCTCCGTGACACGCGTAGAGCCGAGTGAACAGTTGTCCCCCCAACTTCTACGCGCGTCAATCTCCTGCCTGACGACGGGAGTTGTCAAGGTTTCGGCCATGTACGGCGGCCGACGGAGAGATGAACCGGGCGGCATGGGTGGAAATCCGTCTAGGCTGAGCGGCTGAGCCCGTATCACGGTCCGAGGAGAACCAGCCGATGTCAGACAGCGCCCCCCTGCCGCCCGTACGGCTGCACCCCGAAGCGGAGCTGGCACGCGCCGCGCTGTCCACCCCGCTGCTCTCCCGCGCCGCCCGCCTCGCCCGCTGGGCCGGGCCCGACACCCGGGTGGACGCCGGCGGCGGACTGGTCGAGGAGCAGCTTCCGGCCGCCGCCGACCTGCTCGCCCTGAGCGGTGACGACGCCGCCGCGTATGCCAGTGAGGCCTGGCGGGTCGCCATGGACGCGGGGCTGGTCGGGATCGTGGACGAGGAGGCCGGGACGGTCCGGGCCGGCGAGGAGCTGAAGCTGCTCACCGGGGGCGCCCCGGCCGATGTGCTCGCCGTGTGGCTCGCCGCGCTGGAGACCGTCGTCGCCGACGCCAGCGTCCCCGACCTGGACGATCTGGTCGATGCCCTGGACGAGGGCGGCGAGATCGATTTCTCGTCACTCGACTGGGACCCCGAGGCGGAGGCGGAGTTCCTGGACGGCGTCCTCGGCAACCTCTATCTGCTGACGGTCAGTGAGGACGGCCCCGGCGAGGGGCCGGTGCCGCTGCCCGCCCTGGCCGCCTCCATGATCCTCCCCGACGGCATGGCCGAGCCCACCAACGACGTCCTGGAACAGGTCTCCGACGCGATGATGCGGCTGGACGACCAGTTCCGGGCGCTCGAGCCGGTCGGGCTCGTGGAGTACCAGCCGGTGGACGAGGTGTTGATGACCGATGCCGAGGAGGAGCTGGCGGCGCAGCTCGACGACACCGATGTCTCGCGCTACGGCATGGTCCGACTGACCCCGCTCGGCGTGTACGGGCTGCGGGCGCGGCTGCTGGAGGCCGGATTCCAGGCACCGGCCGTCGGTGAGCTCGCCGACAAGGGTGCGGACGCGCTGCTCGACGGTACGGCCGGGTTCGGGCAGTCCGCCGCCCGCGCCGAGACCGAGCTGTGGCTCGCGCGGCGCGAACCGCTCGACGCCGCACGGGAGTTGCTGGCGGCGGCACGGGGTGCGGACGCGGGCGCGCCGCTGCGCCGGCTGCGCTGCCAGCAGGCCCTGTCGCTGATCGGCGGGGAGGCGGAGCCGGCGCTGCGGGAGGTGCTGGACGATCCGGAACTGGGCGGGCTGGCCCGGGTGTGGCTCAGCGAACGGGGCGCGGCGGGTGTGCCGGCGCCGTCCGAGGAGCTGGTGTTCTGGCTGACCATCGACACGGTGGCCGCGCAGCTGGCGGCCGAGGGCAACTCCGAGGAGCTCCAGGCGCTGGTGGAGGGGCTGGCCGCGCAGCACAGCGGGTTCTTCTCCGCGGCCTGGCGGGTGGGGCACCCGGCCACGGCCGATGTGCTGGAGGCGATGGGGCGGCTGCATCCGGACAAGAAGGTCGCGAAGGAGGCGCGGAAGGCCGCGTTCAAGGCACGGTCGCAGCACGGGGCCTGAAAAACTCCTTGAGCTGGTCATGGCGTGACTTGGGGCGGTCATGGGGTGGCGCATACGGATTCTTGAACAAGGGCCTTTGAAGTAGTCCGTTGTTCAAGTCCCGTTCAAGGTGTGGCGGGAGCGTGTGCGCCGAACCGGGGTCCGCCACCCTCCACGGCACTCCCACCGTCTCAGGAGACACACCATGTCGCTCACCCGCAGGGACTTCGCCAGAAAATCCGCGATCACCGGTGCCGGGGTCGCCCTGGCGGGCAGTGTCGGCGCGCTGGCCACGGCGCCGAACGCCCTCGCTGCGACGGACACCGACATCGACAGCGCCGAGACGGATTCGGCGTACGGCGACCACCGCGGCGTCGGCTACGGCCCGCTGGTCCCCGACCCGAACGGCATCCTCGCCCTGCCCGTCGGCTTCGCGTACGAGATCATCACCTACAGCGGCAGGACCAGGCTGGAGTCCGGCGAGTTCACCCCGTCCAACCACGACGGCACCGCCACCTTCGAGGGCCCCCGCGGCACCACCCTGCTGGTCAACAACCACGAACTGGCCGGCGCCCGCGCCAACTGGCCGCACCCGGTGCCGCTGACCGAGGGGCTCGTCTACGACCCGGCGGCGGCCGGCGGCTGCACCGTCGTCGAGGTCCGCCGCGGCGGCGAGGTCGCCGAGTGGGTCGGCATCGCCGGCACCGCCACCAACTGCGGCGGCGGCAGCACCCCCTGGGGCACCTGGCTGACCTGCGAGGAGACCGAGGGCAAGGCCGGCAGATACGGCTTCACCAAGGACCACGGCTATGTCTTCGAGGTCGACCCGGAGGACCGCCGGGCCAACCGCGACCCCAAGCCCGTCAAGGCGCTGGGCCGCTACGCCCACGAGGCCGTCGCCGTCGACCCCAAGCGCGGCCACCTCTACCTGACCGAGGACGCGGCCGGCCCCAACGGCCTGCTGTACCGCTGGACCCCGCCGGAGGACTTCCGCCACGGCCGCGGCGCGCTGCGCACCCTCGCCGACGACGCCGGCGTGCTCCAGGCCTTCAAGTGCTTCGACTCCGGCGGCAAGTTCGTGGACGACCTGTCCCGCGCCACGAAGACCGGCACGGTCTACGGCGTCGACTGGATCGACGTCCCCGACCGCGATGCGAAGACCGTGTCGGTACGCAAGCAGTTCGCCGACGGCCAGATCACCCGCGCCCGCAAGCTGGAGGGCATGTGGTGGGGCGACGGCGGCGCCTACATCGTCTCCTCCTACGCCCGTGCGGAGAGCCCGGTCCAGCACGACGGCCAGGTCTGGTTCTACGACCCGCGGCGCCGGACCCTCACCCTGAAGGTGCTGTTCGGCGTGAACCCCGACCCGGGCAAGGACGGCGCCTTCGAGGGCCCCGACAACATCACCGTCTCCCCGTACGGCGGCCTGGTCATCGCCGAGGACGGCGAAGGCGTCCAGCACCTGTTCGGCGCCACCGAGAGCGGCCGTACCTACCCGATCGCCCGCAACGAACTGAACATCGGCACCGAAGCGGCGCCGGAGTACAGCGAGTTCACCGGCGTCACCTTCTCGCCCGACGGCAAGACCCTGTTCGCCAACATCCAGACGCCCGGCATCATGCTCGCCATCACCGGGCCCTGGAAGCGGCAGCGGCGGTAACGCCCGAAGCGGGGACTAAGACGGTGTCCTATGTGGTGAGGCGGAGCAGTCGCTTGTAACAGCACAGTGCTGCAGCGAGGCCAAGAAAGGCGAGGTAGTTGCGGGGATGGCGT
>NZ_JBIAEC010000001.1:421285-924992 GCF_042868225.1 Streptomyces sp. NPDC007856 | reverse complement strand
ACCAACGTCGAGGCGTCGATGTCGTCGCCGTCGTCGCTGCTGCACTGGACCCGGCGCATGATCGAGATCCGCAAGCAGAACCCCGCCTTCGGACTGGGGTCCTACACCGAGCTGCAGTCCACCAACCCGGCGGTGCTCGCCTTCCTGCGGGAGTACGAGGACGACCTCGTGCTCTGCGTCCACAACTTCTCCCGCTTCGCACAGCCCACGGAGCTGGACCTGAGCCGGTTCGGCGGGCGGCACCCGGTCGAGCTGTTCGGCGGGGTCCGCTTCCCGGCGATCGGCGAGCTGCCGTACCTGCTCACTCTCGCGGGGCACGGCTTCTACTGGTTCCGCCTGCGGCGGGAAGCCGCGTAGTGGCCCTCGTGGGGCGGTTTCCACCGCCCCACCCGGGGCACGCATCAGTAACACCCCGACGACCCGGGGAAAGGACGTGACGCCCATGGCGGAAACGGTCACCTCTTCCAGCACCACTCCTCTCCTCGCCTCGCTCGACCCCTTGTTGCGCGAGTGGCTGCCGAGGCAGCGCTGGTTCGCCGGCAAGGGGCGCCCGGTCACCGGGTTCACCCCCGTGGCCGTCACCGAACTGCTGCCGCCCGACGGCCGGCTGGGCCTGTACCACCTGCTGCTGCGCGTCCACCAGCCGTCCGCGCTGGGCGCCGAGCCCCATCCGGGCGACTGCTACCAGCTCCTCATAGGCGTGCGCGAGGCGCTGCCGCCCCGGCTGGCGCCCGCGCTGATCGGGCATGTGGCGGACGGGCCGCTCGCCGGACGCACGGTGTACGAGGCCCTGTACGACCCCCGGCCCGCCGAGGTGCTCCTGGAGGCCCTGCGCACCCGGGCGCGCATCGGCGGGCTGCGTTTCGAGCGGGACCCGCGCCAGGAGATCCGCGAGGGTCTCGTGGCCCGGCTGATGACCGCCGAGCAGTCCAACTCGTCGGTGGTCTACGGCGATACGTTCATCCTGAAACTGCTGCGCCGGGTGGTGCCCGGCGTCAACCCCGACCTGGAGATACCCCTGGCGCTGGCCCGCGCGGACTGCCCCCGGGTGCCCGCGCCGACGGCCTGGCTGCACGCCGAGCTGGACGCGGATTCGTATGTGCTGGCGGTGCTCCAGCCCTTCGTCAGCGGGGCGAGCGACGGCTGGGAGCTGGCGCTGCGCGAGCTGGCCAAGGGCGAGGACTTCGCCGCCGAGGCAAGGTCGCTGGGCCGGGCCACCGCCGAGGTGCACACCGCGCTCGCCCGCGCCCTGCCGACGGTCACCCTCGGTCATGTGCAGCTGCAGTCGCTGGCCGACGGGATGACCGAGCGACTGGAGGCGGCCGTCCAGGCGGTGCCCGGCCTGCGGCCGTACGAGAGCGGGCTGCGCTCCGCCTACGCGGCGCTGGCCTCGCTCGCCGCCGAGGGCCGCACCTGGACCGCTCAGCGGATCCACGGCGATCTGCACCTGGGCCAGTGTCTGCGCTCCCCTTCCGGGGAGTGGTCGCTGATCGACTTCGAGGGCGAGCCGGCCCGGCCGCCGGCCGAACGGCGGATGCCGCAGCCGCCGGTGCGGGACATCGCGGGGATGCTCCGCTCCTTCGACTACGCCGCCCACTCCGTGACCCCGCCCGCGCCGGACTGGGCGCGCGTGTGCCGGGCCGCCTACTGCTGTGGGTACGCGGAGGTGTCCGGCCGCGATCCGCGCACCGATCCGGTGCTGCTGCGGGCCTTCGAGACCGACAAGGCGGTCTACGAGGTCGTCTACGAGGCCCGGCACCGCCCCGACTGGCTCCCCGTACCGCTCTCGGCGATCCGTCGCCTCGCCGCGTGAACAACCAGGAGGCTCGTCCGTGACCCCGAAAGGCAAGAAGCACACCAGGACCAGGGAGAAGACGGTCCCGAGGCAGAAGGTGCCGGCGCACGAGCGGCCGGCGGCCGCCGTCTCCCCCGCCGACCGGGAAAGGCTGCTGCACGGCACCCACCATGACCCGCACTCCGTCCTGGGCGCCCATCCGGTGCCCGGCGGCGTGGTCTTCCGGGTCTTCAGGCCGTACGCGCTGTCCGTCACGGTCGTCACCGGCGAGCTGCGGGCCGAGCTGCACGACGACGGTGACGGGTTCTTCTCGGGTCTGCTGCCGCTCGCGGGCGCACCGAAGTACCGGCTGCTGGTGGCGTACGAGGGGAACGTCCTGGACACCGAGGACCCCTACCGTTTCCTGCCCACCCTGGGCGAGCTGGACCTGCATCTGATCGGTGAGGGCCGGCACGAGCAGCTGTGGCAGGCGCTCGGCGCGCACGTCACCAGCCACCAGGGGGTCACCGGCACCCGGTTCGCGGTGTGGGCGCCCAACGCGCGGGGCGTGCGGATCGCGGGCGGCTTCAACTTCTGGGACGGGACCGGCTTCCCGATGCGCTCGCTGGGCTCCTCCGGGGTGTGGGAGCTGTTCGTGCCGGGGATCGGCGCGGGCGAGGTGTACAAGTTCGAGATCACCCGCCCGGACGGCTCGCGCACCCTGCGCGCCGATCCGCTGGCCCGCCGTACCGAGGCCCCGCCCGCGACGGCGTCGATCGTGGACGTCCCGCAGCACGAGTGGGCCGACGCGGAGTGGATGGCGCACCGGGCCGACATCCCCGTGCACGAGACGCCCTTCTCCGTCTACGAGGTCCACCTGCCCTCGTGGCGCCCGGGCCTCACCTACCGACAGCTGGCCGAACAACTCCCCGCCTATGTACGGGAGATGGGCTTCACGCATGTGGAGCTGATGCCGGTCGCCGAGCATCCCTTCGGCGGGTCCTGGGGCTACCAGGTCACCGGGTTCTACGCCCCGACGGCCCGGCTCGGCACCCCGGACGACTTCAGGTATCTGGTGGACCGGCTGCACCAGGCCGGCATCGGGGTGCTGATGGACTGGGTGCCGGCGCACTTCCCGCGCGACGACTGGGCGCTGGCCGAGTTCGACGGGCGGCCGCTGTACGAGCACCACGATCCGCTGCGGGCCGCGCATCCGGACTGGGGCACGCTGGAGTTCGACTTCGGCCGCCGGGAGGTGCGCAACTTCCTGGTGGCGAACGCCGTGTACTGGTGCGAGGAGTTCCACATCGACGGCCTGCGCGTGGACGCCGTCGCCTCGATGCTCTACCTGGACTACTCGCGCGAGCCGGGCCAGTGGACGCCGAACGAGCACGGCGGCCGGGAGAACCTGGACGCGGTGGTCTTCCTGCAGGAGATGAACGCCACCGTCTACCGGCGCTGCCCGGGGGTGGTGACCATCGCCGAGGAGTCGACGGCCTGGGACGGCGTCACCCGCCCCACCCACCACAAGGGCCCGAGCGGCTTCGGCGGGCTCGGCTTCGGCCTGAAGTGGAACATGGGCTGGATGCACGACTCGCTGGAGTACATGGGCCACGAGCCGGTGCACCGCAAGTACCACCACCACGAGATGACCTTCTCGATGGTGTACGCCTACAGCGAGAACTACGTCCTGCCCATCTCCCACGACGAGGTCGTGCACGGCAAGCGGTCCCTGGTGTCGAAGATGCCCGGCGACTGGTGGCAGCAGCGCGCCGGCCACCGCGCCTACCTGGGCTTCATGTGGGCCCACCCCGGCAAGCAGCTGCTCTTCATGGGGCAGGAGTTCGCGCAGGGCGCCGAGTGGTCCGAGGCACACGGCCCCGACTGGTGGCTGCTCGACCCGTCCTACGGCGCCGAGGCCGACCACCGGGGCGTACGGGATCTGGTACGGGACCTGAACGCGCTGTACCGGGCGACCCCGGCCCTGTGGCAGCGGGACACCGACCCGGCGGGCTTCCAGTGGATCACCGGGGACGCGGCGGACGACAACGTCTTCGCCTTCCTGCGCCTCGACGCCGACGGCAACCCGCTGCTCGCGGTCTCCCACATGTCCCCGGTGGTCCGCCACGACTACCGGCTCGGGGTCCCCGAGGACGTGCCCGCCTGGCACGAGTCGCTGAACACGGACGCCGCGCGGTACGGCGGCGGCGACGTCACCAACCCCGACATCATCAAACCGGAACCCCAGGGCTGGCACGGCCGCCCGGCGAGCATCCGGCTGACCCTGCCGCCGCTGGCCACTCTCTGGCTGCGGCCCGCCTGACCGGACGGCGCGCGCCCTATAGTGCCTCCAGGTCAACTCAGGTGCACCACGGGGGGATTGAGGCGCGTGCGACTTTGGAGATCAGTGACCGCTTTGCTGTGCGCCGTGGCCGTCCTGTTGCTGGGCGGCTGCGGCACCCGGGTGGCCGGAGGCGCCTCGCCCACTCGGACCGGGCCGGTCCCGTGGACCACTTTCGGCCCGTCCGGAGTCACCGGTGCAAGGATCGGCGCCGACCACCGCACGCTGAACCTGGACGCGCGCGTGCCCAGCGGCGAGCACCCGTGCGTGCGGGATCTCAAGGCGGTGGACACCGACGCCGAGTACGGCACGGTGCCGGGCACCGTACATGTGCAGATCACCTTCAGCTCCCCGTCCGGTGACAGGCGTTCCGGGTGCACCAGGGAGACGACGGCCACGGTCCGGGTACGGCTGCCCAAGCCGCTGGGCGAGCGGGAGCTGGTGGTCGACAACGACATCGTCTTCACCGCCGACGGCGCCAAGCCGCCCGCGCTGCGGCTGTGCGGGGAACTCGGCTGCCATCCGCCGGCCACCGGCTGCACCACCGCCTCCTACGAGCAGGCGATGATCGCCGTCGACGCCCCCATGCACTCCTACCGGGACGCCGAGCACTGCGACGGAAAGTGGCTGGTGCTGGACTTCTCCTGGCGCACGGGACCGGCGTGCGGCGACGACACCAAGGACCCCGCCTGCGCGTCCCGCCTCGGCGACCGGTACTTCTTCCGGGCCGAGCACTCCGGCTGGAGGCCGTTCCTCGAGAGCGCGGCCGGCGGGTGCCGGGCCGTGCAGCGCAGGGAACCGGCCTTCCCGACCGCGCTGTGCGCGTCGCTGGAGCCGCTGTCCTCCTCGCTGCACCCGAGCTACCCGCCGCCGTCGCCCACCGGCGGTTCGCCTAGTCCCCGGTGACGCCCGCGGCCAGCGCCTTGGGCAGTTCGTCCGTGTACAGCACCCCGAGCCGCTGGGTGGCCCGGGTCAGGGCGACGTACAGGTCGCTCGTGCCGTAGCGGGCCGGTTCCACCACCAGGACCGAGTCGAATTCGAGGCCCTTGGCCTGGCGGGGGTCGAGCAGCACGACCGTACGGGTCAGATCGGGCTCGGCGCCCGCCGTGACGCCGTCCAGCCGGCCGGCCAGCGAGCGGTGCAGCTCGCGCGGGGCGACGACGGCGAGGCGGCCCTCGGCCGGGGTGAGTTCGGCGACCGCCTTGGCCACTGCCTCGGGCAGGTCGCCGTCGGCCCGCCGCACCCAGGGCCGTACCCCGGTCGACCGGACCGAGCTCGGCGGCTCGAAGTCCGGGTTCTCGGCGCGGACCACGGCCGCGGCCAGCTCCATGATCTCGGCCGGGGTGCGGTAGTTGACGCCGAGCCGGGTGTGCTCCCAGCGGTCCTCGACATAGGGGGCGAGGATGTCCGCCCAGGAGCCGACACCGGCCGCCTCGGCGGTCTGGGCGGGGTCGCCCACCAGGGTCATCGAGCGGGTCGGGCTGCGCCGCATCAGCAGCCGCCAGGCCATCGGCGACAGCTCCTGCGCCTCGTCCACGATGATGTGCCCGAACGCCCAGGTCCGGTCGGCCGCGGCGCGCTCGGCGGCGCTGCGGTGGTCCGCCTCCTCGTGCCGCTCGGCGAACCGCTCGGCGTCGATGATGTCGTGCGCCGACAGCACCTCCGACCCGTCCGGGTCACCGTCCTCCTTGTCCTCGAACTCGTAGGTCCGGGAGGCGTACGACACGTCCAGCACGCCCTGCGCGTAGGCGATCTGGGTCTCTCGTTCGCGCTCGGCACGGGCCCGTGCCGAGCGCTCGTCCTCGCCGAGGAGTTCGGCCGCCTCGTCCAGGAGGGGGACGTCGGCGACGGTCCAGGCACGGGTCACCGGGCGGCGGATCGCGTCCGCGTCCGCCTGAGGCAGGTAGCCGTCCGGCTCCGCGAGGAAGTCGGCGACGAGCCGCTGCGGGGTGACCCGCGGCCACAGCTGGTCGATCGCGGACCAGACCTCGGGGTTCTCGGCGAGCTCGTCGCGGATCTGGGTGATGTCGGAGGCGTCGAGCAGGCTGCTGCCGTCGTACGGGTCGGTGCCGACGCGTTCGGCGTACAGCTCGGTGAGGGTGTTGAGGATGTGGCCCTCGAAGTACTCGCGGGCCGCGTTGTGCGGCAGCTTGGCGGCGCGGGTGCGCTCGCGGGCGACGGAGACCAGCCCGTCGTCGAGCATCAGCACCTCGCGGTCGTGCTCGATCGCGATGACCGGGTCCGGCAGGGCCTGCCGGTCGCGTACGACGGCGGCGAGCACGTCGGCCATGTCGGCCCGGCCCTTCACGGCGGCCGCCTCGGCGGTGTCCGTCGCGGTCGCCTTCACGCCGGGGAACAGCTCGCCGACCGTGGCCAGCAGCACCCCGGTCTCGCCGAGGGAGGGCAGCACCTCGCCGATGTAGCCGAGGAAGGCCGGGTTGGGGCCGACGATCAGCACGGCCCGGCGGGCCAGCAGCTCGCGGTACTCGTAGAGGAGATAGGCGGCGCGGTGCAGGGCGACCGCGGTCTTGCCGGTGCCGGGCCCGCCCTCGACCACCAGCACCCCGCGGTACGGCGCCCGGATGATCTCGTCCTGCTCGGCCTGGATGGTCTGCACGATGTCGCTCATGCGGCCGGTGCGCGCCGAGTTCAGCGCGGCCAGCAGCACGGCGTCCGCGTTGTGGTCCTCGTACCCGGTGCGGGTGGCGTCGCCGAGGTCGAGGATCTCGTCGTGCAGGGAGGTCACGGTCCGGCCCTCGGTGCTGATGTGCCGGCGGCGGCGCAGGCCCATCGGGGTGTGACCGGTGGCCAGGTAGAAGGGACGGGCGACGTCGGCCCGCCAGTCGATGAGGACGGGGGTGCGCTCGGCGTCGTCCTCGCGCAGCCCGATCCGGCCGATGTGGTGGGCGGTGCCGTCGGCCAGGTCGATCCGGCCGAAGCAGAGCGAGCCGTCCACGGCGTTCAGCGCGGCGAGCAGCCCCGACCGCTCGGCGACCAGGATGTCCCGCTCCAGCCGGGCCTGCATGGGCTTGTCGCCCTGGGCGAGCGCGTCCGCGACCGAGGTCTCGGCGTCGCCGCGCAGCACGTCCACGCGCGCGTACAGTCCGTCGATGAATTCCTGCTCGTGCCGCAATTCATCGTTCGGAAATTCGGTGTTTGACAATTCCGCTCCCGCCCGGATATACTGTGCTCAGTGAACTTCTCCGTGACTTGTCGAAATGAAGTCACGAACCACTGAATATACGCACAGAAATCCCCCGAGCGCAATTGCTCAGGGGATTTTTTTCGTGGGCGGCTCGGCTTTACAGCACGTCGGCCAGTTCCTCCAGCAGCCGCCGCTTGGGCCGCGCCCCCACCATGGACCGCACCGGCTCACCGTCCCGGAAGACCATCAGGGTCGGCGTGGACAGCACCCCGTAGGCGACCGTCGTCCCCGGATTGCGGTCGACGTCGATCTGTACGATCTTCAGCCGGTCGCCCTCCTCGAAGGCGATGTCCTTCAGCACCGGCGCGAGCTGCCGGCACGGACCGCACCAGTCGGCCGTGAACTGCACCAGCACCGGCAGGTCCGAGCCCCGTACCTCCGTCTCGAAATCCGCGTCCGTCACCTCGGTCAGTCCGCTCACCAAGCTCATCGCGAAAGCCCTCCCAGCTCGCACACGGGCTCCGGGCCACCCGGAACCAGCGCCTCGGCGGCCAGCGCGTCACGGGCCAGCTCGGCCCGCCGCAGCTGCCCGGCGACCGTCTCCCGCACCGCCGACAGCTGCCCGATGAGCGCGTCCAGCTCCGCCAGCTTGCGGCGGTAGACCTGGAGCGAGGCCGGGCAGGAGTCGCCGTCCGGGTGCCCGGCACGCAGACACTCCACGAAGGGGCGGGTCTCCTCCAGCTCGAACCCGAAGTCCTGCAGCGTCCGGATCTGCTGGAGCAGCCTGAGGTCGCTCTCGTCGTAGATGCGGTGTCCCTTGTCGTCGCGCCGGGCGGGCAGCAGCCCCCGTGCCTCGTAGTAGCGCAGGGTGCGGGTGCTGGTCCCGGCCCGCGCGGCCAGCTCGCCGATTCGCATGTCTACGACCGTAGGTGTTGACGTCGGCGTCAAGGCAAGGCCGGGGGCCACGATGCACCCTCAGACGGTCACCCCCGCCGACTCCTCCACCTCCATCAGGGAGGCGCTGTGCCGCTCCTCCTCGAAGGCCCTGCGGCCACCGCGCAGGCCGAACAGGCGCTTGGCCAGGGCGATGTAGAGGACCGCGAGGATGTTGAGGACCAGGGTGGTGATCTTCAGATAGCTGACCTTCTCGGTGAGCTCGTAGATCTCCAGGGGGAGGAAGGCGGCGGTGGCGACGACCGTCAGATACTCCGCCCAGCGCTTGGCGTACCAGAGGCCGACCGCCTCGACCAGTTCGATCAGGGCGTAGACCAGCAGCAGGGCGGCGACCAGCAGCAGCGTGGAGTGCTTGTAGCCGAACGCCTTCTGGATGGAGCCGACCACCGGTGAGTGGTCGAGGTCGTAGTGGAAGTGCCTGAAGACCGGGCGGAAGGCATCCAGGTTCTCGTTGAAGAGCCGGCGCACCGCGTCCTGGCTGTTGCTGAACTTCCACACCGCGACCGCGACCAGCACGATGAACACCCCGCGCACGGCCCGCTCGATCGAGAGGAAGCGCAGGATGAACAGGTCGCGGAGCACCTTGCCGCGCGGCACCAGCGGGGCGTCCGCGGCCGGTCCGGAGCCGTGCGGCTCACCGAGCACGAAGTCGCCGCAGCGCAGACAGCGCCACACCTCCCCGAGCGCGGTCTCGGCGTGCAGCCGGATCCGCAGCCGGGGGTCGTCGGGCGCGTAGGTCACGTGCCCCTTGCGCGCGCAGGTGCGCCGGTCCCAGTCGATCTTCATGTCCCCCGTGCCTCCATACAGGTACTGACTCACACGTACTGACGCCAGGCACGAACGTGCCGTTCCGGTCGGTCCGGAGCGGCACGTTAGCGGATGGAGGCGGGAAACCGTCAGTCGGCCGAGCTGTTCACCAGCTCCCTCTCCTCGGTCCTCGCCTCCGGCGCGGCGGCTTCACGGCGTGGCAGCAGGACGGCCACGAGGACCGTGCCGATGCCGAGGATCACCGCGCCGACCAGGCTGGTGTGCGCGACGGCGGAGGAGAAGGAGGAGCCGACCGCGTCGGCCATCTGCCGGGCGCCCGCGGCGAGTTCGGTGGCCTGCTGCTTGAGCTGTGCGGCCTGCTGGGGGTCCTTGGCGCGGGCCGCCTGTGCGGCCAGCGCGTGTGCCTTGTCGCCGATTCCCTGGGCGACGGCGTACCCGGCACCGACCGAGTCCCGCGCGGTGTCCAGGGCGCTCGCCGGGAGCTTGCTGCCCGCGCCGGCGTCGCGGAGGTGGTTGCCGTACGACGTGGCGAGCAGCGAGCCGAGGATGGCGATGCCGAGGGAGCCGCCGAGCTCCAGCGAGGTGTCGTTGACCGCGCCGCCGACGCCCAGCTCGGACTCGGGGAAGGCGCCCATGATCGCGTCGGTGCAGGGCGAGAGGGCGAGGCCGATGGCGAGGCCGAGGATGATCAGGGGGGCCAGGAAGTCGGCGTACGTCGAGGCCGCGTCGACCCGGGTCAGCAGCGCAAGGGCCGTCGTACCGCCGACCATGCCCGCCGTGACGGTCCACTTCATGCCGACGCGCGGGGTGAGCCAGCCGGTCAGCGCCGAGCCGACGAAGACGGCGCCGGCCAGCGGCAGCATGCGTAGGCCGGTCTCCAGGGCGTCGTAGCCGAGGACGAACTGCAGATGCTGGGTGAGGTAGTAGAAGGCGCCGAAGACGGCGAGGAAGAACAGGGCGACGGCGAGGTTGGAGCCGGCGAAGCGGCGGGTGGTGAAGCGGCGCACGTCGAGGATCGGGCGGGGGTGGCGCAGCTCCCAGGCGACGAAGGCGACCAGGCCGATGCCCGCGATGACCGCCGCCGTGACGGCCTTGACGCCCCAGCCGAAGTGCGGGCCCTCGATGATCATGTAGACCAGCGAGCCGGTCCAGATCACCGACAGCAGCCCGCCGGCGTAGTCGATGCGGTCGTGGTGACCGGCCTTGGAGGGCGGCACCAGGACCAAGGCGGCAGCGATCGCCACGGCCGCGATGGGCACGTTGATCAGGAAGGTCGAGGACCAGCCGTGGTCGCGCAGCAGGGCGCCGGCGACGACCGGTCCGGCGGCGATGGCGAGGCCTGCCGTCGCCGTCCACAGGGTGATCGCCTTGGCCCGCTCGCCCCGCGGGAAGGTCGCGGCGAGCAGGGAGAGCGTGGCGGGCATGATCAGCGCCGCCCCGACACCCATCACGGCACGGGCCGCGATGACGGTCGCCGCGCTGTCGGCGAGGTACCCGAAGACCGCGCCGCCGCCGAAGACGACGAGGCCGAGGACGAGCGCGCCGCGCCGGCTGTACTTGTCGCCGATGGCGCCGAGCAGCAGCATCAGCGCGGCGTAGGGGACGGTGTAGCCGTCGATCACCCACTGCAGGTCGGCGCTGGTCAGCCCGAGGTCCTTCGTCATGTCGGGCGCGGCGACCGTGAGGGCGGTGTTCGCCATCACGATGATCAGCAGGCTCAGGCAGAGCACGAGCAGTGCCCACCAGCGCCGGGCGTAGGGGCGCTCCATCTTCTCGACCGGTTCGGTCATGACGAGTCGCATGTCAGGGGTCGCCTTCCTCAGGTGTGCGACGAGTACGTGGTGCACGGCATGGATTTGCACAGCGTCGCGCAATTGCACAACACTGTGCAATGTACGTCGTTGCACAGTGCTGTGCAAGTCGAGTGAGGTGCAGAGGGAAGGCGGAGGGAAGGCAGAATGACGGCCATGACCACGGGTAACACCAGCCGCGCCGACGCCAACCGGCGCCGCATCCTCGACGTCGCCCTCGCCGAACTGCTGCGCGATCCCGACGCCTCCATGGACCAGATCGCGCGCGCCGCGGGAGTCGTACGACGGACGGTGTACGGCCATTTCCCCAGCCGCGAGGCACTGATCAGCACCCTGGTCGACGGGGCGGTGGCGGCGCTGGCGGACGCGGACGCCCGCGCCCGTGCCGGGGTGGCCGACCCGGCGGAGTCGGTGGCCCGCTCGGTGCTCGCCATCGGGGAGATCGCCGACCGCTACCGGCTGCTGATCGCCCTGGCCCAGCGCACGGTCACCGTCCAGGGCATCCGCGAACGCCTCGCCCCGTTGCGCGAGGGCAAGGTCCGACTGCTCCAGCAGGGCCTTGATCAGGGTGTGTTCAGCTCACCCCTGCCGGCGCCGGCGCTGGCGTACGTGCACGAGCAGGTGATCATGGCGGTGATGGAGGCGGTGAACGACGGCCTGCTGACAGCACAGGAGGCGGGCCGCTCGGCCACGGTCACGGTGCTGACCGCGGCGGGCGTACCCGCCTCGACGGCCACCGAGCTGGTGGCCAAGGTGAGTGAGGAACGAGAGAAGCCGGGCGGCTGAGGCACGGGGGAGCCCCAGCCGCCCGGCGGTGGTTCCCGGATGCCCGGCCCGGGTTCAGGCGGGGCCGGGCATCCGGGGTTCCTTTCGGGTGATCGGGGATCAGGCCTTGGCCAGCTCCCCCTCGCGGGGCTCGGGAACCTCGGCGACCGTGCCCTGGCCCTCGTCCATCAGCGTGGTCTCGTCGAACGGCAGCTCACCCGCGAGCACCTGCCGCACCCGCTCCTTGTCGATCTCCTTCGTCCATGTGCCCACCAGCACCGTGGCGACCGCGTTGCCCGCGAAGTTCGTCAGCGCACGGGCCTCGCTCATGAACCGGTCGATACCGACGATCAGCCCGACCCCGTCGACCAGCGCGGGCTTGTGCGACTGCAGACCGCCGGCCAGCGTGGCGAGACCGGCGCCGCTGACGCCCGCCGCGCCCTTGGAGGCCAGCAGCAGGAAGAGCAGCAGCGGGATCTGCTCGCCGACGGACATCGGCGTGCCCAGGGCGTCCGCGATGTACAGCGACGCCATGGTCATGTAGATCATCGTGCCGTCGAGGTTGAAGGAGTAACCGGTCGGCACGGTGATGCCGACGACCGGCTTGCTGACTCCCAGGTGCTCCATCTTGGCGATCAGCCGCGGCAGCGCGGACTCGGAGGAGGAGGTGGACAGGATCAGCAGGAACTCCCGCCCCAGGTACTTGAAGAGGGAGAAGACGTTCAGGCCCGCGACGGCGCGAAGGATCGCGCCGAGCACCACGAAGACGAACAGCACACAGGTGACGTAGAACCCGAGCATCAGCACGGCGAGGCTCTTCAGCGCATCCAGTCCGGCCGAACCGGTGACGGCCGCGATCGCGCCGAACGCGCCGATCGGCGCGGCCCACATGACCATCGACAGGATGCGGAAGACCAGCCGCTGGATGTGCTCGATGCCGCGCAGCACCGGCTGCCCGACCGAGCCCATGGCCTGCAGCGCGAACCCGGCGAGCAGGGCCACCAGCAGCGTCTGGAGGACCTGGCCCTCGGTGAAGGCGGAGACGAACGTGGTCGGGATGATCGACAGCACGAAGTCGACGGGCGGCAGCGCGTCCGGGGACACCTGGGCATGCCCGGTCTGCTTGATCGCGTTCGTCAGGTGCAGCCCGTCACCGGGGTGCAGCACATTGCCGACGACGAGCCCGATGGTGAGCGCGACGAGCGACATCACGAGGAAGTAGCCGAGGGCGATACCGCCGACGGCTCCGACCTTGGTGGCCTTCCGTACGGACCCGATCCCGAGCACGATCGTGCAGAAGATGATCGGCGAGATCATCATCTTGATCAGGTTCACGAAACCGGTACCGAGCGGCTTCAGCTGGACAGCGGCGTCGGGCCAGATGAGGCCCACGGCGATGCCGAGCGCGACCGCCACGATGACGGCGATGTACAGATAGTGGGTCCGGTCCCGCTTCACGCGGGGTGCGGCAGGTGCCGTATCGGGGGTTATGGCGGCCACGACTGCCCTCCTTGACGTCTTCGTCGGCGAACAACCGGCGTGCGGCTCACGTCCGGGCGTTGTTTGGGGAATGCCGTGACTATCTCCCGACCTGTGAGGGCGGTCACCCTTCCGTTCATTTAGTTCACGCTTAACCGGAGAGGCACACTGCTGACATGCGCTTCCCGTCCCTCCCCCGACCTCGCAGCCTCGCCGGCCAGCTGTTCGCCGTGCAGGCCGTGCTGATAGCGGTGGTCGTGGCCGGGTATGCGCTGTTCACCTACGTCAGCGACCAGCGGCAGGCCGAGGACGCGGCGGTCCGCCAGGTCACCGCGGTGGCCCGCTCGATCGCGGACGCCCCCTCGGTCCGCTCGGCGATCCACACCTCCCACCCCACGGTGGAGCTGGAGCCGTACGCGCTCATGGTCATACGGGACGCGGACGTCGACTTCGTCACGATCATGAACCCGGCGGGCATCCGCTGGACCCACCCCGACCGGACACAGATCGGCAAACGCTTCCTCGGCCGTATCGACCCCGCCCTGCACGGCCACACCTTCACCGAGACCTACACCGGCACCCTCGGCCCCTCCGTGCGCGCGGTGACCCCGGTCGAGGAGAACGGCCGCGTCATCGGCCTGGTCAGCGCCGGTATCAAGGTGGAGGCGATCAGCGCCCGGGTCCAGGGGCAGGTCACGGCCCTGCTCGGCTTCGCGGGGGCCACCCTGCTGCTCGGCGCGGTCGGCACGTATGTGATCAACGCGCGCCTGCGCCGTCACACCCACGGCATGAACGCCACCGAGCTGAGCCGGATGCACGACTACCACCAGGCGGCGCTGCACGCGGTCCGCGAGGGCCTGCTGATGCTGGACGGGCAGTACAGGGTGGCGCTGATCAACGACGGCGGCCGCGAGCTGCTGGGCCTGGGCGCTCCGGACACGGATCTGATCGGCAGCTCGGTGGCCGACCTGGGCCTGCCGGCCCCGCTGACCGGCGCGCTGCTGTCCTCCGAGCCCCGGGTGGACGAGGTGCACCTGACGGCGTCCCGGGTGCTGGTGGTGAACACCTCCCCGGTGACGGGCGGGGAGCGCCGCGGCACGGTCGTCACCCTGCGCGATGTCACCGAACTCCAGTCGCTGATGGGCGAGTTGGACTCGGAGCGGGGCTTCACCCAGGCGCTGCGCTCACAGGCGCACGAGGCCGCCAACCGTCTGCACACGGTGGTGTCGCTGATCGAGCTGGGCCGGGCCGAGGAGGCGGTGGAGTTCGCCACGGCGGAACTGGAGCTGGCCCAGGCACTCACCGACCAGGTGGTCGCGGCGGTCGGCGAACCGGTGCTCGCCGCCCTGCTGCTCGGCAAGACCGCGCAGGCCAACGAGCGGGGCGTGGAGCTGGTGGTGTCGGAGGACAGCCGCCTGGACGACGGCCTGCTCCCGGACGACCTGTCCGCCCGTGACCTGGTCACGATCCTCGGCAACCTGATCGACAACGCGGTGGACGCGGCGCAGGGCAGCGTCCGGGCGCGGGTGACGGTGACGGCGTACGCCTCGGACACCGAGGTGGTCCTCAGGGTGTCCGACACGGGCCCCGGGGTCGACCCGGACCATGCCGACCTGGTATTCCAGCGGGGGTTCTCGACGAAGCCGGCCGGGCCCGGCGGACGGGGCCTCGGGCTGGCCCTGGTCCGGCAGGCGGTGACCCGCCACGAGGGCACGTTGACGGTGGCGGAGTCCGACGAGGATGGCGAGGGCGGAGCGGTGTTCGAGGTCCGGTTGCCGCTGCGCACCCCCACGGGTGGCAGCAGATGACGAACGAGCAGCAGCCCATCCGCGTCCTGGTCGTCGAGGACGACCCGGTGGCCGCCGACGCGCATGTGATGTACGTCGGCCGGGTATCGGGATTCGTCGCGGTCGGCAAGGCGCACACAGGCGCGGAGGCGCGGCGCTTCCTCGACCGCACGCCCGTGGACCTGCTCCTCCTGGACCTGCATCTGCCGGATGTGCACGGCCTGCAGCTGGCCCGCTCCCTGCGCGCGGCCGGCCATCACGCGGACGTCATAGCGGTCACGTCGGCCCGGGACCTGGCGGTGGTCCGCGAGGGTGTCTCCCTGGGCGTCGTCCAGTACGTCCTGAAACCCTTCACCTTCGCCACGCTCAGGGACCGCCTGGTCCGCTACGCCGAGTTCCGTGCGGCGGCGGGCGAGGCGAGCGGCCAGGACGAGGTCGACCGGGCGCTGGCCGCACTCCGCGCGCCGTCGCCCGCCGCACTGCCCAAGGGCTTGAGCGGGCCGACGCTGGAGCGGGTGACGGGGGCACTGCGGGAGGCTTCCGAGGGGCTGACCGCGGCCGGCGTCGCCGAGGCGGTCGGTATCTCACGGATCACGGCCCGGCGGTATCTGGAGCACCTGGTGGAAGCGGGACGGGCGGGCCGGAGTCCGCTGTACGGGCAGGTGGGGAGGCCGGAGTTGGTTTATCGGTGGGTGCCTCAGGGGCGGTGAGGGCCTCGGCCCGGGCGAGGCTTGCGCGGCTTCGCCAGGCACGTCGGCCCGGGCCGGCGCCTGCTGCTTGTACTCCGCCTTGCCGATGACGGGCCCCCGCGGAAGTCCCCGCCCCGGAAGTCGACGTGATCGCTCACCCGGCCGCACTCCCCGCCCCGAACGGCACGGCGTACTGGACGATGCACACCCCCAGCCCCATGACCGCGACCGCCTCCAGCGCGGACAGGACCACCAGCCCGGCCGAGGCATCACCGCCCGCCCAGTACACGACGAGCGCGCTCAGCGGCACGACGCAGAAGGCGAGGAGGTCCACCACGCACTGCGCGACCTTCCGGGAGACGCGCCCCGGGTCCGTGCGGTGCGCGATCTCCCACGCGAAGACCTCGCCCCCCTCGGCCTGAGCCGTCGCGGCGAGCCGGGGCCCCAACTCGCCCCGCACATAGGCCCCGATCGCCGAGATCTTCTGGTCGTTCACGAGATAGGTCCACCCGAGCACCACGCACACCGGCGGCAGCGCCAGCAGCATCGCCGGCTGCTTGGCCTGGGCGGCGGCGGCGATCACGGCGGCCACCACGGTGAGAGTGACGTAGAGCAGATTGTCCCGGAACCCGATCCGGGTCTTCTGCTCGTCCTTGATCGTCTGGTACTCGGCGAGCAGCAACTGGCCCACCGTGACGTCCCGTTCAGCCACGTGCACCCCTTCCCCAGGCATTACCTTAAGGGTGTGCCGGAGACGAAGCCCACTGTTCTGGTCCTGACCGCACTCGCGCTGGAGTACGCCGCCGTGCGCGCACACATCGAGGGACGAAGGGACCGGCCCCACCCCGGCAACGGAACCTTCGTGGAAGTGGGGCACCTGCCCGGGACACCCTGGCAGGTGGCCGCCGCCGAGCTGGGCGAGGGCGCCAAGAACACCGCCGCGCTCACCGCGTCGCTCATCGGCTGGCTGCGCCCCGAGGCCTGGCATGGCTCCCACGCCCTGCTCTCGGCGGCCCGTGCCGCGGTGCGGGACCTGCCCGACGTACGGGCGCACTTCAAGCCGATCGCCACGGCGGACGTCGTCCTCGCCGACGCCGAGTCCGAGATGGAGGGTTGAAGAACTTCATGGACGGGGTGCCGACGGAGCTGGAGGAGGCGGCCTTGCCGGCCTCGGTCAGCATCAACTACGACTGGGCGGCGATTTCGCGCTGGGCGGGGCGGTCAAGGGGTGAGCCGGAAGGGTGTTCCGTCCGTTACCTACCGAACGGCCGGAACTGTACGTTCCGACAATCCGTGATCCTGGCCGAACAGACCGTAGCCATCGCGTCACGGCGGCCCTAGCTTGTGCGAGGTGCGCCAACCCTCAGCTCCCCCCTTCAACGCCCCCGCGGCCCGCCGGCTGCGCGCCGCGCTCGGCATGGGCCCCGAGCACGTCGCCTACGGCCTGCGGGCCTCGTACGGACTGCCGTACGTCACTCCCGATCTGGTGATCGCGTGGGAACGCGGCGCCGCCGCACCCAGTCACCCGGAACTCACCGCGCTGGCCGGCGTGCTGTGGTGTTCCCCGGGCGAACTCCTCGGCCGGCCGCAGACCCTGCGCGAGCACCGCATCGCCCGCGCCGTCGCGCCCGAGGACGTCGCCCGCGCCGTGGACATGGACCTGCGCGCCTATCTGCACATGGAGGAGGGCGGGCAGTGGCGGGGCAACGAGCGCCAGTCGGCCGCACTCGCCCGGGTGCTGGATCTCGCCCTGCCCGACTTCGTCGCCGTCACCGGCCGCGAGGCGAAACTCGCCGAACTGCTGCACAGCGCGGTGACCACCCGCTGGCAGGCCTATGTGCGTCCGGTGGCGAAGCTGGCACCCGTGGACCGGACCGTCCTCGAAGACCTTCTGCAGCAACTGCACGAGGACTACCAGGGCCACATGGCCGCCACCCTGAGCTGGGGCGGCGGCAGCACAAGCGCCAGCGAGTCCGGCCGGGAGTTCCTCGACCGGATCGTGGCGAACTTCTGGAAGGGTGTGGCGGACCGGACGGCCTAGAAGACCGACTCCGCCTCGTCCATGCGGTCCTTGGGCACCGTCTTCAGCTCGGTGACCGCCTCCGCGAGCGGCACCATCACGATCTCGGTGCCGCGCAGCGCGGTCATCCGGCCGAACTCGCCGCGGTGCGCGGCCTCGACGGCGTGCCAGCCGAAGCGGGTGGCGAGGACCCGGTCGTAGGCGGTGGGGACGCCGCCGCGCTGGACGTGGCCGAGGATGACCGGCTTGGCCTCCTTGCCGAGGCGCCGCTCCAGCTCGTACGCCAGCGCGGTGCCGATGCCCTGGAAGCGCTCGTGGCCGTACTGGTCGATCTCGCCCTTGCCGTAGTCCATGGTGCCCTCGGCGGGGTGTGCGCCCTCCGCGACACAGATGACGGCGAACTTCTTGCCGCGGTCGAAGCGCTCCTCGACCATCTTGACCAGGTCGGCGGGGTCGAAGGGGCGCTCGGGCAGGCAGACGCCGTGGGCGCCGGCGGCCATGCCGGACTCCAGGGCGATCCAGCCCGCGTGCCGGCCCATGACCTCGACGACCATCACGCGCTGGTGGGACTCGGCCGTGGTCTTCAGGCGGTCCATCGCCTCCGTGGCGACCCCGACGGCCGTGTCGAAGCCGAAGGTGCGGTCGGTGGAGGAGATGTCGTTGTCGATGGTCTTGGGGACACCGACGACCGGGAGTCCCGCGTCGGAGAGCATGCGGGCCGCGGTCAGCGTGCCCTCGCCGCCGATCGGGATCAGCGCGTCGATGCCGAACTCCTCGACCATGTCGGCGGCGCCGTCGCAGGCCTCGCGCAGCCGGTCGCGCTCCAGCCGGGAGGAGCCGAGGATGGTACCGCCACGGGCCAGGATGCCGCTGACCCCGTCCAGGTCGAGGGTGCGGTAGTGCCGGTCGAGCAGACCCCGGTAGCCGTCCTCGAAGCCGATGACCTCGTCGCCGTACTGCGCAACCGCCCGGTGCACGACCGACCGGATCACGGCGTTCAGGCCGGGGCAGTCGCCGCCTGCGGTGAGAACTCCGATGCGCATCGTGCTGTGTCTCCTGCTCGCTGTCGTTACCGGTGAGCCAGTGTCGATTGTTTCACGTCCACCGGGGCAGTGAGTCACTTGACGGGCGCCTTATCCGGGGCCAGGGGTATTGTCAAGAGGGTTCCGCTCACCTTGGTGGGCGATTTTTATGCCGAAGACGCGACATTCAAGACATACAAGTCACACGAACAGAGGAACGGAGTGGACGCGTGACGCGCAGCGTGTACGTGACCGGGATCGACCGCGGTGACGGCCGCCA
This sequence comes from Streptomyces sp. NPDC007856, assembly GCF_042868225.1. Lineage (NCBI taxonomy): Bacteria > Bacillati > Actinomycetota > Actinomycetes > Kitasatosporales > Streptomycetaceae > Streptomyces > Streptomyces sp. NPDC007856. The sequence goes on along the minus strand of NZ_JBIAEC010000001.1, from coordinate 906,157 downwards.
GGTCGTGGAGCTGGGGGTCATGGAGCTCCTGACCCGGCAGGTCGACCGGGTGGGCGTGTTCCGTCCGCTCGTGCACGACGGCCCCGACCGGCTGTTCGAGCTGCTGCGGGCGCGGTACCGCCTCTCCCAGGATCCGGCGACCGTCTACGGCATGGACTACCACGAGGCGTCCGCGCTCCAGGCCGAGCAGGGCACCGACGAGCTGGTCTCCGCGCTGGTCGAGCGCTTCCACCTGGTGGCGCGTGACTACGACGTCGTCCTCGTCCTCGGCACCGACTTCGCCGACACCCAGCTGCCGGACGAGCTGTCGCTGAACGCCCGCCTCGCCAACGAGTTCGGCGCCCCGGTGATCCCGGTGGTAGGCGGCCGCGGGCAGACCACCGAGTCGGTGCTCGCCGAGACCCGCAACGCCTACCGCGCCTACGACGGCCTGGGCTGCGACGTGCTGGCGATGGTCACCAACCGGGTGGCCCGCGAGGACCGCGACGAGATCGCCGAGCGGCTCGCGGACCGGCTGCCGGTGCCCTGCTACGTCGTCCCCGACGAGCCCGCGCTGTCCGCGCCGACCGTCGCCCAGATCGCCCAGGTCCTCGACGCCAAGGTGCTGCTCGGCGACGACTCCGGGCTCGCCCGGGACGCCCTCGGCTTCGTCTTCGGCGGCGCGATGCTGCCCAACCTGCTCGGCGCCCTGACCCCGGGCTGCCTGGTCGTGACCCCGGGCGACCGCGCCGACCTGGTCGTGGGCTCGCTGGCCGCGCACAGCGCCGGCACCCCGCCGATAGCCGGCGTGCTGCTGACCCTGAACGAGGTGCCGAGCGAGGAGATCCTCACCCTCGCCGCCCGCCTCGCCCCCGGCACCCCGGTGCTCTCCGTGACGGGCAACAGCTTCCCCACCGCCGAGCGGCTGTTCTCCCTGGAGGGCAAGCTGAACGCGGCCACCCCGCGCAAGGCGGAGCGGGCGCTCGGCCTGTTCGAGCGGTACGCCGACACCGCCGACCTGGCCGCGCGCGTGAGCGCCCCCAGCACCGACCGGGTCACCCCGATGATGTTCGAGCACAAGCTGCTGGAGCAGGCCCGCGCCGACAAGCGCCGGGTCGTCCTCCCGGAGGGCACCGAGGAGCGGGTGCTGCACGCGGCCGAGGTGCTGCTGCGCCGGGGCGTGTGCGATCTGACCCTGCTCGGCCCGGTCGACCAGATCCGAAAGAAGGCCGCCGACCTCGGCGTCGACCTCGGCGACAGCCAGCTGATCGACCCCGCCACCTCCGAGCTGCGCGACTCCTTCGCCGAGAAGTACGCCCAGCTCCGGGCCCACAAGGGCGTCACCGTCGAGCTGGCCTACGACGTCGTCTCGGACGTCAACTACTTCGGCACCCTGATGGTCCAGGAGGGCCTCGCCGACGGCATGGTGTCCGGCTCGGTGCACTCCACGGCGGCCACCATTCGCCCGGCCTTCGAGATCATCAAGACCAGGCCCGAGTCGTCGATCGTCTCGTCCGTCTTCTTCATGTGCCTGGCCGACAAGGTGCTGGTCTACGGCGACTGCGCGGTCAACCCGGACCCGAACGCCGAGCAGCTCGCGGACATCGCCATCCAGTCGGCGTCCACGGCCGCGCAGTTCGGCGTGGAGCCCAGGATCGCGATGCTGTCGTACTCCACAGGCACGTCCGGCTTCGGCGCCGATGTCGAGAAGGTGCGCGAGGCCACCGAGCTGGCCCGCTCGCGCCGGCCCGACCTGAAGATCGAGGGGCCGATCCAGTACGACGCGGCCGTCGAGCCGTCCATCGCCGCGACCAAGCTGCCGGACTCCGATGTCGCCGGGCAGGCCAGCGTGCTGATCTTCCCCGACCTCAACACCGGCAACAACACCTACAAGGCCGTGCAGCGCTCGGCCGGCGCGATCGCCGTCGGGCCGGTCCTGCAGGGGCTGCGCAAGCCGGTCAACGATCTGTCCCGGGGCGCGCTCGTCCAGGACATCGTCTCCACCGTCGCCATCACGGCGATCCAGGCCCAGACGCCCGCCAACTGAGTACAGAGAGCATCAGAATCACCGTGGCAGAAAACCTCGCGGCGAGCCGCGTCCTCGTCCTCAACTCCGGCTCCTCGTCGGTGAAGTACCAGCTCCTCGACATGCGCGACGCGAGCCGGCTCGCCGTCGGGCTGGTGGAGCGCATCGGCGAGCAGACCTCCCGGCTCAAGCACACCTGCCTCACCTCCGGGGACACGCGCGAGCACACCGGGCCGATCGCCGACCACGACGCCGCCCTCAAGGCGGTCGCCGAGGAGCTGGCCCGGGACGGGCTGGGCCTGGACTCGCCGGAACTGGCCGCGATCGGGCACCGGGTGGTGCACGGCGGCATGTTCTTCACCGAGCCGACCGTCATCGACGACGAGGTGCTCGCCGAGATCGAGCGGCTGATCCCGGTCGCCCCGCTGCACAACCCGGCCAACCTGACCGGCATCCGCACCGCCCAGGCGCTGCGCCCCGACCTGCCCCAGGTCGCCGTGTTCGACACCGCGTTCCACACGACGATGCCGGAGTCGGCGGCGCGCTACGCGATCGACCCGAAGATCGCCGACCGGCACCGCATCCGCCGCTACGGCTTCCACGGCACCTCGCACGCCTACGTCTCGCGTCAGACCGCGCGACTGCTCGGCAAGGAACCGTCCGAGGTCAACGTCATCGTGCTGCACCTGGGCAACGGCGCCTCGGCGTCCGCCGTCGAGAAGGGCCGGTGCGTGGACACCTCGATGGGGCTCACTCCTTTGGAGGGGCTGGTGATGGGTACGCGCTCCGGTGATGTGGATCCGGCCGTCATCTTCCATTTGGCCCGGGTTGGGGATATGTCCATGGACGAGATCGACACTCTTCTCAACAAGAGGAGCGGTCTGTTCGGTCTGTGCGGGGACAACGACATGCGGGAGATCCGCCGCCGGATCGACGAGGGCGACGAAGCCGCCGCTCTCGCGTTCGACATTTACATTCACCGGCTCAAGAAGTACATCGGCGCCTATTACGCCGTGCTCGGGAAGGTGGACGCGGTCGCGTTCACGGCCGGGGTCGGCGAGAACGCGGCGCCCGTGCGGGAGGCGGCGATCGCGGGCCTGGAGTCCCTGGGCCTGGCGGTCGACCCGGAGCTGAACGGCGTGCGCTCGGGCGAGTCCCGGCTGATCTCGCCGGAGTCGGCGCGGGTGGCGGTGGCCGTGGTCCCGACGGATGAAGAACTGGAGATCGCGACGCAGACCTACGCACTGGTCGGAAAGAACAACTGAATAGCAGCACCTGAGCGGTGCGGCACTCATTTGTATCTTCCGCCAGACGGAATATTCCGTAGCGAAACAAACCGATAGGATCGCCCCATGCGCCGTTCGAAAATCGTCTGTACTCTCGGCCCCGCGGTCGACTCCCACGAGATGCTCGTCGCCATGATCGAGGCGGGCATGAATGTGGCCCGGTTCAACTTCAGCCACGGCTCCCACGCCGAGCACCAGGCGCGGTACGACCGCGTCCGGGCCGCGTCCAAGGAGACCGGCCGGCCCATCGGCGTCCTCGCCGACCTGCAGGGCCCGAAGATCCGCCTGGAGACCTTCGCCGAGGGTCCGGTCGAGCTGGAACGCGGTGACGAGTTCGTCATCACGACCGAGGACGTTCCGGGCGACAAGACCATCTGCGGTACGACGTACAAGGGGCTGCCGGGCGACGTCTCGCGCGGCGACCAGGTCCTGATCAACGACGGCAACGTCGAGCTGAAGGTCCTGGACGTCGAGGGCCCCCGGGTGAAGACGATCGTCATCGAGGGCGGTGTCGTCTCCGACCACAAGGGCATCAACCTGCCCGGCGCGGCCGTCAACGTACCCGCGCTGAGCGAGAAGGACGTCGAGGACCTGCGCTTCGCCCTCCGCATGGGCTGCGACCTGGTCGCCCTGTCCTTCGTCCGGGACGCCAAGGACGTGCAGGACGTGCACCGCGTCATGGACGAGGAGGGCCGCCGCGTCCCGGTCATCGCCAAGGTGGAGAAGCCGCAGGCGGTGCAGAACATGGAGGACGTCGTGATGGCGTTCGACGGCGTGATGGTCGCCCGCGGTGACCTCGCCGTCGAGTACCCGCTCGAGAAGGTCCCCATGGTGCAGAAGCGCCTGATCGAGCTGTGCCGGCGCAACGCCAAGCCGGTGATCGTTGCGACCCAGATGATGGAGTCGATGATCACCAACTCCCGTCCGACCCGCGCCGAGGCCTCCGACGTGGCCAACGCGATCCTGGACGGCGCCGACGCGGTCATGCTGTCGGCCGAGTCCAGCGTGGGCGCCTACCCGGTCGAGACGGTCAAGACCATGTCGAAGATCGTCCAGGCGGCCGAGCAGGAGCTGCTCTCCAAGGGCCTGCAGCCGCTGGTGCCGGGCAAGAAGCCGCGCACCCAGGGCGGTTCGGTGGCCCGCGCGGCCTGCGAGATCGCCGACTTCCTCGGCGGCCGGGGCCTGGTCGCCTTCACCCAGTCCGGTGACACCGCGCGCCGCCTGTCCCGCTACCGCGCGATCCAGCCGATCATCGCCTTCACCACGGACGAGGGCACCCGCAACCAGCTCACCCTGAGCTGGGGCGTGGAGCCGCACGTCGTGCCGTTCGTGAACACCACCGACGAGATGGTCGACCTGGTGGACCAGGAGGTCGCCCGGCTCGGCCGCTTCGACGCGGGCGACACGGTCATCATCACCGCCGGCTCGCCCCCCGGCGTCCCCGGCACCACCAACATGCTCCGCGTCCACCACCTCGGCACCCAGAACTCCCAGCACAACTGACGGGCCCCACAAGGGCCTTGTACGGCGCTGAGGGCGCCCCCCTGGACCAGGGGGGCGCCCTCAGCTGTGTGCGGCTCCCGAACGGGCTTTGCAGGACCGGTCAGTCGGTCGTGTACACATGCATGCCGGGCACGTGCAGGTTGCCGCCGAACTGCGCCGCCTGCACCACGTGGACGTTGGTGAAGTAGATCAGCGGAAGGTTCAGCGGGGGCGGACTGTCGGGCGTGAACGTCATCGGGATCAGACCGAACAGGTTGCCCGAGATGCTCTGGGTGTACATCGTGGTGGCGCCGCCCCGGATGGTGGACGTCGAGCCCTGGGCCGCCTGCACGTGGTAGGTCTTGCCGGAGAGCTTGTCGTTCACCGTCTGGTGCAGGTCGCCGATGTCCGTGCCGCCGGAGATGACGTACTTCAGCACCTTCTTGGTGGTGCCGGACGCCGTCTTCACCTCGACGATGCCCTGGTAGTCGGCGCCCTTGAGCAGCAGCGAGCTGGCACTGAGGTACCAGGGGTCGTCCGCCACCGGCACCTTGTTGTCGACGCCGCTCTGGTCGGTCGTGGCCGCCGGGCAGTTCTGCGCCGAGGCGGAGGAGCTCGCCGACGGGTTCGGCGTGGCCGACTCGGCCGCCTTGACGGTGTCCTGGGCCGTCCTGGTGACCGTGTCGGTGGTCTTCTTGACCGTGTCGGTCGCCTTCTTGACCGTGTCCGCGACCGTCTTGCCTGCCGTGGAGACGGTGTCCTTCACGGTGTCGGTGACCTTGGAGCCGGACGACGACGCGTCCGGGGAGGCGCTCGCCGACGGGCTCGCGGACGGCGTCGAGCTCGCGGCGGAGCTGCCGGAGTCCGAACTGCCGCCGCCGAGGATGCCGCCGAGCGTGTCCCCGAGGGTGCCCAGCAGACCGCCGCTGCTCTTGGACGCGGACGGGGCGGGCGTGGCCGTGTCACCGCTGGACGACGACGAACCCGACGAACCGGCGCCCGAGGAGCCGGAGGTCGCGGACGGCTGGGGCGTGGCCTTGTCGCCGGAACCTGAATCCGACGAAGAGGTCTTGCCCGAGTCACCGGACTGCGTGGCCTTCGAGTCCTTGGCGTCCGCGCTCGCCGAGGGCGACGGGGTGGCCGTGTCGGCGCTCTTCGAGGCGGACGGCGAGGGCGACGACGAGGCGTCCTTGGACCCGTCCAGCGCCTTCACACAGTCCTTGTACTCGTCGGCCGTCAGGCTCTTGGACGTGGTCGACGGGGACGGGCTGCCGCCGTTGCCGGCCGCGAGGGCCAGCGAGGAGGTGAAGCCCATGCCCATCAGCACCGCCGTCGGCATCGCCACGGTGGCTATCGCCTTGCCGGCCGGCATGTGGAACCTGGTGAACAGCGGCTTCCTGGGGGCCGCGTGTCGGGGCCCGGTTCTCGCGCGCGACCCGTCCACATCGGTCGCGCGGGTCACCTCGTCAGCCGGCACTGTGCCTCCCGTTCGCCCCGTTGGCCGGGCTCGTTCCTGACAGGTCGTTCTCCCCCGCCGCGTCCATGCGCTGCTCGGGCAGCGGCGCGGTCCGCGGGGCACCGCCCTCGTCCGGGCCCGCCTCGGCCGGCGACTGCGGCTGCGGCGGAGTGCCCGGCGACCAGGCGACGGCCATCGCCCCTCCGATGAGGGCGAGCAGGAAGCCCATGATGAAGCCGCCGAAGTTGGAGACGGGCAGGGACACCAGCGCCAGCAGGATCGCGGCGACGCCCGCGAACGTCCGTACGTGCTTCTGGAACCAGAGGCTGATGCCCAGGACGATGAGCAGTACGCCGATGATCAGGGATCCCGCTCCCGCCGTCGTCGCCATCGCCAGCGTCAGATGCCCGACCTGGAGGTGGAAGTAGGGGAAGTAGATGATCGGAAGACCGCTGAGCAGGACGTACAGACCGGCCCAGAACGGACGCGTGCCCCGCCAGGCGCGGAACTGCAGCCTCCGGCGGGTGAACTGGCCGGGCGCGGCGGCAGGAGTCTCGGCGCTCATGGAAAACAGCTCCCTGGTGCGGCGTTGCTGTGGTCGTGATGTGTGCCGCGCGTGAAGACGCGGCCGGAGAGGGGACGGGCGGGGGCGCCATCGGCTCCCCCGCCCGTCAACGAGTGCTTAGTAGCACTCCGCGCCATCGGTCGACAGCGACATGTGCAGACCGCTCAGCTTGAAGGTGCCGGCGGTGGTCGCCCACGCCGTCTGCTTCACACCGACCAGCGTGGCCGAGTCGGCCTGCTGGGCGAAGCCGTACGGGTTGGCCTGCTCGCCCCCGCCCTTCATGCCCGGACCCTTGTCGGCGTCCTTGGCGGCAACACCGATGTCGATGTTGTTGAAGGTGGCGTCGGCGTTGAGGTCCGCGACGTCGATGTAGATCCGGTCGGCCTCGACCTTGTCGTGACCCGGTCCACCCGCCCGCAGGATCAGGCTGACCTTGCCGAAGATCGGCACGTCGGGCGTGACCACGGACTGGCACAGGTTGGTGATCTCGGCGTGGGTGAACGCCGACACGGCAACCGGGTGGAGCGTCTTCTTGCCGTTCAGTTCGTAGCCGTTGTCGAGGGCGCCGTACTGCTCGAAACCCTTGCCCTCGAGCGAGTCGGCCGTCACCTTGAACGACTGACCCGACACACTGAACGACGCGGCGAGAGCGCCCTGCGCGAGGGCGACACCTATCGCGGCCGTCGCGGCGACGCTGGGCACCATGACCACAGCGAACCGCTTCCATCTGGTCCCGCCACGCACCTGGGACTCCATATTTCCTCCTTCTCGGACGTACATCTCCTGGCCCGGACTCGCCACCGGTCGGCGGCTCAACCAGGCAGGGATGGGAGAAGTGCTACGTCCTCGGAAAGGAGAGCGCCCGCGCTCGGCGGCGCGAACCGCGCCCGAATCACCGGCGATCACCCCCGAGCGACAACCACTGGTCGCGCCTGACACGCATCACGCACAACCTTGCTGGACAGGCTTCGCCGTTGGGCGAAGACCCCCCTGCCCTAGAGCCGGCGCCACTGCCGTCGGCTCTGCTCGGTGGGGACCCAGATTCTCCCGTGACCCGACCGGCTGCCGGGGGTGAGGGAATGGACCGAGCGTCGCCGATCGTGGTGCATTCTCGCGCCGGGCACAAGGGGGTTCGTTACTGGCTAGTAACGGCCGGATAACCGGAGGACGACCGACCGGTCTCGGAGCGCGACGCTGGGTGGCATCCATGGGCAGAGCAAAGCCGTTGATCCCTGGATGAAACCAGACAGATCAACGGCCTCGACTTACTCCGAGTAACAGTTTGCGCAATTACCAAGCTTTGGTAAAGCAGAGCCGCTGTGACGACTCGTCGGCAAACCTTTCACCCCGGCATCACAAGCCGTGGCGTTTAGCGACTGGTCAGAACAGGGCGCGCGCGAGGGCCCTTCGTGCGCCCACCACGCGCGCATCCTCTGGTCCCACGACCTCGAACAGTTCGAGCAGCCGGCGCCGCACGGTGTCCCGGTCGTCACCCACCGTACGCTGCACGGTCTCGATCAGCCGTCCGAAGGCGTCCTCGACATGCCCGCCCACCAGATCCAGATCGGCGGCGGCGATCTGCGCGTCGGCGTCCTTCGGCTTCTCCGCGGCCTCCTGACGGACCTTCTGCGGGTCGAAGCCCTGCACCCGCTGCAGCAACTCGGCCTGCGCGAGACCCAGTTTGGCCTCGGGGTGGGCCGGGTCGTCGGCCAGCACGTTCTGGTACGCCCGGATGGCGCCGCCCAGGTCGCCCGCGTCCAGCGCCTCGGCGGCGGCGTTCAGCGCCGCGTCGTACGGCCCCGCCTGCTCCTGCGCGACCGCCTCGCCCGGCTGCGCGTCCGGGTCGACGGTCAGGCCGGTGATGCCGAAGCGCTGCTCGGCGACCTGCACCAGCTGGTCCAGGGTCTGCCGGATCTGCTGCTCGCCGGCCGCCCCCTGGAACAGCGGCAGCGCCTGTCCGGCCACGACGGCGAAGACGGCCGGGATGCCCTGCACCCCGAACTGCTGCATCAGCATCTGGTTGGCGTCGACGTCGATCTTGGCGAGGAGGATGCGCCCGCCGTACTCGACGGCCAGCCGCTCCAGGACCGGGCTCAGCTGCTTGCAGGGCTGACACCACTCGGCCCAGAAGTCGATGACGACGGGTACTTCGGCGGAGCGCTGGAGGACGTCCCTCTCGAAGCCCGCCTCATCGACGTCGATGACGAGATCGGCCGGGGCGACGGCACCCGTGCCGCCGTGCCGGGCGGCCTCGGCGCGCGTCTGCTCGGCCTTGGCCTTGGCCTCCTGGGCCGCCTTCACCGCGGCGAGGTCGACGACGCCGCTCATGGACATGTTCCGTGGCTGCATGCGTCTATCCTCCCCCGTTATCGCGCCGGAATGAAAAAGTGTCGTGCGCGGGCGCCGGGTCCCCACCCCACGCCCCCGTGGTCACCGCTCGCGTGCGTCCCGTGTACGTCCATCACGAGCCCGCACGCGCTTTCGCTACGACTCGTAGCGTAATGCCAGACGGACCCCCCGCGACACCACTCCCCGGTGATCTCCCTCACGACCGCACAGATCCCGCCGGTTATGGTCGAGGGATGCAGAGCCGCACTCCCGCCAGCCGTACCGGGCGCCCGCGCAGCGCCGCCGCGGACACCGCGATCCTGGCCGCGACCCGGGAGGCGCTGGTGGAACTGGGCTGGTCCAAGCTCACCCTGGGGGACGTGGCGACCCGGGCCGGGGTTGCGAAGACGACGCTGTACCGCCGCTGGGCCGGCAAGCCCGAGCTGGTGTGCGACGCGGTGGCGGAACTCTTCGACGAGCTGGAGCTTCCCGACCGCGGCAGCCTGGCCGCCGACATCGAGGGTGTGGTTTTGCAGTTCGCGGCCATCCTGGCCCGTCCGGAGGCCAAGAGTGGCCTGATGGCGGTGGTCGCCGAGTCCACCCGCGACGACGCCCTGCGCGAGCGCATCCGGGCCTCCATCGTGGAGCGCCAGATGCGCCTGGTCCTGCAGGGCCGCGCCCGCGCCCAGAGCCGCGGCGAACTCCCCCCGGAACCCGACCCGGAGGAGTCCGCCCGCACGGGCGACATGATCTTCGACATGGTCGCGGGCGCGGTGGTCCACCGCACCCTGGTGAGCGGCAAACCGGCGGACGAGGAGTGGGTCCGCGACTTCACGCGGGTACTGCTCCTGGGCCTTACCTCGTCCGCCTGAGCCCGCTCAGAAGCCCGCAGGCTCCGTGTACACGCCCCACTCGTCCCGCAGCACCCCGCAGATCTCGCCCAGCGTCGCCTCGGCCCGCACCGCGTCCAGCATCGGCTCGATCATGTTGGAACCCTCCCGCGCGGCAGCCAGCATGGCCTCCAGCGCGGAGCGCACCGCGGACTCGTCCCGCGTGGCCTTGCGCGCACCGAGGACGCGCACCTGCTCCCGCTCCACCTCATGGCTGACCCGCAGGATCTCCAGGTCCCCGGTCACGGAGCCGGTGTGGACATTGACGCCGACGACCTTCTTGTCGCCCTTCTCCAGCGCCTGCTGGTAGCGGAAGGCGGACTCGGCGATCTCGCCGGTGAACCAGCCGTCCTCGATCCCGCGCAGGATCCCGGAGGTGATCGGCCCGATCGGGTGCCGCCCGTCCGGGTGGGCCCGCAGGCCCCGCTCCTTGATCTGCTCGAAGATCTTCTCCGCGTCGGCCTCGATCCGGTCCGTCAGCTGCTCGACGTACCACGAACCGCCCAGCGGGTCGGCCACGTTGGCAACCCCGGTCTCCTCCATCAGCACCTGCTGGGTGCGCAGCGCGATCTCCGCGGCCTGCTCGCTGGGCAGCGCCAGAGTCTCGTCGAGCGCGTTGGTGTGCAGCGAGTTGGTCCCGCCGAGGACCGCCGCCAGCGCCTCCACGGCCGTACGGACGACGTTGTTGTACGGCTGCTGGGCCGTCAGCGACACACCGGCCGTCTGCGTGTGGAACCGCAGCCACTGCGCCTTCTCGCTCTTCGCGCCGTACACGTCCCGCATCCAGCGGGCCCAGATCCGGCGCGCGGCACGGAACTTGGCGATCTCCTCGAAGAAATCGACGTGCGCGTCGAAGAAGAAGGACAGACCGGGCGCGAAGACGTCCACGTCCAGGCCGCGGCTGAGCCCCAGCTCGACGTATCCGAAGCCGTCCGCCAGGGTGTACGCCAGTTCCTGCGCGGCCGTCGACCCCGCCTCACGGATGTGGTAGCCGGACACGGACAGCGGCTTGTAGGCAGGAATGCCGGCCGCGCAGTACTCCATGAGGTCGCCGATCAGGCGCAGATGCGGCTCGGGCTGGAAGAGCCACTCCTTCTGCGCGATGTACTCCTTGAAGATGTCGGTCTGCAGCGTGCCGTTGAGGACCGACGGGTCCACGCCCTGGCGCTCGGCGGCGACCAGGTACATGCAGAAGACGGGCACGGCGGGCCCGCTGATGGTCATGGAGGTGGTGACGTCACCGAGCGGGATGTCCTTGAACAGGACCTCCATGTCGGCGGCCGAGTCGATGGCGACCCCGCAGTGCCCGACCTCGCCGAGCGAGCGGGGGTCGTCGGAGTCGCGCCCCATGAGCGTCGGCATGTCGAAGGCCACGGACAGACCGCCGCCGCCGGCGGCCAGGATCATCTTGTACCGCTCGTTGGTCTGCTCGGCGTTGCCGAACCCGGCGAACTGCCGGATCGTCCAGGTACGCCCGCGGTAGCCGGTCGGATGGAGCCCGCGCGTGAAGGGGTACTCCCCGGGCCAGCCGATCCGCTCGAATCCCTCGTACGTGTCGCCCGGTCGGGGCCCGTACACCGGCTCCACGGGATCGCCGGAGAGCGTGGTGAAGTCTGCGTCCCGCTTGCGGGCCGCGTCGTAGCGGGCCTGCCAGCGTCGGCGGCCCTCCTCGATGGCGTGAGCGTCCATACCATCGAATTTACTTGGACGTCCTAGTAAATGTCGATGGCTGACCGCCGTACGGCGTCCGTACGGCGGTGTGACGCCGGTCGCCCTTACGCCTTGGCGACGGCCGGGGCCCGGTCGGCGACCTTGGCCTCCAGCTCGCGGCTGATCCTCCGCTCGACGAAGAAGGCGGCCGTGGGAATCGTCCCCGCGAGCAGCACCCACAGCTGCTTGCCGATCGGCATCTTCGTCTTGGAGCCCAGGTCGAAGGCGACGACGAGGTAGACGACGTACAGCCAGCCGTGGGCGATGGCGACGACCCGGGTGACGTCGGCGGCACCGCTGATGTCCAGCCCGTACTTCGCGATCATGCTCAGGCACAGCAGGACCAGCAGGACACCGGTGGTGTAGGCCATGACGCGGTAGCGGGTCAGCACGCTTCGTTTCATGCGAACGAGCGTAACCACCCGTTCCGGGAGATCTTGTCCGGGGTCACTCGTCCTCGAAGTCGTGCGCCGCGATGCGCAGCGGGCGGAGCATCGCGAAGATCTCCGCGCACTCCTCCGCGTCGTACACGCCGAGCCCGAAGTCCATCGCCATCAGGTCGCGGGTGGCCGCGTCGACCACCTCGCGGCCCTTGTCGGTGATGACGGCGAGGGTGCCGCGGCCGTCGTTGGGGTTGGGCCGCTTGGCGACCAGCCCGGACCTCACCAGCCGGTCGACCGTGTTCGTCACGGACGTGGGATGCACCATCAGCCGCTCGCCGATCTTGGACATGGGCAGCTCGCCGGCCTTGGAGAAGGTGAGCAGCACCAGTGCCTCGTACCGCGCGAACGTCAGTCCGTACGGCTTGACCACCGCGTCCACCTCGGCGAGCAGGATCTGCTGAGCCCGCATGATCGAGGTGATCGCGGCCATGGACGGCACGTTTCCCCAGCGCTGCTTCCAGAGCTCGTCGGCGCGCGCGATGGGGTCGAACGGGAGGCTGAGTGGCTTCGGCACGTCATCAGACCCTACCGGCCGGTCATATTCCGGGCAGCCCCGTCTCGGCTTTCGGTCGCTTCTCGGCCCCCGGTTCCTTCTCCGTGGCCCGGGCGGCCATCGCCAGCCCGCAACAGCACAGCACACCCGTCACACCGGCCCCGGCCACCGCCGTACGCAGGCCCACCGTCTGTGCCGCCACACCGGTCAGTACCATGCCGACGCCCTGGACGGTCATCAGCCCGGCCTGCAGCACGGTCATGGCCCGCCCGCGCAGCTCCCGCGGCACGGCCCGCACGAACCACTGGTCCAGGCCCAGCGTGTACGCCGACCCGGCCCCGGACAGCAGCAGGAGCACCAGGGAGGCGGCCAGTCCGGGGCGCAGGGCGTAGCCGAGGTACGGCAGCAGGGTCAGGCAGAGCAACGGGAGGGCGATGCGTTCGCGGGCCTTGGGCCCCAGCCGGGCCCCGGCGAACAGTTCACCGGCCACCGTGCCGACGGGCAGCGCGCACATCAGCAGGCCGAGGCCCACGGAGCCGCTGCCCAGCTCGTCGGCGTACGGCGCCGCCAGCGCCTCGGGTACGACCGAGAACGCCGACGGGATCCAGAACATGAGCAGCAGCACGCGCACCCGGCGGTCGGTCGGCAGGGCGCGCGGACCGGGCGGGGTGTCCGCGCCACGGCGCGTGCGGGCCGGGCGGTGCCGGGTGCCGCAGCGCAGCAGCGCGGCGGAGGCGAGGAAGGTGCCGACGGTGATCAGCAGGGCGTGGCGCGGGCTGACGGCGGTCAGCAGCAGACCGCCGAGGCCGTAGCCGACGAGCAGCGCGCTCTGCGCGACGATCCGCAGCAGCGAGCGGCCGAGGACGAACAGGTCCCCGTCGCCGAGGACGTCGGCCAGGGTGGCCATACGGGTGCCGGAGAACACCGGCGAGACGACGGCGAGCGCGCAGCGCAGCGCGAGCAGCAGCCCGATGCCGGTGCCCGGCACCGTCATCAGGGCCACACAGCCGGCGCACACCACATCGCAGCCGACCAGCACGCCCCGGGCCGGGAAGCGGTCGGCGACGGGCGCGAGCAGGGTGCCGCCGACGGCGTACGGCAGGAAGCCCAGCGCGAAGGTGAGCGCGCTCAGCAGGGGCGAGCGGGTGAGGTCGTAGACGAGGACGGAGAGCGCGATCTCGCTGACGATCACGCCCAGCATGGACAGGACGTGCGCGGCGAAGACGGCCCGGAACTCGGGCACGGCGAAGACACGGCCGTACCCGGCGGACGCCGGGCCGGCCCCGGTGGGAGCGGACATGCCGGGCAGCGTGCCCGGGGACAGTCCGGGAGCCGTAGAGTTTCGGCTCCAGCCGAATCCTCCCGGGGGTGTCCATGGCGTCGAGGCTGCACTTCGGCGACGACGACTTCCTGCGCTGCCGGTTCGCGATCTCCCCGCTGTGGGAGACGCAGGAGGCGGTGCGTACCCTGAGGCGGCCGGACCGGCACGCCTATCAGGCGCCCTGGCTACGGCGGATCAGGGACGCGGCGGCCGGGCTCGACCTGGCTCCGCTGTGGCTGCTGATGCCCCGGCGGGGGCACTCGCCGGACTGGCTCGGGGCGCCGCCGATCGGGCCGGCCGCCACGTTCGAGGAGGAGATCGCGGCCGTACGGGCGTCCGACCCGGAAGCGGCCCGCGAGGACACCGCGCTCTCCCTGGCCTGCACACCCGGCGCGCTGGAGTCGCCCCAGGGCCGCGCCTGGCTCGCGGACCCGGCCCGGATGATCGAGGAGCTGGCCGATGCCGTGGAGGAGGCCTGGCGGGCGCTGATCGCCCCGGACTGGCCCCGGCTGCGGGCTCTGCTGGAGGCGGACGTGGCCTTCCACTCCCGCCGCCTGGCCGAGGTGGGCCTCGGCACGCTGCTGCCGGAGCTGGACAGCCGCCTGTCCTGGGACGGGCGCACGCTGACGCTCGCCCTGCACACCGAGCACGCGCGCGACCTCGGCGGCCAGGGGCTCGTACTGATGCCGAGCGTCTTCTCGTGGCCCGACGTGATCACCGGTTTCGAACCGCCGTGGCAGCCGACGCTGGTCTATCCGGCCCGGGGAATCGCGGGCCTGTGGACGGAGTCGGGCGAACGGACGCCGGAGGCTTTGGTACGGCTGCTGGGCCGAAACCGCGCCGAGGTGCTGGCCGCGCTGGACGAACCGGCGACCACCACGGCACTGGCCCACCGGCTACGGCTGGCCCCCTCATCGGTGTCGGCCCACCTGACGGTACTGCGGGATGCCGGTCTGCTGACCTCACGGCGCTACGGACATCAGGTGCTGTACGAGCGGACGCCCCTGGGGGTGACACTGACGGGCTCCGGGACCTCGCAGGTCGCCCGGACCCTCACCCGTACGCCTCCAGCCGCCGCAGCACCCGCGGCGCACGCGCCCGGGTGACCGGCGCCCGCAGGCAGCGCCGGGCGGCGGGCGTCCCGGCCAGCGGCGCCTTGAAGACCGCGAGCGACCCGGCGACCACCAGCACCAGCGGGCACAGATAGGCCACGGTGTCGGCGAAGGACCCGAAGAGCCGCAGCAGCGACTCCAGCCCCAGCCCGGTCAGACACACCGTGAGGACAACCGCACGGACCGCCAGCTCGACGATCCAGTTGACCAGGGCCCGCTCGGGAGTGATCCCCCGCTCCAGCCACAGCCGGAGCCGGTCGAAGGACCACGCCGTCGCCCAGCCCGTCAGCGGCCGCAGGACCAGGCGGTCCGCGACCGCCCCGAACGCGCCCCCGCGGGCGCGGTACTCGTACCCGGTGAGCAGGCGCACGCCCTGCGCGTCGGGCACGTAACGCCAGTAGGCGCTCGCCTCGGCGATCGGGGAGAGCGGGTGCGAGGAGGAGAAACGCAGGGCGCACACGCGCGTGCCGTCGGGGCGGTCCCGCTCGCCGGCGGCGACACCGGTGGCGGGCACGATGAGCAGCGGCAGCACACGCCAGGTGCACGTGAAGCGCCGGGGCTCGCCCGCCACGCCCGGCAGGGGGGCGATGGACTTGAAGCGGAGGTCCCAGCGCAGGCGCGTGGCGGGGTCCTGGGTGTGCGCCCACAGCTCGTCGAAATCGGCGCGTATGTGTGTCTCTCGGTAGAGACCCATGGTGTTCCCCCAGGCCAGAGCGTGAAGTTGAGCGATCGCTCGGATGATCAGGAGGGGAACGTACACCTCCCCCGGCGACCGCTCAAAAGGGGGCCGAACTACTGCGCCAGATGCCGTTCCACGGTCTCGACCTTGGAGGTGAGCCCATCGGTCACGCCGGGGCGGATGTCGGCCTTCAGGACGAGCGACACGCGCGGGGCGCGCGCCTCCACGGCCGCGACGGCGCGCCTGACGACGGCCATGACCTCGTCCCACTCGCCCTCGATCGAGGTGAACATGGCGTCGGTGCGGTTGGGCAGCCCCGACTCGCGCACCACGCGGACGGCGTCGGCGACGTACTCCCCCACGTCCTCGCCGACGCCCAGCGGCGTCACGGAGAAGGCGACGATCATGCGTTCACGATTCCTTCCTTGCGGGCGCGGGCCGCGATGACGGCGTTCTCGGCCTCGCGGCGCAGCTTGCGCTCGGCGAAGAAGCCGCCGGTGGGCAGCACCGAGAGGACGAAGTAGAGGAGACCGGTCTTCAGCGGCCACTTGGCGCGGTTCCAGGCGTCCGCCCAGAAGATCACGTACAGGATGAACAGGACGCCGTGGACCGCGCCCATGACGGGGACCGCGTTGAAGTCGGTGGTCCGCTTCAGCACCGAGCAGACGAGGAGGATCAGGAAGGACACGGCCTCGGGCGCGGAGACCAGGCGGAGGCGGCGGAGGGCGGTGGCGGTCTTGATGTCCACGGATCACCTTCGGTGGGAGGGGGCGCGACGGTCTCGCGGTTACGGTCCGTCGGCTGCGGGCTGCCGTTTGTGAACGCACGCACAAGCGTTCCACCATTGAAGCAAACGGCGGCCCTAGGGGTCCGCTCAGGGTCGGTATCCACCCACGGGCCCTGTTCCGTCCACCCGTGGCGCCGCTACTTTCGCTCCGTGGCGATGTTCCGACTTCAAGGCAGCAAGGTGCTCGCCGTCGACATGACCGGGGACGCCGTGAAGGCGAAGAACGGCTCGATGGTCGCGTACGACGGGCAGATGAGCTTCAAGAAGCTCACCGGTGGGGGCGAGGGACTGCGCGGGATGGTGACCCGGCGGCTCACCGGCGAGCAGATGACGGTGATGGAGGTGAAGGGGCACGGCACGTGCTGGTTCGCGGACCGGGCGACCGAGATCAACCTCGTGAGCCTCCGGGGCGACAAGCTGTACGTGGAGTCGAGCAACCTGCTCGTGACGGACGCGGGGCTGCGCACGGGCACGACGTTCACCGGGCTGCGCGGCGCCTCGCAGGGCAACGGTCTGTTCACCACGACCGTCGAGGGGCACGGGCAGGCGGCGATCATGTCCGACGGGCCGGCGGTCGTGCTCCGGGTCACCCCGCAGTACCCGCTGATCGTCGACCCGGGTGCCTACATCGCCCACCAGGGCGACGTGCGGCAGTCCTTCCAGTCCGGGGTGACGTTCCGCACGTTCTTCGGGGAGGGCGGCGGCGAGGCCTTCCAGATCCGCTTCGAGGGCGACGGACTGGTGTACGTGCAGCCGAGCGAGCGGAACACGATCGCGGGGGATCTGTAGCCATGGCGTTCCGGGAGATCAACTCGAAGATGGTCGAGGCGACCGTGCTGCCCGGTCAGCGGCTGTTCAGTCAGCGCGGGGCGATGCTCGCCTACAAGGGCGACGTGTCCTTCACGCCGAACATCCAGGGCGGCCAGGGCGGGCTCATGTCCATGATCGGGCGCCGGGTGACGGGCGAGGCGACCCCGCTGATGACGGTCGAGGGCAGCGGCACCGTCTTCTTCGGGCACGGCGGCCACCACGTCCACGTCATCAACCTCTCCGGCGACACCCTGTACGTCGAGGCCGACCGGCTGCTCGCCTTCGAGGGCACACTGCAGCAGGGCACGATGTTCATGGGCTCGCAGGGCGGAGTGATGGGCCTGGTCCGGGGCCAGGTCACCGGGCAGGGCCTGTTCACCACGACCCTCCGGGGCCAGGGCTCGGTCGCCGTGATGGCGCACGGCGGCGTCTTCGAGATCCCGATCACCCCCCAGCGCCCGGTCCACGTCGACCCACAGGCGTACGTCGCCCACCACGGCGAGGTCCGCAACAGACTGTCCACCGCGCTCGGCTGGCGCGACATGGTGGGCCGCGGCTCCGGCGAGGCCTTCCAGCTGGAGCTGAGCGGCAACGGCACGGTGTACGTCCAGGCGTCGGAGGAGAAGCTGTGAGCGCGTACGGAACCCCGGGCGCCGGGCCGGTGGTGTACGACCCGATGACCCTGCCCGCCGACGACAACGTGAACAAGTACACGTTCTGCGTGGAGCTCAAGAGCGGGCAGTGGTTCCTGCAGAAGGGGAAGATGATCGCCTACTACGGGGCGATCGAGTTCAACGGCATCGGGCACGGCCGACTCGACCGACTTGTCCGTACCTCGTTCCATTCGCCACTGCACGCGAGCGACTGGGTCGTGGCGGCGGGCTCGGGCAAGATGCTGCTCGCCGACCGGGCCTTCGACGTCAATTCCTACGACCTGGACGACGGGAACCTGACCATTCGCGCGGGCAACCTGCTCGCTTTTCAGCCAAGTCTCGCGCTCAAGCAATCGATCGTGCCGGGTTTTCTGACCCTTATCGGAACCGGAAAGTTTGTGGCCGCATCTAACGGTCCGGTGGTGTTCATGGAACCTCCGATCCGGGTCGACCCGCAGGCGCTCGTCGGGTGGGCCGACTGCCCGTCACCGTGCCATCACTACGACCATGGCTATCTGACGGGTGTACTGGGCGGTCTACGTGCGATGACGGGCCTCGGCGGGGTATCCGGGGAGGAGCACCAGTTCGAGTTCGTGGGCGCCGGGACGGTCCTGTTGCAGTCGACGGAGACCCTCATGGAGGAGACGGCGACGGGTGTCGTTCCGTCCGAACCGGGGGTGCCCGGAGGTGGCGGAGCGGCACCGGGCGGACACGGTCGGCAACCATCGGGGGCACCGCGCCTTCCCGGACAGCTGGGAGACCTCCAGCGCCGCTTCGGGCTGTGAGCGGTAGTCTGCGGAGGGTGACATCGAACGCGTGCGCACTGTCACACCACCCGAAGTAGTTCGCCATTCAACTTCTTAGGTAGACTTCATTCATGGAGACCGAGACGGCCACGCGCTGGCTGACCGATGCGGAGCAGTGCGCCTGGCGCACCCACCTGGAGGTCAACAGGCTGTTGACGTACCAACTGGAGAAGGATCTGCAGCCGTTCGGCCTGACTATGAACGACTACGAGATCCTCGTGAACCTGTCAGAGTCGGACGACGTACGGATGCGGATGAGCGACCTCGCCTCCGCGACCCTGCAGTCCAAGAGCCGGCTGTCGCACCAGATCACGCGGATGGAGAACGCGAACCTGGTGCGCCGCGAGAACTGCGAGTCCGACCGGCGGGGGCTGTACGCCGTGCTGACCGAGCACGGCATGGAGACGATGAGGAAGGTGGCGCCGCATCACGTCGCCTCCGTACGGCGCCACTTCATCGATCTGCTGTCGCCGGAGGCGCTGACCGAACTGGACAAGGCGCTGAAGCCGATCGCCGACCATCTGCGGGGGCAGCGGGGCCGTCCCTGAGCCTCCTGGGGGAACCGCGCCCCGTCAGGGGCGCGGGGCTGTATCGATGTGCGGCTCCGCCGCGATGGGGGTCCCCCCGCTCGAGCGAAGTCGAGAGTGGGGGAGCGATCAGCCGCCGGCGACCCGCACCCCGCGACGGCGATACGCCGCCACGACGGGCAGCACGGCCACCGCGCCCGCCAGGCCGAAACACGCCCCCAGCGGCACCCGTCCGATCAGCGCGCCCGTCACCATCGCTCCCGCCGAACTCCCCGCGTTCACCCCGGTGTTGACCCAGGCGCCCGCCTGGGTGCGGGCACCCTCGGGTGCCGTCTCCTCGACCACGAGGTACGCCGTCGTCAGGGTGGGGGCGACGAACGCTCCGGCGAGTCCCATGACCCCGGCGAGGGACCACACGCCGGGCGCCAGGCCCCCCGCCGCGATCACCAGGCCCAGCGCCACGGCGAACCCGCACAGCCGGACCCGGGCCGGCGCCCGCCACCGCACCGCTCCGTTGACCAGGCCGCCCACCGCACTGCCCGCCGAGAGCGCCCCCAGCACCCAGGGCACCACGCCGGTCCCGTACGACCGCTGCGTGACGAAGGCCATCGCCAGCAGGTCCAGCCCGCTGAGCGCCAGTCCCGCGCCCAGGGCCACGGCGACCGGCGCCCACAGGCCGAAGAGGGTGCCGCGCCTCGTCCCAGGGGCGGCGCCACGGGCACCGGGCAGCACGGGGGACGCGACGAAGGCGCAGGTACCGCCCACGACCAGCAGCGCGCTGAGCAGGATCCCGGACGCCGGGGGTGCGAAGCCGAGCAGCGCGCCGACCAGCACCGGGCCGGACACGTACAGCAGTTCCTCCGCGACCCCGTCCAGACTGTAGGCGCGGGCCAGCATGCCCGGCTCGGGGGCGAGTTCGGCCCACAGCGCGCGCATCGTCGGCCCCAGCGGAGGCGCGCACGCGCCCGCGAGGGCCGCCGCGGCGGCAATGGCCGGCGGTGGTGCCCCGGGGCGCCAGGTCAGCGCGGCCAGGACGCAGAGCAGGGCGCCGTAGAGCACGGACATGGGCAGCAGGGCCCTGCGCGCACCGTGCCGGTCGATCAAGGACGCTCTGAACGGGCTCAGGAAGACCGTCGCGGCGCCGAACAGGGAGAGCACGGCGCCGGAGACGGCGTAGGAGCCGGTGGCCCGGGTGACGGAGAGCAGCGCGGCGAGGGAGACCGTGCCGTAGGACAGGCGGGCGGCGAGGGCGGAGGCGAAGGTGCGGCGCGCGTGCGGAAGGCGCAGCACGGCGGCGTACGAGGGCCGCACAGGGGCATGCGTGGACATGCGGATGTTCCTCTGGTGGAGGCGGAAGCGGGGACACCGAGGGACGCGAGGGCCTCTTCGTCGGCCTCGCGGTCCGGTGTGCGCTCTACGCCAAGGTGAGGAACATGCCCGTCAACTTACCAGCGCGATCGCTGAGTCGGCGACCCCTCAGCCCTGTGTCAGGCCCGCCACCAGCTCGTCCGCCGCCCGGTACGGGTCCAGCTCGCCCGCGACGATGCGCTCCGCGAGCGCGCTGAGGCGGCGGTCGCCGTGGAGGTCCCCGATGCGTTCGCGCAGGGCCGTGACCGCGATGGTCTCCACCTCGTGGGCGGCACGGGCCTTGCGGCGCTCGACCAGCACCCCGCGCTCCTCCATCCACGCGCGGTGCTTCTCCAGGGCCTCCACGACCTCGTCGACGCCCTCGGCACGGGCCGCGACCGTCTTCACGATGGGCGGGCGCCAGTCGCCGGGGCCCCGGGACTCGCCGAGGCCGAGCATGTGGTTCAGTTCGCGGGCCGTGGCGTCGGCGCCGTCCCGGTCCGCCTTGTTGACGACGTACACGTCGCCGATCTCCAGGATGCCGGCCTTGGCCGCCTGGATGCCGTCGCCCATGCCGGGGGCCAGGAGGACCACGCTGGTGTCCGCCTGGGAGGCGATCTCGACCTCCGACTGGCCGACGCCGACCGTCTCCACCAGGATCACGTCGCAGCCCGCCGCGTCCAGCACCCGGATCGCCTGCGGAGCCGCCCAGGCCAGGCCGCCCAGGTGCCCTCGCGTGGCCATGGAGCGGATGTAGACCCCCGGGTCCGACGCGTGGTCCGACATGCGGACGCGGTCGCCGAGCAGGGCGCCGCCGGAGAACGGCGAGGACGGGTCGACGGCCAGGACGCCGACCCGCTTGCCCTGCTTGCGGTACGCCGTGACGAGCGCGGAGGTGGAGGTCGACTTGCCGACCCCCGGGGAGCCCGTCAGACCGACCACATAGGCATTGCCGGTCAGCGGGGCCAGGGCCGCCATGACCTCCCTGAGCTGCGGGGACGCCCCCTCCACGAGGGAGATCAGCCGGGCCACGGCCCGCGGCCGGCCTTCCCTGGCCTGGGCCACCAGAGAGGAGACGTCCTGCATCAAACAGCTCCGTTCAGTTCACAGACGTACAGACGCGTACAACGACGTGCGGACGCGCACGACGAGAGTGCCTACGCCTTCGGTACCCGCACGATCAGCGCATCACCCTGGCCGCCGCCGCCGCACAGCGCGGCCGCGCCGGTGCCGCCGCCGCGCCGCTTCAGCTCCAGGGCGAGGTGCAGCACGAGCCGGGCGCCGGACATGCCGATCGGGTGGCCCAGGGCGATGGCACCGCCGTTGACGTTCACCTTTTCCGCGGACACGCCGAGGTCCTTCATTGACTGCACGGCGACCGCGGCGAAGGCCTCGTTGATCTCGATGAGGTCGAGGTCGGAGACCTCCAGGCCCTCCTTCTTCAGGGCGTGCAGGATGGCGTTGGACGGCTGGGACTGGAGGCTGTTGTCCGGTCCCGCCACATTGCCGTGCGCGCCGATCTCGGCGAGCCAGCTCAGGCCCAGCTCCTCGGCCTTGGCCTTGCTCATCACGACCACGGCGGCGGCGCCGTCGGAGATCTGCGAGGAGGAGCCGGCGGTGATCGTGCCCTCCTTGCTGAAGGCCGGGCGCAGCTTGCCCAGGGACTCGGCCGTGGTGTCGCCGCGGATGCCCTCGTCCTTGCTGAACAGGACCGGGTCGCCCTTGCGCTGCGGGATCTCCACCGGAGTGATCTCGGCCTCGAACAGGCCGTTCTTCTGCGCGGCGGCGGCCCGCTGGTGGGACAGGGCGGCGATCTCGTCCTGCTCGGCGCGGCCGATGCCGAGGCGGGTGTTGTGCTTCTCCGTGGACTCGCCCATGGCGATGCCCTCGAAGGAGTCGGTCAGGCCGTCGTAGGCCATCGCGTCCAGCATCTGGACCGCGCCGTACTTGAAGCCCTCGCGGGACTTCGGCAGCAGGTGCGGGGCGTTGGTCATGGACTCCTGGCCGCCCGCCACGACGATGTCGAACTCACCCGCGCGGATCAACTGGTCGGCCAGGGCGATCGCGTCCAGGCCGGAGAGGCAGACCTTGTTGATGGTGAGCGCCGGGACGCTCATCGGGATGCCGGCCTTGACGGCGGCCTGGCGGGCCGGGATCTGCCCGGCACCCGCCTGGAGTACCTGGCCCATGATCACGTACTGCACCTGGTCGCCGCCGATCCCCGCACGGTCGAGGGCGGCCTTGATCGCGAAGCCGCCGAGGTCGGCTCCGGAGAAGGACTTGAGGGAGCCGAGCAGTCGTCCCATGGGCGTGCGCGCGCCCGCGACGATCACCGAGCTGTTCGTTCCAGAAGGCATGAGCTGCGATCCCCTTACCGGCCTGCCCAGGCCGAGGAGTGAACGAGGGTTTACTTCGAATGTACTGATGGCACTCCGTGCCGTCATCGGCCTGTCAGTGTGATCGCTGGCACGTTGCGTAACCACGGCAGTGGCGGTGCACTGAATCCATGCTGACGCGAATCGACCACATCGGGATCGCCTGCCACGACCTCGACGCGACCGTCGAGTTCTACCAGGCCACCTACGGCTTCGAGGTGTTCCACACCGAGGTCAACGAAGAGCAGGGTGTGCGCGAGGCCATGCTCAAGATCAACGAGACCTCGGACGGCGGCGCCTCCTACCTCCAGCTGCTGGAACCGACCCGCGAGGACTCCGCGGTCGGCAAGTGGCTGGCGAAGAACGGGGAGGGCGTCCACCACATCGCCTTCGGCACGGCGGACGTGGACGGGGACGCCGCGGACATCCGCGAGAAGGGCGTGCGCGTCCTGTACGACGAGCCGCGGCGCGGCTCCATGGGGTCGCGGATCACCTTCCTGCACCCCAAGGATTGCCATGGCGTGCTCACAGAACTGGTCACTTCGGCCCCTGTTGAGTCCCCTGAGCACTGACCCCCGTACATATGGGCCGGTAGGGTTGGGGGCGGTCGTCCCCGAACGCGGGGGACGGCCGTTCCGGGGTCCGGGTTTCGGGGGACGAGCGTCGGGGCAGCAGCCCGTGCTCCGCCGTTGATCTGACACCATTCCCCGGGGGCCCCGTTCGGCGGATGGACGGAGCTCGCAGGAGAAACTGACCAGGGGACGGATGGGACCGCGCAGTGCGGGGCTACGAGAGCCAGGAGCGAGAGCCGGCGGCTGACGTCGACCACCTCTCTCGGTTCGAGGCCGAGATGAAGCGGCTGAAGACCGAGCGGGAAAAGGCGATCCAGCACGCCGAGGACCTCGGCTACCAGGTCGAGGTGCTGCGCGCCAAGCTGCACGAGGCGCGCCGCACCCTGATGACCCGGCCCGCCTTCGACGGCGGTGACATCGGCTATCAGGCCGAGCAGTTGCTCCGCAATGCCCAGATGCAGGCCGACCAGCTGCGCCAGGACGCGGAGCGGATGGCCGCCGAGGCGCGCGCGCAGACCCAGCGGATCCTGCAGGAGCACGCCGAGCAGGCCGCCCGGCTGCAGGCGGAGCTGCACCAGGAGGCCGTGACCCGGCGCCAGCAGCTCGACCAGGAGCTGGCCGAGCGCCGCGCCACCGTCGAGTCGCACGTCAACGAGAACGTGGCGTGGGCCGAGCAGCTGCGCGCCCGCACCGAACAGCAGGCCCGCCGGCTGCTGGAGGAGTCCCGCGCCGAGGCCGAGCAGGCCATGGCCGCCGCCCGCGCGGAGGCCGAGCGGCTGACCCGGGAGGCCCGCGAGCGGCTGCAGAACGACGCCGAGGCGGCCCGCGCGGAGGCCGAGCAGCTGCTGCGCCGCGCCCGCACGGACGCCGAGCGGCTGCTGAACGCGGCGTCCACGCAGGCCCAGGAGGCCACCGACCACGCCGAGCGGCTGCGCACCGACGCGGCCGGCGAGTCGGACACCGCCCGCCGGCAGGCCACCGAGCTGAGCCGGGCCGCCGAGGAGCGGATGGCGGCGGCCGAGGAGGCGCTGCGCAAGGCGCAGGCCGAGGCCGAGAAGCTGCAGACGGAGGCCGAGCAGGCCGCCGCCAAGACCCTCGCGAGCGCCGAGGCGGCGGGCGAGGCGCGCACGCGGACGGCGAAGGAGCAGGTCGCCCGGCTGGTCGAGGAGGCCACCAAGGAGGCCGAGCAGACCAGGTCCGAGGCCGAGCAGCTGGTCGCGGACGCCCGTGCCGAGGCCGAGAAGATCGTCGCCGAGGCCGCCGAGAAGGCCCGCACGGTCACCGCCGAGGAGAGCGCGACCCAGCTGTCCAAGGCCGCCAAGACCGCCGAGGACGTGCTCAACAAGGCGTCCGAGGAGGCCAAGCGGACCACCAAGGCCGCCGCCGAGGAGGCCGAGCGGATCCGCACCGAGGCCGAGGCCGAGGCGGACCGGCTGCGCGCCGAGGCGCACGACATCGCCGAGCAGCTCAAGGGCGCGGCGAAGGACGACACCAAGGAGTACCGCGCCAAGACGGTCGAGCTGCAGGAGGAGGCCCGCCGGCTGCGCGGCGAGGCCGAGCAGCTGCGCGCCGACGCGGTCGCCGAGGGAGAGTCGATCCGCGCGGAGGCCCGCCGGGAGGCGGTCGCGCAGATCGAGGAGGCGGCCAGGTCCGCCGAGGAACTGCTGGCCAAGGCCAAGGCGGACGCCGACGAGCTGCGGCAGACCGCGACCACCGACAGCGAGAAGGTCCGCACCGAGGCCATCGAGCGGGCCACCAGCCTGCGCCGGCAGGCCGAGGAGACCCTGGACCGGGCCCGCAAGGAGGCCGAGCGGCTGCGCGCCGAGGCCGACGAGCAGGCCGAGTCGGTCAAGGCGGGCGCCGAGACCGCCGCGCGCGAGCTGCGCGAGGAGACCGAGCGTGCCGTCGAGGCCCGCCGTGCGGAGGCCGCCGGAGAGCTGACCCGGCTGCAGACCGAGACACGGGACCGGCTGGAGTCGGCCGAGCAGGCGCTCACCGAGGCTCGCGAGGAGGCCGCCCGGATCCGCCGCGAGGCCGCCGAGGAGAGCGAGCGCCTGCGCGCGGAGTCGGCGGAACGGATCCGCGCGCTCCAGCAGCAGGCCGAGGCCGAGGCCGACCGGCTGCGCGACGAGGCCGCGTCCGACGCGTCCGCCTCGCGCGCCGAGGGCGAGGCCGTCGCCGTACGGCTGCGCTCGGAGGCCGCCGCCGAGGCCGAGCGGCTGAAGGCGGAGGCCCAGGACACCGCCGACCGGGTGCGCGCGGAGGCGCAGGCCGCCGCCGAGCGGCTCGGCACCGAGGCGTCCGAGACGCTGGCCGCCGCCCAGGAGGAGGCCGTCCGGCGCCGCCGCGAGGCCGAGGAGACCCTCGGTTCCGCGCGGGCCGAGGCCGACCAGGAGCGCCAGCGGGCCCGCGAGCAGAGCGAGGAGCTGCTGGCCGTAGCGCGGGGGCGCGTGGAGGAGGCGCAGGCCGAGGCGACCCGGCTGGTCGAGGAGGCCGACCGGCGCGCCACCGAGATGGTGTCCGCCGCCGAGCAGCACGCCCAGCAGGTGCGGGACTCCGTCGCCGGGCTGCACGAGCAGGCGCAGGAGGAGATCACCGGGCTGCGTTCGGCCGCCGAGCACGCGGCGGACCGTACCCGGCGGGAGGCCGAGGAGGAGGCGGACCGGGTCCGCGCCGACGCCTACGCCGAGCGGGAGCGGGCGAGCGAGGACGCGAGCCGTGTCCGCCGCGAGGCGAACGAGGAGTCTCAGGCCGCCAAGGCGCTGGCCGAGCGCGCGGTCGCGGAGGCGATGGCGGAGGCCGAGCGGCTGCGCTCGGACGCCGGCGAGTACGCCCAGCGGGTGCGCACCGAGGCCTCGGACGCGCTCGCCGAGGCCGACCAGGCCGCCGCCCGCACCCGGGCGGACGCCCGCGAGGACGCCAACCGCATCCGCTCGGACGCGGCGACCCAGGCGGACACCCTCATCACCGAGGCCCGCAAAGAGGCCGAGCGCCTCCAGAACGAGACGGTCGCCGAGGCCGAGCGGGTGCGTACGGAGGCCCTCGCCGAGGCGGACCGGGTGCGCGCGGAGGCCCTGGCGGCCGCCGAGCAGCTCATCGGGGACGCCACCGGCGAGGCCGAACGGCTGCGCGCGGAGGCCGCCGAGACGGTCGGCTCGGC
This sequence comes from Streptomyces sp. NPDC007856, assembly GCF_042868225.1. Taxonomy (NCBI): domain Bacteria; kingdom Bacillati; phylum Actinomycetota; class Actinomycetes; order Kitasatosporales; family Streptomycetaceae; genus Streptomyces; species Streptomyces sp. NPDC007856. The sequence continues at coordinate 879,350 of NZ_JBIAEC010000001.1, read as the reverse complement.
ACAGGCCCACGCCGAGCGGGTGCGGGCGGAGTCCGAGCAGCTCAGGGCGGACGTGGAGGAGGCGGCCGAACGGCTCCTGAACTCCGCCCGCGAGGAGGCCGAGCGGACCCTGGACGAGGCCCGCAAGGAAGCCAACAAGCGGCGTTCGGAGGCGGCCGAGCAGGTCGACACGCTCATCACCGAGACCACGTCCGAGGTCGACAAGCTGCTCAGCGAGGCCCAGGAGCAGGCGCTGAAGACCACCGCGGACGCCGAGTCGCAGGCCGACACGATGGTCGGCGCGGCGCGCAGCGAGGCCGACCGGATCGTCGCCGAGGCGACGGTCGAGGGCAACTCCCGGGTGGAGAAGGCCCGCACGGACGCCGACGAGCTGCTGGTCGGCGCCCGCCGGGACGCGACCGCGATCCGGGAGCGCGCGGAGGAGCTGCGCGACCGCATCACCACCGAGATCGAGGAGCTGCACGAGCGGGCCCGGCGCGAGGCCGCCGAGACCATGAAGTCCACCGGCGACCGCTGCGACGCGCTCATCAAGGCCGCCGAGGAGCAGCTGGCCAAGGCGGAGGCGAAGGCCAAGGAGCTGGTGTCGGACGCCAACTCCGAGGCGGGCAAGGTGCGCATCGCCGCCGTCAAGAAGGCGGAGGGGCTGCTCAAGGAGGCCGAGCAGAAGAAGGCCAGCCTCGTCAAGGAGGCCGAGGAGCTCAAGGCCGAGGCGATCCGCGAGGCCCGGCGCACGGTCGAGGAGGGCAAGCGCGAGCTGGAGATCCTGGTGCGCCGGCGCGAGGACATCAACGCCGAGATCTCCCGGGTTCAGGACGTCCTGGAGGCGCTGGAGTCCTTCGAGGCCCCGTCGGCCGGCAAGGAGGGCTCGGTCAAGGCCGGCGCGACGGTCGGCGCCCCCCGATCGGGTGGCAAGTCGTCAGACGGCTAGTGTGAGCGGTGCGTTCCGGTAACGTCTGGGGGCTTTGCCCGAGTCATTGGCAAGTCGTCCGGCGGCCAGCCACCCAAAAGAGGTGCCATTCTCCAGATCAAAACCGTATCCGCTCGATGACACACCGCTTCGGCCCCTAGGATTCCCCTTATCACCTCACCGGTCTCATTGACAGGAACCCCATGAGCGACACTTCCCCCTACGGCTTCGAGCTTGTGCGGCGTGGGTACGACCGCGCTCAGGTGGACGAACGTATCTCCAAGCTCGTCTCCGACCGTGACAGCGCCCTCGCCCGCATCACCGCCCTGGAGAAGCGCATCGAGGAGCTCCACCTCGAGACGCAGAACGCGCAGGCCCAGGTCACCGACGCCGAACCGTCGTACGCGGGTCTCGGTGCCCGGGTCGAGAAGATCCTGCGCCTGGCCGAGGAAGAGGCCAAGGAGCTGCGTGAGGAGGCCCGGCGGGCGGCCGAACAGCACCGCGACCTCGCCGAGTCCGCGGCCCAGCAGGTCCGCAACGACGCCGAGTCCTACGCCGCCGAGCGCAAGGCCAAGGCCGAGGACGAGGGCGTCCGGATCGTCGAGAAGGCGAAGGGCGAGGCCGCCCAGCTGCGTTCCGAGGCCCAGAAGGACGCGCAGTCCAAGCGCGAGGAGGCGGACGCCCTCTTCGAGGAGACCCGCGCCAAGGCCGCGCAGGCCGCCGCCGACTTCGAGACGAACCTCGCCAAGCGCCGCGAGCAGTCCGAGCGCGACCTGGCCTCGCGTCAGCAGAAGGCCGAGAAGCGGCTGGCGGAGATCGAGCACCGCGCCGAGCAGCTGCGCCTGGAGGCCGAGAAGCTGCGCACCGACGCCGAGCGCCGCGCCCGCCAGACGGTGGAGACCGCCCAGCGCCAGGCCGAGGACATCGTGGCCGACGCCAACGCCAAGGCCGACCGCATCCGCTCGGAATCCGAGCGCGAGCTGGCCGCGCTGACCAACCGACGCGACTCGATCAACGCCCAGCTGACGAACGTCCGCGAGATGCTGGCGACGCTGACGGGCGCGGCGGTCGCTGCCGCGGGCACGCCCGGGGACGACGAGCCCATCTCCCGTGGGGTGCCGGCCCAGCAGACCCGGTAACCCTTCCGCGCACGGTCGCCGAAGGACACGAAGCCCCCTCCCGCTCCGGTGGCAGGGGGCTTTGTCCCGTCTTAGCGTGGCCGCATGATCGAGCTGGCGGGGCTGACCAAGCGGTACGGCGAGAAGGTGGCGGTCGACCATCTCACCTTCGCGGTGCGGCCCGGCATCGTCACCGGCTTCCTCGGGCCCAACGGCGCCGGGAAGTCCACGACCATGCGGATGATCCTCGGGCTCGATCACCCCACCGCCGGTGACGTCCGGATCGACGGCAAGCACTACGACCAGCTCAAGGACCCGCTGACGTACATCGGCGCGCTGCTGGACGCCAAGGCCGTGCACGGCGGGCGCAGTGCCTACAACCATCTGCTGTGTCTGGCGCAGAGCAACGGGATCCCGAGGTCGCGGGTGGCGGAGGTGCTGGACACCGTCGGGCTCACCGCCGTGGCGCGGAAGAAGGCCAAGGGGTTCTCGTACGGCATGGGGCAGCGGCTGGGGATCGCGGCGGCCCTGCTCGGGGATCCGCGGATCCTGATGTTCGACGAGCCGGTCAACGGGCTGGACCCGGAGGGCATCCACTGGATCCGGAACGTGATGAAGTCGCTGGCCGCGCAGGGGCGGACGGTGTTCGTGTCCAGCCATCTGATGAGCGAGATGTCGCTGACCGCCGACCATCTCGTCGTCATCGGGCAGGGGCGGCTGCTGGCGGACACGACCATGACCGACTTCATCCGGCAGTACGCGCGCAGTTACGTCCGGATCCGCTCTCCGCAGCGCGAGCGGCTGCTCGATGTGCTGCACGAGGACGGGATCACCGTCGTGGAGGCGGGCGGGGGCGCGCTGGAGGTGGCGGGCGGCAAGGCCGAGCGGATCGGTGAGCTGGCGGCGCGGTACGGGATCGTGCTGCACGAGCTGAGCCCCCGGCAGGCCTCGCTGGAGGAGGCGTTCATGCAGCTGACGGCGCAGTCCGTGGAGTACCACGCGCACGCCGGGCCCGGGGACGCCCCGCGGGAGTGGGGCGCCGAGTGGAAGGGGGCCTGACGCCCATGGCAGCCGTGCAGGTCATCCGGTCCGAGTGGACCAAGATCCGGTCGGTGGCATCCACGGTGTGGACGCTGTCGCTGGCCGTGGTGGTCACGATCGCCATCGGAACGCTCATCTCCGCGCTGTCGCGGAGCCAGTTCGACTCGATGCCGGTGCAGGACCGGCTGTCGTTCGATCCGACCTACGTCAGCTTCGCGGGCATGACCCTGGGCCAGCTCGCCATGATCGTGTTCGGTGTGCTGGTCGTCTCCAACGAGTACAGCACCGGCATGATCCGGGTCTCGCTGGCCGCCGTACCGCAGCGCGCCACCTTCCTGTTCGGCAAGATCGCGGTCGCGGGCGCGCTCGCGCTCGTGGTCGGCATGGCCACGAGCTTCGCCGCGTTCTTCCTCGGCCAGGCGATGCTCGGCCCGCACGGGGCGCGGCTCGGCGACCCGGGCGTGCTGCGCGCGGTCGTCGGCGGCGGCCTCTACATGACGCTGATCGCGGTGTTCTCCATGGGCGTGGCCGCGATGCTGCGCTCGCCGATGCTGTCGCTGGGCATCCTGATGCCGTTCTTCTTCCTGATCTCCACCATCCTCGGCAACGTCGACGCGACGAAGAAGGTCGGCCGGTTCCTGCCGGACCAGGCGGGCAGCCGGATCATGCAGGTGGTCCCGAGGGCCGACGACACGCCGTACGGGCCCTGGGGCGGGCTCGGGATCATGGTGCTGTGGGTGATCGCCGCGCTCGCCGGCGGGTATGTCCTCCTCAAGCGCAGGGACGCCCAGTAGCGGTTTTCGCCACGGACCGTAGTGCTCTGGCTTTGCCGTCCCTTGGGCGGAACCGTCAGCGCCTCGATATCCTCCTAACCCTTACGGGGGCGGCTCCCCGCTGTCCTGAACCTTTCGATGGGTGCGGAGCATGATCGAGGCTGTCGGCCTGACCAAGCGCTACGGCGACAAGACCGCCGTGTACAACCTTTCCTTCCAGGTGCGGCCAGGTGCCGTCACCGGCTTCCTCGGGCCGAACGGCTCGGGCAAGTCGACGACGATGCGGATGATCCTCGGGCTGGACAACCCGACGTCCGGGTCGGTGACGATCGGCGGCTACCCGTACCGCAAGCTGCCCAACGCCCCCCGCCAGGTCGGCGCGCTGCTCGACGCCAAGGCCGTGCACGGCGGCCGGACCGCCCGCAACCATCTGCTGAGCCTCGCCCAGCTGTCCGGCATCCCGGCCCGCCGCGTGGACGAGGTGCTCGGTGTCGTCGGCCTGCAGGACGTGGCGCGCAAGCGCTCCAAGGGCTTCTCGCTGGGCATGGGCCAGCGGCTCGGCATCGCCGCCGCGCTGCTGGGCGATCCGCAGGTGCTGCTGTTCGACGAGCCGGTCAACGGCCTCGACCCCGAGGGCATCCTCTGGGTCCGCAACCTCATGAAGGCCCTGGCCGCCGAGGGCCGTACGGTGTTCGTCTCCTCCCACCTGATGAGCGAGATGGCGCTCACCGCCGACCATCTCATCGTCATCGGGCGCGGCCAGCTGCTCGCCGACATGAGCGTGAAGGACTTCATCTCGGCCAACTCCGCCGACTTCGCCCGGGTGCGCACCCCGGACACCGAGCCGCAGCTGCGCGAGAAGCTGAGCACCACGCTCACCGAGGCGGGCGGCCATGTACTGCCGGAGCAGGACGGCGCGCTGCGGGTGACCGGGCTGCCGCTGCCCCGGATCAGCGACCTCGCGCACGAGGCGGGCGTCCGGCTGTGGGAGCTGTCGCCGCACCAGGCCTCGCTGGAGGAGGCGTACATGCGGATGACGCAGGGCGCGGTCGACTACCGCTCGACCATCGACCAGAAGGCGGGCCTGCAGCAGCCGCTGCCGCCGGGCGCCCAGCCGCCCATGCCGGTGCCCGGCCAGGGCCAGCCCGGCTGGTACGCCCCGCCGCCGCCCCAGCAGGGCGGGCAGCCCTTCGCGATGCCCCAGGGGTCGGCGGGACCGTACGGCGGCCCGCAGGCTGCCGGTTACGGCGCTCCCGGCGCCCCCAACCCGTACGCCCAGCAGGCCCAGGCCGCGGGCGCGCCGACGACTCCCGCCGCCCCGCAGGCCCAGCCGCCCGCTTCGGCCCAGCCCGCCGGCGCGGCAGCGCCCGCGCCGCAGCAGGCGCCCGCCACCGCTCCCCCGGCCCCGGCCACCGCCCCCGCCGACCTGACCAAGCCCGAGGACGCCCGATGAGCACCCACCAGCCCCCCATGCCGCAGGCCCCCGCAGCCGCGCCCCACTGGCAGGCGGCGCCCGGCGGGTCGTACCCCGGTTACACCTCGCCGATCCCGGTCGTGCGCACCCACCTCGGGCACGCGCTGTCCTCGGAGTGGACCAAGATCAAGTCGGTGCGTTCGACGATGTGGACGCTCGGCGTCTTCGTGGTGCTCGTCCTCGCCATCGGCCTGCTGACCGCCTCGGTGGTGAAGTCCAACTCCAGCCCGGAGACCCTGTCGGACCAGAACCCGCTCCAGTTCGGCTTCTTCGGCCTGCTGCTGGGCAGCATGTGCATCATCACGCTCGGCGTGCTGACCACGGCCTCGGAGTACGGCACCGGCATGATCCGTACGACGATGGTCGCGTGCCCGAGCCGGGGCCGGGTGCTCGCCGCCAAGGCGGTCGTGTTCTTCGCCGTCGCCTTCGTCGTCACCCTGGCCGTGTCCGGCCTCATGGCCATGATCCACGCGTCCATGCTGAACGGCGTCGGCGGCGCCCGCACCCCCTCCACCGGCGACTGGCTGAAGGCGACCCTCGGCATCAGCCTCTACATCGCGCTGCTCGGGCTGTTCTCGCTGCTCATCGGCTCGATCATCCGGCACTCCGCGGGCGCCATCACCATCATGATCGGCGCGGTCCTGGCCCCGCTGGTGATCGCGCTGTTCATGGCCTCGCAGTCGCTGTCCAAGGTGCGGCAGTGGCTGCTGGAGTACTCCATCCCGAGCCAGATGAGCTGCTTCTACGACAACTCCCTGAGCAGCTCCGGCCCCACGGGCTGGGACCCGCTGTGGATCATGCTGGGCCTGTCGGCAGCCGCGTTCGCCGGCGCCATCGCGCTGCTGGAGAAGCGGGACGTGTGAGCCTCGCTTGATCGGGTGAGGGCCTCCCCGGCGCTGTGGATCGCCAGATCCCCACGGCACCGACGGGAGGCCCTCGTGTTTGACGAGCGATTTCAGGCCGGCGCGCCTCTACCCACTTGGAATGCCTTGTACCGCCGCACAACCGAATGCATAAGGTGGCGCCGCGCATGACGGGTACCTGACCAGACCGTCTCTCTCGCGCCCATCACTCTGCGACCGGGGGAACTCCGTCGCTGGGGTTACATCGCCATGCCGTCGTACCGGCCGTCTCCAGGCGTCGAACCGTCGGGGGCGCTATTGCGTGTGGTCTCGAAATGGGTGGGCCCGGCAAGTGGCTGCCGGAAACGGAGACCATGGACCAGGCCGATCGCGCCTATGGGCAACTGGTCACGAACGGGGAGTGGCGCAAAAGCGGATATGCGAAGTTCGACGGTTATCGGGACGGAACCCTCATCGACGTCAAGAACCAGGCTCTGAAACCGCAAGCGAAGGACCAGGTACGAGCGGCAGGCGATGTGCCGATCATCTGCAGGAAGAGACCCACTGTGAGCTACAGCCCGTCGATCTACAAATTCGCCGAAGGCAGTGACGTGCCTGTGCCCTTGGACCTGGACCTCGTTCGGTCCGTGCTCGATCCGTACGACGTCGCTATGTCCGAGTACGGCTTCACCCGCGCGTCAGATGAAGTTCTGGCGGTCTGTGACGAACTGGCCGACCACGTGGTCCAGGCGCTCCGGCGTGCGGGATTGCCCGCCTTCTGTGACGGGGAAACCGGAACGGCGACCCGATCGGGCGCGGTGGTCTGCGACGATCCCGATGCCGAGACGGCTTCGGCCCCCGTGTCAGTGGGCTGGAAATGCGATCCCGGCATGACCCAGGCCGCTGTCGACAGCCTCACCTCCGGCAATCCCGACGCGCCGATTGTCCGGTACTCCGGGATGATCGGTCTCCATATGCAAAGCGCCCTTATCAAGATCCTTCTGTCGGAAGGGGTCATCGCAACACTGGAGAACGACCCCATGAATCCGGATCACGTCCTGGTGTGGGGGACGGTGGCCGACCTGCCGTCCGCGCTGCGGCCCACCTTCGTTCCACCGGCACGTCAGCCGCGAGGAGACCGGCTAGAACCTCGGCGCGTTACGGGACCGCGGCACCCTTGTGGTGCGGCGGTCCTTCGCGTTCCAGCAGGCCTTGTGCCAGTGGCGGCGGTCGTCCACACCCGCGTGCTCCGGCCAGGCCACCACATGCGGGACGCCGGAGGGGATCATCTGGTCGCAGCCCGGGCAGCGGTAGGTCTTGCCCTCCGCGCTCGCCCCGGCGACATGGCGCACGCTCCAGTCCTCGCCCTGCCAGCTCTCGGTCGACTGCCAGCCGCCGTACCGGCCGGCGCGGTCGTCCTCGGCGCTCCGGCCCGACGATCCGGCTGCCTTCGGTCGATTGCGACGCGGGGACACGGGACACCTCTCGGGGCTGCACAGGAAGCACGGGCTGCATCCAGCCTACGCGCCGCCGTGTGGGGTACGCGTACGGAACCAACCCACCCAAGTCACCCTCCAGGGCGGCCCATTCTGCAGACAATCCGCAAATCTCTCCGTCAGGCCGTGTCCTGCGCACGTGTCAGACGGTTATGCCCTGTGGGGGAGCTCCGGGTCGGAGCCAAGGAAGCAGGAAATGAGATGTACGTAGGAAGTTTTGTGCTGGGCGCCCAGTTCCCGGGCCAGGGCCCCGGGGAGGCCCTGCACCGGGTGGTCCGCTCCGCGGAGGTCGCCGAGGAGGCCGGTCTTGACGCCGTGTGGCTGGCCGAGCACCACTTCGTGCCGTACGGCACATGCCCGTCCGCCGTCACCCTGGCCGCCCTGCTGCTCGGCCGCACCCGCCGCATCCGGGTCGGCACTGCGGTCAGCGTACTGCCCACCGCCCACCCGGTCGCACTCGGCGAACAGACCGCGCTGCTGCACCTGACGAGCGGCGGCCGGTTCACGCTCGGCGTGGGCCGGGGCGGGCCCTGGGTGGACCTGGAGGTCTTCGGCGCCGGCCTGGAGGCGTACGAACACGGATTCCCCGAGTCACTCGATCTGCTGCTGCGCTGGCTGCGCGAGCCACGGGTGTCGGCGTCCGGCGAAAGGTTCAGCTTCCGCGAGGTGCCGGTCGTACCCCGTCCGTCGGAGGCGCTGACCGAGACTCCGGGCCCGGAGGTCGTCGTCGCGTGCACCTCCCCGGCGAGCGTACGGCTGGCCGCCGAGCGCGGGCTGCCGATGCTGCTCGGCATGCACATCGGGGACGAGGAAAAGGCCGAGATGGTGGCCCTCTGGCAGCGCTGCGCCCGCGCGGCGGGCCGGCCGGCCGAGGAGATCGCGGGCGCCGCGCATGTCTCGGCCGGGGTGTGCCAGCTCGCCGACCGGCGCACGGACGCGGCGGAGACGCTCATGAAGGCCATGCCGGGCTGGCTGAAACAGGGCCTGGAGGCGCATGTGACGGTGGACGGCCGGGCGCGCGCGATGCGCGACCCGTACGCCTACACCGAACTGCTCTGCGGACTGCACCCGGTCGGCACTGCGCGGCTGGCCGCCGACCGGCTCGCGGCCACCTCGGAGCGCACCGGCATCTCCCGCTTCGCCCTCCTCGTGGAGGGCTCGGGCGATCTCGCCGCGACGGAGGAGAACCTGCGGCGGCTGGGCGCCGAGGTGCTGCCCCAGCTGCGCTGAGCCGTCCGACAACTCCCGGGCCGTCTCGGGGGCTTGCCGCCCCAGCACTGAATGCACCTCCCGCAGGTGGAGCGGCAAGCAAGCGGCTCACAACGTCCGTCGTACCGGGACCGCCCCGTCAGCAGTCCCGAAGCTCCGGCGACTGGTTCAGCAACTGGCTGCGTACCGAGGTGAAGCGGGCCAACGTCTCGTCGGCCGAGGCGTCCAGCGGGAACACCGCCACCCGGTGGCAGTTCTGGAAGGCCAGCCGCACACCGAAGTGCCGCTGCAGGGCGCCGCGGATGGCGTCACTCGCGAGCGCACGCAGCAGCTGACCGCGTGCCTGCTCGTCCGGCGGGGGCGTCTGGTTGTCGGCGAACGGTCCGCCGTCGACCTTCAGCTGGGCCACCAGGGAGCTGATCATCTCCCATGCGTAGGGCAGGGAGGTCCGGACGCAGTCGACGAATGCTGCTTCGTCGACCTCGCCTCGCTCGGCCTGTTCGAGTAGGGCCGGTGAGACGTCGAGCGACATGGGTTCTCCTCTCGCACCCCCGCGGAGCAGGGGTTGCCGGACAGGTCAGGGAGTTCGCGATTTCGAACACGCTCAGTACATAGACGGCGACCTCCCGTTTACTACGGTAGGCAACGGTCGGTGACCACACCAGCAGAATGCGTATATGGAACGGTCCCGTTACGGGCACAATCGGCCAGGGATGAACAAGAGTTTCCAGGGACAATTGGGGCGATCGATCGGGAGCGGGACGGGCGAATCGCGCGCACCTCAGGGCGTCGAGTAGCGTTGCCGACCATGCGTCTCGTCATTGCCCGATGCTCGGTCGACTACGCCGGCCGGCTCACCGCCCACCTGCCCTCGGCGCCCCGCCTGATCCTGGTCAAGGCGGACGGCAGCGTCTCCATCCACGCCGACGACCGGGCCTACAAGCCCCTCAACTGGATGTCGCCGCCCTGCACGCTCAAGGAGGGCACCGGCGAGGAAGACGGCGTCTGGACGGTCGTCAACAAAGCGGGCGAGAAACTGATCATCACGATGGAGGAGATCCTCCACGACTCCTCCCACGAACTCGGCGTGGATCCGGGTCTGATCAAGGACGGCGTGGAAGCGCACCTGCAGGAGCTGCTCGCCGACCGCATCGAGACGCTCGGCGACGGCTACACGCTGATCCGCCGCGAGTACATGACGGCCATCGGTCCGGTGGACATCCTGTGCCGGGACGCGGACGGCGGGACGGTCGCGGTGGAGATCAAGCGCCGGGGCGAGATCGACGGCGTCGAGCAACTCACCCGCTACCTGGAGCTGTTGAACCGCGACCCGCACCTGGCCCCGGTCCGTGGCATCTTCGCCGCCCAGGAGATCAAGCCCCAGGCCCGCGTCCTCGCCACCGACCGCGGCATCGACTGCCAGATCCTGGACTACGACGGCCTGCGGGGCATCGAGGACGACAAGCTCCGGCTGTTCTGAGGCTCACCTTCTCGGCTCGGTCAGATGACCGAGCCGGACGACTGCGACGCGGTCCCCGAGTTCGTTGCGCTCCCCGAACTCTGCGGTGCCGTCGGGCCGCTCGCCGTGTCCGTCGTGGACGGGCCCGGGGCCGACGTGGACGCGGACGGCGAGGACGTGCTGGGTGACGGCGAGGTCGAGGCCGACGGGCTCGGGTCGGTCGACTTCGTCGGTGTCGGCGTACCCGACTTGGTCGTGGACCTGGACGGCGTCGGTGTCGTACCTCCCCCACCCGTGCCCCGGGTGTGGCTCGGGGCCGACGACGGCGATGTGGCCGGCTGGGACGGCGTCGGATCCTGCGTCGTGCCACCCGAGTCCGTGGGGCGGGGGACGGCCGGGGCCGAGCCGCCCGCCGACGGGGTCTGGTTCGGGTCGGCCCCGAGGGTGCCGTCGTCCGTGCCCTGGCTCGCCGAGGGGTTCACGTCGACCTTGCCGGCCGGGTTCTTGTCGGCGTTCTCGTTGGACGTCATGCCCAGCGTGACGACCGTACCCAGCACGGCGGCGAGCAGCGCCCCGGAGCCGACCGCCACGAGATTGCGGCGGGCCAGCCGCCGCAAGCCCCCGCCCCGCTCCGTGGTGGCCAGGAGCCTGGTCGTGACCAGCGGGTCACCGAGGGGCGGGTACGGCGGTGGGGCCGACTCCTCGTGCCGTACCTCCGGCAGCTCGTCCCCCGCCGTCGCGGCGATCCCGGGTACGTCACCGGAGCGGTCGGCGACCAGTGCGAGCGCTCGGCGCCCGGCGGTCGTGCCCCGCTTGTCGGCGAGCGCCCCGCGCAGCCCGATGGACGCCTCCAGCTCGGCGCGGGCCCGGTCGAGCTGACCCCCGCAGAGCGCGAGGACACCCAACTCGTGGTGGAAGTAGGCCTGTTCGGCCACCTCGCCGGTCAGCCGGGAGGCCTCCGCGCCGGACCGCAGGGCCCGTTCCCAGGCGCTCCAGTGCAGCCCGGCGGCGAACGCCGGCGAGGCCGTACGGGCGAGCCGTACCGCGCAGCTCTCCTCGCCCTCGGCCGGGGGTGCCGGGTGCGGGACGATCATGGCGAGCGCGGCCAGCACCGCGTCCGCCTCGGCGCACACCCGCTCGGGGGTGACCGACGGATGCCCGGCCCACCAGGTGTAGTGCTCGGCGGCGGCCAGCGCCTGGGCCTGAGCGTCGTCGGCGTACCCGGCGGCCTCCAGCTGGGCCTGCACCCCGGCCGCGAGCCGGTAGCGGGCGCCGACCGGCGAGACCAGTCCGCACCCGGCCAGCTCACCGAGGGCGGCGTCGGCGTGGGTGTCGCCGATCAGCGCCGGCAGATGCGCCTGGTGCGGCACCTCGCCGCCGAGGGCGACCGCGAAGCGCAGGGTGGCACGGGCGGAGGCGCTGAGCCGGGAGGCGAGCAGCGGGGCGGGCGCGGCGGCCTCGCCGAGGGAGGGCAGCGGGATCTCGTCCGCCGGCTCCAGGGACAGCTCCGCCGGCGGGCGTACGTCCTCGAAGACGCCGTACTCGTCCACCGCCCCCACGCCGGCCCGCAGCTCGTCGCGCTGCCGGAGCAGGGCCCCGGCCTGGACGAAGCGCAGCGGCAGCCCCTCGGACTCGAACCACAGGTCGCCGGCCCAGTTGGACTCCTCCTCGGTGAGGACGCGGCCGACGGTCCGCTCCAGGATCTCCACGCCGGCGGCGCGGTCGAGGCCGCTGAGGAAGACCTCCTCGACCTCGGCCCCCTCGGAGGGCGCGGGCACGTCGGGGGTGGCGCCGATCAGGAACGCGCACTCGGGGGTGGCGTCGAGGAGTTCGTCGAGCGCGGCGCCGCCGAACTCGACGTCGTCCAGGACGACGACCGCGCCGATCTCGCGGACCAGTGCGCGCAGTTCCTCCGGATCGAGGCGGTGGCGCGGGGCGTCGTAGACCGCGTGGAAGAGGTCGTGCAGCAGGTCGGTGGTGGTGCGGTGGAAGCCGGTGAGCCGGACCACGCCGTCGGGGGCGAGGTCCAGGCAGTCCTCGGCGACCAGCTCCAGCAGGGCCGTGCGGCCCGAGCCGCCGGGCCCGGTGAGCCGTACCGAACGCCCCCGGGCCAGCAGGCGGACCAGGCGCTCGCGCTCGTCCTGGCGTTCCAGCAGGGAGAGGGCCGGCTGGGCGGGGCCTGGCGGCACCGGCGGCCGGGCGGCCCGCTCGGCCTCGGCGCGCTCGGCGGCGGTGCGCTTGCGGGGCCGCACCGGCCGCCGGTCCGGCGGGCAGGGCTCTATCTCGCTGCCGTCCACGGGGTTCACGGTCAGCAGCAGGTCGCCGGCCACGACGTGCGCCGTACGGGCGAGCGCGGGCGTGCTCTGACCGAAGTCCGAGGTGAGGGACTCCCGGGGCGGGCGGCGGCTCGCCGCCTGACCGTGCTCCGCGGGTTCCCGGTCGATCGGGTCCATGGGTTCCATGGGTTAAGACCCCCCAAAAGCGTCGTGTGCCCGGATTCCGGCCCCTCCCGGCCTTGTCGCACACCGCGCTGTCGCTTCTGGTCCGGGCCCGCTCGTCGAGGGTTGCGAGGCGGCGGGCGACCGAACCCTAAACCTTCGCTCAGTATCTCCGACAGGGCGGGGTGCCGTGCGGTCCAAGACATCACAGTCCGGTGAGGATTGCCCCCGTCGTGCGCTTCGGCGGCTGTGTCCGGGTCTCAGCGGCCGCAGCGGTCTCCGTCCGGCTCAGACTCGTACGCGTCTCACACCCGGGGCTGGGACTCGACCCCGATGCCGCCTTCGATGGCAAGGATGCGGTGCAGCCGGGTGGCCACCAGCAGGCGCTGCATCTGCGGCGGGACACCGCGCAGCACCAGACGGCGCCCGCAGCGGCCGGCCCGCCGATGGGCGCCCATGATCACCCCGAGTCCGGTGGCGTCCCAGGAGTCCAGTTCGGACAGGTCGAGCACCAGGTCGCCGACTCCGGTGTCGACGGCCGAGTGCAGGGCCGTACGGGCGTCCGCCGCGCTGCGGACGTCGAGGCGGCCCCCGACGACCAGCTCGGCGTGGTCGCCCCTGATGTACATATGCGCTCCCCGTTGAGTGCGGTTGGCGTACTCCGTGACGTTGCAACGTCTGACTGTGTGAGTGGTGGTGCGGTTGCTGCTTGTAAGCGAACCGATACCGAATTCACCCCTGGGAGTGATACTCCCGGGGGTGATGTCCGGCGGATGTCCGTACGGAAGGTGCTCAGTACTTGTAGAAGCCCTGCCCGCTCTTGCGGCCGATGTCACCGGCGTCCACCATCCGGCGCATCAGCTCCGGCGGGGCGAACTTCTCGTCCTGGGACTCGGTGTAGATGTTGCTGGTGGCGTGCAGCAGGATGTCGACGCCGGTGAGGTCGGCGGTGGCGAGCGGGCCCATGGCGTGGCCGAAGCCCAGCTTGCAGGCGAGGTCGATGTCCTCGGCGGTGGCGACGCCGGACTCGTAGAGCTTGGTCGCCTCCACCACGAGGGCGGAGATGAGCCGGGTGGTCACGAAGCCGGCCACGTCCCGGTTGACGACGATGCAGGTCTTGCCGACGGACTCGGCGAACTCCCGCGCGGTGGCGAGGGCTTCGTCGCTGGTCTTGTAGCCGCGGACCAGCTCGACGAGCTGCATCATCGGCACCGGCGAGAAGAAGTGGACGCCGACGACCCGCTCGGGGTGCTCGGTGGCCGCCGCGATCTTGGTGATCGGGATGGCGGAGGTGTTGGAGGCGAGCACGGTGTCCTCGCGCACGAGCTTGTCGAGCGTGCGGAAGATCTCGTGCTTGACCTCCAGCTTCTCGAAGACGGCCTCGATGACGACGTCGGCGTCGGCGGCGGCGTCCAGGTCGGTGGTCGGGGTGATGCGGGCCAGGGCGGCTTCGGCGGCGGCCGCCTCGATCTTCCCCTTGCTCACGAACTTGTCGTACGAGGCCTTGATGCCGTCGGTGCCACGCTTCAGTGCCTCGTCGGTGACGTCCCGCAGGACGACGTCCCAGCCCGCCTGCGCGGCGACCTGAGCGATCCCGGACCCCATGAGACCGGCCCCGATGACGGCGAGCTTCCGTGCCACTCCGACTCCCTTGAACGCGCTCCAAGTCTGCTTCTCCGGCGGACCATAGCGCTCCGGCGGCGCTGTGTGAGCGGTTAGTAACGCGTGTCACGGTCTCAGACGCTGAGACACCGGTCACGTCTCGATCGACGGGCTGGGCGGCCCTCGAGCCGGCGGATCCGACAGGATTCCGGCCTCGCCGGCCGGAGCGCAAATCCTCGCGGGTCCGTGGCGGTTGGCGCCGTCCGGCGGCGCGCTCAGGCCTTGCCGCGTACGGCGTAGTTCAGGACGCGGTCGCTCAACAGGTCCTCGATGTCGTCGAGGAGGGCGAGTACCTCTCGGGAGACTTCGGCCGGTTTGCGGCCGGCCATCATCTCGCGGCCGATGGTGACGAAGACCGTCTGATGGATCCAGCAGACCTGACCGGCCATCAGGTCCGGCAGCGGGTCGTCGGCGGTGGCGCCGGTCTCCTCACGCAGGGCCGTCGTCACGTTGTCGTGGACTTCCTGCTGGAAGGTCCACAGGCGGGAGCGCAGGGGCGGCGCGTCATGGATGACCCGCATGAAGCGGTCGTAGCCGTCCATCAGGCCGACCCGGGGCGAGACGGCCTGGACCTCGGCACGCAGTTCGCGCAGGACGGCGCCGGCGGCGGACTCCCCCTCGTCCCGGCTGCGGATCCAACGGGCGAGGCGGTCGACCATGCCGGCGGACCGGTCGAAGAAGAGATCCTCCTTGGCCGGGAAGTAGTTGTAGACGGTGTTGACGGAGACGTTCGCCGCTTCCGCGATTTCGGCGACGGTGACCGCCTCGAAGCCGCGCTCCAGGAACAACCCCGTGGCGACATCCGAGATGTACTGCCGGGTCTGCCGCTTCTTCCGCTCCCTGAGCCCCTCTGCCATGCCCGCATCCTAGCTTCGCTGGAGGTCATGGAAACTTGACCAGAGTACAAATTTGGTGTCGTTACAAAGTTGTGCTGACTCTGTTTTTCTGGGGGCATGTCAGTAGTCATCAGTGCTGCGGGACTCGCCCGCACCTTCCAGACCAAGGCCGGATCCGTGGAGGCCGTGCGCGGCATCGACCTCGCCGTCCGCGAGGGCGAGATCCTCGGCTTCCTCGGCCCCAACGGCGCCGGCAAGACGACCACCCTGCGGATGCTCACCACTCTGCTGGAGCCGACCGGCGGCGCGGCCACGGTCGCCGGGCACGATCTGGCGACGGATCCGGCCGGGGTGCGTGCGGTGAGTGGGTACGTCGCCCAGTCCGGCGGCGTCGATCCGCAGATCAGCGTGCGGGAGGAGCTGGTCACCCAGGGGCGGATGTACCGCCTGGCGAAGGCCGAGGCGGCCGCGCGGGCCGAGGAGCTGGCGCGGGAGCTCGACCTCACCGGCCTTCTCGACCGGAAGGCCGGCGCGCTCTCCGGTGGCCAGCGGCGCCGTCTGGACATCGCGATGGCGCTCACCCATCGCCCGAAGGTGCTGTTCCTGGACGAGCCGACGACCGGCCTGGACCCGGGCAGCCGCGCCGACCTGTGGGACCTGGTCCGCCGACTGCGCGACGACCACGCCACGACCGTCTTCCTGACCACCCACTACCTGGACGAGGCCGACGCCCTC
The DNA here is from genome assembly GCF_042868225.1 of Streptomyces sp. NPDC007856. NCBI lineage: Bacteria > Bacillati > Actinomycetota > Actinomycetes > Kitasatosporales > Streptomycetaceae > Streptomyces > Streptomyces sp. NPDC007856. Next base: position 863,360 of record NZ_JBIAEC010000001.1, on the reverse strand, counting down.
GCCGACCGCCTGGTGATCGTCGACAAGGGCACGGTCGCCGCCGAGGGCACGCCGAGCGCGCTCAAGCTCCGGTACGGCGGCTCGATCGACGCCACCCTCCAGGACACCTTCCTCGCCATCACCGGCCGCGGGCCCGCCCCGGCCGACGCCGCCCCCGTCGCCGTATAGGGATTCACAGACGATGCTTCTTCACGACACGCGCCTCATCTACGGCCGTTACCTCCGCCAGTCCCTGCGCTCCCGCTTCGCGCTGCTCTTCGGGGTGCTCACGCCGCTGCTCTATCTGCTCTTCTTCGGCCCGCTGCTCACCGGTCTGCCGCTGGGCGGCGGGGGCAGCTCATGGCAGGTGCTCGTGCCGGGGCTGTTGCTCCAACTCGGCCTGTTCGGAGCCCTGTTCGCCGGTTTCACGATCATCGTCGAGAAGGGGCAGGGGGTGGTGGAGCGGACGCGGGTGACCCCCGTCAGCCGGCTCGCCCTCCTCCTCGGCCGGGTGCTGCGCGACGCCACGGTCTTCGTCTTCCAGGCGGTGCTGCTGGTGCTGGTCGCGCTGGTGATGGGGCTGCGCGCGCCGCTCGGCGGCATCCTGATCGGCTTCGCGTTCGTCGCCCTGCTCACGGTGTCGCTGGCCTCGCTGTCGTACGCGCTCGGCATGAAGGTCCGCACCCCGCAGGAGTTCGGCCCGCTGATCAACATGGTGTCGATGCCGTCGATGCTGCTGTCCGGCCTGATGCTCCCGATGACGCTCGCGCCCGCCTGGCTGAACGTGCTGTCGCACTTCGTCCCGTTCCGCTACCTGGTGGACGCGGTGCGTGACGCGTACGTCGGCCACTACACGAGCGCGCACATGCTCTACGGCGTCCTCGTCGCCGTCGGTTTCGCGGCACTGGCGGTGACGGTGGGCACACGAGTGTTCCGGACGGCCGGGGCATAACTACGCTGGCCGCATGGTCAATCTGACGCGTATCTACACCAGGACCGGCGACAAGGGCACAACCGCGCTCGGTGACATGAGCCGGGTCGCCAAGACCGACCTCCGGATCTCGGCCTACGCCGACGCCAACGAGGCCAACGCGGTGATCGGCACCGCGATCGCGCTGGGCGGCCTGGACGCGGAGGTCGTCAAGGTCCTCGTGCGCGTCCAGAACGATCTGTTCGACGTGGGTGCGGACCTGTCGACGCCGGTGGTGGAGAACCCGGAGTTCCCGCCGCTCAGGGTGGAGCAGTTCTACATCGACAAGCTGGAGGCGGACTGCGACCGCTTCAACGAGCAGCTGGAGAAGCTCCGCTCCTTCATCCTGCCCGGCGGCACCCCGGGCGCGGCCCTGCTGCACCAGGCCTGCACGGTCGTGCGCCGCGCCGAGCGCTCGACCTGGACGGCCCTGGAGGCGCACGGCGACACGATGAACCCGCTCACCGCCACCTACCTCAACCGGCTGTCCGACCTGCTGTTCATCCTGGCCCGTATCGCCAACAAGGACGTCGGGGACGTGCTGTGGGTCCCGGGCGGGGAGCGCTGAGGACGCCGCACGCACCGGGACCCGTACGCGTCACTTGTCCGCGTCGCTCGTCGCGTCCCGGTCGGCCGCGGCGGCCGCTGACTCGGCGGCGTCCACCTTCTTCTGCATCTCGGCGTACCCGGAAGGCGCGGCGGCGGGCGTGCCGGACACCGCCGGGGTGCCGGCGGACGCCCCGGCGTGGTGGGCGCAGCCCGCGGTGAGCGTCACCAGGAGGGCGACCGCCGGCAGCGCCGCCCACGGCGCGCGCATCAACTCCCCGCCTTCCCGCCGTTGTTGTCCTGGCACCAGGTCCGGACGTCGTTCAGGTCCTTCTGGCGCTGCTGCAGACTGGTCACCAGCGACTTGCGGAAGTCCAGCCGGTCCTGGAGGAAGGTGGCGATCTGGGTGTGACCCGCCTTCTTCGCGTTGTCCACGCGCTGCTGCAGCCGGGCCACCGAGCCACGGGTGCCGGCCCCCGCGTCCAGCCGCTTCAGGGCCCGCTGGATCCGGCGGTCGATCTTGGGCACCCGCTTGCACAGGGTGTGCGCCCCGTCGCCGGTGGGGCCCGGCTTCGGGGTACTGTCGGCCGCCGCGGCCCCGGTGGTGCCCGCCACCGCCAGTACGGCCGCCATCGCCCCGCCCGCGAGCAGCGTGCGGGTACGTCGTCGTGCGTTCATCCTGCTCTCCGTTCCCTTCCCGGACGGCCCGGTGGTCCGTCCGGCCCCTTCCGGACGGACCGGTCGCCGTCCGACGGGACGGAGGCTAGGAGCGGTCTTTGGGAAAACTCTGTGACCGGTTCGCCCCGGCTGTGCCGATCAGCCAGTCCCGCCGGCCGGGCAGCGCGCCGTCGTCCGCGGGTGCCCCGCCGCCCTGCGCGGGCAGCCGTACCTCGAAGCGCGCGCCGCACCCGTCCGGCCCGTCCACGACCGTGACGCTCCCCCGGTGCAGGGCCGCCTGCTGGGCGACGAGGGTGAGGCCGAGCCCGGAACCGGCGCTGTCCGGGCCCCGCTGGAACCGCTCGAAGATCCTCGCGCGGGCGTCGGACGGTACCCCGAGGCCGTGGTCGTCGACCGTGACGAGGACCTGGCCCGCGCCGCCGGTCACGCCGACCCGCACCCGTGCCCGGCCCTGTGTGTCGCGGCCGTGGACGAGGGCGTTGCCGAGCAGGTTGTCCAGCAGCAGGCGCAGGCCGGGTTCCCAGCCGTGCACGGTGACTCCGGGTGCCGTGTCGAGGGTGATGTCGGCGTCCGGGGCGCGGCGCCGGGCCTCGGCCACGGCCGCGTCGGCGAGATCGGGCAGGTCGACGGGCCGGAACGCGTCGGCCTCCACCAGGTCCGCGCGCCCCAGGTCCCGCAGCATCACCAGGAGGCCGAGCAGCCGGGCGTGTTCGCGGTGCAGGTCGGCGAGGACCTCGGCGCGCTCCGGCGCCGGCAGGTCGGGGTGGTCGGTGAGGATGTCGAGGTTGGTGCCCATGCTCATCAGCGGGGTGCGCAGTTCGTGTGCGGCCGCCGAGGAGAAGGAGCGGGCGGTGTCCAGGGCCTGGCCGGTGCGGGCGGCCTGTTCGTCGTAGCGGGCGAGGACGGTTCTGAGGGTCGCGGCCAGTTCGTCGACCTCGCGCACCCCGGTGCGCTCCGCGGGCAGCCGGGTGGCGCTGGTGCGCGGATCGAGGCCGGCGGTGCGGCGGGTGAGGCGGGTCAGGGGCGCGCTCGCCCCGGTGGTCAGGCCCCAGGCGAGCAGACCGGACAGGGGTGCGGCGAGCACCGCGGTGAGGAGCACCCGGTTGCGGACGAGCCGGACCTGGGTGCGGTCGGCGGTGTCGGGCGAGAAGAGCCACAGCGTGCCGGAGGCGGTGGCGGTCCGCACCGGCCGGGCCAGGGCCCGCCAACTGCGCCCGTCGGCGCGGACGGTGGCGAAACCGGCGGACCGGTCGGGCAGGGTCACGGCGGGGCCGGGCTGGGGACCGCCGCCGAAGCTGGTGTCCGTCCCGACGAGCCGTACGCCGACGTCGAGGGCCGCGGTGAACAGCTGCCGCTCCCGGGTGTCGGTGGCCTTGGGGCGGCCGTTCGCCGAGGCCCGCAGCAGCGCCCGGGCGTCCGGGGCGAGGGCCACCGCGCGTTGCCGCAGGTGCTGGTCCTCGGCCCGGTGCAGGTCCCGGGCGACGAGGTGCAGCAGCAGCCAGCCGGCGGCGAGTACGAGCAGCGGGACGGTGCAGCCGACGGCGAGGGCGATCCGGGTGGTGAGTCTCACGGTGTGTCCCGCGGTTCTCTGAGCACGAAGCCGACGCCTCGCACGGTGTGGATCAGCCGGCCGCCGCCGTCCGCCTCCAGTTTGCGCCGCAGATAGCTGACGAAGGTGTCGACGGCGTCGGTGCGCACGTCGAAGTCGTAGCCCCAGACCCGTTCCAGGAGCTGGTCGCGGGTGAGGACGAGTCCGGCGTTGCGGGCGAGCACCTCCAGCAGCTCGAACTCGCGCCGGGTGAGGTCCAGGTGCCTGCCGTCCCGCTCGGCGGTGCGCGCGTCCGGGTCGATCACCAGGCCCGCGACCCGCAGCTCCGCGCGGCCGGTGGGCGGGCGGCGGCGCAGCAGGGCGCGCAGCCGCAGCACCAGTTCCTGCAGGGCGAACGGCTTGACCAGGTAGTCGTCGCCGCCGGCCTGGAGCCCGGCGATCCGGTCGGCGGTCTCGTCCAGCGCGGAGAGCATCAGCACGGGCAGGTCGCGGCCGTCGTCGCGCAGCCGGGTGCACACCTCGATGCCGCTCATGCCGGGCATCGACACGTCGAGCACCAGTACATCGGGCGGCGTGTCCCGGATCGCCGCCAGCGCCTCGGGGCCGTCGGCGGCGGTCCGCACCGCGAAGCCGCTCAGCCTGAGTCCGCGCTCCAGCGAGCGCCGGATCGCCGCGTCGTCGTCGACGACCAGCACCGCACCGGAGCCCGCCGTGTCCGTCATGCACCCCTCCTCGTCGCCGGTCAGCGTACGACCCCACGCCGGGCGGGCGGGGGCGGGGCGGCTACACCGTCTCGGTGTACGCCTGCGACCTTCGATGTACTCCAGACCATTCTCCCGGCTCACGCGAAGGGTGCAGTCCCCGTGTTGGCTAGGGGCATGCCCCTTCCGCTCCCCGCCCCCCGCGACGACGTGCGGATCGCCGTGGGCGGGCTGCTCGGCGGGGTGCTGCTGTGGCTGTTCGGGATCCATCCGCGGGTGCCCTCGGACCCACTTGTGCAGTGGGCGGCGCCCTGGGCGCCGTTGGTGCCGCTGGCGGTGACGGCCGCGTGCGAGCCGCTGCGCCGCTCCCGGCCGCGCATCGGTCTCGCGGTCGGCACGCTCGCGCTGACCCTGGACACGGTGACTCTGGGCAGCGTCGTCACGATCGTGCTGTACACCGACCTCGTGTACTCGGCCGTCCTGTACGGCACCCCGTCCTCGGCCCGCCGCATCCCCTGGATCACCGGGCTGCTGACCGTGCTCGGCGGGGTCGTACCGGGGCCGCCCTGTGGCGCGATCCGCAGGCGCTGCTGATCGGTGTGGGCATCGGCGTGGTGGCGTTCGCGCCGGCCGCGACCGGCTGGGTGGTGCGCAATCACCGGGACACCGCCGAGGCCGCCCGGTTGCGCGCCGAACAGACCGCGCTGCTGGCCGAGATGGACCGGGCCCGGGCGGTCACGGCCGAACGGGCCAGGAGTACGTGTTCGGGGCGCTGCGGGCGGGGGCGGCCGGGTTTCTGCTGAAGAACACCGAGGCCCGGGATCTGCTGGAGGCGGTGCGCACGGTGGCGCGCGGGGAGGGGATCGTCGCGCCGGCCGTGACCCGGCGGCTGATTGCCGAGTTGGCGGCCGGTCCGGTGCGGGAGACGACGAACGGTCCGGCCGTACTGGAGGGCCTGACCGGGCGCGAGCGGGAGGTGCTGTCCTGTGTCGGCCAGGGCCTGTCGAACGCCGAGATCGCCGAGCGGCTGCGGATGGCGGAGGGCACGGTGAAGACGCACGTCAGCCGGCTGCTGGCCAAGCTGGGGCTGCGCAGTCGGGTCCAAGCCGCCTTGCTGGCCCAGGAGTTGGGGATCTAGCGGCACAGCGGGGGCAAATTGGTCCAGACCTATTGACCGCTGGTCCAGACCTTTCTACTCTCGCAGCACCGTGGGCGTGATGGCTCAGTCATGCCCCTGGCACTCCCGAACATTCCTCCATATCGAGGAGGCGCAGCATGCGCTTCAGACACAGAGCCGCGGCAGGGTTCGCGACCCTGCTGCTCCCCCTGGCCGGCCTCGTCGGTCTCGCGAGCCCCGCCCAGGCCGCGACCAACGCCACGGCGAGCTTCACCAAGACCAGCGACTGGGGAACCGGCTTCGGCGGTCAGTGGACCATCAAGAACACCGGTACCGCCAGCATCAGTTCCTGGACCGTCGAGTGGGACTTCCCCTCCGGTACGTCCGTCACCTCCGCCTGGGACGCGGACGTCACCAGCTCCGGCACCCACTGGACCGCCAAGAACAAGTCCTACGACGGGACCATCGCCCCCGGCGCCTCGGTCTCCTTCGGCTTCAACGGCGCGGGACCCGGTTCGCCGACGAACTGCAAGCTGAACGGCGACAGTTGTGACGGTACGACCGTCCCCGGCGACGCCGCCCCGAGCGCTCCCGGCACGCCCACCGCCTCGAACATCACCGACACCTCGGTGCAGCTCAGCTGGGGCGCGGCCACCGATGACAAGGGCATAAAGAACTACGACGTGCTGCGCGACGGCAAGGTCGTCGGCACCGTCACCACCACGTCGTACACGGACAGCGGGCTGAGCGCCGGCACCGACTACTCCTACACCGTGCAGGCCCGCGACACCGCCGACCAGACCGGCCCGGTCAGCGGCGCGGTCAAGGTGCACACCACCGGCGGCACCACCACTCCCCCGACCACCGGCGACAAGGTCAAACTCGGCTACTTCACCGAGTGGGGCATCTACGGCCGCAACTACAACGTCAAGAACCTGGTGACGTCCGGCTCGGCCGCGAAGATCACGCACATCAACTACGCCTTCGGCAACGTGACCAACGGCCAGTGCGCGATCGGCGACTCCTACGCCGACTACGACAAGGCGTTCACCGCCGACCAGTCGGTCAGCGGCGTCGCCGACACCTGGGACCAGCCGCTGCGCGGCAACTTCAACCAGCTGCGCGAGCTGAAGGCCAAGTACCCGAACATCAAGGTGCTGTGGTCCTTCGGCGGCTGGACCTGGTCCGGCGGCTTCGCCCAGGCCGCGGCCAACCCGACCGCGTTCGCCGACTCCTGCTACAACCTGGTCGAGGACCCGCGCTGGGCCGATGTCTTCGACGGCATCGACATCGACTGGGAGTACCCGAACGCCTGCGGCCTGTCCTGTGACACCAGCGGGGCGGCGGCCTTCAAGAACGTGATGGCCGCGCTGCGCGCCAAGTTCGGTTCGAGCAAGCTGGTCACCGCCGCGGTCACCGCCGACGGCTCCTCCGGCGGCAAGATCGAGGCCGCCGACTACGCGGGCGCCGCGAGCTATGTCAACTGGTACAACGTGATGTCGTACGACTTCTTCGGCGCCTGGGACGCGCAGGGCCCGACCGCCCCGCACTCCCCGCTCACTTCGTACAGCGGCATCCCGAAGGCGGGCTTCACCACCGCCGACGCGATCGCCAAGTACAAGTCCATCGGCGTCCCCGCGAGCAAGCTGCTCATCGGCATCGGGTTCTACGGCCGCGGCTGGACCGGTGTCACCCAGGACGCTCCGGGCGGGACGGCCACGGGTCCGGCTGCGGGCACGTACGAGCAGGGCATCGAGGACTACAAGGTACTCAAGACGTCCTGCCCGGTCACCGGCACCGTCGCGGGCACGGCGTACGCGCACTGCGGCAGCAACTGGTGGTCGTACGACACCCCGTCGACCATCGCCGGGAAGATGAGCTGGGCCAAGTCTCAGGGACTCGGCGGCGCGTTCTTCTGGGAGTTCAGCGGCGACACCAGCGACGGTGAGCTGGTGAACGCCATCAGCAGCAACCTGTAGAAAGACCCACTAAGCGACGTTGGCGCTCCCCCAGACTTCGTCCGGGGGGACCCCCACCCAGCGAGTGAATGTGGCTACGCCACATTCACTCGCTGACCGGGCGGGGCTGCCTCCAGCCATGCTAGGAATCCGGTCAGCGCGTCTTCGCTCATGGCGAGTTCGAGGCGCGTGCCCCGATGGGTACAGGCGAGGACCACCGCGTCGGAGAGCAGCGCCAGTTCCTCCTCGCCCTCGGGCAGCCGGCGGCCGGCCACCTCGATGGCGGCGCGCTCCAGGGTGCGGCGCGGGCGGAAGGCGTAGGAGAAGACGCGGTACCACTCGATGCGGTCGCCGTTGTAGCGGGCGACGCCGTAGGACCAGCCCTTGCCGCCCGCGTCCGGTTTCTCGGCCACGTCCCAGCGCAGGGAACAGTCGAAGGTGCCGCCGGAGCGCTGGATGAGCCTGCGGCGCAGCCCGAACAGGAACAGTCCCACCACCACGAGCGCGACCACGATCCCGCACACAGTCAGAGCGAGGACCATCGGCACCGACCTCCTCGTCTCCTAGGTAGGGGAACTGCTTCTGTCACTGAGTAATGAAACCGGAAAAACACCCACATCTGCCTCAGCCGCGACCGGCACCGGATTGCTCCGGGCCGGCCGCGGCTGAGTGACGTCAACGTACCGCGCGGCTGGTTCAGCGCGCCGCCGCCGCACGCAGGCGAACGTCTGCGCGGCGCTCGGCGGCGGCGTCGCCCTCCGCCTTCGCGCGCTCCAGCTCCCGCTCCGTGCGCTGGACATCGATCTCGTCCGACAGCTCGGCGATCTCGGCCAGCAGGGACAGCTTGTTGTCCGCGAACGAGATGAAACCGCCGTGCACCGCGGCGACGACCGTTCCACCGTCACTCGTACGGATGGTCACCGGGCCCGACTCCAGCACACCGAGCAGCGGCTGGTGACCGGGCATGACGCCGATGTCGCCGGACGTGGTGCGCGCGACGACCAGGGTGGCCTCGCCGGACCAGACCTGGCGGTCGGCGGCGACCAGCTCGACGTGCAGCTCAGCAGCCAAGGGTGGCTCCTCGGGTCACCACCCGGCAGGGGCGCCGGGTGTTGGGGTCAATTCTAGTGGGCGTGGATGAGGGGGCGGGACGCGCCCGCCCCCTCGGACGAACTCAGGGAGTTCAGGAGACGCCCAGCTCCTTGGCGTTGGCCTTGAGGTCCTCAAGACCACCGCACATGAAGAACGCCTGCTCCGGGAAGTGGTCGTACTCGCCGTCGCAGATCGCGTTGAACGCGGCGATCGTCTCGTCCAGCGGCACGTCCGAACCGTCCACGCCGGTGAACTGCTTGGCGACGTGGGTGTTCTGGGACAGGAAGCGCTCCACGCGACGGGCACGGTGGACGACGAGCTTGTCCTCCTCGCCGAGCTCGTCGATACCGAGGATCGCGATGATGTCCTGCAGGTCCTTGTACTTCTGCAGGATGTTCTTCACGCGCATGGCCGCGCTGTAGTGGTCCTGCGCGATGTAGCGCGGGTCCAGGATCCGGGACGTCGAGTCCAGCGGGTCCACGGCCGGGTAGATGCCCTTCTCGGAGATCGGACGGGAGAGCACCGTCGTCGCGTCGAGGTGGGCGAAGGTGGTCGCCGGGGCCGGGTCGGTCAGGTCGTCGGCGGGGACGTAGATCGCCTGCATCGAGGTGATCGAGTGACCGCGGGTCGAGGTGATGCGCTCCTGCAGGATGCCCATCTCGTCGGCCAGGTTCGGCTGGTAACCCACCGCGGACGGCATACGGCCGAGCAGCGTGGAGACCTCGGAACCGGCCTGCGTGAAGCGGAAGATGTTGTCGATGAAGAACAGCACGTCCTGCTTCTGGACGTCACGGAAGTACTCGGCCATGGTCAGGCCGGCCAGCGCGACGCGCAGACGGGTGCCCGGGGGCTCGTCCATCTGGCCGAAGACCAGCGCGGTCTTGTCGATGACGCCCGAGTCGGTCATCTCCTCGATGAGGTCGTTGCCCTCACGGGTGCGCTCACCGACACCGGCGAACACGGAGACACCCTCGTGGTTGTTGGCGACACGGTAGATCATCTCCTGGATGAGCACCGTCTTGCCGACGCCGGCGCCGCCGAACAGGCCGATCTTGCCGCCCTTGACGTACGGGGTGAGCAGGTCGATGACCTTGACGCCCGTCTCGAACATCTCGGTCTTGGACTCGAGCTCGTCGAAGTTCGGGGCCTTGCGGTGGATCGGCCAGCGCTCGCCGTCGTAGGACTCGTCGACGTTCAGCACCTCACCGAGGGTGTTGAACACCTTGCCCTTGGTGAAGTCGCCGACGGGGACGGAGATGGCCGCGCCCGTGTCGGTCACCGGGGCCTGGCGGACCAGACCGTCGGTGGGCTGCATGGAGATGGTGCGGACCAGGCCGTCACCCAGGTGCTGGGCGACCTCCAGGGTCAGCGTCTTCTTCTCGCCCGCGTTCGCCGGGTCGGCGACCTCGACGTGCAGGGCGTTGTAGATCTCCGGCATCGCGTCGACGGGGAACTCCACGTCGACGACCGGGCCGATGACCCGGGCGACGCGGCCCGTAGCCGTCGCGGTCTCAACAGTGGTGGTCATTATCGGTCACTCCCCGCGGTCGCGTCGGCCAGGGCGCTCGCGCCACCGACGATCTCGCTGATTTCCTGGGTGATTTCGGCCTGGCGGGCCGCGTTGGCAAGACGGGAGAGCGTGTTGATCAGCTCGCCCGCGTTGTCGGTGGCCGACTTCATCGCACGCCGCGTGGCGGCGTGCTTCGAGGCGGCCGACTGGAGCAGCGCGTTGTAGATCCGGCTCTCCACGTAGCGCGGCAGCAGGGCGTCGAGGACGTCCTCCGCCGACGGCTCGAAGTCGTACAGCGGGAGGATCTCGCCCTTGGGGGCGGCCTCCTGCGCGACCTCCTCGAGGCGCAGCGGCAGCAGCCGGGCGTCGAGCGCCGTCTGCGTCATCATCGAGACGAACTCGGTGAAGACGATGTGGAGTTCGTCCACGCCGCCGTCCGCCGTCTCCTTCTCGATGGCCTCGATCAGGGGCGCCGCGACCTTCTTGGCGTCCGCGTACGTCGGCTCGTCCGTGAAGCCCGTGAACGACTCCGTGACCTTGCGCTCACGGAAGTTGTAGTGGGCGACACCGCGCCGGCCGACGATGTACGTGTCGACCTGCTTGCCCTCGCGCTCCAGGCGCTCGGTCAGCTGCTCCGCCGTCTTGATGGCGTTGGAGTTGAAGGCGCCGGCCAGACCGCGGTCGCTCGTGAGGAGCAGGACCGCGGCACGGGTCGGGTTCTCCGCCTCCGTGGTGAGCGGGTGCTTGGTGTTCGAGCCGGTGCCGACCGCCGTGACCGCGCGCGTCAGCTCGGTCGCGTACGGCGTGGAGGCCGCCACCTTGCGCTGCGCCTTGACGACGCGCGAGGCGGCGATCATCTCCATCGCCTTCGTGATCTTCTTGGTCGCGCTGACGGATCGGATGCGACGCTTGTAGACCCGGAGCTGGGCTCCCATGAGTCAGGTCCCTTCCTTACGTCACTTGGCGGCAGCGGCAGGAACGTCCTCGCCGAGCAGCTTGCCGTCCGAGGTCTCGAACTGCTTCTTGAACTCGGCCACCGCGTCGTCGATCGCCTGGATCGTGTCGTCGGACATCTTGGCGCCCTCCTTGATGGAGGTCATCAGGCCCTGGTGCTTCCGGTGCAGGAAGTCGATCAGTTCCTTCTCGAAGCGGCGGATGTCGGCGACCGGCACGTCGTCCATACGGCCGTTGGTGCCGGCCCAGACGGAGACGACCTGGTCCTCGGTGGCCATCGGCTGGTACTGGTCCTGCTTCAGCAGCTCGACCATGCGCGAACCGCGCTCCAGCTGGGCCTTCGAGGCCGCGTCCAGGTCGGAACCGAAGGCGGCGAACGCCTCCAGCTCACGGAACTGGGCGAGGTCGACACGGAGCCGGCCGGAGACCTGGCGCATCGCCTTGTGCTGCGCGGAACCACCGACTCGGGAGACGGAGATACCGACGTTCAGCGCGGGGCGCTGACCGGCGTTGAACAGGTCCGACTCCAGGAAGCACTGGCCGTCGGTGATGGAGATGACGTTGGTCGGGATGAACGCCGAGACGTCGTTGGCCTTGGTCTCGACGATCGGCAGACCGGTCATCGAACCGGCACCCATGTCGTCGGAGAGCTTGGCGCAGCGCTCCAGCAGCCGGGAGTGCAGGTAGAAGACGTCACCCGGGTAGGCCTCACGGCCCGGCGGGCGGCGCAGCAGCAGGGACACGGCGCGGTAGGCGTCGGCCTGCTTCGAGAGGTCGTCGAAGATGATCAGGACGTGCTTGCCCTGGTACATCCAGTGCTGGCCGATGGCCGAACCGGTGTACGGCGCCAGGTACTTGAAGCCGGCCGGGTCGGACGCCGGGGCGGCGACGATGGTCGTGTACTCCAGGGCGCCGTTCTCCTCTAGCGCGCGGCGCACGCCGGCGATGGTGGAGCCCTTCTGGCCGATGGCGACGTAGATGCAGCGGACCTGCTTCTTGGGGTCGCCGGTGCGCCAGTTGTCGCGCTGGTTGATGATCGTGTCGACGGCCAGGGCGGTCTTGCCGGTCTGGCGGTCACCGATGATCAGCTGACGCTGACCGCGGCCGATCGGGGTCATCGCGTCGACGGCCTTGTAGCCCGTCTCCATCGGCTCGTGCACCGACTTGCGCTGCATGACCGTGGGGGCCTGCAGCTCAAGGGCACGGCGGCTGTCGGTCTCGATCTCGCCGAGGCCGTCGATCGGGTTGCCGAGCGGGTCGACGACACGGCCGAGGTAGCCCTCGCCGACCGCGACGGAGAGGACCTCACCGGTACGCGTGACCGGCTGACCCTCCTCGATGCCGCTGAACTCACCGAGGACGATGGCACCGATCTCGCGCTCCTCGAGGTTGAGGGCGAGGCCGAGGGTGCCGTCCTCGAACTTCAGCAGTTCGTTGGCCATGGCCGAGGGAAGACCCTCGATCTTCGCGATGCCGTCGCCGGCAAGGGTGACCGTACCGACCTCCTCGCGCGAGGCCGCGTCCGGCTTGTACGACTGGACAAAGTTCTCCAGCGCGTCCCGGATCTCCTCCGGCCGGATCGTGAGCTCCGCCATCTGGGTTCCCTGCTCTCCTTGTTGGGCCCGAAGTTTCACTTGGGGGGTCTGGGGGCGACCCCCAGGAATCCTCTGCACGGCCCAACCAGGGCCGTAAGTACGTACTGCTCTTCTCGAAATATCGAGTTGCTGCTAGCTCGCCATGCGGCGGGCGGCGTCATCCAGCCGGTCCGCGAGGGAGCCGTTGATGACCTCGTCACCGACCTGTACCCGGATACCGCCGACGACCTCGGGGTCCACGTCCAGGTTGAGGTGCATCCGACGGCCGTAGAGCTTGGCGAGGGCGGCGCCGAGGCGCTGCTTCTGGCCGTCGCTCAGCGGCACCGCCGAGGTGACGACGGCGACCATGCGGTCCCGGCGCTCGGCGGCCAGCTTGGACATGGACTCCAGTCCCGCTTCCAGGCTACGTCCACGCGGCGCGGTCACAAGGCGCACCACCAGACGCTCGGTGACCGGCTTGGCCCGTCCGCCGAGCAGCCGGTGCAGCAGCTCCGTCTTGGCCGCCGTGCCGGCGGCACGGTCGGTCAGCGCGGCGCGCAGCTCGGTGCTGGAGGAGACGATCCGGCCGAACCGGAACAGCTCGTCCTCGACGTCGTCGAGGGTGCCCGTCCTCTCCGCGGCCGTGAGGTCGGCGATGCTCGCCAGCTCCTCCAGCGCGTCCACCAGGTCGCGGGGCTGCGACCAGCGGGAGCGCGCCATTCCGGCCACCAGGTCGGCGGCGGACCCGCTGACCTGGCCACCGATCAGACGCTGGACCAGCTCCGCCTTGGCCTCTGCGGGCTGCGCCGGGTCGGTGAGGACCCGGCGCAGGCCGGCCTCGCGGTCGAGCAGCGCGGTGACGGCCGCCAGCTCGTCGGCGAGCGAAGCGGCGTCGACGGACGTGGAGTCCGTCAGCGCGTCGAGACGCTCACGTGCGGCTGCCAGGGCCTCGCGGCTCGCTCCGTTCATCGCGTGGCCTCGGCCTTCTCCTCGAGCTCGTCGAGGAAGCGGTCGATCACACGGCTCTGCCGGGCGTGGTCCTCCAGGGACTCGCCGACGAGCTTGCCGGCCAGTTCGGTGGCGAGCCTGCCGATGTCCTGACGCAGCGTCTGCGCGGCGGCCTTGCGGTCGGCCTCGATCTGGGCGTGACCGGCGGTGACGATCTCCTCGCGCTGCCGCTGGCCCTCGGCCCGCATCTCGGCGATGAGGGCGGCACCCTGCTCCTGCGCCTCCTGGCGCAGGCGCGCGGCCTCGTGCCGGGCCTCGGCGAGCTGGGCCTTGTACTGCTCAAGGACGCTCTGGGCCTCCACCTTCATGGCGTCGGCCTCTTCGATGCCGCCTTCGATCGCCGCGCGACGCTCCTCCAGAACCTTGTTGATGTTCGGAAGCAGCTTCTTCCAGAAGAAGAAGAACACGATGGCGAAGGCGATGGTGCCGACGAGCAGCTCGGGGCCCTCGGGAATGAGCGGGTTCCCGCCCTTCTCCGGAGCCGCCAGCTGTACCAGGTTGGCGATCACATCAGTGCCTTTCGTCGATACGTGTCGGTGAGGGAAGTCTTTACTTCACACCGAACACGAACGGCATGACGATGCCGATCAGGGCGAGCGCCTCACAGAAGGCGAAGCCGAGGATCTGGTTGGCGCGGATCAGACCCGCGGCCTCGGGCTGACGGGCGAGCGCCTGGGTGCCGTTGCCGAAGATGATGCCGACGCCGATGCCGGGGCCGATGGCCGAGAGGCCGTAACCGACGGAACCGATGGAACCGGAGACAGCGGCGAGGGTCTCAGTGGCAGCCATGCTGAATCTTCCTTTTCTTTACGGACCGGTGGGGGTTGGCCACCGGACGACCTGGAGGTGGGGGCGGCTCAGTGGTGCTCGGCGAGAGCGCCCTGAACGTAGGAGCAGGCCAGCAGTACGAAGACGTACGCCTGGACGGCCTGGACGAAAAGCTCGAAGCAGATCATGGCCATCGTCATCACGAAGGAGACACCGGCGGCCGGGATCATCCAGCTGTTCAGCAGGTACCAGGAGGCGACGGTGAACATCACCAGCATCAGGTGACCGGCGAACATGTTGGCGAAGAGTCGCACCGCGTGCGTGAACGGGCGGACCAGCAGGTTCGAGAAGAACTCGATGAGCATGACCAGCGGGAGCACCGCGCCGAGCGACTTGTCGTAGCCGGTCACGTTCTTGAAGAAGCCGACGAAACCGTGCCGCTTGAAGGTCAGCCCGACCCAGAGGATCCAGACGATCACGGCCAGCACCATCGGGTAGGCGATGATCGAGGCGACCGGGAACTGCGCCAGCGGGACCACGGACCAGACGTTCATGATCCAGACGAAGAAGAAGAGGGAGACCATGAACGGCACCCACTTCTCGCCCTCGCGCTTGCCGAGGGTCTCGTACACGATGCCGCGGCGCACGAAGTCGTAGCCGGCCTCGCCGATCATCTGCAGCTTGCCCGGGACGACCTTGGCGTTGCCGAAGGCGGACCAGAAGAAGCCGACGACGAGCGCGGTGGTGATGAGCGCGAGCAGCATCACCTTGTTGAAGTCGAAGCCCCCGACCGTGGCGATCGGCTTGAACAGGAACGAGTGCAGGCCCGGAGCCGGGAAGCCACACCCGTTGTCGGACATGATCCGACAACTCCAGTCAAAGGCGAGCTGGGTCTGGTCAGCACTCACCGCGGGCTCCTTCGGCGTGACGCATGGGTACGGCAACCTCGTTGTGTCGGCGCGGCGCGCGGCCGCGGATCGGCACCGGACTGGTGTTACGGATGTGGGGGCGGCTGGGGGGCATCGAGCCTCGCGATCGAGCAGGCGTCAGCTCAGATGCCCGCGCCCGCGATGCCGCAGTTGGCACCGGACGATAGCAGGAGATCTCACAGGCCTTTATCCCGCCCCTACCCCTCACGACGACGGCCCTGTCTTCTCGGACTTGTCGCTCTTCGCGGAGTCGGGGTCGATGTAGAAGATCTTGGCCTTCAGGTGCGCGCGGGCCTGCGCGGCCATCCACGCGACGGTCGTGACCACGATCCCCACGGCGAACGCCTTGCCGTTGAAGAGGGAGGTGCCTTTGAAGACGGCGACGAAGATGAAGAGGAGCAGCAGCTGGGCCATGTAGAGCATGAGGCCCATCGCCTGGAAGAGCTGTGGGAGCGTCTTTGCCGTCCACTGCAGCACGTAGAGGCCGATTCCCATGAACAGGACGGCCAGCACCGTGCCGACGGCCGCGCCGAGCGCACCCTTGCCCCCCGCGACCGCGGCGCTCACGGCGACGGCGATCGCGCCTGCAGCTGCTGCGGGCGCAGCGATCTGCAGAAGGTTCCGGGCGTCATTGGACGGCATGGCGGCAACTCCGCTTTCACAGGGGGCAGGGTGTCGTCATGGACGAGCGTAGTCCCGGGCTGAGTGATCGAGACCTCGCACCAATGGACCGTCGCACTACGGTCCTTCGGTTCTCTCCGGGGTTCTCGTGAACCGTATCACAAACTATTTGATGAGGTCTTTACCTGCTAGGTGTGCTTGCTGTCACACATGAGAACGAGGGTGCGCGTCTGTGCAAAATCCGGGCCCAGTTGTCTGGTAATGGGAGGCTTTGCTCCCCCATGAATGGGCAATGCTCTAGTCAGATTCTTACCTTGGCTCCGGTCAGCGCCGATCAAGGAAACGCGAACGAGCGCCGATCGCGGTCGCTCCGTTGACGCCCGCGACCCCGGCGGGGACGGGGGCCCGTTCCGGGGCCTCGTGCACCTCCCGCGGCTCCTCGGCCTCGCCTGCCGCGGCGGCCGCGGCCGCACGGCGGAGCAGCCGGTAGCGCGGCGGCACGAAGCGCTGTGCCCACACCGGCACCCGCGGCGTGAAGCGCGGGAGCAGCAGCAGGACCAGACCGACCGCGCTGAGGAACACCACGCCGAGCACGATCCACATCGAGGCCGAGTTGACCGAGTAGGCCAGCGCGCCGAAGCCGATCAGCGCCGACCAGAAGTACATGATCAGCACCGCCCTGCTGTGCGAGTGGCCGATCTCCAGCAGCCGGTGGTGCAGGTGCCCGCGGTCCGCGGCGAACGGCGACTGACCGCGCCAGGTACGGCGCACGATGGCCAGCACCAGGTCGGCGGCCGGCACCGCGATGATCGTCAGCGGCAGCAGCAGCGGAATGTAGACCGGCACCGTCGCGTGCACCGCGGCCCGCTCGGAACCCACGTACAGGCCCAGCGCGTCCGGGTCCAGCTGACCGGTGATCGAGATCGCGCCCGCCGCCAGCACCAGGCCGATCAGCATGGAGCCGGAGTCGCCCATGAAGATCCGCGCGGGGTGCATGTTGTGCGGCAGGAAGCCCAGGCACATGCCCATCAGGATCGCCGCGAACAGGGTCGCCGGGGCGGCGGCCTCGATGCCGTACGAGTACCAGATCCGGTACGAGTACAGGAAGAACGCGGCCGCCGCGATGCAGACCATGCCGGCCGCGAGGCCGTCCAGGCCGTCCACGAAGTTCACGGCGTTGATCGTGATGACGACGAGCGCCACGGTCAGCAGCGTGCCCTGCCACTGGGTCAGCGCCACGTTGCCGACGCCGGGGATGGGCAGCCACAGGATCGTCAGACCCTGGACGACCATCACGCCCGCGGCGATCATCTGGCCGCCCAGCTTGATCAGCGCGTCGATCTCGAACTTGTCGTCCAGGACGCCGATCAGCCAGATCAGGGCCGCGCCGGAGAGCAGGGCCCGCGGCTCGTTCGACTTCGCGAAGACCTCGTTGAGGTTGGTCAGGTGGTCCGCGACCAGCAGGCCCGCGCACAGTCCGAAGAACATGGCGATACCGCCGAGGCGCGGAGTGGGTTCCCGGTGCACGTCACGCGCCCGGATCTCCGGCATCGCCCCGGCCACGATCGCGAACTTCCGTACCGGCCCTGTCAGCAGATACGTCACCGCGGCCGTGATGCAGAGCGTCAGCAGGTATTCACGCACAGGCTTCCCCACGGGTCTCGCTGGCCATCACAGCCCCACACCCTAGCGATGGACGTATATGGATGGGGACTTCCGGGTAGCCACGATGGTTGCACGCCCGGCTGTGAACCACGGCGCACATCGGGGTGTACGGGTCATCGCCTACCCCCGTTCAGGCCGGATACGGCGGAAAAGCACCTGTGAGAGAGCGCACCTCGTCCCGTGCCGCCGCCGGCTCGGTCGCACCGCGCAGTACGGCCGCCATCAGCGCGGCGATCCGCACCATCTCCGGCTCTCCCATGCCCTGCGTGGTCACCGCGGCCGTGCCCAGGCGCAGGCCGCGGCCGTCGCCGTGCGGCAGCGCGCAGCAGTCCAGGACGATCCCGGCGGCGGCGAGCCGGCCGCGCGCGCTGCGGCCGTCCACCCCGAGCGGGGCCGGGTCTGCGGTGATCAGATGGGTGTCCGTGCCGCCGGTGGTGACGGTGAGGCCCTCGGCGGCCAGGTGACCGGCGAGCACCCGTGCGTTGGCGACCACCTGGTGGGCGTACACGGCGAAGGCCGGTGTCGCCGCCTCGCCGAACGCGACGGCCTTCGCGGCGATCGTGTGCATCTGCGCGCCGCCCTGGGTGAACGGGAACACCGCCCGGTCGACGCGTTCGGCCAGTTCGCTCCCGCACAGGATCATCCCGCCGCGCGGACCGCGCAGCACCTTGTGGGTGGTCGCGCACACGATGTCGGCGTACGGCACCGGGTTCGGCGCCGCGCCGCCGGCGACCAGCCCGATGGGGTGCGCGGCGTCGGCGATCAGATAGGCCCCGATCTCGTCGGCGACCTCGCGGAAGAAGGCGTAGTCGATGTGCCGGGGGTAGGCGATCGAGCCGCACACGATCGCCTTCGGACGGTGGCCCAGGGCCAGGTGGCGCACCTGGTCGTGGTCGATGAGCCCGGTCTCCGCGTCCACCCCGTACCCGACGAAGTCGAACCAGCGGCCGGAGAAGTTCGCGGGCGAGCCGTGGGTGAGATGGCCGCCGTAGTGCAGTCCGAGGGCGAGGACGGTGTCGCCGGGGCGCAGCAGAGCGGCGTAGGCGGCCAGGACGGCCGAGGAGCCGGAGTGGGACTGGACGTTGGCGTGCTCGGCGCCGAACAGTTCCTTGGCCCGGTCGATGGCGGCGCGTTCGGCGAGGTCCACCATCTCGCAGCCGCCGTGGTGCCGGGCGCCGGGATAGCCTTCGGCGTACTTGTTGGCGAGGGCGGAGCCGAGGGCGGCGAGCACGGCCGGCGAGCAGAAGTTCTCGGCGGCGATCAGCTGCAGGGTGGTGGACTGCCGGTCCAGTTCCGCGAGCAGGATCTCGGCCATCGCCGGGTCCTGCCGCCGCAGGACGTCGGTCTCGAGGGTATGGGTGACCGACATGGCGGGCTCCCGGGCGGTCGACGGTGACGTGTTCCCAATGTAGGCCGGGGATGTGCGGTATGCCCGGTATTGCAGCTCTTTACGGGGCGCTCACGTCCGCGCCGCCACCCCGGTCAGCGCCGTCACCACTGGGTCCAGCGCCTGGTGTATCTCGTCCCCGATCGACCGGAAGAACGTCAGGGGCGCCCCGTACGGGTCGTGGACCTCGTCCGCCTCCGCGGTGGGCGCCAGCAGCCACCCGCGTAGAGCCGCCGCCGCGCGCACCAGGGCTCGGGCGCGCATGACCACGCCGTCGTCCAGGGGCGGCAGGGTGGCCGGATCTATCGCCCGGACCAGCCGGGTGAACTCCTTCAGGGTGAAGGTGCGCAGGCCCGCCGAATGGCCCATGGAGATGACCTGCGCGCGGTGGTCGCGGGTGGCGGTGAGCACCAGGTCGGCCCTGATCACGTGCTCGTCCAGCAGTTCCCGGCCGAAGAAGCCGGAGGCGTCCGCGCCGAAGTCGGCCAGCACGGTCTCCGCGTTGGCCTCCATCGGCGCGCCCTCGTGGCCCCAGGTGCCCGCGCTCTCCACGATCAGCCCGCCGCCGAGCACGCCGAGCCGCTCCGCCACGAAATGGCGGGTCAGCCGCTCAGTGATGGGCGAGCGGCACACATTGCCGGTGCTGACGTGGAGGATACGGAAGGTGTCGCGCGGAAAGCCGAACGTCGTCGTCTGCTCCGCGACACGCTCCCCGATGCCTATGCCACGCCCCGCTTCAGGGGCCGTCAATTCGCCACCTCGAGGTCGGGTACGACCTTGCGCAGCTCCTCCGGGGAGAGCGCGCCCTCGCGCAGCAGCACCGGCACCGGGCCGCTGACGTCCACGATGGAGGACGGCACGTTGGCCGGGGTGGGGCCGCCGTCGAGGTAGACGGAGACGGAGTCGCCGAGCATCTCCTGCGCGGCGTCGCAGTTCTCCGGCGCCGGGTGGCCGGTGAGGTTGGCGGAGGACACGGCCATGGGGCCGACCTCGGTGAGCAGCTCGATGGCGACGGGGTGCAGGGGCATGCGGACGGCCACCGTGCCGCGGGTGTCGCCGAGGTCCCACTGCAGGGACGGCTGGTGCTTGGCGACGAGGGTCAGGGCGCCCGGCCAGAACGCGTCGACCAGTTCCCAGGCCAGCTCGGAGAAGTCCGTGACGAGGCCGTGCAGGGTGTTCGGGGAGCCGATGAGGACAGGGGTGGGCATATTGCGGCCCCGGCCCTTGGCGGCGAGCAGGTCGGCGACCGCCTCCGAGGAGAACGCGTCGGCGCCGATGCCGTACACCGTGTCGGTCGGGAGCACCACCAGCTCGCCCCGGCGGACCGCGGACGCGGCTTCACGCAGACCCGTCACGCGGTCGGTCGCGTCGTTGGTGTCGTATCGCCGTGCCATGTCTAGCGGGCCTCCTCGTACACGTACTGCGGGACTTCGAAAAGGACTGATGTCGGGGTGCTCACGGCAGCGCCTTGCGGGCGGTCGCGAACCGGGGGCGCTTGTTGAGGTCGGGGTGGTCGGCCGCGTCGGCCCAGCCCCGCTCCTCGGTGAAGATCCACGGCACCTGGCCGCCCTGGGTGTCGGCGTGCTCGATCACGACGACCCCGCCGGGGCGCAGCAGACGGTGCGCGGTGCGTTCGATGCCCCGGATCAGGTCCAGGCCGTCCTCGCCGGAGAACAGCGCCATCTCGGGGTCGTAGTCGCGGGCCTCGGGCGCCACGTACTCCCACTCCGTGAGCGGGATGTACGGCGGGTTGGAGATCACCAGGTCGACCTGCCCGTCGAGGTCGGGGAAGGCCGTCAGGGCGTCTCCCTGGCGCAGATCGACCCTGGACCCCGCGACGTTCTTCCGCGTCCACACCAGGGCGTCCTCGGACAGCTCCACGGCGTGCACGCGCGAACGTGGCACCTCCTGGGCGAGGGCGAGCGCGATGGCGCCGGAGCCGGTGCACAGATCGACGATGCACGGCTCGACGACGTCCATGGCCCGTACGGCGTCTATGGCCCAGCCGACCACGGACTCGGTCTCCGGCCGGGGCACGAACACGCCCGGCCCCACCTGGAGTTCCAGATACCGGAAGTAGGCCCGCCCGGTGATGTGCTGCAGCGGCTCGCGCTGCTCACGCCGGGCGATGACCTCCCAGTACCGGGCGTCGAAGTCCGAGTCCTTCACGGAGTGCAGTGCGCCGCGCTTCACGCCGTGCACGAACGCGGCGAGCTCCTCCGCGTCGGTACGCGGCGAGGGCACGCCGGCGTCGGCCAGCCGCTGGGTGGCCTGGGCCACCTCCGCGAGCAGCAGGTTCACGCGAGTCCTCCGTGTCGTGCTCGTACGTGTCTTACGCCGCCGCCAGCTTCGCCGCCGAGTCGGCGTCGACGCAGGCCTGGATGACCGCGTCGAGGTCGCCGTCCAGGACCTGGTCCAGGTTGTACGCCTTGAAGCCGACGCGGTGGTCCGAAATGCGGTTCTCCGGGAAGTTGTAGGTGCGGATCTTCTCGGAGCGGTCCACCGTGCGGACCTGGCTGCGGCGGGCGTCGGCGGCCTCCCGCTCGGCCTCCTCCTGCGCCATGGCGAGCAGCCTGGAGCGCAGGATACGCAGCGCCTGCTCCTTGTTCTGCAGCTGGCTCTTCTCGTTCTGGCAGGAGGCCACGACCCCGGTCGGGAGGTGCGTGATGCGCACCGCGGAGTCGGTGGTGTTGACCGACTGGCCGCCCGGGCCGGAGGAGCGGTACACGTCGATGCGGAGGTCGTTCGGGTTGATCTCCACGTCCACCTCCTCGGCCTCCGGGGTCACGAGGACACCGGCGGCGGAGGTGTGGATACGGCCCTGCGACTCGGTCGCCGGCACCCGCTGCACGCGGTGCACACCGCCCTCGTACTTCAGCCGGGCCCACACGCCCTGGCCGGGTTCGAGCTGGCCGCGGGCCTTCACCGCGACCTGGACGTCCTTGTAGCCGCCCAGCTCGGACTCGGTGGCGTCGATGATCTCGGTCTTCCAGCCGACGCGCTCGGCGTAGCGCAGGTACATGCGCAGCAGGTCGCCGGCGAACAGGGCCGACTCGTCGCCGCCCGCGCCCGCCTTGATCTCCAGAATGACGTCCTTGTCGTCACTCGGGTCGCGCGGGATCAGCAGGAAGCGGAGCTTCTCGGTGAGCTCCCCGCGCTGCTTCTCCAGGTCCTTGACCTCGGCCGCGAAGTCGGGGTCGTCGGCCGCGAACTCGCGCGCGGTCTCGATGTCGTCGCCGGCCTGCTTCCAGGAGCGGTACGTGGCGACGATCGGGGTCAGCTCGGCGTAGCGCTTGTTCAGCTTGCGCGCGTTCGCCTGGTCGGCGTGGACCGACGGGTCGGCGAGCTTCGTCTCCAGATCGGCGTGCTCGGCGACGAGTTCGTCGACGGCCTCGAACATCTTGGGCTCCTGTACTGCGGTGAAGGGAAGGGCGGGCGACCAAAAACGCCGGTCCCGGGCACACCCCTGCGAGGGCGTGACCGTGGACCGGCGAAATGGGGCTCGCTACTTCTTGGAGCCGGCGGCCTTGCCGAAGCGGGCCTCGAAGCGGGCCACACGGCCACCGGTGTCGAGGATCTTCTGCTTGCCCGTGTAGAACGGGTGGCACTCGGAGCAGACCTCGGCCCGGATGGTGCCGGACTCGATGGTGCTGCGGGTGGTGAACGACGCGCCACAGGTGCAGCTGACCTGCGTCTCGACGTACGCGGGGTGGATGTCGCGCTTCAAGGTGTCTCCTAGGTTTCGGGAGGGCGCCGGGTCGCCGCCGCGGGATGCGGGAGCGTGAACCGGAGCCGACGTACCAGTCTGCCAGGACTGGGGCCCTCTCCCAAAACCGGGGGTGCGGTTGTTGTATTCCTGCGGGTGAGTGGGTTGTCGCCTACGGGGGTGCCGTGGTTTCGACGTGGGCGGGTGCGGGCGGGTGGTGGGTACTCGCGCAGTTCCCCGCGCTCCTTATGGGGCGCTCACCACACCCTTTGCTTCACCGGTTGCCGTGCCCGTTGTGGCCGACTTCGGGATGGGCCGGTCGTTCTTCAGAGCGTCCCAGACCAGCTGGGCCTTCTGCTTCTGCATGAGCACGCGGTTGGGGTCCGACGGGTCGTACTGGACCGGCATGGTGATCATGGTCATGTGCCGGGAGCCGATGCCCTTGAGGCCGTCCGCGAAGTCGATCAGGGAGTTGACCGAGCCCAGGTCGGAGTCGGTGGTGACCGTCTTGGTGGCGGTGTCCGCGAGGTCGTACAGCTTCTTCGGGTTGCTGAAGACGCCGACGTGCTTGACCTGGTCGAGCAGGGCCTTGACGAAGGCCTGCTGGAGCTCGATGCGGCCCAGGTCGGAGCCGTCGCCCACGCCGTGCCGGGTGCGGACCAGGCCGAGGGCCTGCTGCCCGTCGAGGGTGTGGGTGCCGGCCCGGAGGTCCAGGTGGCTCTGCGGGTCGTCGATGGTCTTCGTCGTGGTGACCGGGACGCCGCCGAGGTCGTCGATGAGCTTCTGGAAGCCGGCGAAGTCGACCTCCAGGTAGTGGTCCATGCGGATGCCGGTGAGGGACTCGACGGTCTTCACCGCGCAGGCCGCGCCGCCGGTGGCGTAGGACTCGTTGAACATCACGCCGCTCGCGGCCGGGTGCCTGGTGCCCTTGGTGTCGGTACAGGCCGGGCGGTCGATCAGGGTGTCCCGGGGGACGGAGACGACACTGGCCCTCTTGTGGCCCTCGTAGACGTGGACGATCATCGCCGTGTCGGAGCGGGCGCTGCCGTCGTCGATGCCGCCGCCGAGCTTCCTGTTGGCGCCGGAGCGGGTGTCCGAGCCGAGGACCAGGATGTTCTCGGAGCCGTTGTCGATCTTCGTGGGGCGGTCGGTGCCGAGGGCCTGGTCGATGTCGACGCTTCGGATGTTGCCGTTGAGCTTGAAGTACAGGTAACCGCCGCCCGCCCCGCCCAGCGCGACGACACCGGCGGCCGTCCAGGCCGCGGCGCGCAGGGCCTTCCGGCTTCTGCGGCGGGGGCCGGTCTCGCCCGGCTCGGGTATGACGGGCTCCGGCGTGCTCTCGGCGGACACATCGCTCCTAGGTCTCGTCGGTCGGTTACCCCCTGCTTTCAGGGTCAGGCGCGGTCGGTACCGCTCCATCGTCACTCCGTAAGGGCAGACGGAGAAACTCGGGCAAGGGTTGCACAACGCACAGTGCCCACCGCGTACGGCGATGGGCACTGTGCGTGATCGGGTTACGGGCGGTGAGCCTCGCTCACCTGGGGCTTCAGCCCCAGAGGTCGTACGCCTGGAAACCGGTGCCGACCGAGATCCTTGTGGCAAAGATCTCGCTGGTCGCCTTGCCGGTGCCCGGGTACAGGTAGAGCGTGCCGCCGGAGGTGCGGGCCAGGAAGTCGGCCTTGCCGTCACCGGTCACGTCACCGACGGCGTCAAAGGCGTTGTAGCCGGTCCAGGCGCTGCGCACCTTGATCCGGGAGGCGAAGGCGCCCGAGCCGGACTTGCCCGTGCCCCGGTACAGGTACACGTCGCCGGTGCCGCTCTGGCGGGCGATCAGGTCGGCCTTGCCGTCGCCGTCGAAGTCGCCGTGGCCGCGCAGGGAGTTGTACTGGCCCCAGCCGGAGCCCACCTTGACGGGGGAGGCGAAGGAGCCGTCGCCCTTGCCCGGGTAGATCCACAGGTTGCCGGAGGAGTCGACCGAGAGCAGGTCGGGCAGGTAGTCGCCGGTGACGTCGCCGGGGCGACGGTGGACTTCCGGGTGGACCAGTTGCTGAAGATCTCCTTCTTGCTCCAGCTCTGGGTGGCCGGGATGTAGTGCAGCCAGAAGACGGCCCCGTCACTGCTGCGGCGCAGGATGAAGTCCTGGTAGCCGTCCCGGTCCAGGTCCGTCTGCAGGATCGTGTTGTACCCGGAGAAGCTGCCCCAGGAGACGCGGGACGCGAACGAGGTGCCCTTGGAGTCCTTCTCGTAGCCGGTGTTCGTGGAGTGCTCGCGCACGAACAGGTCGGCCTTGTGGTCGCCGCTGAGGTTGGTGTCGTCGATGCGCGGGTAGGCGGCGCCGACGTACGACCTCACCTTGCTGAACACGCTGTACGCGCCCTTGGCGACGCAGTTCTGCACGCCCCAGGAGACGATGCCCACGATGCGGTTGTTCACGATCAGCGGGCCGCCGGAGTCGCCGTTGCAGGTGGCGGTGGTACCGGAGTCGCTGCCGGTCGCGGGGTTGCCCGCGCAGACCATGTGGCCGGCGATGAAGTCGCTGCCGTAGGCGCCGGAGCACGTGCTGTCCGACTGGATCGGCAGCGTCGCCGTCTTGAGCGTCTGCGAGATGTCCTGGCTGGTGGAGCTGGTGCGGCCCCAGCCGTAGACCTTGGCACTGGTGCCGGCCGCGTAGGACGCCGTGTCGGTCGACGTCGTCATGCGGATCGGCGTCGCCTTGATCGGGCTCGGCAGGGTCAGTACGGCGATGTCGTTGTCGATGGTCGTCGCGTTGTACGACGGGTGGTTCCACTGCCGCCAGACGCCGGAGACCGTGCCGCCGTGCACGTCGGTGTTGCCGGAGGCGTCGGTGGTGGGCAGCTGGTCGGTGCCGGTGACGACGGCGCCGTTGGCGTGCCAGTCGAAGCCCTTGACGCAGTGCGCGGCGGTCAGGATCTTCGTCGGCGCCACCACGGCACCGCCGCAGAAGAAGCCGACGTCGTCGCTGGTGTCGCTGGTGCCCTTGTCGTCGTAGTACCAGAGCTGGGCCATCCACGGGGCCGAGGTGATGCTCGTGGTGGTACCGCCGATGATCATCGGGCTGACGGTGCCGGTGCCGGACGTCGTGGACGAGGACGACGTGGACGACGTGGACGACGTGGACGACGAGGAGGCCGTGCCGCCGCCGTTCGTGTCCTTGGTCTTCGAAGCCTTCTTGAAGTCCTTGTCGGTGGCGAGCGCGCCCGCGACGCGGTTCGTCAGCTCGCTGAGCGACGCGGAGCCGGTGGCGGGTTTGACGGTCGGCGAGGCCGAGGTCGTCGTGGCACCGGCGGAGGTGGTCAGCACCGCGGCGGCGACGGCCGCGGCGACACCGGCGGCGGCGACGGGCAGGACGATGCGTATGCGTCGTCTGTGCCGACCGCTGCGGGGAGGAGGCGTGGACAAGAGAGTCCCCCATGGGGCGATGAGTCAGGAGGGGCACGTGATGCGCACCCGTACCTCTCAGCGCCAAAAGGCCGCCCCCCGTCACCGATTGACGGGGGGCGGCCTTCTTTCCTACCCGGTCTGTACCGACTAGTCGCCGTTGCCGGGCGTCGGCGTCGTCTTCTGAATCTGCATCAGGAACTCGACGTTCGACTTGGTCTGCTTCATCTTGTCGAGCAGCAGCTCGATGGCCTGCTGCTGGTCGAGCGCGTGCAGCACACGGCGGAGCTTCCAGACGATGCCCAGCTCCTCGGCACCCAGCAGGATCTCCTCCTTACGGGTACCGGAGGCGTCCACGTCCACGGCCGGGAAGATCCGCTTGTCCGCGAGCTTGCGGTCGAGCTTCAGCTCCATGTTGCCCGTGCCCTTGAACTCCTCGAAGATCACCTCGTCCATGCGGGACCCGGTGTCCACGAGAGCCGTGGCCAGGATGGTCAGCGAACCGCCGTCCTCGATGTTGCGCGCCGCGCCGAAGAACCGCTTCGGCGGGTACAGCGCGGTCGAGTCGACACCACCGGACAGGATGCGGCCGGAGGCCGGAGCCGCCAGGTTGTAGGCGCGACCCAGACGCGTGATCGAGTCGAGCAGCACGACCACGTCGTGGCCCAGCTCCACCAGACGCTTGGCGCGCTCGATGGCGAGCTCGGCGACCGTGGTGTGGTCCTCGGCCGGGCGGTCGAAGGTCGAGGAGATGACCTCGCCCTTGACCGACCGCTGCATGTCGGTGACCTCTTCCGGACGCTCGTCGACGAGGACGACCATCAGGTGGCACTCGGGGTTGTTGTGCGTGATCGCGTTGGCGATCGCCTGCATGATCATGGTCTTGCCGGTCTTCGGCGGGGCCACGATCAGACCGCGCTGGCCCTTACCGATCGGCGAGACCAGGTCGATGATGCGGGTGGTGAGCACGCCGGGGTCCGTCTCCAGGCGGAGGCGGTCCTGCGGGTAGAGCGGGGTCAGCTTGTTGAACTCCGGGCGGCCACGGCCGTGTTCGGGCGCCATGCCGTTGACGGAGTCGAGGCGGACCAGCGCGTTGAACTTCTCGCGGCGCTCGCCCTCCTTGGGCTGGCGGACCGCACCGGTGACGTGGTCGCCCTTGCGCAGGCCGTTCTTACGGACCTGGGCGAGCGAGACGTACACGTCGTTCGGGCCCGGCAGGTAGCCGGAGGTCCGGATGAAGGCGTAGTTGTCGAGGATGTCCAGAATGCCCGCGACGGGGATCAGGACGTCGTCCTCGGCGAGCTG
Organism: Streptomyces sp. NPDC007856; assembly: GCF_042868225.1. NCBI lineage: Bacteria > Bacillati > Actinomycetota > Actinomycetes > Kitasatosporales > Streptomycetaceae > Streptomyces > Streptomyces sp. NPDC007856. The sequence continues at coordinate 835,944 of NZ_JBIAEC010000001.1, read as the reverse complement.
CGGCTCGGCGATGTCGTCGCGGCCACGACGGCCACGACGGTCGCGGTAGCGGCCGCGACGGCCCCGGCGGCCGCCCTCGAAGTCGTCCTCGTCCTGCTGACGGTCCTGACGGCCGCCCTGCTGCTGGCCCTGCTGCTGACGCTGGCCGCCCTGCTGCTCGTCGCCCTTGCCGCGGCGGTCGCGGTCCCGGCCGCGCTCACGGCGGTCGCGGCGGCCACGGCCGTCGCCGTCACCGGCCTCGCCCTGCGGCTGCTGGGCGGGGGTCTCGGCCTTGGGCTCGGCCTTGGCCTCGGCGGCGATGGTCTCCGCGCTGCTCGGGGCGGGGCTGCCGGCCTCGGCGGTGGCGCGGCGGCGACGGCGCTCGGTCGGCGCCTCGTCTCCCCCACGCTCGGCTTCTCCCCCGCGCTCGGCTGCGCTCGCGCGGGTGGTACCCCCACCGGGCTGGCCGGGGATCTCGATCTGCTGCTGGGCCACGGCCTTCTCGGCGGGGGCCTCGGTCTTGGCCTCCGCCTTCTTCTCGGCGGTGTCCTCGCCGGTACGGGCCTTGGAGGTGGCGCGGCGCTTCGGCTTGGTCTCGGTGGCGGCCTCGGCCTTGGGGGCGGCGCCCCCGGCGGCCTGCGCCTCCTTGATGACCTCGATCAGCTGGCTCTTGCGCATCCGCGCGGTGCCCCTGATACCGAGGCCCGAGGCGACCTGCTGCAGCTCGGCCAGCACCATGCCCTCAAGGCCGGTACCGCGGCGCCGCCGGGAGCCGGCACCGGTGGCAGGCGCGGAGGCGTCCGTGGCGGGCGCGGCAGCGGTCTCCTCGACACGTGCGCCCATCAGATCGGTGGTGTCGCTCACGAAGGGTCCTTCCCTGGAGCGGACGTCGGCCTGTCTGGCTCGGCGACCGGTTGTGCTGTCCGGCTACGGTCCTTGCTTTCCGTGAACCGTGCCGGGGCGGTGGTCCGCCAAAGCGGCGGAAGAAATGTGCGGTGATGGCGCTTCCGCGAGTCGTGGCACTCAGTGTCACATGGCGTGGTAGCACCGATTCCGGAGCGTGCCCGGCGGCCCGCTCAGTGTCCGCATACGACGTACTGCCCAGGTACGGCGCACGGAACACGGAGTGGCGTGGGAGGCTCCCGGAAGAATGTCTGTCCCGGACTGGGACACGAGGCACCTCGCCATGGTGGGGTCGGGTGCAGACTTGAGGTTAACACTACCGGATCCAACAAACATTCCCCCTCTCCAAATCCGGCAACCGTGTGTCAGGTCGCAAGCGGCAGCACGCTCGCTCCCTGGACGTCCAGGTCCAGCCGGTTCGCGGCCCAGCCCGCACCCGCGAGGTGGGCGACCTTGTCGGCGCTGTCGGCGTCGGCCAGCGCCATGACGGTGGGTCCGGCGCCGGAGATGACGGCCGGGATGCCGTCGGCGCGCAGCCGCTCCACCAGCGCGGCGCTCTCCGGCATGGCCGGGGCGCGGTACTCCTGGTGAAGGCGGTCCTCGGTGGCGGGCAGCAGCAGCTCGGGGCGCCGGGTGAGGGCCTCGACGAGCAGGGCGGCACGGCCCGCGTTGGCGGCGGCGTCGACGTGCGGCACGGTGCGCGGCAGCAGGCCGCGCGCGGTCTCGGTCAGGACCGGCTTTCCGGGCACGAAAACCACCGGAACGATGGAATCACTGGCCTCCATCCTGATCGCCCGGGCGGCGCCCGACTCCATCCAGGCGATCGTGAACCCGCCGAGCAGGCACGGGGCCACGTTGTCCGGGTGGCCCTCGATCTCGGTGGCCAGCTCCAGCAGCGCCGCGTCGTCCAGGCGGGCCTCGCCGCCTATGGTCACCGCGCGGGCGGCGACGATGCCGGCGCAGATGGCGGCGGAGGAGGAGCCGAGGCCACGGCCGTGCGGGATGCGGTTGGCGCAGACGATCTCCAGGCCGCGCGGCTGTCCGCCGAGCAGGTCGAAGGCGGTGCGCAGGGAGCGGACGAGAAGGTGAGACTCGTCACGCGGGAGGGTCTCGCTGCCCTCCCCCGCAATGTCGATGTGCAGCCCGGAGTCGGCCACCCGGACGACCACGTCGTCGTAGAGCCCCAGCGCGAGGCCGAGGGCGTCGAAGCCCGGGCCGAGATTGGCGCTGGTGGCGGGAACGCGCACCCGGACGGCGGCGGCGCGGAACGCTGGACCGGCCATCGCTCGTTGACTCTCCTTGAGCTGCGTGACTGTCGAAGACATTCGATGACGTACGGGGAGACCCTCGGGCCGCGCAGACGGCGCGGCGCTGCCCCGATGCGAGGGCATATGCAACGGGCGGGTTCGGTACAGCCTATCGAAGGAAGGTTCTGTGGCGACATAGGGCGCACAGGAGGCGCACGATGCGTGTCGTAAGCCCCCTGTGCACCCTGTCAGGGTTTTTTCCGGGTTCAGGCCAGACCGAGGCGCTCGGCCGCGGCGGCCGCGTCGACGGGGACGGTGACCGGCTGCGGGGCGCCGGCGACGGCCCAGTCGGGGTCCTTCAGACCGTTGCCGGTGACCGTGCACACGATCTTCTGGCCCGGGTCGACCTTGCCCTGCTCGGCGGCCTTCAGCAGACCGGCCACGGAGGCGGCGGAGGCGGGCTCCACGAAGACGCCCTCCTGCGCGGCCAACAGGCGGTAGGCGCGCAGGATTTCACGGTCCGTCACCTCGTCGATGAGGCCGCCCGACTCGTCCCGGGCGGCCAGGGCGTACTGCCAGGAGGCCGGGTTGCCGATACGGATGGCGGTGGCGATGGTCGACGGGTCCTTGACCACCTCGCCGCGCACGATCGGCGCGCTGCCGGAGGCCTGGAAGCCCCACATGCGCGGGGTCCGCGTGGCGATGCCGTCGGCGGCGTACTCCTTGTAGCCCATCCAGTAGGCGGTGATGTTGCCCGCGTTGCCCACCGGCAGGACGTGGATGTCCGGGGCGTCGCCCAGCATGTCCACGATCTCGAAGGAGGCCGTCTTCTGGCCCTCGATACGCACCGGGTTGACCGAATTGACCAGCGCCACCGGGTAGTTCTCGCTCAGGTTGCGCGCGAGGGTGAGGCAGTCGTCGAAGTTGCCGTCGACCTGGAGGATCTTCGCGCCGTGCACGAGGGCCTGGCCCATCTTGCCGAGGGCGATCTTGCCCTGCGGGACGAGAACGGCCGAAACCATGCCGGCCCGCACGGCGTAAGCGGCGGCGGAGGCCGAGGTGTTGCCGGTGGAGGCGCAGATCACGGCCTTCGCCCCCGCCTCCTTGGCCTTGCTGATGGCCATGGTCATACCGCGGTCCTTGAAGGACCCGGTGGGGTTGGCACCCTCCACCTTCAGGTGGACCTCGCAGCCCGTGCGCTCGGAGAGCACCTGCGCGGGCACGAGGGGCGTGCCGCCCTCGCGGAGCGTCACGACCGGCGTGGTGTCGGATACCGGCAGCCGGTCCCGGTACTCCTCGATGATTCCGCGCCACTGGTGGGTCATTGCTGGTTACTCTCCTTCAACCCGCATGATGCTGGCGACACCCCGCACGGTGTCGAGCTTGCGCAGCGCATCGACGGTCCCGGTGAGGGAGGCGTCGGACGCGCGGTGGGTGACGACGACGAGGGAGGCCTCGCCGTCCTTGCCCTGCTGGCGCACCGTATCGATCGACACCCCGTGCTCCGCGAACACGGTCGCGACCTGGGCGAGAACACCCGGTTTGTCCGCGACGTCGAGGCTGATGTGGTAGCGCGTGACGACCTCGCCCATGGGCGAGACGGGCAGGGCGGCGTACGCCGACTCACCGGGCCCCGTTGCGCCGCCCCGCCGGTTGCGGCAGACGGCGACGAGGTCGCCGAGCACGGCCGAGGCGGTCGGCGAACCGCCGGCGCCGGGGCCGTAGAACATCAGCTGACCGGCGGCGTCGCTCTCCACGAAGACGGCGTTGTACGCGCCGCGCACGGAGGCGAGAGGGTGGGTCAGCGGAATCATGGCGGGATGCACGCGCGCGGTGACCGACGCACCGTCCTTGGAGCGCTCGCAGATGGCGAGCAGCTTGATGGTGCAGCCCATCTCCTTCGCCGAGCGGAAGTCGGCGGCGGTGACCTCGGTCATGCCCTCGCGGTAGACGTCGTCGAGGCGCACGCGCGTGTGGAAGGCGATCCCGGCGAGGATGGCGGCCTTGGCGGCAGCGTCGAAGCCCTCGACGTCGGCGGTCGGGTCGGCCTCCGCGTACCCGAGCGCGGTGGCCTCGTCGAGCGCCTCCTGGTACCCCGCGCCCGTGGAGTCCATCTTGTCGAGGATGAAGTTGGTGGTGCCGTTGACGATCCCCATCACCCGGTTGATCTTGTCGCCGGCGAGGGACTCGCGCAGCGGACGGATCAGCGGGATGGCACCGGCGACGGCGGCCTCGTAGTACAGATCCCTGCCGTGCTCCTGCGCCGCCGCGTGCAGCGCGGCCCCGTCCTGGGCGAGCAGGGCCTTGTTGGCGGAGACGACGGACGCGCCGTGCTCGAAGGCGGTGGTGATGAGGGTCCGCGCGGGCTCGATCCCGCCGATCACCTCGACCACCACATCGATGTCCCCGCGTTTGACGAGAGCGGTGGCGTCGGTGGTGACGAGGCCGGGGTCGATGCCCTCGCGGACCTTGGACGGCCGCCGTACGGCCACGCCCGCGAGCTCCACGGGCGCCCCGATCCGGGCGGCGAGGTCGTCGGCGTGCGTCGTCATGATGCGCGCCACCTCTGAGCCGACAACTCCACAGCCCAGCAGCGCCACCTTCAGCGGACGCGTACGCATCATCCGACCTCGTTTCCTCTTACCGTCTACGGTTGGACCAGTCTCACTCACCGGACGGGAGTTTCTACCCTTCGTCCGGATCGTGAGACATGTATTTCATGGGCATGGGGCCGGAAGACCGGAGATCTTCCAGCCCCCGGGTGGTGGGCTAGCCGACGTCGAGACGCAGGAGGTCCTCCTCCGTCTCGCGCCGCACGATCACCCGCGCCTCGCCGTCCTTCACGGCGACGACGGGCGGCCGCAGCACATGGTTGTAGTTGCTGGCCATGGACCGGCAGTACGCACCGGTGGCCGGTACGGCGATGAGATCCCCCGGCGCCAGGTCGGCCGGCAGGAACGCGTCCTTGACCACGATGTCCCCGCTCTCGCAGTGCTTGCCGACCACGCGGGCGAGCATGGGCTCGGCGCTGGAGGTCCGGGACACGAGGGCGACGCTGTACTCGGCGTCGTACAGGGCCGTCCGGATGTTGTCGGACATGCCGCCGTCGACGGAGACGTACGTCCGCAGCCCGTCCAGCGGCTTGACGGTGCCGACCTCGTAGAGCGTGAAGGCGGTCGGCCCGACGATGGCGCGCCCGGGCTCGACGGAGATGCGCGGGGTGCGCAGCCGGGCGGCCTCGCACTCGCGCGTGACGATCTCGGTCAGCGCCTTGGCGATCTCGTGCGGCTCGCGCGGATCGTCGTCACTGGTGTAGGCGATCCCGAGCCCGCCGCCGAGGTCGATCTCGGGCAGCTCGACGCCATGCTCGTCACGAATGTCCTTGAGCAACCCGACAACGCGGTGCGCAGCGACCTCGAAGCCGGACATGTCGAAGATCTGCGACCCGATGTGGGAGTGGATCCCGATCAGTTCGAGCCCGTCGAGCTGCAGCGCCCGCCGCACGGCCTCCGCGGCCTGCCCCCCGGCCAGCGGAATCCCGAACTTCTGGTCTTCATGGGCGGTGGCGATGAACTCATGCGTATGGGCCTCGACCCCGACGGTGATCCGAATCTGGACCTTCTGCCGCTTGCCCAGGGACTGCGCGATGTGGGCGACGCGCACGATCTCCTGGAAGGAGTCGAGCACGATCCGCCCGACACCGGCGCGGATCGCCCTTTCGATCTCCTCCACGGACTTGTTGTTGCCGTGGAAGGCGATGCGCTCGGCCGGCATGCCGCCGGAGAGGGCGGTGGCCAGCTCCCCACCCGAGCACACGTCGAGGTTGAGCCCTTCCTCATGGAGCCACCGCACGACGGCACGGGACAGGAACGCCTTCCCGGCGTAGAACACGTCGGCGTCGGCCCCGAAGGCGGAACGCCACGCACGCGCGCGTGCACGGAAGTCGGCCTCGTCGAGGATGTAGGCGGGGGTGCCGTGGTCCTCGGCGAGGGTGTTCACATCGACGCGGCCGACGGTGACGACACCGTCGGCGCTGCGCCCGACGGTCTGCGCCCACACCTTGTGGTCGAGGGCGTTGAGATCGGCGGGCGGCGCGGAGTAGTGCCCCTCGGGCAGCACGTCGGCGTGGCGGGGCCCGGCGGGATGGGCGGAACGGCTCATGACGGTGACTCTCAGACTCTCTGTCTCTCTCCGGGCGTCTCTCGCGAGGAGCCTCAGAGGTGTTCGGGTGCGTCGATGCCGAGCAGGGACAGGCCGCCGGCCAGCACCGTCCCGGCGGCTTCGGCGAGGGCGAGCCGGGCGCGGTGGGCGGCCGAGGGTTTCTCCTCGCCGCAGGGCAGCACGGAGGGCAGAAAGGGCAGCACGGCATCCGCGACGGTGACGAGATGCCGGGCAAGCCGGTCCGGGGCACGGTGGGTGGCGGCCGCGGAGAGGATGCGGGGGTGGTCGGCCAGGGGGGTGAGGAGGGTGGGGGCGCCGTTGGCGGTGGAGCGAGTGCCGTTGGCGGGGGTGGCCGGGGGGGCGTCGGCGGAGCGGCCTGCGTCGAGCGGGCCTGCGTTGGCGCAGCGGCTGGTGGACAGTGGGCCGGCGTCGGCGCAGCGGCCTGCGTCGAGCGGTCCGGGCTCGGCGGTAAAGCCCAGGCGGGCGGCGTTGCGGCTGACGGACCGGATGCGGGCATGGGCGTACCGGACTCGGAACAGCGGATTGCTCTCCCGCTGGACCAGATGATCGGCGGTGATCCGCGGCCGGTCGTGCGCGGCGGGGTGCAGCAGGGCCCACTGGGAGGCGTCGTGGCCCAGCGGCGCGGGATCCTCCGGCGCGGGCACGGGCCGCAGATTGACGGGCTCACCGTGCTCGACGGTGGCCCGCCCGCCCTGTGTGGCCACGATCCGTACGACGGCGTCCGCGACGACCTCGGCCCGCACCTCGTACGGCACCCGCAGCGCGACAACCTGACCGGCGAGGGCGTCCCCATGGCCGTACGAGGCACCACGGGCCCGGATCTCCCGGACGAGCCCGGTGACGAGGTCGGCCCGCGCGTCGAGGCTGATGTTGAGAAACCCGGGCCCGGTCACGACGACGTCCCGGATGCCGTCGGCACCGACGAGCCGGGGCCGCAGAATCTCGGCGACCCGCCGTGGCGGCTGCCCGGCCGGCCGGGCGAGCTGCAGAGCGACACTGGTGGCGAAGTCCCCGCACCCCCCGGGCCCCGGCTCGGTCACCACGACCCGCTCGGGCACGGTCACACTCAGCTCCCCGTCATCGACAGCACAACGCACCGCGTGCAGCACGGTGCGGGACAGCTCGACGGGGGTCACGGGACAAGCGTAGGGGAGGAAGGGGGTGGGCAGGCGAAGCGGTTCTCACTGTGGGACGGCACTCCGCCCTGCCTCGGAGTCCCCACAGATCCCTGACCACCTGGGCGCCCCGCCGATACCGGTCCCTGGCCACCTGGCCGCCCGACGGATCCCTGGCCACGCAGACGCCCCACCTATCCCTGACCGACCAGCCGCTGGACGGATCCCTGGCCACGCAGACGCCCCACCGATCGCAGGCCGACTAGCCGCCGGACGGAATCCCACCCGGTACGCCATCGGAGATCCCGTCGGCGACACCTCCCGGAACCCTGCTGTCGCCCCCGTCCCCCTCGGCACCACAGCCACCGCCCCCATCCCCGTCCCCGCCACCCTCTCCGTCGCCACCCCCACCACGGTGCCCTCCCTCATGCCCGTCTCCCCCGTCTCCCCCGTCATCCCCGCCCCCGCGCTCGATCAGCTGCTTGACGAGGCGTACGAGTTCGGCGGGCTCGAAGGGCTTGGCGAGGAAGGCGTCCACACCGACGTCGAGACCGGTGTCGACCTCGTACTGGGTGCACGCGCTGATGATGGCGAGGGGCAGATGGTGCGTACGGGGATCGGCGCGGAGCCGGGCGGCGGTGCGCAGGCCGTCCAGCCGGGGCATGACCACGTCGAGCGTCACGACGTCGGGCCGCACCTGATGCACCACATCCAGACACTCGGCACCGTCGGCCGCGGTCACGACCTCGAGCCCTTCCAGTTCGAGGTTGACCCTGATCAGCTGCCGGATGACCTTGTTGTCGTCCACAACAAGCACCCGACCCGAGGCGCCTGGCACAAGTCGAGAGTAGGTCCGGACCGGCCACCGCGTCCGGGTTTTCCCCACTTCCACCCCGTACAGGGGACCCTTCCGACACCCAGTGGACCCGCCCCGACCGGCCCCAGCGGAAACGAGTTCCTGATCACCCCGCCGGACCTGCTAATGTTCTGTCCGTCGCCGCGAGCAAGAAGCTCCGCACCCGACACGCCCCCGTAGCTCAGGGGATAGAGCAACGGCCTCCGGAGCCGTGTGCGCAGGTTCGAATCCTGCCGGGGGCACCCAGTATGAGGTGCCCAAAGACCCCGTCACCAGCGGAAACGCTGAGGCCGGGGTCTTCGCGTTTGTGCAGGCGTACGCAGCACTGAGCGGCCCTGGGACGGGGTCTGTGGACTATTCGTGGACAGGATCTTGGGGCATTCACCCTGGTCAGCAGCCACATTCGACGGACCGTCACCTGTGTCTGGCCGCCGCTCCGAAGGCTCCGACGCCACCAACCGCTCCGCTCGGCACCAAGTGGGCGCGTGGCGCCATGTCCGGCTCCAGCGGCACCCGATCCCGCTCAAGCGTCGCTCCCTCCTCGGAGGCCAGACCGTGATGTATCTCATGAAGCGGTCAGAGCCGAGCTATCTCATAAAACCGACACAGCGGGCATCGAACCAGTCGCAACTGCGCAGGAGACAACCCAACACGCGAGGGTCCCGCTGCCACCTGGACTGAAGCCGTGCGACAGCCAGGCCGGCATGCGCGCCGACGACGGGTTGCCCAGGCCGTGCGGGACGCGCTCGGCATGGACATAGGTGATCGAAGCGGACGAAGCAGTGACAAGCCACACAGGGGCAATCCCTTGCCTCCCGGACGGCCTCGGGGTGGGATCGCAATTCACGGCCGAGCATGGTCTAGTCCACTACGAGGAGCATCTATGCGCAGGATTCATGCGCGGCGGCGCACCGCGGTCGCCGCAGCCTGGATCACCAGCCTCACCAGTTTCGCAGCGGTAGCAGGGCTTCTGTCTGGTTCCGTCGCCGTCGCTGCACCCGGGCGACCGGCGCAAGAAGTCAAGCCCGTGCCGGCGGCCGGGCAGCAATCGAAGAGCGCGCCCGGCAGCCTGATGACCACCGCGCAGTGCCGGGCGAAGTGGGGGTTCGACTGCTACAACGCGCTCCAGTACCGCCAGGCGTACAACCTGAACCCGCTGTACAAGGCAGGTGTGACCGGCAAGGGGCGCACGATCGTGATCGTGGATCCGTTCGGCTCGCCGACCATCCAGAAGGACCTGGATGTCTACAGCGCCCGGTTCGGCATCAAGAGCACCCATGTCGACGTGGTCAAGTGGGGCAACGTCCCGCGCTTCAACCCCAGCGACGCCGACCAGCTCGGCTGGGCCGGGGAGACCACCCTCGACGTGGAGATGGCGCATGCCGTCGCCCCGGACGCGCACATCGTCCTGGCGGAGACCGCGGTCGGCCGGATCGGGGACGGCACCACCGGCCTGCGAGAGGTCATGGACGCCGAGAAATCGCTCATCGACCGCGGCGTGGGCGATGTGATCAGCCAGAGCTGGGGCGTGGCGGAGAACAACTTCCCCGGCTTCAGCAAGGGTGACTTCTCCAGCATCCAGAACCTGCGGTACGCCTACAAGGACGCGGCCAAGCACCGTGTGACCGTCACGGACGCTTCCGGCGACAGCGGACCCACCGACACCACCTCGAACGGCCAGACCACCTATCCGTACAGGGTCAACGCCTGGCCGACCGACGACCCCCTGGTGGTCTCGGTCGGCGGCACCCAGCTGCACCTGGACGCCAACGGCAACCGCACCGCGCCGGACAGCGTCTACAACGACCACGGCGCCAGCGGCGGCGGCCAGTCCCACGTCTTCGCCCGTCCCTCGTATCAGAACGGGGTGGCCGGCAATCACCGCAGCACCCCGGACGTCTCCATGTCCGCCGCGCTGAAGGGCGGCGGATGGGTGTACTCCAGCTACGACCCCAAGCGGGTCGGCTGGGAGGTCTACGTCGGCACCAGCGAGGCCAGCCCGCTCTTCGCGGGAATCGTGGCCCTGGCCGACCAGGTCGCCGGGCACCGGCTGGGAGACATCCACAAGGCGCTGTACTCGCTGTACGCGAAGTCCTCGTCGAACCCGTCCACCGGGATCGTGGACGTGAAGGACGGCACGAACAACAGCTACGCAGGAGTAACCGGCTACACGGCGGTGAAGGGCTACGACATGGCGACCGGCGTCGGAACGATCGACGCGGCCCGCTTCGTCCCGGCCCTCGCCAAGGCGGGCTGACCGCATCCTGTCCCCAGTGAGGTGCCCAAAGACCCCGTCACCAGCGGAAACGCTGAGGCCGGGGTCTTCGCGTTTGTGCAGGCGTATGCGGCCCGAAGCGGCCGTATGTCGGGGTCTGTGGACGAGGCGTGGACGGGATCTTGGAGCATCGCCGCAGGTCGCTGCCCCCTTCCGGCGCTCGGCTTAGCTCGCCTCGATGACAGGGCAACTGGCGCGGCTCCAGCCGTGGAGTCCGCGGCACCCGACTGCTTAGATCGCTGGCATGACGGACTGGTCCCAGCTCCACCACGCCTACGGCACGGCAGAAGACATTCCGAGCCTGCTCGGCGCAGTGAGCCCGGCCCCGACGGATTCAGGCTGGACCGCGCTTTGGTCCCGGCTGTGCCATCAAGGGACCGTCTACTCAGCAAGCTACGCAGCCTTGCCGGCTCTGCGAGACATGGCACGCCAGTGGTCGCCCGCGGACAGACAGATGCCACTCGTGCTGGCCGGGGCCATCGCGGCCAGCACTGATCAGCCATACGGCGATCAAGATCCCCACGTTGCCTACGCCTCGGAGATGTCCGACCTGACGCAACTGACCGAGGAGGCTCTTCGCGATCCGGCCCTCGGCGACGACCCCGGCACTTACGTCTATTTGCTTGCCGCACTCCTCAGCTTCGAGGGGGTTGACGTCTGGGGCGAACAGCTCGACGGACTGAACGACGATGAATACGAAGTGTCCTGTCCAGCGTGCAGTACAGAGAACTTCATAGCCTTCGGTGAGTACGGCTTCTTCTCGACCACGGACAGCATGTACATGAACGAGACCACGGCAAAGAAGACGCCGCTGCGGCCTGCAGACGCCTCAGCCCTGGAGGGGCTGGCCCAAAGACTCCACAGTCGCGCACTCGCAGACGGCCAGACCGATGTCGCGCATAAGTTGACTTACGTTTTCGGCAAAGCACAGTGCGCCGAGTGCGATGAGGTCTTCAGCGTCGCGGAAGCCATCACCACCCGCTGGGACACATGAACCACATCGTCGTCCCGGTCTCGGACTTTGCCGAGGCTGAGACGCGTGAGCATGGCGAAGGTCGCTGTCGTACTGTATTCGGTCGCCGCCTGTAAGTAGACGAATGGACGAGTTGGGGGATCTCGTGGATGTGACCACGCTGGCCGTCGCACTCATCAGCGTCGGAGGCACGCTGGGCGGCACCTTGGGCGGGGCAGTGCTCAGCCAGCGCGCCACCCGAGAGCAAAACGAGCGTGCCGATCGTGAACGGGAGCAAGAGCGCCAGGAGCAAGCGCAGCAGGCCAAACGCGATCTTTATGCCCAACTGAACACCACGGCTCGCGCCTACCGGATCGCCGCCCGAGACACTGTCCACGCGGCCGAGCGCGGTGAAACCATCGACCCTGCAGTGCTCGACTCCGCCAAGGAGGCTTGGGCCGACCAGTACTCCCAGGCGCAGATGGCTCTCGCAAAGGATGTCCTGCACGTGACCTCGACACTCAACGGGACGCTCCAAGTCGGGTACTCAGTCGTCAAGCAGTTGCCAAGCAGCCCAAACCTCAACGAGGCGTATCAGCGAGCGAAGGCATGGTTCAGCGGCCCACTGTCGGATGGTGTATGGCTGCTAAGGGTCACACTGAGACATGACCTCGGTGTCGAGATCGACCCCGAGTTCGAGCACACTCGCGTGCGGATGCTCACTGCGCTCAACAGCGCACGGAGAGAAATTGAGCGCCTAATCGCCGCAGAGCGCGTTCAGGCCGCCGAATAACGTTGACAGGCAGAGCCAATAAGTGAGGCCCCTGAAATCCGTCAGCGGATGCCAGGGGCCTTCAGCACGGTCAGGCGATATCACTCGTACTCGCGAAGCAGATCTTCGATACGCCGGTTGGCGACGTCCTGCCGTCCATCGGTGCACTTCGCGTAGCGGGTCAGCAGGACCTCATGCATGACGCCCAGCCTCAGTCACGCTGGGCTGCTCGTGTTCGCACAGGTCGTAGTGGGTGATGCGGCCGGCCAGCGTCTCGTCGAACTCCCTCATCTCCTGAGCGTTGCGGACAAGGACGCGCTGGTACGCCAGCTGCGGTGAGAGGGAGACCAACTCGGGGCACGGGCGCACGATTCCGTACAGCGCGTGATGCCGGCCACGCGAATACACGGGTATTCCGTAGGCGAAGTGGGCGGCCATGCCCGGCTTCTCGGGAATCTCCACCCGCAGTTGCTCCTCACGCCAGGCCCGTTCGGCTACCGCGGCGAACAGCTCCTCCATGTGCTTGCGGGACAGTCGGCCCCACCACGCCTTCGCCGTCTCCAGAGCCTGACGCTCCTTCTTCTCCTGCTCAGCCTGTTCGCGCGCACGCCGGGCCTGCTCCTTTGACGTCGTTTCCTTTGGCGTGATCGTTCGTTGAGCCGTGCATGACGGATTTGGTTGAGCGGTTGGTACCGGACGAGTTGTGGACGCTGTTCCGGCGGGTGGTTCCGCCGACGCAGGTCATACGCCCGCAGGGCGGCGGGCGACGGCGGGCTGGTGACCGTGAATGCCTCGCGGCGATCATCTTCGTGGCCACTTCAGGCTGCACGTGGCGGCAGCTGCCCCCGGTGTTCGGCCCTGCCTGGCCGACGGTCTACCGGCGCTTCGCCCGGTGGAGCCGAGACCGGGTCTGGGCCCGGCTCCACCGCGTGATCCTCGACGAACTCGGCGCCCGCGGTGAACTGGACTGGTCGCGGTGCGCCATCGACTCCGTCAGCATCCGGGCGGCAAAAGGGGGCCACTGACCGGACCGAATCCGACCGACCGTGGCAAGCCGGGATCGAAAATCCACCTGATCACCGACCAACTTCAATTGCGCTACGACGCCTGAGGGCCGTCCCGTAACTGCCCCGGCGTGGGCGGTCCATGGGCAGCCCGTCTCTCTCAAGCGGTGAGTTGAGAGACTCCTGTCATGGGATCTTGGGGAACCTTGGGGCCGGCGCTGTTGTCTCTGGCAGGTGTTGCGCTCGGCGCGGGCGGGTCGCTGTTTGGCCAGTACCTGGTGTCGCGAGCGAGCACCCGGCAGCTTGAGATACAGGAGTCGGCCGCGCACCGTGCAGAGCTGAAGAACGTGATCCTGAAGTTCCTGAGCATCGCGGCGCAGGTGGAGAAGGCGGCGCTCACGCGCCCGCCCAGTGGCGGGACCACAGCCGATCCCGTGCTCGACCAGCTCGTCGATGACCTGTGGCTTGCGCAGGCGGAGATCGATCTGGCTGCCAGAAGCGAACCCTTGCGGGGCGCTACGTATCGTTATGCGGCGCGCCTCGCTGAGGCGGCCCGAGGCGAGATAGCCGACGCGTCGGCACTGCGCGGGCCGCAGGCGCAGTTCATGGACGCCTCGTATGACGACCTGTGGCCCGGACAGCGACGCGCGGCCGGGGATTCCCCGGCACCTCCGTGAGGCGGGACGGCGGGTGAGACGATCTTGCCGTGGCTGGTGTGATCACGGCGTCGGAGCCCTCCTGGATAACCCCGTTCTCCGGGCTGAGCCCGTCCTGCTTCCGCAAGCTGATCACCGCGCTACGCCGCGAAGACGCGGAGCCGGTACGCAAAGGCCGCCCCTGGAGCCTGCCACTGGAGGACCGCGTACTGCTGGTGACCGCGTACTGGCGCACGAACTTGACGCTGCGCCAGCTGGCCCCGCTGTTCGGCATCTCGAAATCCGCGGCCGACCGCATCATCGACCATCTCGGGCCGTCGCTCGCACTCCGGCCCCGCAGACGATTCCGCAAGGACACGGTGCTCATCGTGGACGGCACCCTCGTCCCTACTCGGGACCACGCGATCGCCGAACAGTCCAAGAACTATCGGTACTCCACCAACCACCAGGTCGTCATCGATGCCGACACCCGTCTGGTCGTCGTGGTCGGCCGACCGTTGCCAGGCAACCGGAACGACTGCAGAGCGTGGGAGGAATCCCGGGCCAAGGCCGCCGTCGGCAAGACCCTGACGATCGCCGATGGCGGCTATCCGGGCACCGGACTCGTGATGCCGCACCGCCGCCGGGCCGGTGAGGAACTGCCCGACTGGAAGCAGGAACACAACCGCTCGCACAAGCAGGCCCGGGCCCGCGTCGAGCACGCCTTCGCCCGCATGAAGACCTGGAAAATCCTCCGCGACTGCCGCCTCAAGGGCGACGGAGTCCACCACGCCATGCTCGGCATCGCCCGCCTGCACAACCTCACCCTCGCTGGATAGACCGCCAAGTCACCAGCCAGACGGCCATACTCGCCCATTCGGAGATCATTTACGGGACGGCCCTTAGTTGGCGATGGAGGAGATTCAGTGCCCCGCTGCGGTCGGGGGTCGCGGGGGTGAAGTAGTGAATGTAGACGAACAGGTTCTTGCGGACGCTGATCAGTTTGACACTGGCGTTGCCGAGGTTGTCGAGGGTGCTGATGACGGAGCCGGTGGCGTGGTCCGCGGGGGCCGCGAAGGTGTGCTGGTGCGGCGCGCCGGTGGTCTGCCAGGTGTGTGCCATGGACTCGTACATGCTCTCGGCGCCGGTGGGTGCGGCGAACCGAACGAGGAAGATGTCCGTCTGGCTTCCGTCGTTGCTGATCCAGCCCTGCCGTGCAGCCGCGACGAAGCGTCGGCGTACGAGCACGGCCTTCGCCCGCGAGACGAAGTCCGGCTTGAAGAGCCCATGGGCAAAGCCGTCCAGGTCCAGCGCGCCGTTGCGGTCGGTCCAGGCATGCGCGCCTGCCGGTACCGGCAGGACGGTGGCCAGGAGCTGTGCTCCCGCTCCAGACGCAGGTGAGCCCCCGGTCGGGGAGGGGGTCGCGGGGACCGACGGAGATGTAGTCGCCGAGCCCGTGGCCGCTGACGAGGGCTGGATGCGTGGCGTTGAGCAGCCGGCCAGCACTGCCGTCAGAAGGGTTGCGGCGAGGACCTCGGCGCATCGTCTCGGTATGTGCACGGCGGGATCATGACCGATCCCACGATCTTGCGTCCACTGTCTTTTCGGGTGCGGGCGGACTACGGGACGAGGGCTGCTTGAACCGGGGGACGAGGAGCGGTTCGGTCATGCAGTGGCCTCGACCGCAGTGTCTCGTGTTTGCCTAGCCTGCGGACCCGGCCGCCAACCGCTAGCGCCGTGGCCGGCCGGGCTGGCAGGCGCTTCAGCTCAATGATCTTGGCCTGTGGTCCGTGCGGAGCAGGTGTGTCCGTCGCCGGGCAGGCCCATGACGTTCAGTACGGGGTCCTCGTCCTCGGGGATCTCGAAGGTGAAGTTCGCTCCTGTCGGGATCGTCACGAGCGAGCACTGGTCGCCGAGGGGCAGCGGAGGATACGGCGCCCAGGAACAGCCGGCCTTGTCCAAGGCGGAGACGACGTCCGGGTGTTTGAGGCCTGCCGGGAACGTGCCCGTCCCGCCGACAATCGACACAGGGAGTTCGACGACGTCACGCCAGGTCTGGATGCAGATGAGGGAGACCTTGCGGCAACGGCAGACACTCAACTCCAGGTCTCCATAGGCGAAGAGCCGAGGCCACTTTCTGTTCCGGCTCATCGTCCCGATGTCCCGTGGCTTGCCGAGAGCTGTGGTCACATCGCTCCAGTCGGCTCCGCTGAACACCGGGCCCAGACGGCCCGTCTTCGCCATGTTGGCCAGGACATCGAGTATCTCCACGGGCGGAGCCTGGCAGGTGCCTGACCAGCAGTCCGGCCGATTCAGAGGGTCAGCCCGCTGCGGTCCGTACGGCTCGGTGGGCAGACCGCATTCAGGGTCTGTTGCGGGGTTCGCCGACGAAGCTGCTCCCTCAAGCCGTCCGCTTGCGCGACGCGGTCTTCTTCGCTGCCGTCTCCTTCGCTGCTGTCTTCTTCGCACCCTGAGCCGTCTTGGCCGTCGTGCTCTTCTTCGCCCCCTGAGCCGTCTTGGACGTCGCCTTCGACGTCGCCCTGGACGTCGCCTTCGACGTCGATTTGCGGGCCGGTTCGGGCTTCTTCGCGGTGGCTGCCTTCTTCGCCGTGGACGTGGACTTCTTGCCGCCCGCCGCCTTGGGTGCGGCTTTCCTCGGCAGGGGTCTGACCTCGGCCTCGCCCGCGGCGGGTGCCACGCCGCGCGACTCGCGGGCCGTTCGCACGCTGTTCTCCAGCGCGGCCATCAGGTCCAGCACCTTGCCCCCGGCGGCCGGTGCCGGGGCCTCCGGTGGGGCCTCGCCGGAGGCCTTCGCGGCGATGACCTCCTCCAGGGCCGCCCGGTACTCGTCGTGGAGGTCTTCCAGGTCGACCTCGCCGAGGGTGTCCATCAGGGCGTCGGCGAGGTCGAGTTCCTTGTCGCGGATGGTGACGTCGGTGTCGGGGGCGACGCCCTCGGGGGCGCGGACCTCGTCCGGCCACAGCAGGCCGTGCATCGCGATGGCGTCGCCGACCACCCGGAGCATGCCGAGGCGTTCGCGGCCGCGCAGGGCGTACTTGGCGATGGCCACCTTGTTGCTGCGTTTCAGGGCCTCGCGGAGCAGGATGTACGGCTTGGCCGCGGGGGCGCCGCCAGCCGCCAGGTAGTATGCCGCGTCCATCTGGAGCGGGTCGATCCGGTCGGCCGGTACGAAGGCCACGATGTCGATCGTGCGGGCGGTCGGAATGGGCAGGTGGGAGAGGTCGTCGTCGGTGATCGGGATGATCGTGCCGTCCGCGTCCTCGTACCCCTTGCCGATCTCGGCCTGGCTGACCTCGCGGTCCTCCAGTTCGCACACCTTGCGGTAGCGGATGCGGCCGTTGTCCTGGGTGTGGATCTGGCGGAAGGAGATCGAGTGGCTCTCCGTGGCGTTCACCAGCTTGATCGGGATGCTGACGAGCCCGAAGGAGATGGCCCCGTTCCATATGGATCGCACGTGCCGCACCCTTCCTCTGCCGGATCCATCTGATCTGCCGGATCCGCTGGATCCGCTGGATCCGCTGGATCCGCTGGATCCGCTGGATCCGGCAGATCCGCTGGATCCGCGGCTTCTTCCGGATCCACAGGATCCACCGGCTACGACGAATATGCCGGTTACACCGCTTAACCCTATTCGTCTGGGATTGTCATGGTATGACGCCTATCACAGAGGTGGAGGGGCGGCGGGTCGCGCTCAGCAACCTGGAGAAGGTGCTGTATCCGGAGACCGGCTTCACCAAGGCGGAGCTGGTGCACTACTACGCGACCAGCGCCGCCGTGCTCCTGCCGCACCTGCGCGACCGGGCCGTGTCCTTTCTGCGCTATCCGGACGGACCGGAGGGGCAGCTGTTCTTCACGAAGAACGTTCCGCCGGGTACGCCCGAGTGGGTCACCACCGCCGAGGTGCCGCGGTCCTCGGCGGACAGTCCGGCTCGGATGGTGGTGCTGCAGGATCTGGCGAGCCTCGTCTGGGCGGCGAATCTCGTCACCGAGTTCCACACCCATCAGTGGCTGGTGCAG
Source organism: Streptomyces sp. NPDC007856 (assembly GCF_042868225.1). Taxonomy (NCBI): domain Bacteria; kingdom Bacillati; phylum Actinomycetota; class Actinomycetes; order Kitasatosporales; family Streptomycetaceae; genus Streptomyces; species Streptomyces sp. NPDC007856. The sequence continues at coordinate 817,986 of NZ_JBIAEC010000001.1, read as the reverse complement.
ACCCCGGACGAGGCCGACCGGCTGGTCTTCGACCTCGACCCGGGCGCGCCCGCGACGGTCGTCCACTGCTGCCAGGTGGCCCTGTGGCTACGCGAGCGGCTCGCGGCGGACGGCATCGAGGCGTACCCGAAGACGGCCGGGTCGAAGGGGCTGCACCTGCTGGCCTCCGTCCGGGGCTCGTCCTCCGAGCGGACAAGCGAGTACGCGAAGGCGCTCGCCGTCGAGGCCGAGCGGGCGATGCCGCGGCTGGTGGTGCACCGGATGACGAAGAGCCTCAGGCCGGGGAAGGTGTTCGTCGACTGGAGCCAGAACGCGGCCCGCAAGACCACGGCCACCCCGTACACGCTGCGCGCCCGCCGGGCCCCGCTGGTGTCCGCGCCGGTGACCTGGGAGGAGGTCGCCGACTGCCGCGACCCGGCTCAGCTGGAGTTCCAGGCGGAGGACATCGCGCCGCGGCTGCAGGACCTCGGTGACCTGATGGCACCCATGCTGGACCCGGATGGGGCGGCCCCACTCCCCTGATCCACGCCCCCGGACACCCCCCGATCCGTCCCCGGCCTACACCCTCCCCCACGTATTCCGGTCCCGTGCCATCCCGTGCAGCGCCTCCACGTCCGCCGGCTTCAGCACGCCGCCGAACCGGGCCAGGCCCGCCAGCTCGGTGTCCTGGAGGATCCGTACCGCGCGTGGTGGGGCGGTCACCGTCAGCTCGGCCGGGCCCGCCAGGGCCAGTACGGGGCGGACCTCGGCGGTCAGGGCGTAGGAGGCCCGGTCGGCGACGGACCGCAGCCGGCGCAGCAGCGGCTCGGTCTCGCGGCGGCCGACGGTGACCATCGGGTCGGCGATCAGGACGCGGGCCTTGCGGGCGTACAGGGCGTGTACGGCGTACAGGCCGCCGGGGCCGAGGAGCAGATGGTGGATGCGGTCGCCGCCGGGCAGGGCGATGGAGTGCAGGGTGTGCCAGCCGGCCCCCTCCAGGCCGTCCAGGGCCGTGCCGACGGTCTCCTCGGCGGCCAGGGCGCGCCGGCGCGGGTCGGGGCGCAGCCGGTGGGTGGGGCCGGGGTCGCGGTCGAGGGCGACGAGCAGGGCCTCGCCGGGGCGGTTGGGCGCCAGGTCGTCGTCGGGGTGCAGGGTCAGCCGGGCGAGTTCAGCGGGGGTCGGCACGGGCGGTGGGCCGACGGTCACCGGGCCGGTCAGGAACGGTTTCAGGGCTTGGAGTACGTCGTCCCGGCTGTCCTCGCCGAGCAGGTTGACCCGGCCCGTCTCACGGTCGTACCAGGCGACATTGCTTCCGTCCGGGCGGCAGACGTACAGCCGTTCCCGGCCGTGCCGATAGGCCGGCACCACGCGCAGTGCGCTCATGCGCCATCACCCCTGGACCATGGGAACAGGCGGGGTGCTCCTGGGGCAAGACCGGTTACCGTGGAGGGCGGCCCCGGTTGGGGGAGTTGGGGAGGCGCCGTTGCGGATCCGCGGGAAGCAGCCCGACGTACCGGCTCCGGAGAGCCCGTGGAACGAGATCGTGCCCGGCCTGTGGATGGGCGGGCACGAGTTCCTGGGCCGCTCGGGACGGCCGGAGCTCGCCGTCGTACGTGATGAGTTCGATGTGGTGCAGACGCTGCTGCGGCTGCCAGGGTACGGCCCCGATCCGGGGGTCGAGCACCATGTGTGGCCGATACCGGACGGCCCGCTGGACGGGACGCAGCTCGCCGGGGTGATCCGGCTGGCCCGGGCGGCGAACGAGGCGCTGGACGCCGGTCGCCGAGTGCTCGTGCGCTGCTATCACGGGTACAACCGCTCGGGTCTGGTCGTCGCGCACGCGCTGGTCCAGCGGGGGCATGCCGCGCCGGACGAGGTGATCCGGCTGATCCGGGCCCGGCGGTCGGCGTGGGCGCTGCACAACGAGTTGTTCGTGGAGTACCTGCGCGCGGGCCTGTCGACCGTGCGGCTGCTGGAGGAGCTGGCCGAGTAGCCTCTCTCCCAGCAGCACCTACCCCCCACGGGTGCAAAAAGGACTTACGTACGACTTACATAAGAATTTTCCGCGTCTACGAATAAGGTGTACGGGGCCCCGACCGACCCCGACACCCCAGGAGCACCGTGCCAGCCCGCCGTCCCGCGCGCGCCGCCCTCACCGCGGCCGTCGTCGCCCTGCTGTCGGTGACGGCGGTGGCCTGCGGGGACGCCGGCGAGCTGCGGGGCGCGGGCACCACCCCGGCCGCCGTCAGCCCCGCCAAGCTGTGGCCGGACCTGCGTCCGGCGTCCAGCCCGGCGTACCCCTACGACGTGGCGACCAGGAGCGTCGTGAAGGGCATCACGGTTCCCGGCGACGACATCCGCAAGGTGGACCCGGTGAGGGTGGTCGAGGCCGAGATCAAGGCGCATCCGGACGACTACGGGTCGAAGGGGGCGTACCACGCGACCGTGGACCGGCTGAAGGACTGCCGGCCGGGCGGCGACCAGGCCCGCTGCCCGCTGCTGAAGCCGTACTACCGGGACCTCACCGGCGACGGCCGGGACGACATGACGCTGGGCTTCCGGCTCTACCCGACCAACCAGACGGGCGTGCGGGTCTACACCGTGGAGAAGCACAGGCTGGTGCAGGTGTTGGCCGACAACGACGCGATCCTCGGCGTGGAGCTGGCCGGCCGGTCACTGATCGAGCGTTCGCCGGCCGACATCTCCGGCTACGAGTACCGCACGACCTGGGTGTGGGACCCGGGGCAGCGCGCGATGGTCTTCTCCCGCGACGAGTACCTGCACACGGGTAAGGGCCGGCGCGCCAAGAAGCCCTCGGCCTCGCCCTCACCGTCCGTCTCACCGCCCGTCTCACCGTCCTCCCTTTCCGCTTCCTCCTCCGCGAGCGCGCGATGAGGCTCGCACTGCCCCGCTGGGCCGGGCCGCTCGCCGTGAAGGCGGCCGCGTTCATCACGGTGATGTGCTGTGCGCTGGCCGCGCTGCTCGGCGTCCTGGTGCATGTGTCGGTGACCAACCAGACCGTCGGCCAGGCCCGCGGCAAGGCCCTGGCCCGCCTCGCGGACGCCACCGAGGCGTACGAGGCCGGGGACACGCTGCTGCCGAACGCCGGGGTGGACCCCGAGGGGCTGCCCGCGCCGCTGCGCGCCCTGGCGGCGGCCGGCGAGCGCGGCACCATGGTCTCCCAGCACGACGGACGCCCGACCATGTGGGCGGCGGGCCCGGTGGCCGGGCACCGGGCGCTCGCCGTGGCGGTCGACTATTCGCAGCAGTCCCGCACCATCAGCGGGCTCGACACCTCGATCCTGTGGTCGTCGGCGCTCGCGATCGGGGCGACGGTGCTGGTCGGCGTGTTCGCGGTGACCCGGGTGACCCGGCGGCTGCACGGCACGGCCCGGGTGGCCCGGCGGATCAGCGCGGGCGACCTGGACGCGCGGGTCGACGACCCCCGTACGAGGGATTCGTCCCGGCCGCAGGACGAGGTGGCCGCGGTGGCGGCGGCGCTGGACTCCATGGCGTCGAGCCTGCAGAGCAAACTGCTGAGCGAGCAGCGGTTCACCGCGGACGTGGCGCACGAGCTGCGCACCCCGCTGACCGGGCTGCACGCGGCGGCGGAGCTGTTGCCTCCGGGCCGGCCGACGGAGCTGGTGCGGGACCGGGTGGCGGCGCTGCGCACCCTCACCGAGGACCTGCTGGAGATCTCCCGGCTGGACACCGGGCGGGAGAAGCCGGCGGTGGACACCGAGGAGCTGGGGGCGCTGGCCCGGCGGGTGGTACGGGCCTCGGGCACCGACACGGAGGTGCGCGTCCTCGCCGACGCCCGGGTGGAGACCGACCGGCGGCGGCTGGAGCGGGTGCTGGGGAACCTGGTGGCGAACGCGCACAAGCACGGGGCGCCGCCGGTAGTCCTGACGGTGAACGGGGCCGTGGTGACGGTACGTGATCACGGGGCCGGGTATCCGGACTATCTGGTGGCTCATGGGCCGCAGCGGTTCCGCACGGAGGGTGGGGCGACCGGCCACGGGCTGGGGCTGACGATTGCCGCGGGGCAGGCGGAGGTCCTGGGGGCGCGGTTGTTCTTCGGCAACGCGGTGGACGGTGGGGCAGTCGCCACGTTGGTCCTGCCGGTGGTCGAGGGGCGGTAAAGCCCCCACGCCACGCTGGCGCCGGCCGGCACAACACACAAGACGTCCTGTTTGGGTAGGTTCCGGGCATGACCAAGGCCGGAACCACCGTGGCGGCCAAGCAGGCTCCCGCACCCGTCGTACGCCTGCCCCGGCGTCGTGGCGTCGAACTCGCCCTGATCGTGCTGGCCGTGCTGTTGTCCGTCTACGGCTACTGCGCGGTGGGTCTGGCCCGGACCGGCACCGTCCCGCCCGGCGCCGCCGGTTACGGCGCCGGGCTCGCCGGGCTCGCGCTGTGCGCGCATCTCGCGGTGCGCATCCGGGCGCCGTACGCCGACCCGTTGTTCCTGCCGATCGGTGTGCTGCTCAACGGGCTGGGGCTGGTCCTGATCTACCGGCTGGACCGGGAGACCCCGAGCGGCCAGGCGGCCCCGGCCCAGCTGGTGTGGTCCACGCTCGGCATCGCGCTGTTCATCGGGGTCGTGCTGGTGCTGCGCGACCACCGGGTGCTCCATCGGTACGCCTACCTGTGCGTGGCCACCGCGCTCGGGCTGCTCGCGCTGCCGATCCTGTTCCCGCCCATCAACGGCGCCCGGATCTGGATCCGGATCGCCGGGTTCTCCATCCAGCCCGGCGAGTTCGCGAAGGTGCTGCTCGCGGTGTTCTTCGCCGCCTATCTGGCCGCCAACCGCAACGCGCTCGCGTACACGGGCCGCCGGCTGTGGCGACTGCAGTTCCCGACCGGGCGGGTGCTCGGGCCGATCCTGACCATCTGGCTGGTCAGCGTCGGCGTGCTGGTCCTGGAGCGGGACCTGGGCACCTCGCTGCTGTTCTTCGCGCTGTTCGTGGTGCTGCTGTACGTCGCCACCGGGCGGACCGGCTGGATCGCGGTCGGCCTGCTGCTCGCCGTCCTCGGTGCGATGGCCGTCGGGCCGATGGAGCCGCATGTGAACCAGCGGATCGAGGACTGGCTGCATCCGTTCGCCACCATCGAGGCCGGGCAGGGACCGAACCAGCTCTCCCAGTCGCTGTTCGCCTTCGCCGCCGGCGGAATGCTCGGCACCGGGCTCGGGCTCGGGCACTCCGTCCTCATCGGCTTCGCCGTCAAGTCGGACTTCATCCTGGCCACGGCGGGCGAGGAGCTGGGGCTCGCGGGGCTCGCCGCGATCTTCGTGCTGTACGCGCTGCTGGTGGAGCGCGGCTACCGGGCGGGCCTCGCCCTGCGCGAGCCCTTCGGCCGGCTGCTCGCGGTCGGGCTGGCCTCGATCCTGGCGCTGCAGGTGTTCGTGATCGCGGGCGGGGTCACCGGGCTGATCCCGCTGACCGGCATGGCGATGCCGTTCCTCGCCCAGGGCGGCTCCTCGGTGGTCACCAACTGGGCGATCGTGGCGCTGCTGATCCGGGTGAGCGACTCGGCGCGCAGCCAGTACGACGGGCAGGAGGCGGCGTGAGCGACTACGGCGGCGGGCGGCCGATGGGGCGCTACATCCGGCACGCCTGCGGGTTCTGCGCGCTGCTGCTGGCGGCCCTGCTGGTGAACGCGGCCCGGGTGCAGGTGGTGCAGTCCGGGGTCTACGACGGCAATCCCGCCAACCGGCGCGCCGAGATCGCCCGTTACGGCCATCCGCGCGGCGACATCCTGGTCGGCGACCAGCCGGTCACCGGCTCCGTGGACACCGGAGAGCAGCTGCGCTACGAACGCAGCTACAAGGACGGCCCGTTGTACGCGCCGGTCACCGGCTTCTCCTCGCAGTCGTACGGCACCACGTTCCTGGAGCACGCCGGGGACGGGGTGCTCTCCGGCACGGATCCGGTGCTGGCGCCGCTGCCGCTGTGGAACGACATGACGCGCGGGCTCGCTCCGGCCGGGAACGTCGTCACCACGCTGAACCGGGCCGCGCAGCAGGCGGCGTACCGGGGGCTGGCCGGGCGCAAGGGCGCGGTGGCCGCGATCGAGCCGGCCACGGGCCGCGTCCTGGCGCTGGTGTCGAGTCCGTCGTACGACCCTGGGGTGCTGTCCGGCAACGGCAAGGCGGTGGCCTCGCAGTGGCAGCGGCTCAACCACGACCCGCAGAAGCCGATGCTCAACCGGGCGGTACGGCAGACCTATCCGCCGGGGTCGACGTTCAAGGTGGTCACCGCGGCCGCGGCGCTGGACGCGGGTCTGGTCACCGACCTGGACGCGCGCACCGACTCCCCCGACCCGTACCGGCTGCCCGGCTCCACGACCCGGCTGACCAACGAGGCCGACGGCTGCCGGGACGCCTCGCTGCGGTCGGCCTTCGAGTGGTCCTGCAACACGGTGTTCGCCAAGCTGGGCGTGGACGTCGGGGTGCAGAACATGGTCGCCACGGCGCGGGCGTTCGGGTTCGACGACCCCGGGCTGCGCATCCCCTTCTCCGTCGCGCCCAGCACCTTCGACCCGCACGTGGACCGGGCGCAGCTGGCGCTGTCCTCGATCGGGCAGTACAACACGCGGGCCACGCCCCTGCAGATGGCGATGGTCGCGGCGGCCGTCGCGGACCGCGGGCAGCTGCGGACGCCGTACCTCGTGGAGCGGACGACCCGGCACAGCGGTGAGACGGTGGCCGGGAGCGGGGCGCATCCGGTACGGCAGGTGATCAACCCTGCCACGGCCGAACAGCTCAAGGGGCTGATGGCCGACGTGGTCCAGGAGGGCACCGGCACCCGGGCGGCCATCCCCGGCGCCCTGGTCGGCGGCAAGACCGGCACCGCGCAGCACGGGGTCGGCAACTCCGGTGCTCCGTACGCCTGGTTCGTCTCCTGGGCGCAGGCCGACGACTCCATGGACCCGCAGGTGGCGGTCGCGGTGGTGGTGGAGGACGCCTCGGCGAACCGGGGCGAGATCAGCGGCGCCGGCGACGCGGCACCGATCGCGCGGGATGTGATGCGGGCGGTCCTCGGCCGGTGAGCACCGGCCGAGGGGCCGACGGTCAGATCGGCTCGACCGCCTCGGAGCGGATCTGGACGGTCTGCCTGGCGAGCGCCGCCAGATCGACGTCCGACGGGTTCTGCGAGGCGAGCGGCGTGTCCACGAAGGCCACGGTGGCGCTGGTGTTGCCGTCGGCCCAGACGCACGCGGGGATGGTGATCTTCGTGCCTGTCTGCTCCTGGGTCACGACTTCGCAGCTGATCGTCATCTGCAGGTGGAACTCCTTGGGAGCGACGGCCAGTTCAGGGTTGCTACCGCCCTGGGCGAAGCCCTTCATCGCCTCCCGGCGGACCAGGTCGGCGTTCTTGAACCGGCCGTACATGCCCGACACCACCACGTTGCCCTTGGCGGCGTCACCGCCCAGGGCGTAGGTGCCGACGACTCCGTGGGTGTCCTTGGCGTCCCAGGCGCCGTCGGCCTCGTCCTCGATCTTCTTGCCCTCGGTGGCGGAGAGGTCCTTGGCGAGCCGGTACTTGCCGTCGAGCAGGGTCTGGGGCAGCGTGAGCTTGTTCTTCGCCTCGGGGAAGCCGCTCTCCACCGCCATCCCGATCAGGGCGAGCACCACGACGACCGCCACGACGACGCCGCCCACGATCCCGAGGATCAGCCCGACCCGCCGCTTCTTCGGCAGCGGGGCCATGGGCGGCGCACCCCAGCCCGGGTACGGCTGCTGGGCGTAGGGCTGCTGGGGCGGGTACGGCTGCTGCTGCGGATACGGGGAGCCGTACGGGCCGGGGGCGGCCTGCGGGGGCTGCTGGCCGTAGGGACCGGTGGCGGCCTGCGGGGGCTGCTGGCCGTACGGGCCCGGGGCGGCCTGCGGAGGCGGGCCGTACGGGTTCGGCGGCTGCTGGGGGCCGTTGGGGTACGGCTGGCCGTTCGGGTACGGCTGCTGCGGCGGAGGCATGGACACGTCCGCACGCTACTGCACCGGGGTGAACGACCCGCCAGTCACCTCAGCCCCAGCCAAAAGGCGCGGGGCGCCCGGGTGTCGGGCGTAACGTCCCGCGCTGGACCTCAGCCTCCACCGTCGCAGCCCTGCACCCGCCTCGGCCCTCCGCCACCTCAACCCTCCACCCAGCTCGACCCTCCACCCAGGGAACGAGGCGGAACGTGCGGGGCTGGGATCGGCGGCGGGGTGCGGGGCGGCTGAGGGCCCGCCGAAAGGCGCGGGGCGCCCGGGCGTGCCGCAGCCGCCCACCCGCCGCACCCCTCCACACGCCTCAGCCCGGCACCCGACTCAGCCCGGCGCCCAGGGAACGAGGCGGAACATGCGGGGCTGGGATCGGCGGCGGGGTGCGGGGCGGCTGAGGGCCGACCGAAAGGCGCGGGGCGCCCGGATGTGCCGCAGCCACCCACCCGCCGCACCCCTCCACACGCCTCAGCCCGGCGCCCAGGGAACCAGGCGGAACGTGCGGGGCTGGGATCGGCGGCGGGGTGCGGGGCGGCTGAGGGCCCGCCGAAAGGCGCGGGGCGCCCGGGCGTGCCGCAGCCGCCCACCCGCCGCAGCCCTCCACCGCCTCAACCCTCCACCGCCGCAGCCCTCCGCCACCAAGGTCCGCACGCGCCTCAGCTCTCCGCCGCCCCGGACTCGATCGCCTCCCGAACCTCCGCGATCCGCTCCCGCTCCTCGGCGGCGAAGCGCTGGGCGTCCAACTGCTCGGCGAGTTCCTCGTCCTGGGCCATCAGCAGATCCAGGTTGGCGTCGCCCATCTCGAAGACGCCCATGTCCACATAGGCCTGCTGGAGCCGCTTGCCCCAGAGCCCGATGTCCTTGACGCACGGCACGATCCGGCTGAACAGCAGCTTGCGGAACAGCTGGAGGAACTCCGAGCGCTCGCTCAGCTCCTCCGCCTCGGCCTTGGGGATGCCGAAGTTCTCCAGGACCTCCACGCCCCGCAGCCGGTCGCGCATCAGATAGCAGCCCTCGATGACGAACTCCTCGCGCTCGCGCAGTTCGGCGTCGGTGAGCTGCTTGTAGTAGTCCCTCAGGGCCAGCCGGCCGAAGGCCACGTGCCGGGCCTCGTCCTGCATGACGTAGGTCAGGATCTGCTTGGGCAGCGGCTTGTCGGTGGTGTCCCGGATCATCCCGAACGCGGCCAGCGCCAGCCCCTCGATGAGGACCTGCATGCCCAGATAGGGCATGTCCCAGCGGCTGTCCCGAAGCGTGTCGCCGAGCAGCGACTGCAGATTGTCGTTGATCGGGTAGACGAGCCCGATCTTCTCGTGCAGGAACCGGCCGTAGATCTCGGCATGCCGGGCCTCGTCCATGGTCTGGGTCGCGGAGTAGAACTTGGCGTCCAGGTCGGGCACCGACTCCACGATCCGCGCCGCGCAGATCATCGCGCCCTGCTCGCCGTGCAGGAACTGGCTGAACTGCCAGGAGGCGTAGTGCCGCCGCAGCTCGCCCTTGTCCCGCTCCGTCATCTTGTCCCAGTACTTGGTGCCGTACAGGGACATGGCCTCCTCGGGCGTGCCCAGCGCGTCGTACGGGTCGACCTCCAGGTCCCAGTCGATGCGCTGCTGCCCGTCCCACTGCTTGTCCTTGCCCTTCTGGTACAGGGCGAGCAGGCGTTCGCGGCCGTCGTCGTACTCCCAGCTGAACCGGGCGGCGCCGCTCGCGGGCACCTGCCAGAGGGGGTCACCGGGGTCGTTGGCGTACAGGTCATGGGTCGGCATACCTCGCAGGCTCACACGTAGACGCGAAGTCAACAAGTCACGTGCAAGGGATTGACGGGCTTGCTGACAGGCAGTCTCATAAGAGGCATGACGACGTACCCCCCGGTAACGAGGTGAGGGAGCCATGACGACCCTGACGGAAGCGGACGCGCTGGACGGTCTGCGCGATGCGCTCGGCCTGCTCAAGGACCGGGAGCAGGTGGCCGAACGGCTGCTCGTCTCCTCCGCCAAACACTCCTTCGACCCGGACAAGGAGCTGGACTGGGACGCGCCCTTCGAGGAGGGCAAGTGGTTCTGGCCGCCGGAACTGGTCTCGCTGTACGACACGCCGATGTGGAAGCGGATGAGCGAGGAACAGCGCATCCTGCTCTCCCAGCACGAGGCGGCGGCGCTGGCCTCGCTCGGCATCTGGTTCGAGATCATCCTGATGCAGCTGCTGGTCCGGCACATCTACGACAAGGCCGCGACGAGCGCGCACGTCCGCTACGCCCTCACCGAGATCGAGGACGAGTGCCGGCACTCCAAGATGTTCGCGCGCCTGATCTCGCACGGCGGCACGCCCTGGTACCCGGTGAGCCGCGTCCACCAGAACCTCGGCCGCGTCTTCAAGACCATCTCCACCACGCCCGGCTCCTTCACCGCCACCCTCCTCGGCGAGGAGGTCCTGGACTGGATGCAGCGGCTGACGTTCCCGGACGAGCGGATCCAGCCCCTCATCCGCGGCGTCACCCGCATCCACGTGGTCGAGGAGGCCCGGCACGTCCGGTACGCCCGTGAGGAACTGCGGCGCCAGATGATGACGGCGCCGAAGTGGTCCCAGGAGTTCACCCGGGTCACGTCCGGCGAGTTCGCCCGAGTCTTCTCGGTGGCCTTCGTGAACCCCGAGGTCTACACGAACGTGGGCCTGGACAAGCGGGAGGCCATGGCCCAGGTGAAGGCGAGCGGGCACCGGCGCGAGGTCATGCAGACGGGGGCGAAGCGGCTGACGGACTTCTTGGACGACATCGGGGTGCTGCGGGGGGTCGGGCGGCGGCTGTGGAGGTCGTCGGGGCTGCTGGCGTAGGTCCGGGCCGGGCAGGGGGTTGGCGCTGCTCGCTGTGGGGTGCCGCGCCTCGAAGCCGACGGCGCTGCGGTTCCCCGAGGGGCGCGGGGCCGTATCGATGTGCGGCTCCGCCCCGTGTACGCGACCAGCCACAACGGACCGGCAGACAAGAGCCGGCCCCCCGAGCGGAGCGATTAGGCTGACGGCCATGACCCCGTCCGCCGCCACCCCCGCCTACCGCCGCCTGAGCGTCGAGGAGCGGCGAAGCCAGCTCCTCGCCGCCGCCCTGAACCTCTTCGCCCACCGGGCCCCCGAGGACGTGTCGCTGGACGACGTGGCGGAGGCCGCCGGAGTCTCGCGGCCCCTGGTGTACCGGTACTTCCCGGGCGGCAAGCAGCAGCTGTACGAGGCCGCCCTGCGCTCGGCCGCCGACGAGCTCCGGCTGTGCTTCGACGAGCCCCGCGAGGGCCCTCTGCTGCCCCGCCTGTCCCGCGCCCTGGACCGCTATCTGAGCTTCGTCGACGAACACGACACCGGCTTCAGCGCGCTGCTCCAGGGCGGCAGCGTGGTGGAGACCTCGCGGACCACGGCCATCGTGGACGGGGTGCGGCGGGCCGCCGCCGAGCACATCTACAGCCACCTCGGCGTCGCCGAGCCCGGACCCCGGCTGCGGATGACCGTCCGGACCTGGATCACGGCCGTGGAGGCGGCCTCCCTGATCTGGCTGGACGAGGACAAGCAGCCCCCGGTCGAGGAGCTGCGCGCCTGGCTGGTGGAGCAGTTCGTGGCCGTACTCACGGTCACCGCGGCCCGGGACCCGCAGACGGCCGCCGTCATCAGCGCACTCGGCGCGGAAGGCTGACACTGAAGCCGTGAAGAGTCAGGACACCCCCTTCGAGGGCGGCCCCATGGACGGGCGGGTGCTGCCGGTCATGGTCGGGCCCACCGGGCACCCCCCGAAGACGTACCGCATCCCCGTCCCGGACCCGGACGGCGGCCCGCCCACGGTGCTCGTCTACCACCGTGTGCCGAGGGGGCACAGCAGGCGGCTGGGCCTGATCCAGGGGTGGAAGTACCAGTACGACCCCGACGACACCTCCGGCGGAAGGCTCCGGTGGCCCTGGTCGAAGCCGGCCGTCACGCCACCCGGCGAGCCGGACGACACGAAGGAGTGACAGGCCTGCGCCGAACCGCGCACGCCAGGAGCGCGTCCCCCACGGATACATCTGATTATCGCGGTGCGATAGGAGGCGACCAGCCCGCCCGCCGGGATCCCCTCCCCGCACCCGAGGTGATGACGTGTCAGGGATGCTTCTGCGCCTGGCCTGTACGACCGTGCTGGCGGCCCAGGCCGTCCTCGTGCCCGCCCCCACCGCGGCCGCCCCGGACCCGCATCGGCCCGGACCAGGCCCTCAGCGGCCGGCACCGGGCCCTCAGCAGCCTGTATCGGGCCAACAGCAGTCCGTACCGGCCCAAGCCCAACGGCATTCGGTGCCCCAGCTGCTGACGTCCCTTCAGCAGCTGTACCGTCAGGCCGAAGAGGCCACCGAGACCTACAACGCCACCGCCGAGAAGCTGAAGCGCCAGCGCGCCTCGGTGGCCCGCCTCGACGGTGACCTCGCCCGCACCCGCCTCGCCCTGCAGGACAGCCGGACCGATGCCGGTTTGCTGGCCCGCCGGCAGTACCAGAGCACCGACGGCCTCGGCCCGTACGTCCGCGTGCTCCTCGCGCCCGATCCGCAGCACGCGCTGGACGAGGGCCATGTCATCGGTGAGCTGGTCCGCGCGCAGGCCCGTGCCGTGAACCGGCTGACCGCCACGGAGAAGCAGCGGGGCATCCTGGCCCGGTTGGCCCGCACGGCCCTGGACACCCAGCTCACCCTCGCCGACCGGCAGCAGAAGCAGCGCGACGACGTGCAGAGAAAACTGGCCGATGTGGAACGCCTGCTGGCCTCCCTCACCCCGGCCCAGCTGGCCGCGGTCGCCGCGCTGGAACAGCGGGGCGTCACCGAGGCCCAGCACAAGCTCGCCACCGCGGGCTCCCTCCCCGCGAACCGCCTGCCCTCCCCCGAGGGCGCCCGCGCGGTGCGCTATGCCCTGTACCAGCTCGGCAAGCCGTACATGTGGGGTGTGCAGGTCCTCGACGGCTACGACAGCTCGGGCCTCGCCGCCGAGGCCTGGCAATACGCGGGCAGATCCATCCCCCGCACCAGCCAGGAGCAGTGGCAGCGCCTGAAGCGGATCCCGCTCGGCGACCTCCGCCCCGGTGACCTGGTGGTGTACTTCCCGGACGCGACCCACGAGGCGATGTACGTGGGCGACGGCAAGGTCGTAGAGGCACCGAGACCCGGAGCGAACGTCCAGCTGTCACCGCTGGCGTCCCATCCGGTACTCGGCGCCGTACGACCGGACGACCAGGCCCCCGCCACCGAATCCGACTAGACCTCTGTCATGGGTGGGCCGGCAGCGGCCCAGGTGGAAACGTGCCCGATCGAGACGGCCCCGGTGCAGCCGGGGCCGTCCGTGGGCCGTCCGAGGGCGATGAACGTCGGTCAGGCGCCGGTGACCGAGGCCAGGTAGGCCGCCGTCTTCTCCGGCTCGTAGAAGAAGTTCTCGAAGTCCGAGGGGTCGTTGAAGGCGTTGGCGAAGCGGTCGGCGACCGGCTGGAGCTGGCCGGCCGCGCCGATGAGGTTCAGGATGTGCTCCGGCGGCGGCATGAGCATCGCGTTCGTCCACTTGGTGACGTGCTGCGCGGTGTTCCAGTACCGGTCGAACGTGGCCTGCATCCACTCCTCGTCGAACGGCTTGTCACCCTGCTCCAGGATGGAGGCGAGGTACGACGCCGCGCACTTGGACGCCGAGTTGGAGCCCTGGCCGGTGATCGGGTCGTTGGCCACGACCACGTCCGCCACGCCCAGGACCAGGCCGCCGCCGGGGAGGCGGCCGATGGGGTTGCGGACCGTGGGGGCGTAGCGGCCGGCCAGCGTGCCGCCCGCGTCCGTCAGTTCGACCTTCGTCGCCCGCGCGTACTCCCAGGGCGTGAACTTCTCCATGAGTTCCAGGGTCAGGGAGAGGTGCTCCGCCGGGTCCTTGACGCCGTTGAAGACGTCGAGCGGGCCGCCGGGTATGCCCTCCCAGAACAGGATGTCGGCCGGGCCGGAGGTGGTGAGCGTCGGCATGACGAACAGCTCGCCGACACCGGGGACCAGGTTGCAGCGGACGGCCAGGAAGTCCGGGTGCTCCGGGCGGGGGCCGAGACCGTGGACGTACGACACCGCCAGCGCGCGCTGCGGCTCGCTGTACGGGGAGCGGGAGGCGTCGCGGCCGAACATCTGGACCAGCTCGCCCTTGCCCGCCGAGACCAGGACCAGGTCGTACGTACGGGAGAAGTAGTCGAGGTCGCCGACCGCCGCGCCGTGGATGACCAGCTGGCCGCCGCGCTGCGCGAAGGTCTCCATCCAGCCGGCCATCTTCACCCGCTGGTCGACCGACTGCGCGTACCCGTCCAGCCTGCCCACCCAGTCGATCGCCCGCTGCGTGGGGCCCGGGTCGTGCGAGCCCGGGGCCGCGACCGAGACGCCGAGTCCTTCGATCTTCGGGGCCTGGGACTCCCAGAAGTTCAGCTGGAGATCGCGCTCGTGCTGCAGTGCCGTGTGGAACATGCACTGCGTCGACATGACCCGGCCGGTGCGGATCTCGTCCGCGGTCCGGTTCGACATCAGGGTGACCTCGTAGCCGTGCGACTGCAGGCCGAGGGCGAGCTGGAGACCGGACTGGCCGGCTCCGACGACGAGTATCTTCCGCATGCGGGTGGGGACTCCTAACGGGTACTGCTCGGGGACTACTCGGGGGTTTCGTCCAGCGCGTGGCCGACCAGGGACAGCAGTGTCTCGATGACCGAGATCCGACGCCTCGCATCCATGATCATGACAGGGATGTGCGCGGGGATCGTCAGCGCCTCCCGTACGTCGTCCGGCTCGAACAGCTCACTGCCGTCGAAGTGGTTGACGGCGACGACGTACGGCAGCCCGCAGCTCTCGAAGTAGTCCAGCGCCGGGAAGCAGTCCTTCAGGCGGCGGGTGTCGGCCAGCACGACGGCGCCGATCGCACCGCGCACGAGGTCGTCCCACATGAACCAGAACCGCTGCTGGCCCGGCGTGCCGAACAGATAGAGCACCAGGTCGTCGTCGAGCGTGATGCGGCCGAAGTCCATGGCCACGGTGGTGGTGAGCTTGCCAGGCGTGGCGGTGAGGTCGTCGGTCTCCTCGCTCGCCTCGGTCATCAGCGCCTCGGTCTGCAGGGGCGTGATCTCCGAGACGGCGGTGACCAGGGTGGTCTTGCCGACACCGAAGCCTCCCGCCACGACTATCTTCGTGGCGATGGGGGCCCGGGTGCGGTCCGTCTGCCAGGACTTCAGATCCTCGTCGGCCTCGGTGAATCCGGCGACGAGGGGAGCGCCTCCGACGGCGGAGGCGGCGGCGTCAGAGACGACGGAGTCCACTCAGCACCCTTTCCAGCAGAGCGCGGTCCGGACGGCCGGTG
Organism: Streptomyces sp. NPDC007856; assembly: GCF_042868225.1. Taxonomy (NCBI): domain Bacteria; kingdom Bacillati; phylum Actinomycetota; class Actinomycetes; order Kitasatosporales; family Streptomycetaceae; genus Streptomyces; species Streptomyces sp. NPDC007856. The sequence continues at coordinate 802,673 of NZ_JBIAEC010000001.1, read as the reverse complement.
CCGTGACCGGTCCCGGTGCCGTACACACGGATCTTTCCCTGGTCCGCGAGGTCGCTCAGGAGTACGCGGACCACGCCGAGCGGCATACTCAGCAGCGCGGCTATCTCGGCCACCGTGCGCATACGGCGGCACAGTTCGACGATGGCCTGCATCTCGGGCATCACCCGGCTGCTGAGGGAGCCATTCGTCAGTTCCTTGCGCTCCTCGGGGGCTTCGAGGGCCGCCACGAACGTCTCCACGAGGAGGACGTGGCCGAAGCGGGTACGGCCGCCGGTGAGCGAGTAGGGGCGGACGCGGGCGGGTTTGCGGTCGCCGCCGCGCACGGGGAGTTTCCTCGCGGGGCCGCTCATCGGGCGCTCCCCGGCGACTCGGCCTCCAGGGACTTGCGCAGCTCGCTGCGGAGTTCCGGGGTGAGGACGTGGCCGGCGCGGCCGACGAACAGCGCCATGTGGTACGCCACCACGCTCATGTCGCACTCGGCGGAACCGTGCACGCCGAGCAGCGAGCCGTCGCTGATCGACATCACGAACAGGCTGCCCTCCTCCATCGCGATCATCGTGTGCTTGACGCCGCCGAGGTCCATCAGCTTCGCGGCGCCGATGGTGAGGCTGCCGATGCCGGAGACGATGGTGGCCAGGTCGGCGGAGGAGCCGCGGGGGCCCTTCCCCGGACGGGTCTGGCGGGACTGCTCGGTGTGGCCGGGGTCGGACGAGAGGAGCAGCAGGCCGTCGGAGGAGACCACGGCGACCGACTCGATGCCGGGGACTTCCTCCACCAGGTTGGTCAGCAGCCAGTGCAGGTTGCGGGCTTCACTGCTCAGTCCGTAGGTACTGGGCGCGGTCAACTGCTTGCCTCCTCGGCTGTGCCCCCCGTGGCTGTTTCGGTACGTGATGTGATCTCTGCCTCTACTTCGCGGTAGCCGGCCTGGGCGCCCTGGCGGAACCCGCCGAGTCTCCTGCGGAGGGCTTCGGCGTCCACAGAGCGGGTCCGCTGGCGCGGGGCCTGGGTCGGTACGGTGATCTTGGGGGTGCGCTTGGGGAGGCCCTTGGCGGTGACCGCCTCGGCTTCGCCTTCGGCGGATTCGTTCCCACCCGCACCACCCGTGCGGCTTTCGTCGTCGAGTGCGGGTGGCCCCTGTGGGGCGCGTCCGCCGTCGGCGGCCGGCGGGTCCATCGGCAGTGCCCGCGGCGCGTCCGGGCGCTCGGCCGTGGGTCCCTGCGTCAGGTCCGGGAGCAGCAGCTCCATCGTCGACTCCGCGAAGGTCTCCGGCGGCGCCTTCGGGCGGGTCTCGGTGTCGTGGCCGGCCGACGTGGCCTGCTCATGGACCGCGTGTTCCGCCGCTTCCTGGGCCACCTGCTCGCTCGGAACACCGAAGGCGTCCCGCGCCGAGCGTCCGACCGAGCCCCCGAAGGCGTCCCGCGCCGCATCCCCGGCCGGCCCTCCGAAGGCGTCCCGCACCGAGTCACCGGCCGACCCGCCGAAAGAGTCCCGCATCGCATCCCCGGCCCAGCCACCGAAGGCGTCCCGCGCCGCGTCACCGGCCGGCCCCCCGAAAGCATCCCGCGCCGCATCCCCGGCCGGCCCCCCGAAAGAGTCCCGCACCGCATCCCCGGCCGAGCCACCAAGCACCCCAAGCGAGTCATCGGCCGAGCCACCGAAGGCGTCCCGCGCCACGTCACCGGCCGGCCCTCCGAAGGCATCCCGCACCGAGTCACCGGCCGACCCGCCGAAGGCATCCCGCCCCGAGCCACCGCGCACCCCGAGCGAGTCATCGGCCGGACCACCGAAGGCGTCCTGCGCCGCGTCACCGACCGGCCCTCCGAAGGCATCCCGCACCGATTCCCCGGTCCGCACGCCGAAGGCGTCCCGCGTCGCGTGCTCCGTCGAGCCGGTGGGGGCGAGGGGGTTCTCCGTGTCGGTCAGGTCGCCGTAGGCGGTCCTGGTCTCGGCCGTGGGTGCCGTTGGTTCCGCTGGCGGGGCGGGCTCGACAGGGTCGGACTTGGTCCTGGTGTCGGAGGCCTGTGCCACCGCTCGTTCCGCCAGGGCGACCAGGGGGTCGGTGTCCTTGGTGCGGCCGTGGAGGACGTTGGAGTTGGCCTCGGCGTCGGCGCCGGGGAGGGAGAAGGTGCCCGTGGTGCTCGCGGACGAGGCCTGCGGAGGCAGGGCGGTGGGCGGGGCCTCACTGAGCAGGGTGGCCGGGAGGACGACCACCGCGGCGATGCCGCCCTGCTTCTGCTCACGCAGCTGCACCCGGACACCGTGACGGTGGGCGAGGCGGGCGACGACGTACAGGCCGAGGCCGAGGCCGGCGTCGCCCTCGTTGTCGTAGTGGCTCTCGGAGTCGAAGTCGCTCAGGCGGGCGTTGAGCAGGTCCAGGCGGTCGGCCGCCATGCCGATGCCCTCGTCCTGGACGGAGAGCATCACCTCGCCGCTCTCCAGCAGCCAGCCGGAGAGCTCGACGGGCACGTCCGGCGGGGAGAACGACGTGGCGTTCTCCATCAGCTCGGCCAGCAGGTGGGACAGGTCGTCCGCCGCGAAGCCCGCCACATGCGCGTGCGGGGGAAGCGCCGCGATCCGGACCCGCTCGTAGCGCTCGATCTCGCTGACGCCCGCCCGGACCACGTCGACCAGCGGCACCGGGCCGTGGTGCTGCTGGACGTGCTCGGCGCCGGCCAGCACCAGGAGGTTCTCGCTGTGGCGGCGCATGACCGTGGCGAAGTGGTCCAGCTTGAAGAGCGTGGCGAGGCGGTCGGGGTCCTGTTCGCGTTCCTCCAGGCCCTCGATGACCGCGAGCTGGCGTTCGACCAGGCCGAGGGTGCGCAGGGCCAGGTTGACGAACGTGCCGCCGATGCTGGTGCGCAGCCGCTCCAGCTGGGCGGCGGACTCGGCGAGTTCGGCGCGGAGTTCCTCGCGGGCGTCGGCCATCCTCTGGCGCTGGCCGACCAGGTGCTTGCGGTCCGTCTCCAGCGTGGCCACGCGCTCGTGCAGGGCCGCAGCGTGCCCGTGCAGGGCGTTGACCGAGCGGACGACCTGGGCGAACTCGTCGTTGCGGCCGGTGAAGGCGATCGGCTCCTGGGACGCCGGGTCGCCGGACTCCGCCAGGCGGGCCGAGCCGCGGCGCAGCACCGACAGGGGGCGGGTCAGGGTGCGGGCCATGGCCGTGGCCAGGCCGACCGCGACCAGCATGAGCGCACCGAGCACGGCGATGCGGATCTCCAGCGCCGTGACGTCGTCGTCGCGGAGTTTCGCCAGGTCCTTGGTGCGGTGGTCGTAGAGGGCCGACTCCGCGCCGCGCATCTCGTCGACGCGGGCGGACAGGGCCGCGTCCAGCTTCTTGGTGCTGGTGGTCAGCTCGCTGTCGGCCAGCGTCGGCTGGTCGGTGAGCGTGGCGAGGTACTTCTCGGCCGAGTTGACCTCGGGGCCGGTGACCGTGGAGTCGTAGGAGTCGACGGCCGCCTTGGGCGCGGTCGCGCGGAAGTCGGCGAGGGCGGCGTCGGCGCGCAGCCGGGCCTGCTGGGCGGCGGCGGTCAGTCGGTCGCGCTGTTTCCGGTCGGCCTCGGAGGTGGTGGAGGTCGTGGTGGGCAGCCCGGTGACGGGGCTGATCACCGTCCGGGTGGTGGACGGCACGTTCAGCGCGGCGAGCAGCAGGCCGCGGGCGGCGGCGGACTGCTGGACGGCGGTGTCCAGCTCGGCGAGCGCATGGGCGCCGGAGCCGGCCCGCGGTGGTGTCCGATCGGCCAGCTGCTCGGCGAGGCGGTGCAGCTCGGTGATGGCCGCCGAGTACGCCTGGTGGGCCTGGAGGGCCGTGGTCTTGCCGGTGAGGGCGGCCCGGCGGACGGCGGCGATGCCGTCGAGGTCGCCGCGCAGGCTCGCCGGGGTGTCGTCCTCGGCGCGCAGGTCCTCGACCTGGCGGTCGACGCGGGCGCTGCGGTCCTCGGAGGGTGCCTTGGACTCGGGGCGGCCCGCCGCGATGTAGGAGGTGACCTCGTCGCGCTCGTCGGCGAGGGAGTTCGCGAGGGCGAGGGCGTCCTGGGTGCGGCCGGCCAGCGTCACCAGGTCCTGGGAGTCACTGACGTCCTGGGAGGCGGTGAGCAGGGAGGGCACGCCGGCTCCCGCGACGGCGGCGGCCACCACGGCGACGGCGACGATCAGTCGGGTGCGCACATGGCTGGGGCGGCCGGTGCCCACGGGGGTCTGCGGTTCGGTCCCCGTGGGGGCCGTCTGCCTGCCTGTGCGCCGAGGCCGCTTCATCTGCACCGGTGCTCGCATTCCTGAACTCGACTAGCCAAGGACCCGGGTGGCACTCCGTCATCTCGGTGCCAAGTGGTGCGTACACCCGGTTCGTACGGTTCCCGACCCTCCCAGCGCCGGTGGGCAGTAGTCGCGCATCACCTGACCCGCCACCCGAAGGAGTGAACATCGGAGGGGAGTTGGCGGGCAAGTTCCTCTGGCCCGTGCGGTGCCCTTGCGCGGCATGCCGGTTGGACGAGCGGGGCAGGCTTTGGCAGTATTCGCCACCACGCCTTCCCGGAGTGGCCGATTCCATCCCAAAACAGGCGGCTGACCTGCGGGGTCGCGCCAATACTGGGGCGGTTGCCAGCCTTTGGCGCATCCTGTGAAGGCCTCGTGCAGACTGGCTGAATGCGCACTGATCTCGTTTCGGAACCCGGTGACGCGAACCGGCCCAATGAGGACTTCGCCGCTGTCGGACTACCCGCTTCCGGACAGGGCGGTTGTGTGATCGTCCTGGACGGAGTGACTCCGCCACGGGGCGAGACGGGGTGTCTGCATTCCGTCCCCTGGTTCACCGCTCGGCTCGGTGGCGCGCTGACCGAACTGACCGTTTCGAGCGGAGATCTGACGCTGCCGGAGATTCTGTCGCGGGCGATCGGCCGCACCGCCGAAGCCCACGCGCGAACCTGTGAGCTTTCTCACCCGCGAACCCCCCAGGCAACCGTGGCCCTGGCCCGCTGGTCCGCCGAGACCGTCGAGTACCTGGTGCTGTCCGACTCCGCGCTGCTGCTGCAGGGCACCGACGGGACGGTCACCCCGGTCCTGGACGACCAGCTGGCCCGGCTCCCGCGCTCCGCGCTCGCCACGGACGCCGTGGTGGACGCCACCCTGCGCAACAAGGAGGGCGGGTTCTTCACGGCCGCCGCCGATCCCTCGGTGGCCGTGCGCGCGGTCGCCGGCACGGTGCCCCGGGGCGAGGTCCGTGCCGTGGCCGCGCTGACGGACGGCGCGACCCGCTGGACGGAGAAGTTCCACGAAGGCGACTGGCAGGCCCTGTTCGAGACGGTCGCGAAGCAGGGTGCCCGGTCACTGGTGGACCGGGTACGGGAACTGGAGAGGGCGGACCGCGACCAGCGGGCGTTCCTGGGCCGGAGCAAGACACACGACGACGCGACGGTGGTGTACGCAGAGCTGTGATCCCCCCGGCCTGCGTCACGCTTCCACGCTGGCTCTTCGAGACGGCCGTTCCGCCCGCCCCCGTCCGCGCGACGCCGCCCGCCCGGCCTCTTCGGGCGGCCCGTCCCGCCCGGCCTGCTTCCGCCACCGCGTCCGCTCAGCCCCTTCCGCGCGCCGCCGTCCGCCCAGCCTGCTCCGCCCGCCCCCTCCTGCGTGCCCCTACCTCTCCATGACCCCGTTCAGCTGATGCAGCAGCCGGGCCAGTTCCGCGACCTCGCGGCGGTCCCAGTGGGCGAGTTGGCGGACGTAGCGGGCGCGGCGGGCCTCGCGGACCTTGCCGACCCGGCCGCGGCCCTCCTCGGTCAGGGTGACGAGCCAGGCGCGGCCGTCGGCGGGGTCGGGTTCGCGGGCGATCAGGCCCAGCTCCTCCAGGGCGCGCAGCTGGCGGGACATGGTGGCCTTGCCGACGCCGATGTAGCCGGCGAGCTCCGTGGCCCGCTGGCCGCCGCACTCGTCCAGCCGGATGAGCAGGCCGTACGCGGAGGACTCCAGGTCGGGATGGACCTCGCGGGCCATCTCGCCCTGGTTGGCCCGGGCCCGCCTGAGCAGTACGGTCAACTCCCGTTCCAGTGCCAGGAATTCCTGGTCTGCACCACTGGGCGTCATCTGCTGGGCGCCGCGATGTGCGTCGCCGTTTCCGTCCTCGTGCACGTCAGCACCCCTGCTCGGTTTCGCGTCCTGAAAGTTTCTGCCAAAAGTCGTCATTGCCGCAGCTCTGTAAGTATTTCGCAGGGCTAGACCAACGGCGGCGTCCGGACCCCCTTCCCCGTCGTCATCTACGTGCGTAGCTTCCTTACCAGGCAATGAATGGCATGCCCACGCCAGTGCGGCATCCGGTACACGGTCACAGCCACGTTCCCCCCACCCCACTCTCCGGAGGCACGTCATGCCCGTGCACAGACCCGGCTCCGACCGCTCCGCCCGCTCCCCGCGCCCGCGCCCCCTCACCGTCCTGGTCACGGCCCTGCTCGCGGCGCTCTCCCTGACCCTCCCGCTCACCTCCGCCCATGCCGCGAGCACGCACAGCCGCGGCTCCGCCTACATGGGCATGGGGGTCCTCGCGCACGACGGCCGGCACGGCACCCCGGCCTCCGGTGACGTCACCCAGACCGAGGGCGTGGACGTCTCCGGCTACCAGGGCAACGTCGCCTGGTCGACCCTGTGGAACAGCGGGGTGCGCTGGGCGTACACGAAGGCGACGGAAGGCACGTACTACACGAACCCGTACTTCGCCCAGCAGTACAACGGCTCGTACAACATCGGCATGATCCGCGGCGCCTACCACTTCGCGACCCCGGACACCACCAGCGGCGCCACCCAGGCGAGCTACTTCGTCGGCCACGGCGGCGGCTGGTCCCGGGACGGCAAGACCCTGCCCGGCGCGCTCGACATCGAGTGGAACCCGTACGGCGCCGAGTGCTACGGCAAGACCGCGAGCCAGATGATCAGCTGGATCGCCGACTTCCTGAACACCTACAAGTCCCTGACCGGCCGGGACGCCGTGATCTACACGGCCACCAGCTGGTGGAGCGACTGCACCGGCAACTACGGCGGCTTCGCGGTGAACAACCCGCTGTGGATCGCCCGCTACGCCTCGGACCCGGGGACGCTGCCGGCCGGCTGGTCGTACTACACGATGTGGCAGTACATCTCCTCCGGCCCGACCGTCGGCGACCACGACAAGTTCAACGGGGCGCTGGACCGGGTGCAGGCTCTGGCCAACGGCTGAGCCCTCACAGACCCCTGAGCCCTCACAGCCCCAGGGAAATCGCGATCCGTGTCAGCTCGGCCATGCTCGTGTGGCCGAGCTTGGCGCGGATGCGGCGCATGTAGGTGTCCACGGTGTGCCGGGACACGCCCATGGCGCGGGCCGTCTGGAGATAGGTGCGGCCCGCGGCGACATGTCGGAGCGTCTCCCGTTCGCGATCGGTCAGCGGCCGGGCCGTAACGCCAGTCATCGAGTCCTCCTTGTTGTCACCCCCCAGCAGGATGGGTAATGCCGGAATAAGGGCATTTGCCTCCTTCACGCCGGGCAACCCCCGACCGGTTGCGGACGCCCGCGGATTTCTTGCCGCGGCCCTGCGTTGGTGCTCCGCGCCGCCCGGGATCATGCTGGTCAGGAGAGCCTGCCGAGCAAGGGCGAGATGAGCGGCGATGGAGCGACAGTCGACGTACACGGCCACGGCCACCATCGATGAGCAGGGCATTCTCACCGCGTGGAGCGAAGGCGCCCAGCGGCTCCTCGGCTATGACGCTCCGGCCGTCGTCGGACGGCCCGCCACCGCGCTTCTCGCCACCGACGGCTCGGCGGCCCGCCGGATCCTCGCCGGCCGGGACCGCTGGAACGGCACCGTCCCGCTGCGGCACCGCGACGGCCGGCTGCTGGAACTGGGCGTGCTCGCGCACCGCCGGACCTCGGAAACCGGCGTCACCGACTGGCTGGTGGTGAGCGCCGTGACGGCCCGTGCGCAGCCGCCCCGGGGCGAACCGCTGGAGGAGTGGACGTTCCTGCAGTCCCCCTTCCCGCTGGCGATCTTCGACGCCGAGCTGCGGCTCGTGCGCGCCAACCGCCGGATGGAACACGCCCTCGCCCTGCCCGAGGCCGCGATGCGCGGACTCAGGCTGCCGCACATCGTGCCCGGCTCCGCGAGCGAGGAGGCCGACCGGTCGATGCGGCTCGCGCTGGAGACCGGCCGGCCGCAGGAGGCCCGGGCCCGGCTCGGCGCGGAACTGGGCCGAAGTGCCGTGCTCACCCCGCTGAAGGACGCCGACGGCCGGGTGCGCGCCGTCTGCCTGTCCACCCAGACACCCGCCCAGGACTCCGCCGCCCGGCAACGCACGTCCGCCGACAGCAGCTCGCGCGTCGGCATGGCCGCCGACCAGGCCCGCGCCGCGCAGGAGCTCGGCGAGGTCACCGTCCCCCGGCTCGCCGACGTCATGGCGGTCGACCTGCTCGACTCCCCCCGCGAGGCGGACGAGGAACCCGCCCCGCGGCCCGGCCCGGTCGTCCTGCGCCGCGCCGCGCTGCGCGCCATGCCCGACGGCGTCGGCCCGGCGTACGGCAGCGGCGTCGGTGAGGCCGTCGTCTGCCCGCCGGACTCGCCCCCGGCCCGGTGTCTGACGGCCGGCCGGCCCCTGCTGTACGACACGGCGGACCCGCTCGTCGCCGAGTGGGCGGCGGTGGACCCGGGTGCGGCGTGGCTGCGCGCGTCCGGGGCGCGCTCACTGCTGGCGGTGCCGCTGCTCGCCCAGGGCAGCATGCTCGGGGTGGCGCTGTTCGGCCGGCGGCGCGACCGCGAGCCGTTCGGCCCGGAGGATCTGCGGCTGGCCCAGGAGTTCACGGACAAGGCGGCCACCGGCATCCGGCAGGCGCGCTCCTACACCAAGACCCGCACCACGACCATGGCCCTCCAGCAGAGCCTGCTCCCGCACACGCTGCCCGACCAGGCGGCCCTGGAGATCGCCACCCGCTATCTGCCCGCCGCGACACGGGCCGGGGTGGGCGGCGACTGGTTCGACGTCATCCCGCTGTCCGGGGCGCGGGTGGCGCTGGTCGTGGGGGACGTGGTGGGCCACGGGATCCGCGCCTCGGCCACCATGGGCCGGCTGCGCACCGCCGTGCGCACCCTGGCCGACGTCGATCTGCCGGCCGACGAACTCCTCACCCACCTGGACGACCTGGTGCTGCGGCTCGCCGCCGACGAGGGCAGCACGGACCCGACCGCCGAGACCGCCGGCGGCATCGGCACCACCTGTCTGTACGCGGTCTACGACCCGGTCTCCCGCCGGTGCACCCTGGCCCGGGCGGGCCATCCGCCGCCCGCCGTGGTCACGCCGGACGGCACCGTGCGCTTCCTGGACGTGCCCGCGGGCCCGCCGCTCGGGCTCGGCGGGCTGCCGTTCGAGGCCACCGAGACCGAACTGCCCGAGGGCAGCCTGCTCGCCCTGTACACCGACGGGCTGTTCGAGGCCCGCGAGCACGACATCGACGAGGCGCTGGACAAGATGTTCGCCGCGCTCGTCCGGCCCGCGCGGTCACTGGACGCGGTCTGCGACCACGTGCTCACCGAGCTGCTGACCCATCGCCCCGACGACGACATCGCCCTGCTCGTCGCCCGCACTCGGGTCCTGCACGAGGACCGGGTCGCCGCCTGGGAGCTGCCGAGCGACCCCGAGGACGTCGCCCACGCCCGCCACCTGGCCTGCGCCCAGCTGTCCGCCTGGGGCCTGGACGAGGCCTCCTTCACCACCGAGCTGATGGTCAGCGAGCTGGTCACCAACGCCATCCGCTACGGCCGCCCGCCCATCCAGCTCCGGCTGATCCACCAGGACGCGACCCTGATCTGCGAGGTGTACGACTCCAGCGGCACCACCCCGCACATGCGGCGCGCCCGCATCTTCGACGAGGGCGGCCGGGGCCTGCTGCTGGTCGCCCAGCTCGCCGAACGCTGGGGCACCCGGCACGACCGGGTCGGCAAGACGGTGTGGGCGGAGCAGTCGGTCGCCGAGGCCCCCGGCTGAGTCAGCCGTCGCCACCGTTGCCCCCGCGGCCGCCCTGACCGCTGGTCTCGCAGCCGACGCCGAGGCAGATCCCGCCGTTCCCGCCCCGCCCGCCGGCGCCGCCGTCGCCCCCGCCCACCGCGCCGCCGCCGTTCCCGCCGGCGCCGCCGTTGACGCTGCCCGAACAGACGCCGACGCAGATCCCGCCGTCGCCGCCCTTGCCGCCGTTCCGGCCCGGTGCGCCGGCGGTGCCGTCGCCGCCGTTGGCGCTGCCGTTGCAGAGCCCGGCGCAGATGCCGCCGCCCGCGCCCTTGGTGCCGTTGACGGTGCCGTTGCAGTCGCCCGCACAGATCGAGTCGCCGATACGGACGCTGCCGTTGCCCACATGGACGCTGCTCAGGCTGGACGGGCTGCCGCCGGATCCACCGCCGACGGGGCCGGTGTCGGCCATCGCGGCGGGGGCCATCGCGCCCCCGGCGATCACCACGGTCGAGACCGCGAGACCGATACCGAATTTCCAGGAGTGGCTGCCCATGGGATTTTCCTTTCTCCGAACTTCTTCTCGGAACTTCAGTCCGTCTGCAGAAATGCGAGCCAGTCGCCGTTCAGGAGCTGCCGCTCCCATGTGCTGATCTCTTTCTCCGGGATCTTGTACTTCTTGGCCGCGTCGGCCTGGGTCACCCGGCCGGTCAGCACGGCCAGCGCGATCCGCGCCTTGTCCAGCCGCGAGAGATCCGACTTCGGCTTGTCGGGCAGGTCGTGGAGGTCGAGCGGGGAGCAGCCCGGCTTGCCCGGCTTGCCCGGCTCACCCGGCTTGCCGGGCGCGCCGCCCTTGCCGCCTTCGCCGCCCTCTCCGCAGTGCGAGGACGGATGGGCCGGCGCGGCCACGTAGCCGCCGGGTACCGGGGCCGTGTGAGTGGCCGCCTGGGCGGCGCAGGCGGTGGCGGTGACGAGAGCCACGGAGGCTGCCGCGAGGGTGAAGGGACGCCGCCAGGAGTTCATGGACATCGGGGGTCTCCTTTTCCGATCAGGGGTGTGGTGGGGCGTTTCATGTGCGGGCGCTGTGGCCCGGTCGGGGGTGGGGGCCGGGCGGCCCCCACCCCGTCGACGGTCACAGGAGACGGTCAGAAGAGGCTGGAGCCACCGGCCCCGCCGGAGCCGCCGGACCCGCCGAACAGGCCGCCGAAGCCGCCCTTGCCGCCCTTCCCGCCGCTACCGCCCTGGAAGACGCTGTCGCCGCCCTTGCCGCCGTTGCCGCCCTTGCCGCCGACGAGGGTGCCGTCGCCCCCGCCACCGCCGCTGCCGCCGCCACCGCCGGACAGGACGCCGAAGCCGCCGGCGCCGCCGTCGCCGCCCTTGCCGCCGATGACGCCTTCGCCGCCGCCACCGCCGCCACCGCCGCCGCCACCGGCCAGGACGCCGTCGCCACCCTTGCCGCCCTGGCCACCGTCACCACCGGTGCCGAGGACGCTGCCGCCACCGGATCCACCGGCGCCACCGCCGCCACCGACCAGGCCGCCACCGCCGTCACCACCGGCTCCACCGGCGCCGCCACCGTGGACGAAGGCCACGGTCGAGGTGGGCATCGGGGCCGCCATCGCACTGGAGACGGGCAGGAGGACACCCCCGGTGACCAGCGCGGCGGAGGCGGCGAGGGTCGCGAAACGCAGACCTCGGCGCTTCGGACGGGCGTCGGCGTGGGTGTGAACGATACGAGTCATGAGCTTTCTCCCAATTACTGTGAGGATTTCCCGAGAGGGATTGCCGGAGGATTTCCGTTTCCCTCGGACCGCCTCATTTCCGTTCGGTGAGGCCGTGCTTCAAGTAGGCCCGAACGGGAAATCGGGGTCACGTTCCGAGGACTCGGGACTTGACGCGCTCACAGGCGTCGGGTAAAGCCCGCGTAAGCGGCACAGATCAGCCGCGGCACGGATCAGCCGAGGAACCGCCGGGCCCAGGCAGGGGGCTGCGGCGGCGGGACCAGGTCCACCAGGGTCGGCGTACGGCGGCGGGGCACACAGTCGGCGACGGCCGCCCGCAGGGCCGCGACGAACTCCAGACAGGTGCCGTGACGGTCGTCCGGGGCCTTCGCCAGGGCCTTGTGCAGCACCTCGTCGGCGGCCGGCGGAATGTCCGGCCGCTCCTTGCTGAGCACGGGCGGCGGGTCGTACTGGTGCGCCCACAGCAGTTCCAGGTGGTCCTCGCGCTGGAAGGGCGGGGCGCCCGTGAGCATCTCGTGGACCACACAGGCCAGGCTGTACTGGTCGGCCCGGCCGTCCACCGGGCGCCCGGCGATCCGCTCGGGCGCCACGTAGTCGAGGGTGCCGACGAACTCGCCCGCGGTGGTGAAACCGGTGAGCGACAGCGACTTCTTGGCCAGCCCGAAGTCGGTGAGATAGACGTGCTCGGGGTGGTCGCTGTCGACGACCTTGGCGATCAGGACGTTGCCGGGTTTGACGTCCCGGTGCACCAGGTCGCGCGCGTGGGCCGCGTCCAGGGCGGAGGCCAGCTGGGCCGCGATGCGCAGCGCGACCGGCACCGCCAACGGGCCCTCCCGGTCGATCAGGGCGCGCAGGTCCTGCCCGGAGACGTAGCACATGGCGATGTAGAGGACCCCGTCGAACTCGCCGGCCTCGAAGACGGGGACGATGTTGGGGTGGTCGATGGCGGCGGCCACCCGGGACTCCTGGGCGAAGCGGCGGCGGAAGGCGTCGTTCCTGGTGTACTCGGGGGCGAGCAGCTTGAGGGCGACCGTCCGGCCGAGGCGCAGGTCCCTGGCGCGGTAGACGACGGCCATCCCACCGCGACCGAGTTCGCGCTCCACCTTGTAGCCCGCGATCTCGGCCCCGATCAGACCGGAGGGGGTCTTGGGGGGCCAACTCACGCCTGAATTCTATCGAGCCATCCCGATATAGGCGCAATATGAAGATACTCGTACGATCCCCTGTGATCCCCCTACGCCCGCCCCTGCGAGCACATGGCGAAGGCCCGGGCTCCCTCACGGGACCCGGGCCTCGCCTTTCCCATGGCGTCCGTCACGCCGCCACGGGAACCTCCGGCGTCGCGCCGTTCGTCGCGGGCGCGAGTGCCAGTTCCAGGACCTGGCGGACGTCGGTCACGGTGTGGACGTCGAGCTTGTCCAGCACCTCGGCCGGGACGTCGTCCAGGTCGGGCTCGTTGCGCTTGGGGATGATCACGGTGGTCACCCCGGCGCGGTGGGCGGCGAGCAGCTTCTGCTTGACGCCGCCGATGGGCAGCACCCGGCCGGTCAGCGAGACCTCGCCGGTCATCGCCACGTCCGTACGGACCAGCCGCCCGGACAGCAGGGACGCGAGAGCCGTCGTCATCGTGATGCCGGCGCTCGGGCCGTCCTTCGGGACCGCGCCCGCCGGGAAGTGGATGTGCACGCCCCGGTCCTTCAAGTCGCCGACGGGCAGCTCCAGTTCGGCGCCGTGGCTGCGCAGGAAGCTCAGTGCGATCTGCGCCGACTCCTTCATCACGTCACCGAGCTGACCGGTCAGGGTCAGGCCCGCCGCGCCCGTCTCCGGGTCGGCCAGGGACGCCTCCACGAAGAGCACGTCACCGCCGGCGCCGGTGACCGCGAGACCGGTTGCCACGCCGGGGACGGACGTACGGCGCTCGGCCGGGTCCTGGGCGGACTCGGGCACGTGGTGCGGGCGCCCGATCAGGTCGCGCAGGTCGGCGTCCGTCACGGTGAACGGCAGCTCCCGCTCACCCAGTTCGTGCTGGGCCGCGACCTTGCGGAGCAGGCGGGCGATGGACCGCTCCAGGGTGCGCACGCCCGCCTCCCGGGTGTACTCGCCGGCCAGCTTGCGCAGGGCGCTCTCGTCCAGAGCGACCTCGTCCGTGCCGAGTCCCGCCCGCTCCAGCTGGCGCGGGAGCAGGTGGTCACGGGCGATGACGACCTTCTCGTCCTCGGTGTAGCCGTCCAGGCGGACGATCTCCATACGGTCGGCGAGCGCCTCCGGGATGGCCTCCAGGACATTGGCCGTGGCCAGGAAGACCACGTCCGACAGGTCGAGTTCGACCTCCAGGTAGTGGTCCCGGAAGGTGTGGTTCTGCGCCGGGTCCAGGACTTCGAGCAGGGCCGCCGCCGGGTCGCCGCGGAAGTCGGAGCCCACCTTGTCGATCTCGTCCAGCAGGACCACCGGGTTCATCGACCCGGCCTCCTTGACCGCCCGCACGATCCGGCCGGGCAGCGCGCCGACATAGGTACGGCGGTGGCCGCGGATCTCCGCCTCGTCGCGGACGCCGCCGAGGGCGACGCGGACGAACTTGCGGCCCATGGCGTGCGCGACCGACTCACCGAGACTGGTCTTGCCGACGCCGGGCGGGCCGACCAGGGCCAGTACGGCACCGCCGCGCCGGCCGCCGATGACGCCGAGCCCGCGGTCGCTGCGGCGCTTGCGGACCGCGAGGTACTCGGTGATGCGCTCCTTCACGTCCTGGAGGCCCGCGTGCTCGGCGTCCAGGATCGCCTTGGCGCCCTGGATGTCGTACGCGTCCTCGGTCCGCTCGTTCCAGGGCATCTCCAGGACGGTGTCCAGCCAGGTGCGGATCCAGGAGCCCTCCGGGGACTGGTCGCTGGACCGCTCCAGCTTGTCGACCTCCTTGAGCGCGGCCTCGCGGACCTTCTCCGGCAGGTCGGCGGCCTCGACGCGGGCGCGGTAGTCGTCGGACTCCTCGCCTTCCTGATCGCCGTTCAGCTCGCGCAGTTCCTTGCGGACGGCCTCCAGCTGACGACGCAGCAGGAACTCGCGCTGCTGCTTGTCGACGCCCTCCTGGACGTCCTTGGCGATGGTCTCGGCCACGTCCTGCTCGGCGAGGTGGTCGCGGAGCTGCTGCGTGGCGAGCTTGAGCCGGGCCACCGGGTCGGGGGTCTCCAGCAGTTCGACCTTCTGTTCGGTGGTGAGGAACGGCGAGTAGCCGGAGTTGTCGGCGAGCGCGGAGACGTCGTCGATGGCCTGGACGCGGTCCACGACCTGCCAGGCGCCGCGCTTCTTCAGCCAGGTGGTGGCGAGCGCCTTGTACTCCTTGACGAGGTCGGCGACCTGGCCCGGCAGCGGGTCCGGCACGCTCTCGTCGATGCGGGCGCCCTCGACCCACAGGGCCGCGCCGGGACCGGTGGTGCCGGCGCCGATGCGCACACGGCTCCGGCCGCGGATCAGAGCCCCCGGGTCACCGTCGGCCAGCCGGCCGACCTGCTCGACCGTGCCCAGCACACCGGTCTTCGCGTACGTGCCGTCGATGCGTGGCACCAGCAGCACCCTGGGCTTGCCCGGTTCCGACCGGGCGGCGGCCTGCGCGGCCTCCACCGCGGCCCGTACCTCGGCGTCGCTCAGGTCCAGCGGAACCACCATGCCGGGCAGCACGACCTCGTCGTCGAGCGGCAGCACGGGCAGGACGAGCGTGAACGCCGTGGACTCAGTAGCCATGATCTCCCCTTCGGCAGTCAAGTTGAGCTATGCCGACTCAACTGCTGGGGATGGGCTGGTGTTCCCCCTGCTTGTTCGCTCTCAGCGATCAAGTTCTCCCAAGGGGGTGCCGTGGAAGGTGCGTTCGCGGGTGCGGGTGCGTGGGCCCCTATCGGGGCGCTTCAGCCCACCGGCGCACGAAAGGCCAGCTCGCCACACCTATCGTCAGCGCGATCACGTGGCCCCAGTTCGTCATCGGATCCTCCAGGGCGATCAGGTCGCCGATGAGCTCGGCGGCCGTCACGGTGAGGAGGGGCCAGCGCAGCCAGGGGCGCAGGAGCCCCGCCAGCGAACCGATGCTGGCCGCGACGCCGAAGCTGATGCCGTAGTCGAGGCGGTGCAGTGAGGTGGGCGGGAGGTGGCCGACCAGGACGGCCAGGCCCACGGGGATCTCGGTGGCGAGTGTGGCCAGGACGTGCCCGGCGAGGAAGACACAGGCCGCGCGCGCGCCGCCTATCCGCCGCTCCAGCGCGGTGAGCACCAGCACGAACGCCAGCGCGTACGGGGAGAGGACCCCGCCCGCGATCCACAGTGCGCTCGCCGGCAGCACCACCCCCGGCGTGCGCACCAGATGGGCCACGTCCGTGCTGGAGTCCTGGTAGAGCGCGTGCATCACGGCGGGGTCGGCCAGGGCCGCGACCACGGAGGTGACGGCAAGGACGGCCGTGTAGGCGAAGGTGAACGGCGTGCCGGCGGGAGTGGGCAGCAGGCGCCACGGCCGCGGGAGCGGAAACGGAAGCCGCAGCGGTGCGGTCGGGCGCGGGTCGGTGAAGGCGGGTCCGGGAGCGGGGAGCGGGGCATGCCGCTGACGTGGCATGCCGTCCAGCAGGTCCGCGATCGCGGGGACCGGGACGGCGGCGGTGCCGTCCGGCTGGGGCACGCCCGGCAGGGGCGGGGACGCGGCCGTCGCAGGGCCCGTCGCGGTCCGTTCCACGCTGTGGCACTCCTTCCGTCGCGCCCAACCCTTCGGGTTCCGGGGGCCGCTGTCTATGACCGACGCCACGCGAGACCCGATTCACAGCAACCTCCTACGTTCCGGCTGCGTCCGCGCCCCGTACCGCAAGGGTGCACATCAGTGCGACATCCCTAATTCCCGTGCAGGTCAAGGTGTGTTCAAGGAATATGGGTGCATGACTGCCGCGTACGACTCCCCCGTGGTCCTCGACCGGCGCGACGGCCCGTACGGCGAGGTGGTGCTGCGCCGGCACGGCGCGCTGTTGCAGATCATCGCCAACGGCTGCTTCCTGATGGACACCTCCGACGGGCGCTCGGAGCGGCTGCTGGTCGACGCCGCACACCGGGCGCTGGACGGGCGGCCGGAGCCGAAGGTGCTGATCGGCGGGCTGGGAGTGGGATTCTCACTCGCACATGCAGCGGCGGACCCCCGGTGGGGCCGGATCACCGTCGTCGAGCGGGAACCCGCCGTCATCGACTGGCACCGGGACGGCCCGCTGGCGGAGATCTCCGCCGCAGCGCTCGGCGACCCGCGCACCGAGATCGTGCAGGACGATTTCGTGGCGTTCGTCAATGAGACATCCGACACGTTCGACGCGCTCTGCCTGGACATCGACAACGGCCCCGGCTGGACCGTCACGGACGACAACCACACGCTGTACTCACCGGCCGGACTGGCCGCCTGCGCAAGGGTGTTGAACCCCAAAGGAGTGCTCGCGGTATGGTCCGCCGAACCCTCTCCGGAATTTGAAGGAAGCTTGCGGAATGCCGGGTTCCAGCAGGTGCGTACCGAAGAGGTGCCCGTTGCCCGGGGCGTTCCGGACGCCGTGCACCTCGCCCTCCGCCCTGGATAGCGACAGGATGGTGGATCCCCGTAATGTGCTGCCCTGACGCGGATCATTCAAGCGTCAATCGCAGACATGGGATCACCCCACGGGTTCCGGAAAGCAACAAGCAGGGGCGGGCGATGGAGCAGACACACACCTCCCAGAGCGGCGCGGCGACGACCACCCCGGGCGCACAGCGCCGGGTGCTGGTCGTCGAGGACGATCCCACGATCGTCGACGCCATCGCGGCCCGGCTGCGCGCCGAGGGATTTCTCGTACAGACCGCGACGGACGGCCCGGCCGCCGTCGACACGGCCGAGGCCTGGCAGCCGGATCTGCTGATCCTCGACATCATGCTGCCGGGCTTCGACGGCCTGGAGGTCTGCCGGCGGGTGCAGGCACAGCGCCCGGTGCCGGTGCTGATGCTGACCGCGCGTGACGACGAGACGGACATGCTGGTCGGTCTCGGGGTCGGCGCGGACGACTACATGACCAAGCCGTTCTCGATGCGGGAGCTGGCCGCGCGGGTGCATGTGCTGCTGCGCCGGGTGGAGCGGGCGGCACTGGCCGCGGCCACCCCGCGCTCCGGCATCCTGCGGCTCGGCGAACTGGAGATCGACCACGCACAGCGCCGGGTGCGGGTGAAGTCCGAGGACGTCCACCTCACGCCCACCGAGTTCGACCTGCTGGTGTGCCTGGCGAACACCCCGCGCGCGGTGCTCTCCCGGGAGCAGCTGCTGGCCGAGGTGTGGGACTGGGCCGACGCCTCCGGCACCCGTACGGTCGACAGCCACATCAAGGCGCTGCGCCGGAAGATCGGCGCCGAGCGGATCCGTACGGTGCACGGCGTCGGCTACGCACTGGAGACGCCGACTCCATGAGCGGTGACGGGCGGCAGGCCGCACGGAGGAGCCCCGGGGAGGATCCCTGGGGCGGCGTACGCCCGTTCTCGATCAAGACCAAGCTGGGCGCGCTGGTCGTCATCGCGGTGCTGATCACCACCGGACTGTCGATCGTCGCGGTGCACACCAAGACCGAGCTGCGCTTCATCACGGTCTTCTCGATGATCGCCACCCTGCTGATCACGCAGTTCGTGGCCCACTCGCTGACCATGCCGCTGGACGAGATGAACGCGGTGGCACGGTCGATCTCCGAGGGCGACTACACCCGCAGGGTGAGCGAGGGCCGCCGGGACGAGCTGGGCGACCTGGCCGGGACGATCAACGTCATGGCGGACGAGCTGGAGGCCCAGGACCGCCAGCGCAAAGAGCTGGTCGCGAATGTCTCCCATGAGCTGCGCACCCCCATCGCGGGCCTGCGCGCGGTGCTGGAGAACATCGTCGACGGGGTCACCGAGGCCGACCCCGAGACCATGCGGACGGCCCTGAAGCAGACCGAGCGGCTCGGCCGGCTCGTGGAGACCCTGCTGGATCTGTCCCGGCTCGACAACGGCGTCGTACCGCTGAAGATGCGGCGCTTCGAGGTGTGGCCGTACCTCTCGGGCGTGCTGAAGGAGGCCAACATGGTGGCCTCGGCGCGCGCGGGCATCGCCTCCGGCTCCGGCAGCCACACGCGCAGCGACGTCCATCTGCACCTGGACGTCTCCCCGCCGGAGCTGACCGCGCACGCGGATCCCGAGCGCATCCACCAGGTCGTCGCCAACCTGATCGACAACGCGGTCAAGCACAGCCCGCCGCACGGCCGGGTGACGGTACGGGCGCGGCGCGGGCCGCAGCCGGAGTCGCTGGAGCTGGAGATCCTGGACGAGGGCCCCGGCATACCGCGGTCGGAGTGGCACCGGGTGTTCGAGCGGTTCAACCGGGGCGCGGTGACCCGGCCGCACGGCCCGGGCAGCGACGGCGGCACCGGACTCGGTCTGGCGATCGCCCGCTGGGCGGTGGATCTGCACGGCGGCCGGATCGGTGTGGCCGAATCCGAGCGGGGCTGCCGGATCATCGTCACTCTCCCGGGAGAGTCCTCCGTCCCAAGTTGACGTAAAGTTCGAACCGGAGGCACAAGATCCACGAGCGTCCGCGCCATTGCCGTGCAGCTGGACACGTGTGATCAGGAGCAGGCCCGCGCGACCGGTCGGACGAAGGCGCGCCGGGCCGGGGCCGGTGCACCCTCTCACATGCGGAACCACGCTTGTTTCCCGCCATATCAAGCCCTGAAACAAGATTTCCGATGTGACTTACGCGACGATGACCTTGCTCGACCTGACCTTCCCGGCCATGGAGGCGTAGCCTTTATTCCCGCTGTCCATCACCTTGTGAAGCGGAAGAGGGCGGTTGCCGCCGTGTCGCCACAGTCCCCCAGTAACCAGAGCGTCTCCACCGACGACCAAGCCGGGAAGAACCCCGCTGCTGCGTTCGGTCCGAACGAGTGGCTCGTCGACGAGATCTATCAGCAGTACCTCCAGGACCCGAATTCGGTAGACCGCGCCTGGTGGGACTTCTTCGCCGATTACAAGCCGGGAGCGCCTGCCACCCCGGCTGCGGCGGGTACTGCGGCCGCGGGGGCCGCAGACACCACCACCACGGCCCCTGTGGGCCAGGCCGCGCCGGCTCCCGCAGCCCCGGCGGCCCCGAAGCCCGCCGCCGCTCCGGCGCCGGCTCCCGCAGCCCCCGCGGCGAAGGCCGCGGCCCCCGCCCCGGCCAAGCCGGCGCAGCCCGCACAGGCGCCCGCTCAGCCGAAGCCGAAGGCCGCTCCCGCCGCGAAGGCCCCCGAGGCCCCCGAGGGCCCGGAGCTGATCACGCTGCGCGGCCCGGCCGCCGCCGTCGCCAAGAACATGAACGCCTCGCTGGAGCTGCCGACCGCCACCTCGGTCCGCGCGGTCCCGGTGAAGCTGCTGTTCGACAACCGGATCGTCATCAACAACCACCTCAAGCGCGCCCGGGGCGGGAAGATCTCCTTCACGCACCTGATCGGGTACGCGATGGTGCAGGCCATCAAGGCCATGCCGTCGATGAACTGGTCCTTCGGCGAGAAGGACGGCAAGCCGACCCTCGTCAAGCCGCCGCACGTCAACCTCGGCCTGGCCATCGACCTGGTGAAGCCCAACGGCGACCGCCAGCTGGTCGTCGCGGCCATCAAGAAGGCCGAGACGCTGAACTTCTTCGAGTTCTGGCAGGCCTACGAGGACATCGTCCGCCGCGCCCGTGACGGCAAGCTGACGATGGACGACTTCACCGGTGTCACGGTCTCCCTGACCAACCCCGGCGGCCTCGGCACCGTCCACTCCGTGCCGCGCCTGATGCCCGGCCAGTCCGTGATCATGGGCGTCGGCTCCATGGACTACCCGGCGGAGTTCCAGGGCACCAGCCAGGACACCCTGAACAAGCTCGGCATCTCGAAGGTCATGACGCTCACGTCGACCTACGACCACCGGGTGATCCAGGGCGCCGCCTCCGGCGAGTTCCTGCGCCAGGTCTCGAACCTGCTGCTCGGCGAGAACGGCTTCTACGACGACATCTTCGAGTCGCTGCGCATCCCCTACGAGCCGGTCCGCTGGCTGAGGGACATCGACGCCAGCCACGACGACGACGTCACCAAGGCCGCCCGCGTCTTCGAGCTGATCCACTCCTACCGGGTCCGCGGCCACGTCATGGCCGACACCGACCCGCTGGAGTACCGCCAGCGCAAGCACCCCGACCTGGACATCGTCGAGCACGGCCTCACCCTGTGGGACCTGGAGCGCGAGTTCGCCGTCGGCGGGTTCGCCGGCAAGTCGATGATGAAGCTGCGCGACATCCTCGGCGTGCTGCGCGACTCGTACTGCCGCACCACCGGCATCGAGTTCATGCACATCCAGGACCCCAAGCAGCGCAAGTGGATCCAGGACCGGGTGGAGCGCGGTCACTCCAAGCCGGAGCGCGAGGAGCAGCTGCGCATCCTGCGCCGGCTGAACGCGGCGGAGGCCTTCGAGACCTTCCTGCAGACGAAGTACGTCGGCCAGAAGCGCTTCTCCCTGGAGGGCGGCGAGTCCGTCATCCCGCTGCTCGACGCGGTCATCGACTCCGCCGCCGAGTCGCGCCTGGACGAGGTCGTCATCGGCATGGCCCACCGCGGCCGCCTGAACGTGCTGGCGAACATCGTCGGCAAGTCGTACGCGCAGATCTTCCGCGAGTTCGAGGGCAACCTCGACCCGAAGTCGATGCACGGCTCCGGCGACGTGAAGTACCACCTGGGCGCACAGGGCACCTTCACCGGCCTGGACGGCGAGCAGATCAAGGTCTCGCTGGCCGCCAACCCGTCCCACCTGGAGACGGTCGACCCGGTGATCGAGGGCATCGCCCGCGCCAAGCAGGACATCATCAACAAGGGCGGCACGGACTTCACGGTCCTGCCGGTTGCGATCCACGGCGACGCGGCCTTCGCGGGCCAGGGCGTGGTGGCCGAGACCCTGAACATGTCGCAGCTGCGCGGCTACCGCACCGGCGGCACGGTCCACATCGTCATCAACAACCAGGTCGGCTTCACGGCCGCTCCCGAGTCCTCGCGTTCGTCGATGTACGCGACGGACGTGGCGCGGATGATCGAGGCCCCGATCTTCCACGTCAACGGCGACGACCCCGAGGCGGTCGTCCGCGTCGCCCGCCTGGCCTTCGAGTTCCGCCAGGCGTTCAACAAGGACGTGGTGATCGACCTCATCTGCTACCGCCGCCGCGGTCACAACGAGTCGGACAACCCGGCCTTCACCCAGCCGCTGATGTACGACCTGATCGACAAGAAGCGCTCGGTGCGCAAGCTCTACACCGAGTCCCTGATCGGTCGCGGCGACATCACCCTGGAAGAGGCCGAGCAGGCCCTGCAGGACTACCAGGGCCAGCTGGAGAAGGTCTTCACGGAGGTCCGCGAGGCCACCTCCCAGCCGGCCGCCGCGGACACCCAGGCGCCGCAGGACGGCTTCCCGGTCGCGGTGCCGACCGCGATCTCCTCGGAGGTCGTGAAGCGCATCGCCGAGTCCCAGGTCAACATCCCCGACCACTTCACCGTGCACCCGCGTCTGCTACCGCAGCTGCAGCGCCGGACGACGATGGTCGAGGAGGGCACGATCGACTGGGGCATGGGCGAGACCCTGGCCATCGGCTCCCTGCTGCTGGAGGGCACCCCGGTCCGCCTGTCCGGCCAGGACTCCCAGCGCGGCACCTTCGGCCAGCGCCACGCGGTTCTCATCGACCGCCAGACGGGCGAGGAGTACACCCCGCTCCAGTACCTCGCCGAGGACCAGGCGCGCTACAACGTCTACAACTCCCTGCTGTCCGAGTACGCGGTCATGGGCTTCGAGTACGGCTACTCGCTGGCCCGCCCCGACGCGCTCGTGATGTGGGAGGCGCAGTTCGGCGACTTCGTCAACGGCGCGCAGTCGGTCGTCGACGAGTACATCTCGGCGGCGGAGCAGAAGTGGGGCCAGATGTCCGGCGTCACGCTCCTGCTCCCCCACGGCTACGAGGGCCAGGGCCCGGACCACTCCTCGGCCCGTGTCGAGCGGTTCCTCCAGCTGTGCGCCCAGAACAACATGACGGTCGCGATGCCGACCCTGCCGTCGAACTACTTCCACCTCCTGCGGTGGCAGGTGCACAACCCGCACCACAAGCCGCTGGTGGTCTTCACCCCGAAGTCGATGCTGCGCCTCAAGGCCGCCGCGTCGAAGACGGAGGAGTTCACGTCGGGCCAGTTCCGCCCGGTCATCGGCGACTCGACGGTCGACCCGGCCGCGGTCCGCAAGGTCGTCTTCTGCGCCGGCAAGGTCTACTACGACCTGGAGGCCGAGCGCCAGAAGCGCGGCGTCACGGACACGGCGATCATCCGCGTCGAGCGGCTCTACCCGCTGCCGGGTGCCGAGCTGCAGGCGGAGATCAAGAAGTACCCGAACGCCGAGAAGTACCTGTGGGCCCAGGAGGAGCCGGCGAACCAGGGTGCCTGGCCGTTCATCGCGCTCAACCTGATCGACCACCTGGACCTGGCGGTCGGCGCGGACGTCCCGCACGGCGAGCGCCTGCGGCGCATCTCGCGCCCGCACTCCTCGTCTCCGGCGGTCGGCTCCGCGAAGCGGCACCAGGCCGAGCAGGAGCAGCTGGTGCGTGAGGTCTTCGAGGCGTAGGCCTCCGGCGGTTCGGCCGACGCTCAGGGCCCGGTGCCGAGTTCCTGCTCGGTGCCGGGCCCTTCGCCTGCCCCCCTCAGCCGAGATACGGCTCGAAGTCCCAGTACGGCCTGGTGCGTTGCCGGGCGGAGAGAGTGTGGGGGTGTTGCGCGCCCAGCGTGCGGGTGAACCCCAGCAGCCCGTCCTCCTCCAGTTTTCCGGCCTCCTCGTGCTCGCGCGCGGCCCGCAGATCGGCGGCGAGCGCGATCACGCAGGACAGGGTCAGCGGATGCTCGTCGCCGAGGCTGTGCCGGGCCCGCCTCAGGGTGTCGCGGCTCAGCTCCACGGCGTCGCCGATACGGCCGTTGAAGTTGCGGGCGCTGGCCGCGTTGAGGGCGCAGCCGAGGACCCAGGGATGGTCGGGCCCGAGGGTGGCGCTGAGGCCTGCGAAGGACGCCTCGAACATGGACAGGGCCTCGGCCCGCTCACCCGACGCCTGCATCACCAGGCCCGTGTTGGCGAGCATGCCGGTGGCCACGGGGTGGGCGGGTCCGAGGAGGGCCCGGTAGCCGGACTCTGCCTCTTCGACCAGTTCCCGGGCCCGGCTCAGTTCCCCGTGTTCCCTGAGGTAGTTGCCGTAGTTGGCGAGGAACGCCAGCGTCCGGTAGTGCTCCCGGCCGTGCAGCTGTACCAGCTGCTCCAGGAGGGCGGCCATCGACGGCCCGACGTCCGGGGCGAACCCGCCCTCGCGCTGCCGGCACATGGCGAGCTGGGCACGCGCCTCCAGGGTCTGCGGGTGCTGCGGGCCGAGCACCTGGACGTGCGACCGGACCACGGGCTCCTGGCGGGCCACGGCGTCCCGGTAACGGCCCAGCAGGCGCAGGCAGTTGGTGACGGCGTTGCCCGAGTTGAGGGTGTTGATGTGCCGGGCGCGCAGGACGTTCTCCCGCCGGGCGAGCGTCTCCAGGTCGAGTTCGTACGACTCCGCGTACCGGCCCAGCAGTCTGAGGCCGACGCCGAGGTTGTGCCGGGCCGCCAGCGTCATGACCTCGTCGGGGCCGAGGAGCTGCGTGGTGCCTTCGAGCACCTCCTGCTGGAGCGTGTGCGCGTCGTCGTACCGCCCGAGGTGGCGCAGGCCGTTGGCCATGGCGCTCTTGGTGGTCAGTTCGGCGAGTTCGTTGCGCCGGGCAGCGGTCCGGAGGCGCTCCAGGACGCCCCGGTCCAGTTCGTAGGCGTCGCGGAACCTGCCGCTGGCCCGCAGGATGTAGCTCTCCTGGTTGGCGAGGTCGAGCATGGGCTGGGCCAGCGGGTCCATGGTGCGCGACCAGTGGTCCCGGATCTGCTGGGCGAGCTTGAGACCGCCGCTGTACTCGCCGCTGCGGAAGCAGTACCGCAGACAGTTCAGCACGGTCTCCTGCACCCGGGGCTGGTCACTGCCGAGCGCGCCGGAGAGTTCCAGGTGGGGCAGCAGCTCGGCGTAGCGGGGCCAGTTCCTGGAGTCGACCGGGTTGCCCGGATCGGCCTCCGCGAGCAGCGTGTGCACGGCCCTGCGGTGCACGGCGCGGCTGTCGTCGCTGGTCAGCTTGGAGACGATGTCATGGACGAGCCGGTGCATGTGGACCGACTCCTGGTGCGGGCCCATGTCGGCGCCGACGGGGCCGCGGGTCTCGCGGGTCAGCACCGAGTAGTTGACCAGGGTGTCCAGGGCCCGGGTCCAGGCGGGCAGGTCGGTGGCCATCCAGCGCAGTTCCTCGGGCAGGTCGGCCTGCGGGTAGGCGCGGATCAGGCCGAGCGGGATGCGTCCCGGCGCGAAGGACGTGCACAGGCCGAGGATGTCGATGGCCTGCGGCTGGGCGCGGCGGAGCCGGTTGAGCAGTATCGACCAGGAGGTCATGGACGACTGCGGGAAGCCGTCCCCGGTGACCGGCTCGTCGACCGTGGAGAGCCTGCGCTCGCGCACCATCCGCAGGTACTCGGGCACCTCCATGCGGGACTCGCCGAGCCAGGAGGCGGCCTGGACGATGGGCAGCGGGACGTCACCGAACTCGGCGGCGACCTCGTCCGCCTCGGCCGCCGTGATGTGCGGGGCGCGGCGCATCAGATAGCCGGTGGACTCCGGCCGCAGGAAGGCGGTGACCTCCAGGATGTCGGTGTGCTCGCTCCAGCCGCGGTTGCGGGAGGTGATCAGCACGTGTCCGGGGCCCTGTGGAAGGAGCGTGTTGATGCCCTCGGTGTCGTCCCAGCCGTCGAAGATCAGCAGCCAGTTGGCGTGCGGCTCGCCCCGGCGCAGCGCGTCGCGCACGGCACGGATGCGCTCGCCGGGCTCGCTGCCGATCCCGAGCCCCAGTTCCACGGCGAGTTCGCCGAACCGGTCGCGCTGGATGTTGCGGTCGTCGGAGTTGACCCACCACACCACGTCGTAGTCGGGGCTGAACCGGTGGGCGTACTCGGCGGCCAGCTGGGTCTTGCCGATGCCGGACATGCCGAGCAGGGTGCAGGCGGCGGCGCCGCGTTCGGCGTCGGCGAGCCGCTGGTGCAGCTCGGCCAGCAGGTCGTCGCGGCCGGTGAAGCGCGGGTTGCGGCGCGGGACCTCGCCCCAGATCTCGCAGCGGGTGTCGGGGTAGCGGATTCGCGTGGTCGGGGCCCTGGGCGTGCGGCGGCGCTCCAGGCCCAGCCGGCCCAGCAGCCGTTCCTCGGCGCCTTCCTCGCCCATTCCCCACAGGCTGGCCGGTTCCAGGACCGCGGTGGCGGGCAGCAGGGGCCGGTTGGTGAGGTTGACCGCGGTGAAGCGGTCGGCGTGGGCGGCGACGAAGCCGCGCAGGGCGTCGTTCCACTCCCCGGCGGGGCGCGGGCCGAGTTCGAAGAACCAGTCGTCCAGGACGAGCAGTACCCGTCCGGAGGACAGCAGCAGGTCACCCAGCGAGTCCTCGAGCGGCACCTCGCGGGGCGGGTCCCAGCGCTGGAGGGTGACCCGGTGGCCGTGGCGCTCCAGGATCTGCGCGATCCAGGCCGCCCATGAGCGGTGATAGCCCGGGAAGACCACGAGGAAGTGCTCGGTCGCCCCCGTATCGCCCCCACCCGTCCTGCGCTGTTCCGCCATGCGCCAACTCCCTGTTCCACGTCCGCCGCCGCCGTACCTCGTCCGCGGCCCTTCCATCGGCCACCCACCAGCTGTGACCGATCACGCACACAGTGTCACTCATGCCCCCGGCTCGCCACGCCGAGCCGGGCGTGGGATCTGGCCATCGCCCGGACGAACTGCCCACCCGCAAAAGTCAGTTCATCGGATTCAAGGAGAATCGACAAGGCTTGGCCGACGTGTGCGCGGTGTTGGTCGAACTGCTCGGCGGCCCGCCGCCGCCAGGCCCGTCCGGCCGTCGCCCCGCTCCTCGCCCGCCACCACAGGTCGCTCAGCGCCAGATGGGCGTATGCCCCGTGCAGGACGCCCGCCACGGGCCGCGGATCGGCGCGCCAGCCCACCCGGTGCACGGCGGCTCCACCCGGGCGGCACAGCGGAACCAGTTCGTGCAGGGCCGCCAGCTTGGTGTGGTGCGCCTCGTGGACCAGGGACTCCGCCAGGTCAGCACCGCTCGCCGGGAGCTGGGAGAGCACGGCGCCCGGCGCGGTCTGCAGAGTGGCGCTCATGGCGGGGCCGCCGCGCCGGGGCGAGGCCAGGGGCACCACGGCCCGCAGCACCGCACCGATCTCGGCGACACGCTCGGGATCCGTCGTCCGGAGCAGCGCGTGGGCCTCCCGCCACCGCCGGGCCCACACCGCCTGGGCGGAGCGCGCCCGCTCGGCCGGGGGCAGCGCCCCGGGGCCGATGCCCCCGGGCGGCACCCGCTGGGGGTGCAGATCGTCGAATACGACGGCCCCGCCCGGGAGCGTGCCGAGGGCCGACCAGCCGCGCCGGGCCGGCCGCCGCGGCCCGGCCCACCGCACCGCGGGGGCGTACAGGGGTACGACGTTCTCGCGGCCGGGGCCGTCCGGGAGCCGGACGCTGCCGCTGCGGCCGTCCAGGTGTGCGCGGCCCGCCGCCGGGTCGAGGACGCCGAGTCCGGGCAGCACGAGGAAGCCGGCGGCGGGCGGGACCGTCACCGCGATCCGGTGGCCCGCGCGGACGGCCGCGGCGGCGGCCAGGCCCCGGAACTGCGCGAGCTGTCCGTGGAAGGCGGGGCCGTCGGGCGCGCCGAGCGTCTCGGCCAGCCAGGCACCGGTCATCGGGTAGTCGACGACCTCACGGACCGCTCGGGCGTCGGTGCGCTCGGCCTCTTCCAGCAGGGCCCAGTCCGCCTCGAAGTCCCGGCGGGCCGGACCGCCGCCGCGCTCCACCCGGACGGCGAGCGATTTGAGCAGGAGCAGGCGTCGGGCGTGCAGCCCTTCTGCGAGCGCGGCCAGGGCGGCCGGGCGGGGCCGGGTCCCGGCGAGTTCCGCGAACGTGTCGCGCGGCACGGACACCAGGGTCATCCCGGCCGTTCCTCACCCCGTACCAGCTCCGTACGGGTGGCTGGAAACGACCGGCCGGGCGGTCCCGGTTCGACGGGGCTGTAGTCCCCACCGGTGTACCAGACCTCACCACACCGCTGGGCCGACGCCAGGACCTCGTCGACCAGCGCCGTGAGCCCCGGATCGTCCATGGCGCGCAGAGTGCGCAGGTCCACACCGGTCAGGTCGGGCAGAAACACGGACCGACCGGCTTCCTCGCCCGGGCCGACCTCCTCCTTCGTCTGCTCCGCCACGCTCGGCTCCTCCCTGCCCACGTCCGCCCCGCACGGCCGTCATGGCTGCCCAGTTCTTCCCGACAGGCCGGAGGCAGAAACCCTGGACGGCTCAACTCCGGTCAGCATCGGCCGGGTTGGCCCACTCCTGGGTCCAGGGCCACCAGGGCGGAGCCATCCGGTGCCACCGCTCCTCCGGCGTCCACCGCGCCTCGTCGAGTTCCGTCAGCTGCTCCTGCGCCGTGCGGGTCAGCTCGACGTCGGCCCAGTCGACCTCCCGCAGCGCGCCGACGAGCCGCTGCCACTGGTCCCGGGCCGCCCGGAACGCGCCGCGCGCCGCTGCCGGGCGTCCCATCAGGGCGAGCACCGCCCCGCTGCCGTGCCGGGCGCGGGCCGCCGTCAGCGAGCCCGGATCGCCACCGTGGGCCGCGTGTGCCTCCCGTTCGGCGTTCTCGTACGCCTGGAGCGCGTCCATCAGCACGGGCGCCCCCGCGTGATGCCAGCCCTCCAGCCGTACCCGCCCCAACTGGAGCCACGCCTCGGCGCGTACGGCCGCGTCGGCCGCCGCGCGCACCGCCTGGCCGAGCAGATGCCGGCTCTCGAACAGGTCGGGCAGGAAGCCCAGGTGCCGGAACCGCTGGGCGAGCGCGCTGCCGACCAGGCCCTGGAGCCGGCCCCGTTGCGCGGAGCGCACCGGCAGGGCCTGCAGCGCCTCGCGGAGCACATACTCGGCCCGGTCGACGATGCCGGCGCCGTCCCGTGCCGACGCCCGCCGGAGCAGCGACTCGCCCCAGGCGGTGAGAAGTTCGCAGCGCCGGGTGCTGTCGGCCGGGGCGAGCAGCGCGGCCCGCTCGTAGGCCGCGTCGGCCTCGCGCGCCTCCCCCGCCTCGTCGTGGAACGCGGCCAGGGCGGCGAGGCAGGGCAGCAGCAGCGCGGGATCCTCACCGGCCGCCCGCTCGGCCCGCTCCAGCGCCCGGCGCGTCTCCGCCTCGTCGGCCCCGGTGGCCCGCAGCGCCCGCGCGAGATCGAGCAGCGCCGGGGCCCGTACGGCGTCAGCGGCCTCTTCGAGGTCCAACAGCGCACAGCCTTCCCTGAGTTCGGGCACGGCGGCACCGGCGCGCCGCAACGTGAGCAGCAGCCGGCCGCGCAACAGCAGCCGGGCCCGGTGCGCACCGACGGCCCAGGGGACGTCCTCGGTGTCGACGGCACCCTCACCCGTCCCGTCGGACCCGTCCTGTCGCAGACGCACCCAGGCGCGCGCCGCCTCCGCCGGCCCCGGCCACGGCGCACGGTCCGGGTCGAGCACCTCCAGCGCCGCCACGAGCAGCTCGTCCTGCGCCACCAGCTGCCACAACTCCCGCCGCAAGGAGGCCAGTTCGAGGGCCGTCTCGGCGCGCTCGCGGCTGTCGGCGACGGCCGTCCCGTACGCGGCGGCGAGCTCGGTGACCGCCTCGCGGAGCAGTTCCTCGCGGCGGCCCGCGGCGCGTGCGGCCGCCGTGCCCGCCTCCGCGCGCAGCACGCGGCCGAGCAGCAGCCGGGCCCGTGCGGCAGTGCCTGGCACCAGCGCCGGACCTGTCACCGCCGTACGGGCGAGGTCGCGGGCCTGCCGCAGCGTCTCCGGATCGCCGCGGCGCCGCCACTCCTCGAACAGCCGACCGCCCTCGGTGAGCGGATCGCGAGCGGGGTGCTCGGGCTGGTAGAAGCGCAGCACCCGGGCGGGCACCCGGGCGAACAGCTCGGCCTCGACGCTGCCGCCCTCGTCCCACGCCCCGGTCCCCTCGGGCAGCGGCCCGGCGCCGCCGTCCGGGTCGTGGTCGGTGAGCCGCACGGCCGCGAGCGCGGCGAAGTTGCGGGTGCCCCGGCCGAAGTGCCGCTCCACATAGGCCGAGCAGTGTTTGAGGACGAGTCCGGCGGTGTCCTGGTCCAGGGAGGACAGCAGCAGGTCCTGGACCCGGGGCGGATAGGCGAAGCAGGGCTGGTCGGCGGTGCCCGGGAGCTGGGTCAGCAGTCCGCCGAGCAGCACCTCGGCCAGCTCCATGGGCCCGGTGTCGGGCAGCATGGCCCGCTGCACGAGCTGCATCACGGGCAGGGTGAGCGGGGCCGCGGCAAGGTAGACCGCGAGGCGCAGCGCACCGGGCGAGGCCCCGGCGCGGAAGGCCCGCAGCAGGTCGTCGTCGCTCGGCGGGCCGGCGCCGACGGGCGGGGGCGGCGGGACCGTACCGGGGCCGGTGAGCGCGGCCCAGGCGCGCTCAGGGGTGGGCCCGGTGCCCGCGAGCAGCCGGGCGAAGGCGCCGAAGGCGTCCGGGGTGGGTGTGAGCACCGGCACCGGCCGGGCGTCGGCGGCCGGTTCCTCCCACGGTTCGTCGTCGGGGAGGAAGGCCAGGCGTCCGCCGGTCTCGCCGCCGCGCACCAGCAGTCCGGGTTCGGCGGGCAGCGCGGTACGGCCCCACAGGCGCGGCGGCAGCGGCTGGACGACGGCGAGCGGGGCGCTGCGCGGCCACTGGTGCAGCAGCCGCTGGGCGCTGCCGTTCTGCCAGAGCGGGCCCACACAGTCGCTGATGACGAAGGTGACCCGGCGGCCGGTGGGGTCGTGCAGCTCGTCGGCGGGGCGTAACCGGGTGCGCCGGCCGGGGCCGGCGGTCGTCCCCACGAGGGGGACACCCGCATCCCCCAGGTACAGCTGATGGACCCGCACGGAGGCGAACGCTCCGGACTGCTGGCAGGCCTGGCGCAGCTCCTCGACCATCCGGCCCCACACGGCCATCGCGGGGCCGGTGTCCATGAGGAGCTGGACGTCACAGCGCCGGCGGCGGCCGGGCCGGGTGACGGGCAGCAGGATGCCGCCGGCGGCGGCCCGGTCGGCGGTGGCCTCCTCGTCGATCCGCTCGTCCTCGGGGCGGGCGGAGGCGGTCCGGTAGCGGCCGAGGGCGCGCAGGGCCTGCTCCAGGCCGAGCAGTCCGGGCAGCGCGCCGGCGGCGGGGGCGCGGACGGGGAACGCGACCGGGGCGCCCTCGGACTGCGCACGCGCGGGACCGGAGCCTGGCGTGCGCATGTGCAGCGGCACGGGGGCGGTGGAGTGCTCCGCGCGGGACGGACGCGGGCCGGTGCCGGGATCCGGCGGAGCGTCCGGGGTGTCCTGCGTGGCCGGTGCCGGCGTGCCGTCCCGGAGGGGTGGGCCGGGCTCGGCCGGGGACGGCCCGGGGCCGTGGCGCGCCGGGCCCGCGCCGAGCCGCCCGGCCAGCCAGAGCGCGTCCGCCACGTCCTCGGCGGTCGGGTCGAGCCCGCCCTGGCGCAGCTTGCCGATCAGCTCGTCCAGACCCATGCCGGGCATCCGGCCATCACCTCGTACGGTCGAGCGGCTGCATGAGCATCTCGGCGATGCGCTCCCGGGTGAGGCTCTGTGCGCGCGGGTCGTGCCGGGTGAGGAAGAGGGCGTTGAGCAACTGGTCCGCGGCGAGCACCTCGCCCGGCTCGCGCTCCAGGAACCGCCGGATCAGCTCGCCGCCCGCGGCGACGCCCTCCGGACCGAGATGTGCCTCGACCATGGCGGTCAGCTGCTCCTCGCCGGGCGCCTCCAGCTCCAGCTGGATGCAGCGGCGCAGCAGCGGGGCGGGGAAGTCTCGTTCGCCGTTGGAGGTCAGGACGATCACCGGGAAGGCGGTGCAGGCGACGCGTCCGCCGTGCACGGCCACCCGGTCGCCGTCGTGGTCGAGCACCTCGACCACGGGCTCGCGGTCGGCCAGCCGCTCCAGCTCCGGGATCGCGAACTCCCCCTCCTCCAGGGTGTTCAGCAGGTCGTTGGGCAGGTCGAGGTCGCTCTTGTCGAGCTCGTCGATCAGCAGCACGCGCGGCTCGTCGGCGGGCAGCAGCGCGGTGCCGAGCGGCCCGAGCCGGATGTACGACCCGATCCCGGAGGGGCTCGCCGCGTCCTGGCCGCCGCCCCGGGCCCGCTCCAGCTGGACGTCCTGCAGGCGGCCTATCGCGTCGTAGCGGTACAGGCCGTCCTGGAGGGACGTACGGCTGACGATCGGCCAGCGCAGCACCCTGCCGAGGCCCAGTTCGTGCGCGATCGCGTAGGCCAGGGTGGACTTGCCGGTGCCCGGGTTGCCGGTCACCAGCAGGGGCCGGCGCAGATACAGGGCCGCGTTGACGGCGTCGACCTCGGCGGGCCGGGGCGCGTAGCTCTCCACCAGCCGGCGGCGGACCCCGAGCCGGCGGGCGCTGCTCGGGTCCTCCGGGCCCGCCGCCCCGTTCTCCCGGGACGCCGCGAAGTCACGCCAGGGCGGCGGCGCCGGCAACCGCCGTACGCCGTCGTGCGGCTGACCCACTCCGCGGTAGATCCGCCAGTCGTTCACCTTGGGCTCCTCCCGGCTCTGGTGATCATGAAGCGGGTCCCGGTCGTCCGGCCTATGAGGCTACCGCCAGCGGGCCGTGGCTGCCGAGGTTCGGGGCGCCCGGCGTTCACTTCCGGCCGGACGAACGGCCTTGTGGATCAAGCAGGTTGACGGCGTGTCCGCGGGCCGGCGGCGGGTCCGCGCGCGGCCGGGTCAGCCGTCGGGCGCGGCCTGCGGCGGCGGCCGCATCGCCTCCGCGCCGAACGGCGGCCGGTCCGGCGGGTCGAAGAGTACGGCGACCTTCCCGCACAGCCCGTGCCCGCGGGCGGTGTCCGCGTCGGCGAGCCGGATGCGCAGGTCACGCACCGGACCGTGCAGCCCGCCCGCGTGCCGGGCCGCCTTCAGCAGGTCGGCGGCCTGCCGGTGGAAGGCCCCGCACTCCTCGTGGTCGTGCCGGTCCCGGCGCCACAGCACCACCGAGTGCCCGGCCCGCAGCGCGTCGTTCATCGCGGCCAGCCCCTCTCCGCTGCCCACGGGCCCGCAGTACACCGGTACGCACCCGTCGGCCATCCCGGTCAGGGCGCCGTAGTACGCGAAGCGGCCGCCGGGGCGGGCGCCGGGCGGATGCCCCTCGGCCGCCGGCCGTCCGTGCAGCGTCTCGCCCGTGAGCGGCCCCTTCCGCACACCGCTCCAGCGCCGGCGCCACTCCGGGGAGGGCGCCAGGGCGGTGCGGCGCACGTCCCGGACGACGACGGTCCGCCGCATCCCGAGCGGCATCGCCCGCTCGTCCACGAACTCGTCCTCGGCGTCCTCGTCGCCCATGGGCCCCTCCCCGCCGGGCGGTTCGGACAGCAGCTGCCACTCGTCCACCGGCAGGTCGAACAGCCTGCGGGGCAGGAACACCTCGATGGCGGCCAGATGCTCGCCGTGATCACCCTGGCTCAGCGCCCGGGCCAGCGGCTCGCGCAGCGCCCGCACCAGCTCGTCGGCGGGCACGCCCCGGTCGTCGGCGGCGACCGGGGTGACGTCCTGACCGTCGTAGATCAGCTGCACGCTCCACGGATACCGGCCGTCGTACATGGGCGCGCCGACCTTGACCAGGACGTCGGTCCGGGCGTCGGGCGGTACGGCGGACCACTCGGCGGCCTCGCCGCCCGTGCTCTCTTCCGCGCCGACACAGGGGGCAGCCGATGGGCTCTGACGGCTGTCGATGCCCTCCAGCAGGGCGCGGATGGCCTCGCCGACCGCCCAGTGCCGGTGCCCGGCGGCCTGACCGGCGATCCAGGAGGTGAAGGCGCCGAGCCGGGCGGGGTCCATCTCGTCGGCGCGCTCCCATGCCGTCCTGCGGGCGACCTTCGCCGCGTAGAGCAGCACGGCGTCCAGATCGACCAGCGTGCCGCCGCCGCCCGGCTGCAGGGTGCGCAGCCCGGACAGCAGCCCGGCGCCCTCGCGCCAGGTCCGCGCGTTGCGCAGCACCAGCGAGAGCAGGCGCTCGCCGCGCACCTGTTCCTTCACGTCCTCCACGAGGTGGACCACCTCGCCCGCGCCGGCCGGCGGCGGCAGGTGCGCGAGGTGGCCGTACAGCCGGGTGCGCAGTTCGGCGCCGATCCCGGTGACCGAGGGCGCGTGCCCGGGCAGTTCGGCCTGGAATGAGGTCCAGTCGGGGTGCGCCGGGAAGGGTGAGGAGAGGGAAGCGTCTTCGAGGCGGCGCAGATGGTGCAGGTCGTGTGCGCGCAGCACCTCGCGCACCGTGCGGCCGCCGTCCCTCAGGTCGAGCAGTTCGGACAGCGCGGTGACCGGGACGGCGACGCCGTCCTCCGTCCGCCGTCCCTTGATCACGCCGATGACCGAGCCGTGCCGCAGATCGAGCACCGGGCCGCCGGACAGCCCGCCGACCGGCAGGCTCCCGGTGAGCAGCAGAGCACGCGCGTCGGCGCCGGCGAGTTCTCCGTCGCCGTGCCGGATGCCCAGTTCGCCGGTCTGCACGGACCAGCCGTAGAGGCCGACGGGGGTGCGGGGGCCGGCCTCCCGGTCGGCCAGCCACAGACAGGGCACGTCGTCGGCGCCGGTCACCTGGACGAGCGCGAGGTCGGGGAACGACCAGCGGTCACGCACTGCCTGCGCGGCCTCGGGACGGGGGGCGAGGAGCCGGGCGGTGCCGGTGCCGGTGCGTTCCGTCCAGCCGTCGGCAAAGGTGCGCTCCAGCCAGGTCACGCTCATGGCGCTCTCCCCTCGGCACACCTCGGCTCCCCCCTTCCCCACGACATGGGCGCAGGTCAACAGCCAGCCCGGGGCTATGAAGAAGCCCGATCCCCAGTACGGGTCACGGTCCGTTGCATACCCGTCACCCGGTGCGCCGATGCGTGCGAGGGAGGGGCGCACCATCTCGGCGAAGGCGCTCATACGGCGCCGGAGGCCGGGGACCGCGGCGCTACGACCGTGCCGCCGGGCTGTGCGGGATCCGCGCCGTCGGCCGCGGTGGCCGGTTCGGTCCAGGTCAGGGACACGGTCAGGGACGACTTGCCGCCGCCCTCCGCGATCGCGCTCACGATCTTGCCCGCCTGCGCCGTCAGTTCGATGCCGAAGCTGACGGAGACCTCGACGGGGGCCGGTGCGTCCAGACCGGCGCGCAGGGAGCGCACGACTCCGCCGACCGTGCCGGCGAGACCTCCCGCCATGTCGATGACGCGATCTCCGAGAGAGGTGTCCCGGTATCCCTCGCCGTAACCGCCCTCGTCTCCGTCCCTCTCCCCGATCCTGGCCCAGACGACCGTCCCGTCGTCCAGCCGTATCCGCTCGACTCCGCCAGCCATGACGCCCCCGTTCGCTGATGGGAGAAGAAGGCTAACTCCCGGGAAAGGGGAGGGGGGAGGGGGAGGACCTGCTCCTACGCCACGGGCTCCAGGGGGCTACTCGTCGTCCTCGTCGTCGAGCCGGGCGAGCCAGGTGGCCAGCCGCTCTACGGGCACCTCGAAGTCGGGGTTGAGATCCACGAACGTGCGCAGCTGCTCGGCCAGCCACTCAAAGGTGACCTCTTCCTCGCCGCGCCGCTTCTCCAACTCCTCGATACCGCGGTCGGTGAAGTACATGGGGTGCGTCTCCTGCGTGAACATCAATGCCGGTGGTGGCTACAGAGACAGCGTATGCAACGTTCGGGGGTGCGCGGCGCGGGGTTCGTGCGGGGGCGGGACCACCGCCGCGGCCCGCGTGGGTGCGGGCACTCGTGCCGCTCGGGCGGTGCCCACCCACCGCGTCGTTCGAGACCGTACGCGGCTGCGGGCCGTCCGGCGGCCGGCCGCGCAGTGCTCCGCCGCAGCCCGCGTGGCTGCGGGCACGCGTGCCGCTGGGGCGGCACGGGTGGGCGCAGCGGCACCCGTCGGCGCGGGCGAGCGAAACGCCCCGTTGGCGGGCGGCCGGCACCGGGCGCCCCGCGAACCCCGCCCAGCCCCAGCTCGGGGCACCTCAGAGGCAGGCCCAGCGGCAGCGCACCCGCGCCACACCCCGGCGCACGCAGTCATCCGCGCCCGCGCACGCCTTCGTACGCCATCCCCAGCGCCCCGTGCGCCAGCAGCAGTACCCCCGCCGCCACCCATCCGCCTCGCCGTCGCCAGATCCCCCACGCGGTCACCGGCACCCCCGCCCCCACCTGCACCAGCCCGAGCCATCGAGCCCGCGGATCCCCCGACCCCGGCACCCACACCCCGAGCCCC
This sequence comes from Streptomyces sp. NPDC007856, assembly GCF_042868225.1. Taxonomy (NCBI): domain Bacteria; kingdom Bacillati; phylum Actinomycetota; class Actinomycetes; order Kitasatosporales; family Streptomycetaceae; genus Streptomyces; species Streptomyces sp. NPDC007856. The sequence goes on along the minus strand of NZ_JBIAEC010000001.1, from coordinate 766,584 downwards.
CTGGCGCCGCCCACCGGCTCCCCCGCCGCGGACTCCACCGGTACCGCCTCCCGCCACCCGGCCCCCTCGATCCACCGCACCCCACCGGGCACCTGCGCCGCGGCCTCCAGCAGCCGATCGGCGCCCTCCCCGGGCACAAGACCGGCCGGCAACGCGACACCCGCGCGGGTGAGGACCGCGATCAGCCCCCGCATCCGTGCCGGCCCGTCCGCGTCGGAGTCCACCGCGGTCAGTCCGTCGAGGGCCTGCACGTCCAGCACCGGATCCAGCCCCAGCCGAGCCGCGAAGGTGCGCATCGCCTCGCCCTCACCCGCCGGTGTGCCGTTGGCCAGCCAGACGTATCCGACGGGGCGGCGGAACCCGGACGCGAGGGTGTAACCGGCGCGGTCGGCGTCCCACCACAGCGCGAGCACGGGCCAGGACGACCCGACGGCGAGCGCGGAGGCCCAGCCGGTGAGCACCCGGTCTACCGGTTCACCTCGGGTACCGCCTCCCCGCCACGGACTCCCCTCAGGCACCAGCACCGTCCAGCGATCGCCCGCGCGCGTGAGCCCCATCCGCTCGCGCAGCAGCGGGGCGAGAAGGGCGACGGACTCCGGCTGGGCCCGGCACAGCAGCAGGGCCCCGGTGGCGGAGGCGGCCCGGTGTCCGCCCTGGAACGCGTCCGTCGGCATGGCAGACACGCTAGGCAGTTCGCCCATGTCGCGCCCGATATGAGGCGTACGCACTCACACGAAAGAGTGCCTTGACTTCCCGGCACCACGATATATCGTGTTTCCTGGAGAACGCGATATGGCGTGTCGCCTTGTATCCGGCCTAGGAGGTCTCCCATGTCCGTGTGGTCCGTCAACGAGCCCCAGAAGCTGACCTTCGACACTCGCGTGAGCGACCTCCAGGTCCGCATCGTCAACGGAACGGTGAACGTGGTGGGCACGGACGAGGGTTCCGCCCGCCTCGAGATCTCGGAGATCGAAGGCCCACCCCTGGTGGTCACCCAGCAGGGCGACACCCTCACGGTCGCCTACGAGGACCTGCCCTGGAAGGGCTTCCTCAAGTGGCTCGACCGCAAAGGCTGGCGGCGCAGCGCGGTCGTCTCCCTGGCGGTCCCCGCCGACACCCGCGTGGAGGTGGGCGTGGTCGGCGCCGGCGCGGTCGTCTCCGGCGTCCGCGGCCCGGCAGTGGTCAAGGGAGTGACCGGCGACACGACCCTGGTCGGCCTCTCGGGCCCGGTCCGCGCGGACACCGTGTCGGGAAACCTGGAAGCCCAGGCGGTCACCGGCGACCTCCGGTTCAAATCGGTCTCGGGAGACCTGACGGTGGTCTCGGGCTCCGGCCGCTCCGTCCGCGCCGACTCGGTCAGCGGCTCCATGATCGTCGACCTGGACCCGGACGGCCCGACGGAGGTCAACCTCACCACCGTCTCCGGCGAGATCGCCATCCGCCTGCCCCACCCGGCGGACGCCGAGGTGGAGGCCAACACCGCGAGCGGCACGATCTCCAACGCCTTCGACGGACTGCGGGTGCACGGCCAGTGGGGCGCCCACAAGATCACCGGCCGCCTCGGCGCGGGCACGGGCAGGCTGCGGGCCACCACGGTCTCCGGCTCGATCGCCCTGCTGCGCCGCCCGCCGCACGAGGAGGGCGAGACGGACACCCCGTGGGAGGCCACCCGGCTCGCAGAACCCTCCGGCTCCTCCGGCTCCTACGCGGCCCCACGGGACCCAGGCACCGCCCCCGCCGCAGGCGGCCCGGCCACCGCGGGGGACAATTCCCTCTCCGGCCGGGGCGCCGACGCCTCCGACGGCATCGACGCCCCGGCCGACGGCACGACCGACAAGAAGGTGCTCTGACATGCCCCCCGTCTTCGCCCACGGGCGCCTCCGCCTGTATCTGCTCAAGCTGCTCGACGAGGCCCCGCGCCACGGCTATGAGGTGATCAGGCTTCTGGAGGAGCGCTTCCAGGGTCTGTACGCCCCTTCGGCGGGCACGGTCTACCCCCGGCTGGCCAAGCTGGAGGCCGAGGGCCTGGTCAGGCACACCACCGAGGGCGGCCGCAAGGTGTACGCCATCACGGACGCGGGCCGCGCCGAACTGGCTGACCGTAGCGGCGAGTTGGCCGATCTGGAGCTGGAGATCCGCGAGTCGGTCGCCGAACTGGCCGCCGAGATACAGGCCGACGTGCGAGGCGCGGCCGGCGATCTGCGCCGCGAGATGCGCGCCGCCGCCTCCGAGGCCCGCCGGGGCGCGAAGGCCGGCGCGGGCCCGGGCCCCTTCGGGGAGTACGGCGATCTGGGCGACAAGGAGGCGTGGAAGGCCGCCAAGGAGGAGATGCGCCGGGCCAAGCAGGAGTGGAAGGAGCAGGCGCGCCGCGCCAAGGACGAGAGCCGCCGGGCCCGCGAGGAGGCCCAGCGGGCCCGCCATCAGGCGCAGGAGGCGCAGGCGCGGGCGCGGGCCCAGGCGCAGGAGGAGGTGCAGCGCATCGCCCGCCGGGTCCAGGACCGCGTCCAGGACCACTTCGCCCAGGGCGACTGGCCGACGGGCGTCCGCGAGGGCCTGTCCGAATTGACCAGGGAGCTGGGAGACTTCGGCAAGTACTGGGGCTCCCCCCGCACCCCCGGGGGACCGGCGCCGAAGCCCACCCCCACACCGGCGGACACGCACTACGTCTCTGCGGAGGAGGACTTCCCGGCCGAGTACGAACCCACCTGGGCCCACGAGGACTCCACCGGCGAACCGGCCCGCGACCTGGACCGACTCCTGGACCGCTTCCGCGACGACATCCGCGACGCGGCCCGCGACCACGGAGTCACCCCCACCCAGCTCCGGGAGGCCCGCCGCCATCTGTCCACGGCGGCGGCCAACATCGGCGCGCTCCTGCGGACTCCGAAGGCCTGACGGGGCGGGAGCGGGTCGGCACCCGGCGGCCCCGTCGAGCCGATACCCCTCAGAGGCCGGCGCCTCAGCCGGCCTGCGCCTCGGCGAACCGGTGCCGCAGCAGGCCGATGCCTCAGCCGACCTGCGCCTCGCCCGCTCCGTACAGCACACGAGTCACGGACGCGTGCGTCACCCCGTGGTCCGCCAGCACCTCGCCCACCACTCCGGGCAGGACGGTCAGCGCGAGCAGAAGGTGCTCGTCCCCGATGTGCCGGTCGCGGTGTCCGACGGCGACCCGCAGCGACCTCTCCAGGACGGTCCTGGCGCCCCGGCCGAAGCCCGGCCGCCGCCCGGGCCGGCGGCGGTCCTCCGGGTCGCCGGACATCGCCCCGACACCGTGCACCTCCTCGACCCGGGCGACGATCTCCGACACATCGATCCCGAGCCCCGCCAGCGCGTCCGAGTCGGCCCGGGACAGCCCGCCGCGCCGCCGCGCCTCGTCCAGCGCCTGCCGTACGGACGCCTTGCGCTCCCCGAGCCCAAGTGCGGCCAGCGCGAAGGAGGCCCGGCTGCCGTCCCGGTCGAGAAGGGCGAGCAGCAGATGCTCGGCACCGACGGTCTCTTCACCCGAGCGTTCACAGTGGACGAACGCTCCCTTCACGACCTCACGGGCGTCCTTGGTGAAGCGTTCGAACATCATTGCCTCCCGTACTTCTTGTGCACGGCCTGCCTGCTGACTCCGAGCTCCGCCGCGATCTCCTGCCACGACCAGCCCTGATTGCGCGCACTGCGCACCTGTACCGCCTCCAGCTGCTCCAGCAGCCTGCGCAGCGCGGCCACGGCCCGCAGTCCGACCCGCGGATCACGGTCGCCGGCGCGCTCGGCGAGATCGGTTGCCTCGGTCATGATGTCAACCTACGTTGACAAGCGCCCATGTCAACCCAAGTTGACATCGCGGCATGGGAAAGGGCGGGCCCGGACACCCGGACCCGCCCGACGACCACCTTCCCGAAGGACCTCAGGAGTTGGTCAGCACGATCTTCCCGAAGTGCTCCCCCGACGCGAGCCGCTCGAAGCCCTCGCGGGCGCGGTCCAGCGGCAGTTCCTCGTCGATGACGGGCCGCACCCCGGTAGCGGCGCAGAAGGAGAGCAGGTCCTCCAGCTCCTCCTTGGTGCCCATGGTGGAGCCGACGACCTTCAGCTCCAGGAAGAAGATCCGGGTCAGCTCCGCGTGCGAGGGCCGGTCCCCGCTGGTGGCACCGGAGATGACGATCGTGCCGCCGGGCCGCAGCGACTTCACCGAGTGGGACCAGGTGGCGGCGCCCACGGTCTCGATCACGGCGTCCACCCGCTGCGGCAGCCGGGCCCCCGGCTCCACCGCCTCCACGGCCCCCAGCTCCACCGCCCGCTTCCGCTTGGCCTCGTCCCGGCTGGTGGCGAAGACGCGCAGCCCCGCCGACTTGCCGAGCACGATCGCGGCCGTGGCGACACCGCCGCCCGCGCCCTGCACGAGGACCGAGTCGCCGGGCCGTACTCCGGCGTTGGTGAACAGCATCCGGTACGCCGTCAGCCAGGCCGTCGGCAGACAGGCCGCCTCGGCGAAGGACAGCTCCTTGGGCTTGGGCAGCACGTTCCAGGTCGGCACGGCGACCTGCTCGGCGAAGGTGCCCTGGTAGCGCTCGGTGAGGATGGAGCGCGGCTCGTCGGGGCCGACTCCGTAACCGGTCTGGCCGATGACGGAGTGCAGGACGACCTCGTTGCCGTCCTCGTCGACACCGGCGGCGTCACAGCCGAGGATCATCGGCAGCCGGTCCTCCGGGAGGCCGACGCCCCGCAGGGACCAGAGGTCGTGGTGGTTGAGAGAGGCGGCACGCACCGTGACGGTGCTCCAGCCGGGCCGGGCCTCGGGAGCCGGACGCTCCCCCAACTCCAGGCCGGTGAGCGGCTGGTCGCGGTCGATTCGGGCGGCGTAGACAGCGAACATGCAGCCGACGATAGGTGCGTTGATCAGCCGACGGAACAGCGAGGGTCTGTGACACATGCCCTCTTGCGCAGGGCCACCCAAGCGGCGCAGGCCGGCGCCGACGCCACCGCGGGGCACCTCTTCAGCGCCGAGTCCCCCTCTGGCCACCCTTGCGCCGCCCGAGTCGGGCGGGCGGGTGAAAAAAATGGCCCCGCCCGAACCCAAGAACGGACGGGGCCATTCAGCGCAACGTCAGCGACGAGCAACGCCCTCGGCCCGCGCGGCGGCCGCAACCGCCGCCGTGACCGCCGGAGCGACCCGCTCGTCGAACGGCGAGGGAATCACATAGTCGGCGGCGAGATCGTCGCCGACCACCGCGGCCAGCGCCTCCGCCGCGGCGATCTTCATCCCCTCGGTGATCCGAGTGGCCCGCACCTGCAGCGCGCCAGCGAAGATGCCCGGGAACGCCAGCACGTTGTTGATCTGGTTCGGGAAGTCGGACCGCCCGGTCGCCACCACGGCCGCGTACTTGTGCGCGACCTCCGGGTGCACCTCGGGGTTCGGGTTGGCCATCGCGAACACGAAGGCGCCCTTGGCCATGGAGGCCACGGCCTCCTCCGGGACCGTACCGCCGGAGACGCCGATGAAGACGTCCGCGCCCGCGAGGGCGTCCTCCAGCGAGCCCGAGATGCCGGCCTTGTTGGTGAAGCCCGCGAGCTCCCGCTTGACCGGGGTCAGGTCCTCCCGGTCGGCCGACACGACGCCCTTGCGGTCCGCCACGGCCACGTCCCCGATGCCGGCCTCGACCAGCATCTTGGCGATGGCCACACCGGCCGCGCCGGCGCCCGAGATGACGGCCCGCAGCTGCCCGATCTCCCGCCCGCTGAGCCGCGCCGCGTTCCGCAGCGCCGCGAGCGTCACGACGGCCGTACCGTGCTGGTCGTCGTGGAAGACCGGGATGTCCAGGCGCTCCTGGAGCCGGCGCTCGATCTCGAAGCACCGGGGCGCCGAGATGTCCTCCAGGTTCACTCCGCCGAAGGACGGGGCGAGCCGGACGACGGTCTCGACGATGTCGTCCACGTCGGTGCAGTCGAGCGCGATCGGCACCGCGTCGACGCCGCCGAACTGCTTGAACAGGATCGCCTTGCCCTCCATCACGGGGAGGGAGGCCTCGGGACCGATGTCCCCGAGTCCGAGCACGGCCGTACCGTCGGTGACGACGGCGACCACGGAGGACTTCCATGTGTAGTCGTTGACCAGCTCCGGCTGTTCCGCGATCGCGGTGCACACGCGAGCGACGCCGGGCGTGTACGCGAGGGAAAGGTCGTCCTTGTCACGGACCGGCACGGTGGCCTGCACGGCCATCTTGCCGCCGCGGTGCAGCGCGAACGCCGGATCGAAGGAATCGAGGGGCTCGGCCCCGCCGTCCTGGTCCGTTTTGCTGTCGCTGCGAGGATTGACGATCTCCGCTGCCACTTCGTTTTACCCCTTAGGTATGCATGGTTTGAGGGTCGACCACTCCTGGTGAGGGGTGGGCGGGCACCGCGCACCGCCCGATTGGTGATACGTACGGGCCATACGCGACGGGCGCGCCGCACACGCGCCCTGAGCCCCGGATGAGGGGTGTAAAGAACCTTCTTACCGGACGGACGGTGCCCACGACGAGTCCATTAGGTGCAAGGTCACATCTCGGAACCAGAAAGCCACACCTGGATGACACGCGGCTGACAACCGCGTCGGGCGTGCGAAGACGCTGGTAGGCCGGCGCCCGCGGCGACCACATCGTGAGACGCGCCGAAGGTTTTCCGGCCGGAAGGCTGGATTCCCGCAGACGGTTCGGTGGTGAACTACCAAGGATGTACCGACCTGATGCGGTTCGGGGGTGACCCGTTATCCGATTTTGACATAGCTGCACCCCTGAACGGCGTAGTCCGAATGGCAAGATGCCGTAAACCCACGAGGTCGCGACACCCGAAGGTGTGTGCTCTCGCTGACCCATCGGCACCTTCCCACTCGCCGGAGGAACCACGATGACCGCAAGCTCCACCCGTCGTACGACCGCCGCACGCTCCCGTCTGGCAGCGGCCGGTGCGATCGCGGTCGCGGGCGCCCTGCTGCTCACCGGCTGCGGTGACCAGACGAAGGACAAGAGCAAGGACTCCGGCGCTTCCGTCAGCAGCGCCCCGCTGGCCGACAAGCTCCCCAAGGAGATCCGGGACAAGGGCAAGATCGAGGTCGGTTCGGACATCGCGTACGCCCCCGTGGAGTTCAAGGACTCCTCCGGCAAGGCCGTCGGCCTGGACCCGGACCTCGCGGCGGCCATGGGCAAGCAGCTCGGCGTGACGCTGGACTTCCAGAACGGCACGTTCGACGCCCTGCTCACCGGTCTGCGCTCGGGCCGCTACGACATAGCCATGTCGGCCATGACCGACAACAAGAACCGCCAGGAGGGCGTCGACCCGGACACGGGCAAGAAGGTCGGCGAGGGCGTCGACTTCGTCGACTACCTGACCGCCGGCGTCTCCATCTACACCCGCAAGGGCGACACCCAGGGCATCAACGGCTGGTCGGACCTGTGCGGCAAGAAGATCGCCGTGGAGCGCGGCACCGTCTCGGAGGACCTGGCCAAGCAGGAGGCCAAGAAGTGTCCGAGCGGCAAGAAGCTCACCATCGAGCCGTTCGACGACGACCAGCAGTCCCAGACCCGGCTGCGCTCGGGCGGTGTGGACGCGGCCTCCTCCGACTTCCCGGTCGCCGCGTACGCGGTGAAGACCTCCGGCGGCGGCAAGGACTTCCAGATCGTCGGCCAGCAGGTCGAGGCAGCTCCGTACGGCATCGCCGTGGCCAAGAAGGACACCCAGCTGCGCGACGCGCTGCAGGCCGCGCTGAACGCGATCATCAAGAACGGCGAGTACGCGAAGATCCTCCAGAAGTGGGGCGCCCAGGACGGCGCCGTCAAGGAGTCCGTGATCAACGGCGGCAAGTGACCCGCGGAAGCAGCAGAAGCAGAAGCGGCCACTGAGAGGCAACACCCGTGACTGACATCGAGAAGACGGCCGGAGAGGGCGCCGGGGAGGACGCGCCCGCTCTCCCGGCCGACGGCCCGGAGGCCATCAGGGCCATCCCGGTCCGGCACTACGGGCGGTACATATCCGCCCTCGTCGCCATTGGCATCCTCGTGGCGATCATCTACGCCTTCAGCCAGGGCAAGATCAACTGGCATGCGGTGCCGGAGTACTTCTTCGACCACCGGATCATGACCGGTGTCGGCAAGACCCTGCTGCTCACGGTCCTGTCGATGCTGATCGGCATCGTCCTCGGCATCGTCCTCGCGGTGATGCGGCTGTCGAAGAACCCTGTGACCTCGTCGATCGCCTGGTTCTACATCTGGTTCTTCCGCGGCACGCCGGTCCTGGTCCAGCTGTTCCTGTGGTTCAACCTGGGCCTGGTCTTCGAGTACATCAACCTGATGCCGTTCTACAAGGACTACTGGTCGAACTTCATGACGCCGTTGCTGACGGCGCTGCTCGGCCTGGGTCTGAACGAGGCGGCGTACATGGCCGAGATCTGCCGGGCGGGCCTGCTCGCGGTGGACGAGGGCCAGACCGAGGCGGCCCACGCGCTGGGCATGAGCCACAGCAAGACCCTGCGCCGGGTGATCATCCCGCAGGCGATGCGGGTGATCGTGCCGCCGACCGGCAACGAGGTCATCAACATGCTGAAGACGACCTCGCTCGTGGCGGCCGTCCAGTATCCCGAGCTGTTCCGCTATGCCCAGGACATCGGCCAGAACTCCGGCGCCCCGGTGGAGATGTACTTCCTCGCCGCGGCCTGGTACCTGATCATGACCTCGGTGCTGAGCGTCGGCCAGTACTACATCGAGCGCTACTACGCCCGGGGTTCCAGCCGCAGCCTCCCGCCGACCCCGTGGCAGAAGGTCAAGGGGCATCTGACGACCTTCTCCAGCAGGAAGGTCACGGCATGACCGACAAGCTCAGCAAGACGCAGGACACCCCGGCCGAGGCCACGGTCCCGATGGTCAGGGCGCAGGGCGTGCACAAGTCCTTCGGCCATGTCGAGGTGCTCAAGGGCATCGACCTGGAGGTGAGGCCGGGCGAGGTGTTCTGCCTGATCGGCCCGTCCGGCTCCGGCAAGTCGACGTTCCTGCGCTGCATCAACCACCTGGAGAAGATCAACGCCGGCCGGCTGTACGTCGACGGCGAGCTGGTCGGCTACCGCCAGAAGGGCGACAAGCTGTACGAGCTGAAGGACAGCGAGGTCGCGCGCAAGCGCCGGGACATCGGCATGGTCTTCCAGCGCTTCAACCTGTTCCCGCACATGACGGCGCTGGAGAACGTCATCGAGGCGCCGGTGCAGGTCAAGGGCGTGAGCAAGGCGCAGGCCCGGGAGCGGGCCGTGCAGCTGCTGGAGCGGGTCGGCCTGGCCGACCGGGCCGGGCACTACCCCTCGCAGCTCTCCGGCGGCCAGCAGCAGCGGGTGGCGATCGCCCGGGCCCTCGCGATGGACCCGAAGCTGATGCTGTTCGACGAGCCGACCTCCGCCCTGGACCCGGAGCTGGTCGGCGATGTCCTGGACGTCATGCGGGACCTCGCCGAGTCCGGTATGACCATGGTCGTCGTCACCCACGAGATGGGCTTCGCCCGCGAGGTGGGCGACAGTCTGGTGTTCATGGACGAGGGCGTGGTGGTCGAATCGGGCCATCCCCGCGAGGTCCTGACGAACCCTCAGCACGAGCGGACGCAGTCGTTCCTGTCCAAGGTGCTGTAGCGCACGCACGGCAGGGGGCGGTACGACATCCTCGTACCGCCCCTTTTCGTGCCCCGCTACAGCAGCCGCCCGGCTACGGCAGCAGCTGCGGCTCCAGCGCCGGTTCGCGCAGCTGTGCCCGGGTCAGCGGGAAGGCCGACGGCTGAGTGAGCTTCTGCGCGGGCGTGAGCCAGATGGACAACAGGCCGCCGGGCACCTTCTCGTTGCTGCACTTCAGCACCGGCGTACCGCCTCTTCTCGTACCGCGTGCGTGCCGTGCCGGCCGCTACTTGAGGGCGAGCAGCAGCGTGTCCGACGGCGAGCACCACACCGGCCGGGCCTCGGCGAAGCCCTGCGCCAGCAGGGTGCGGGCGTGCCAGGCGGCCGAGGGCGTGTCCCCGTCCGCGTGCTCGCCGTAGATCTCGAAGCGACGGGCGGTGGGCTCGGCGAGGACCGGGTCCTCGGCCGCGAGCTGCCACCATTCGGCCCAGTCCAGGACACCGTCCCGCTTGGCCTGATCCATACGGGCGTGGCGCCGGGCGCGCTCGGCGGCGTTGATCCGGGGCGTGCTGTCGTCGATCATGTGGTCCGCGTTCATGAAGACACCGCCGTCGCGGAGCAGCTCCGCGACCTGACCGTAGAGGGCCGCGAGGGGTTCGCTGTGCAGCCAGTGCAGGGCCGTCGCGGTCAGGACGGCGTCGTAGGAGCCGTACGGCAGTTCCGCCCGCCAGTCGGGGTCCTTGAGGTCGGCGGTGACGAAGGTGACCCGCCCGTCGCCCTCGAAGGTGCCGCGGGCGATGGCCACCAGGGCCGGGTCGAGGTCGACGCCGGTGCTGGTGGCGTCCGGGAAGCGCAGCAGCAGCCGGGCGGTGATGCTGCCGGTGCCACACGCGAGGTCGAGGACCCTCGGGGCCGTACCGACCAGCGCCTCGACCATGTCGAGCATGATCCGGAAGCGTTCCTCGCGGTCCGGCATGTACCACTCCTGCTGCCGGTCCCAGCTCTCCTGCCACGCGGCCCAGTCGGTGCCCGTGCTCGTCGTCATGAAGCCTGTCCCCCTCGTCTGTGTAATACCCTGGAAGCACGACCGGCTGTTACCCGACCGCAGACACGACCATAGAACGCCCTCGTAAGGACTACAAGTGGAACTGGCCTATTACTCGGACTACGCCGTCCGTCTCGTCAACAGCGAGGAACCGGCCCGGGGCAAGGACTCGCTGACCTCGGTCGAGGCCGTCCGCGACCTCTTCGGGGTCAACGCGTCGGCGGCCCGCCGCGCCACCGACGCCGATGTCACGCGCTTCCGCTCGGTGCGGGCGCGACTGCGCGCGGTCTTCGAGTCGGCCGACAAGGGCGACGAGACGCTGGCCGTGGACCTGCTGAACTCACTGCTGCTGGAGTTCCCGGTGTCGCCGCAGATCTCCGGCCACGACCACCGTGACGAGGACGGCCGCCCGCTGTGGCACATGCACCTGGCCGACCACCCGTCGAACGCCACGGCGGGCTACGCGGCGATCGCGGCGATGGGCCTGGCCTTCCACCTGACGGAGTACGGCGTGGACCGCCTGGGCCTGTGCGAGGCGGCCCCCTGCCGCAACGCCTACCTGGACACCTCCACCAACCGCTCGCGGCGCTACTGCTCCGACCGCTGCGCGACCCGCGCGAACGTGGCCGCCTACCGGGCCCGCAAGCGCCTGGAGGCCGACCGGTCGGGCAGCAGCGGCCTCGCCGCCGAGAGCGCCCAGCGCGCCAGCGTCAGCGGCGAGCGCTGACCGGCGGGCAGCGGCCGGTACCGGAAGCGGGCGCGGCCGAGGATCAGCTCATCGGGTACGACCCCGTAGTCCGTGCTGTCCCCGCCCGCGTAGGGGTTGTCCCCGAGCACCCACCAGCCGCCGTCGCGCCGCTCCACGGCGCGCTTGACGACGAGCAGGTCCTGCTGGAACGGATGCCGCAGGACGACGACGTCCCCGACCCGGACCGACGCGCCGTACCGCACCAGCAGCCGGTCCCCGTGAAGGAGCGTGGGCACCATGGACGGCCCGGTGACTTCCGCCACTCCGAAGGGCGCCACGGCCCTCCCCCGCTCGGTCTCCTGCGACAGCTCCGGCATCCCCGGCACCTCCCCGGTCCGTTCCTCCACCAGTCTCAGTCTGACCCTGGACTTTTGTCCTAAGCCCTAGGGGGCACCCGAGAAATCGCCTTCCTCAGGGAGTAATGTCGCACCTGAGAAGACGATCACGAGGAAGGAATGCTCCATGCTTTCCCGCCTGTTTGCCCCCAAGGTCAAGGTCAGCGCCCACTGCGACCTGCCCTGCGGCGTGTACGACCCGGCCCAGGCCCGCATCGAGGCGGAGTCGGTGAAGGCCATCCAGGACAAGATGGCCGGCAACGACGACCCCCACTACCAGGCGCGTGCCACCGTCATCAAGGAGCAGCGCGCGGAGCTCGCGAAGCACCACGTCTCCGTGCTCTGGAGCGACTACTTCAAGGCCCCGCACTTCGAGAAGTACCCGGAGCTGCACCAGCTGGTCAACGACACCCTGAAGGCCCTCTCGGCCGCCAAGGCGTCCACCGACCCGGCGACGGGCCAGAAGGCGCTGGACTACATCGCCCAGATCGACAAGATCTTCTGGGAGACCAAGAAGGCCTGATCTTCACTCAGACCGACTATCTCCCTGCCCGCACCCGGTCCCCAGGCCGCCGAGCACGGCGCCCCTGACGGCCCGGGTGCGGTCTTTTTCACCCGGCCGGAGATGGGCGTCGATCCGCAGCGTGATGACGCCGGAGGCGCCGCCGATGACCAGCCGGACCTGCATCACGCTGCACTTGGCCCGCGCCGCCGCCAAGTGGCACGAGCAGCGCCGCCACGAGCAGCGGGCCGCAGCGGCCGAGGAAGCCTTCCGCCACCTGCAGGCGAGCTACCGGCAGGCCGCCAACCCGGCCTTGGCGGACCTTGCCCGCCGTACTCCAGGCGCCACAACCGCCCACCGTTCCGTGCAGGCCCCGCGCCGAGACCGCTGGCCACAACCCCGGCTTCTCCTGTGCATGGTCGGCTCCGAGCGGGAACTCGCCAGTGCCGAGCGCCCCGCCGAGGCTTGGCCATGCCCAGCACACTGCCCGGCAAGCCGGGCACCCTCGCCCTGGCCCCGGCACCTGCCCCCAACGCCGACGTCGAGCGCCGCAGGAAGCTCTTCGACCGACGCCGGACCACACCCGGCGCCGCCCGGGGGTTCGTCGCCGAGACCCTTACCCAATGGGGCCGGACCGAACGCCTCGACGACGTCCAGCTGTGCGTCTCCGAACTCGCCACCAACGCCACCCTGCACGGAGCCCCCTCAGGCGGATTGGTGCTGGTGCACGTCACCCTCGACGACATCCAACTCCGCATCGAAGTACACGACAGCGGCGACGCCCCACCCCTCGGACGACATGTACCAGCCACCGCCGAGACCGGCCGCGGCTTGCTGCTCGTCTCGGCCCTCGCCGACGACTGGGGCGTGGAGGAACGTGGGGCCCCGGCAAGTGGGCCTCTTCGGCTCACCCGCTCGTCACTCCGTGCGCAGCACCCGGGCGATGGTCTGCCGCGCCGCCGTATGCGCCGGAATCACCGCACCGAGCCCGGCGATCGCCACCCCGGCCAGCACCGGCACGGCCAGGGTCGCGGGGTGCCAGACGTCCAGCATCCGGGCCGGGAGGGTCAGATGGGCGTTGTGCTCGGTCATCGGGATCACCAGACGGTAGGCCGCGACGCCCACCGGCAGCCCCAGGATTCCACCGGCCAGGCCGAGTCCGGCCATGGACACCACGAGCATCACTGCCACCTGCCGTGGTGTCATGCCGATCGACTTCAGCATCCCCAGGTCACGCCGCCGTTCCCGGGCGCTCAGCACGACCGTGTTGAACACGCCCATCGCGGAGACGGTCGTGAGCATCAGGGTCAGCGCGGAGGCTGAGCCGATCACGGTCACCGCCCCGGCGTTGACCGCGGACTGCTCACTCGGGTAGAGCCCGGGATCGGCTGCCCGGACAGCCTTCACATAGGCGCCGGCATCGGCTCCGGGGGTGAGCCGCACCCAGTACTGGTTGGCCTGCGCGTGCGGTGCCAGGGCGGTCACCGTCGGCCAGTCGGCGCGCAGCCAGTCCGCCGGCCCGGCCATGACCTCCCCGACCAGGGTCACGCGCTCCGTCCGGCCGTCCGCCGCGCTCAGCGTGAACGAGTCACCGACATGCAGGCCGTACTTGGACAGGAACCTGCCGGAGGCCACCACCTCGCCGGACCTGCGCGCCCACCGGCCCCTGGCCAGGTCGTCCTGGAGCGCGGACCGGCCCCCGCGCGCACCCTGAATCGTCACGTCCTGGCTCTGCCCGAGCATCCGCACCCCGGCGAAGCCCACGCCGGACACGTCCGCCGCATGCGGCAGCGAGCGCAACAGGCCCTGGGTCGCGTCGTCGCCCTGGTGCGGAACGGTCTCCCCGAACCTGGCCTGCCCGGCAAAGACGACCACCTGCGTTCGGCCGGTGCCCTCGACCGCGACGCCGTAGGAGACCATCGTGGCCGACAGGCCGGTGGCGAAGGTCACCGTCGCCACCCCGAGCAGGACGGCGCAGACGGTGAGCAGCGCCCGTCCGGGCCGGGCGAAGGGCAGGCCCAGGCCCAGTGTCACCGAGCGCGGCAGCCGCACCCCGCTCAGCCACCGCTGCACCGCAGGCCGGCGTCCGCCGTCGGGCGCGCTGCCCGCGCTGATCGCCCGCGCCGCGGAGAGTCGGTGAGCGCGCAGCGCCGGAATCAGCGCGGCCAGCAGCACGACCGCGGGCATGCCCAGCGCCGTCGTCACGTACACCCAGGAGCTGATCGTCGGTCTGAGGGTCACCGTGCCGAGGTCGGCGCCGTAGAAGACCTGGTGCAACAGCGGCCGTGCCACCACCGCGCCCAGGGCGGTGCCGATCGCTGCGCCCACCGTCGCCGGGACACAGACCATCACCAGGTAGACCGCGGTCACCTGGATCGGCGTGAATCCCACGGACTTGAGCACCCCGATGTGCCGGAAGCCGGACACGACGGCGCCGCTCACCACGTTGCCCACGATCAGCACGGCCACCAGCAGGCCGAGGATGCCGAAGGCCATGAGGAACGGCACGAAGGCGTTGGGCTCGGTCGCGACCTGCGCCTTCAGGGTCAGATACGACTGGTGGGCGACGAGCGAGCCGGACGGCAGACCGGCGCTCACCGCCGCGGTGTCCGCCGTGATCTGCCGGGCCGTGCCGGCCCGGTCGAAGCGGTACAGCATCTGGTACGTCGTGGGGTGCAGGGCCGTGATCTGCCGTGGTGAGACCCAGGCCTGCGCGGTGCCGCTCACGCTGGACGCGAGTCCGACGACGGTCAGCGGCGCCAACCCGGGCAGCCTGATCCGTCTGCCGATCGGAGAGTGCGGGCCGTCGCCCATCCCGGGCGCGTCCGGAAGCGCCAGGACGAGCTGGCCGGGGCCGGTGGCCCAGTGCCCGGCGAACAGGTCCAGCCGGTCGACCGTGCCGCCGGGGTCCGCCCGGCCCACCACGGTCAGCGGGCCGGGTCCCATCCCGGGCAGCTCGGCGACCGCGCTCTGCGGCAGGTCGACCACCGCTTCCGGGAACGGCCCGGCCGAGGCCCGCACGCCCAGTCGGTGCGCGGTCCGTGCCAGCCGGGTGCCGGTGACCTTCGTCGCGTCGAACGTGGCGACGACGTGGGCGCCGTGCGCCTGGCCGAAGATCCGGTCGAACGGCCCGGACGCGACGTCCAGCAGGCCGAGGGCGACCACCAGCGCCACGGAGGAGACGAGGACCACCGCGCCGATCACGGCGGTCTGCAGCCGGCGACGGCGCACGGCCGCGCGGGAGGCACGCCACACCGCGCTCATGCCGTCCGCTCCAGGGTCCGGTCGCCGGTGATCCGGCCGTCCGCCATGGTCACCAGCCGGCCGGCGCAGCGCGTGGCCAGCGTCGGGTCGTGCGTCACCAGCAGCAGGGTCTGGCCCAGTTCGTTGAGGTCGATGAGCAGGTCCATCACCTGCTCGCCCGCATGGCTGTCCAGCGCGCCGGTGGGCTCGTCCGCGAGCAGCAGCGCGGGCCGGTTCATCAGCGCGCGGGCCACCGCCACCCGCTGGCGCTCGCCGCCGCTGAGCGCGGCGGGGTAGACGTTCCTGCGGTCGGCGATGCCGAGTTCGTCCAGCAGCTCCAGCGCCCGGCGCCGGGCCTGGCGGGCCGAGGTGCCGGTGAGCTGCGCGGCCAGGGCGACGTTGTCGATCGCGGGCAGGTCGTCGATGAGGTTGAAGAACTGGAAGATCATGCCGATCCGGCGCCGCCGGAACAGCGCCAGCCCGGTCTCGTTGAGCGCGCCCAGGTCCTCGCCGTGCACGCGCACCTGTCCGCCGCTCGGCCGGTCCAGACCGGCGATCATGTTCAGCAGGGTCGATTTGCCGCAGCCGGACGGCCCCATCACCGCCACCGCCTCCCCGGCGGCGATCTCCAGCGACACGCCGTCCAGGGCGACGGTGTCGCCGTACTCCTTGCGCAGCCCGCTCAGCCGGACGACTTCCTGGTCGGGTACGGCGGCCGGGCCGGCCCCCCGGCTCGGGTCGCCGATGTCTTCGGTGGTCATGGCAGGGACGGTAGGCGGCCGGGTCCGTCCCGGCGTCAGCCCCCGGAGGTATCCCGCGGCGGTGGTCATCCCGGCGATGTACGGGATGGCCCCGGAGGAGGACGCCCGTCCGTCGGCCGGCTGGCACGATGGACGGCGTGTGGACATCGGAGACGGGCGCGCTGCTCATCGCCCTGGCAGCGGTGGGCCTGGCGTCGGCCGGTGGCGCCGTCGTGCTGCTGGCGCGGGCCCGCCGCCGGTACCGCAAGGTGCTGGAGGACCGGCGCTGGCTGCTGGAGCGTGAGCGGGAGGCCGCAGCCCGTACGGCGGTGGTGGCCGAACGCGCCCGCATCGCCCGCGAGTTGCACGACATCGTCAGCCACAAGGTCGGCCTCATGGTGGTACAGGCGACGGCCGCCCGGGAGGTGCTCGCCACCCTGCCGGACGCGGCGGAGACCGCGCTGGCGGCCGTCGAGGGCGCCGGCCGCGACGCGATGACCGAACTGCGCCACCTGCTCGGTCTGTTGGCGCCGTCGCCGGACGGCGACGACCCCGCCGAGCCGAGCGAGCACGGAGACCTCTCCGGACTCGCGCCGCAGCCGAGCCTGCGCCAACTGGGCACGCTCGTCGACCGGATCGCCTTCGCCGGACTGCCGGTCGAGGTGCGGATCTCCGGGGAACCGCGCCCGCTGCCTCCCGGCATCGACGTCACCGCCTACCGGATCATCCAGGAGGCGCTGACCAATTCGCTCAAGTACGGCGACGGCGGCACGGCGACCGTGACGGTGCGCTATGCCGACCACAGCCTTCGGGTCGAGGTGCTGGACAGCGGACCGAGCGTGCTGGCCGCCGACCACGCGAGCAGCGGTCCGGCACCGGGTCCCGGGAAGCGCCGGGACGAGGGGGCGGGGCGCGGCCTGATCGGCCTGCGTGAGCGTGTGGCCGTCTACGGCGGCCACTTCGACGCCCGGCGCCGCATCGGCGGTGGGTACCGTGTCCGTGCCCGCATCCCGCTGGAGCGCCCGTGACCGAACCCGCCGCACACCCCGGCCTCGGCCCCGCGCCGGGCCGCATCCCGGACTGCCCTGCCCCGGCCCCTGTCCCGGCCCAGGAAACCGGTGCCCCGCGCGTCCTCATCGCCGACGACGAAGAGCTCATCCGCACCGGGTTCCGGCTGATCCTCACCTCGCGCGGCATCGAGGTCGTCGGTGAGGCGGCGGACGGACTGCGGGCCGTGGCGGAAGCGGAACGGCTGCGCCCGGACGTCGTCCTGATGGACATCCGGATGCCCGACCTGGACGGCCTGGAAGCCGCCAAGCTCGTCCTGCGGCTGGTGCCGCGGTGCCGGGTCCTCATGCTCACCACGTTCGACCTCGACCGCTACGTCTACGCGGCGCTCGCCACCGGCGCGAGCGGTTTCCTGCTCAAGGACGTCACTGCCGCCCATCTCGCCGCGGCGGTACGGCTGGTGAACACGGGCGACGCGCTGCTCGCCCCCTCGATCACCCGCCGTCTGGTCGAGCGGTACGCGGCCGGCCACGAGGCCGGCCCGGCCGTGCCCGCGCACCGCCCCGCCACCGCACCGCCCTCACCCGCGCTCCACCGTGACCTGGCCGCGCTGACCCCCCGCGAGCGCGAGGTGCTGATGCTGATGGGCCGGGGCCTGTCGAACACCGAGCTCGCCGCGTCCCTCACGCTCAGCGAGGCCACCGTGAAGACGCACGTCGCCCGGATCTTCGCCAAGCTCGACCTCCGCGACCGCGCCCAGGCCGTCGTCCTCGCTTATGAGACGGGCCTGGTCACGCCCGGCGGAGCGGCCACCGGTCGGCAGTGACCGGTGGCCGCCTGTCGCTGCTCACGGAAGGGAGCCGCTACACCGCCAGCCAGGCCGCCTGGTCCGGGGCCAGCCGGCCGCCCTCCAGGGGTTCGCTGGTCAGCAGGACCGCGGTGTGGTCGGGCAGCGGGTACGGCTCGGTGGAGAGGTTGACCACGCAGACGAAGCCGGGGTCGCGGCGGAAGGCGAGGACTCCGGCGGGGGCGTCCAGCCAGGTGAGGGTGCCGTCGCCGAGGGCCGGATGCTCGCGGCGCCGGCGCAGCGCGGTGCGGTAGAGCTCCAGCATTGAGGTCTCGTCGCCGGTCTGCGCCTCGACGGTGCGCGCGGCCCAGTCCGCGGGCTGCGGCAGCCAGGGTGCGGCGGAGGCGCCCTCGGGGCTGAAGCCGTACGGTGCCGTCCGCCCGGACCAGGGGATCGGCACCCGGCAGCCGTCGCGGCCGCGGTCGGTGTGGCCGGAGCGTTCCCAGACGGGGTCCTGCAGCACCGCCTCGGGCAGGTCCTCGACCTCGGGCAGGCCGAGTTCCTCGCCCTGGTAGACGTAGGCGCCGCCGGGCAGGGCGAGCATGAGCAGGGCGGCCGCGCGGGCGCGGCGGGTGCCCAGGTCGAGGTCGAGGGGGCCTTCGGGTTCGTAGCGCTCGTTGGCCACCCAGCGCTTGGCCGCCCTGCGGCCGTACCGGCTGGCGTGGCGCATGACGTCGTGGTTGGAGAGCACCCAGGTGGCGGGTGCGCCGACCGCGCCGAGCATGGCGAGGGAGTCGTCGATGACCGTGCGCAGGTCCTTGGGGTCCCAACTGGACATCAGGAAGTCGAAGTTGAACGCCGTGTGCAGGCCGTCGGCGCGGACGTAGGCCGCCAGCCGCTCGGGGGTGTCGGCCCACGCCTCGGCGACGAAGCACCGGTCGCCGGGGAACTCGTCGGCCACCTTGCGCCAGGCGCGGTAGATGTCGTGGACCTCGTCGCGGTCCCAGTGCGGGTGGTCGAGGTGGTGCCGGCGCCGGCCGACCCCGGCCGGAGGCGGCGGCAGGTCGGGCAGTTCGGGGTGCTTGATCAGTCCGTGCGCCACGTCGATACGGAAGCCGTCCACGCCCCGGGCGAACCAGAACCGCAGGATCGACTCGAACTCCGCCCGCACCTCGGGGTGCTGCCAGTTCAGGTCGGGCTGCTGCGGGGCGAAGAGGTGCAGGTACCACTCGCCGTCGGGCAGCCGGGTCCAGGCCGGGCCGCCGAAGGAGGAGACCCAGTCGTTGGGCGGCAGGTCGCCGTCGGGGCCGCGGCCGGGGCGGAAGATGTAGCGGTCGCGTTCCGGGCTGCCCGGGCCGGCCGCCAGCGCCGCCTGGAACCAGGCATGCCGGTCGGAGGTGTGGTTGGGCACCATGTCGGGGATGACGCGGATCCCGTGCCGGTGGGCTTCCTCGATGAGCCGCTCGGCCTCCTGCACGGTGCCGAACAGCGGGTCGATCGCGCGGTAGTCGGCCACGTCGTAACCGTGGTCCGCCTGCGGCGACTTGTACCACGGGTTGATCCAGAGCGCGTCGACGCCCAGCGCCTTCAGGTACGGCAGTCGGGAGCGGATGCCGGCGATGTCACCGACGCCGTCCCCGTTCCCGTCGGCGAAGCTGCGGATGTAGACCTGGTAGATGACGGCGCTGCGCCACCACGGTGCGGTGCCGGACATGCTGCTCCTTAGGAGTGGAAGAGGGCTTACTTCGCGGCACCGGCCGTCAGGCCGGCGACGATGCGGCGCTGGAAGAGCAGCACCATGACCACCAGCGGGATCGTGACGAGGACGCCCGCTGCCATCTGGCTGCCGAACGGGGTCTCGTAGGTCGTGGCGCCGGTGAACTTGGAGATGGCGACCGGTGCGGTCTGCATGTCCGGCCGGTTGGTCATCGACAGGGCGATGAGGAACTCGTTCCAGGCGGCGATGAACGTGATGATCGCGGTGGTGAAGATGCCGGGCGCGGCGAGCGGGACGATGACCTTGCGGAAGGCCTGGCCGCGGGTGCAGCCGTCGACCATGGCGGCGTGCTCCAGTTCGTCCGGCATCTGCCGGAAGAAGGTGGTCAGGTTCCACACCGCCAGCGGCAGTGCGAAGGACATGCTCGGCACGATCATGGCCTGGTAGGTGTTGATCCAGCCGATGTCCGTGAACAGCTTCAGCAGCGGGACCACGATCGACACCACCGGAAACATCGAGGTGGCGATGATCAGGGTGAGGATCAGCCGCTTGAACCGGAACTCCAGCCTCGCCATCGCGTAGGCGGTGAACGTGGCCAGCAGCAGCGCCAGCGCGGTGGTGACACCGGCCACGACCAGGCTGTTGAGCAGCGCCCGGGTGAAACCCTGGGAGGCGCCGAACAGCGACCGGTAGTTCGCGAACGACACCGGTGACGGGACGAGTGAGGTGTCGAAGATGTCGGAGGTGCGGCGCAGGCTGGAGACCAGCATCCAGTAGAAGGGGGCCAGGCAGTAGGCCACCACCGCGGCGACCCCCACGTACAGCAGGCGGCCGCGCCACTTCGCCGTGGTCGTCATGCCGTCACCTCCGTACGGCGCGCGAACACGAGCCTGGTCTTCGTCTTCCGGCGGCCGCCGCCGGTGTCGCCGACGAGATCCGCGCCCAGCAGCCGTACGAAGGCGAGCGCGATGAGGAAGACGTACAGGAAGAGCAGGACCGCGTAGGCGGAGGCGGGCCCGAAGCGGACGTTGGACGCCTCGTTCTGCGCCAGCATGGACAGCGTTTCCACCGAATTCTTCTGCGCGCCGATCAGGATGTACGGCAGGTCGAACATCCGCAGCGCGTCCATGCAGCGGAACAGCATGGCCACCAGCAGCGCGGGTTTCACCAGGGGCAGCGTGATGTGCCAGAACCGGCGCAGCGCGCTCGCCCCGTCGATGCGGGCCGCCTCGTATACCTCGTTCGGAATGACCTGCAGTCCGGCCAGGACCAGCAGCCCGATGAACGGGGCGGTCTTCCATACCTCGGCGACGATGACCGCGACCTTGGCGTGGAAGCCCTCGGTGGTCCACAGGATCTGATGGCCGATCAGGGCGTTGGCGATGCCGTCACTGTTGAAGATCCACCGCCACAGCAGGGCGGAGATGGCCGTGGGCACCGCCCAGGGCACGAGGATGCTCGCCCGCACCAGGGCCCGGCCGCTGAACGCCCGGTGCATGATCAGGGCCATCACCACACCGGTCACCGTCTCCAGTCCGACGGTGACGACCGTGAAGAAGCTGGTGTTCCAGAAGGCGTTCCAGAACCGGTCCCCGGCGGCGCCGAAGATGTCGGCGTAGTTCTTCAGCCCGACGAACGGCTCGGTGCTGCGGATGAAGCCGGTCCTCGGGTCGAGACCCTTCGGTCCGTACAGCGACTCCCTGAGCGCCATGAGCGTCGGGTAGAGCACGACGACCGTCAGCACCAGCAGCGTCGGGGACACCAGCAGGGCCGCCATCCGCCCGGCGCCGGCCGTGGCGCGGGCCCGCCGGCCTGTCACGGTCGTACCGGACCGGCGATGGGGCTCGGCCGCCGCGGGTCCGGGCGGTATCTCGATGTCGGTCATGGCCCCGCTCCTCACTGCCCGGTGGACTTCAGCAGCTCCCGCTGCAGGTCCTTCAGCGCCTGTGCGCTGCTCTTGGTGCCGGTCAGCGCGGCGTACGCCTCCTGCTGGACCGCCGAGGTGACATCGCCGTACTGGACGACGCGCGGGCGCGGCACGGCGTGCAGGATCGACTGCTTGAGGACCGGGAGGTACGGGTACTGCCCGGCCAGCGCCGCGTCGTCGTACAGGTCGGCGTACGGCGGGGCCAGGGAGGCCTTCTCCAGGAAGGTCTTCGCGGTGGTCTCGCTGCTGTAGAACTTCATGAAGTCCAGGGCCGTCGCCTTGTTCTTGGCGAAGGACGACAGGGCCAGGTTGTGACCGCCCAGGCTGGAGGCGCCGAGGCCGTTCAGGCCGGGCAGCGGCGCGACGGCGTACTTGCCGGCCAGCTTGCTCTTGCCGGCGAGCGCGTACATGTACGGCCAGTTGCGCAGGAAGACCAGCTTGCCGGCCTGGAAGGCCTGGCGGCCGTCCTCCTCCTGGTAGGTGATGGCCTCCTTGGGGATCGTGGCGTCCCGGAACGAGCCGGCCAGGAAGTCCAGTCCCTTCTTCGCCTCGGGGGTGTCCACGTCGGGCTTGCCGTTCGCGTCGGTGACGACACCGCCCGCGGAGTTCACGGCCTCGGAGAAGTTGACCGTCAGGCCCTCGTACTTCTGGAACTGCCCGGCGTAGCAGGACACGCCCTTGGCGGCGGGCAGCTTCTTCACCTTGGCGCAGTCGGCCTTCAACTCGGCCCAGGTCGCCGGGGCCTTGCCGATTCCCGCCTGCTTCAGCAAGTCGGTGCGGTAGTACAGCATGCCGCCGTCCGAGCTGGCCGGGGCCGCGTACAGACCACCGCGGTACTTGGCCGTCTCCACCACCGGCTTGAGCATCCTGTCCAGGGGGAACTGCTGCTCGGGCAGCTTGTCGATCCACTGGTGCGCGGCGAACTCCGACGTCCACACGACGTCCAGAGAGAGCACCGTATAGGCGTCGGACTTCGTCTCGGCGTTCTGGATCATCTGCTGGCGCTGCGCGTCCGCGTCCGTGGGCAGCTGGATGAAGGTGACCTTCTCCTTCGGGTGCAGCTTGTTCCACTGGTCGAGGACCGGCTGGACGGCTCCGGTGGTGTCCTTTCCGGCCACGTAGGTGATGGGGCCGCGGCCGGTGAACGAGGTGGGCCCGGACTGGCCTGCGGAGCCGCCGTCGTCGGACGAGCCGCAGGCGGCGAGGAGGAGTCCGGCGGCGGCGAGCGCGGCCGAGCATCGAAGGGCTCTGGCGGTTGTGGTCTTCACTGTCTCTCCTGGTCGTGCGGAACCTGAGGCGACGCTGTTGTGAGACTGCGTTGTCATAGCAACTTCTTGATCAAATGCGCAGGTCAAAGCACATGGCGCAAGTACACGGGGGACTGCTTTGACCTGTCCGAGACAACGCTTGCACGCTAGGAGTGGACCAAGCGGAAGTCAATGCGTTACTTCCCGGTAACGAGTGGGAATCAGGGCCCCGAGCTTGTGAAAGCGCTGTCACAACCAGCGTCGACAACGGGCCTTCTGTGCTACCGTCCGGCACATGCCTCCAGCTCAGCGACACCCGACGATGGCTGACGTCGCCGAACGGGCCGGGGTCTCCACGTCCACCGTCTCGCGGACCCTGCGCGGCCTGACCACCGTCTCCCCGGAGGTGCGCGCCCGGGTCGAACAGGCCGCCCGCGAGCTGAACTTCGCCGTCTCCCGGCAGGCCGCAAGCCTTGTCACGGGGAAGACCGGGACCGTGGCGGTGCTCGTCCCCACACTCAACGCGTGGTTCATGGGCTCGGCCCTCTCCAGCCTGGCCCCGGTGCTGCGGGCCGCGGGGATGGAGCTGACCGTCTATGTGATCCCCGACCTCGCCGAGCGCACCTCGTTCTTCGACCGGCTGCCCGCCCGCCGGAACGCCGACGCGCTGCTGGTCTTCTCCTTCGACCTCACCGAGGAGGAGACCGACCGGCTGGACACCCTCGGCATGCCGGTCATCTACGTCAGCCAGCACGTCGACGGCCGCCCGAGCGTGTACGTCGACGACGTCGCCGGCGCCCTGCACGGCACCCGGCACCTGCTCAACCTCGGGCACCGGCGGATCGCGTTCATCAAGACGGTGGGCGCGAGCGGCTTCTCCTTCAGCTCCAACGAGCGGCTGCTCGGCTATCAGCAGGCGCTCACCGAGGCGAGCGTCCCCCTCGACGAGAACCTGGTGGCCGGGCTCCCGGTGGGCGACAAACGCGCCACCGCCGAAGCGCTGGGGAAGCTGCTGAGCCTGCGCGAGCCGCCCACCGCCGTCTTCGCCGAACAGGACGAGGTCGCCGTCGCCGTCCTCCGGGCCCTACGCCGGACGCACATCGAGGTACCCACGCAGATGTCCGTCCTCGGCTTCGACGACCAGCCGGTGGCCGACTGGTTCGACCTGTCCACCATCGCCCAGTCACCCTCGGACATCGGCCGCGAGGCCGGCCGGCTGGCCCTGCGGCTCATCGACGGCTCCGAGGCGGACCAGCCCGACCAGGCGGACCAGGCGGACCACAAGCAGCACATCGTGCTGCCCACGCATCTGATCCCGCGGGCCACCACCGCGCCCGTCCCGCACGGCGACCGGGACGCCGACGGCGAACTTCCGCGCGCCTGAGGCTTTCTGCCGTACGCGTTCGGAGGACGGGTACGGTCGCGAGTTCGGCGACGGGTCCGGTCGGTTTCCCCTCGACCGGGCCCCTGCCGTCCGCGTGTCCACGGTCAGTGGAACTGCGGCACGATCAGACAGATCCCGTACACCACCACCGCCGCGCAGGCGAGGAAGCACAGGGCGGCCTGGACCCGGCCCGCGGTGGCGGCTCCGGAGCGGCCGGCTTCGGCGGCGTCGGATTCGGCCCGGGACAGGCCCAGGACGCCGAAGGTGAAGACGACGACCACGGCGACCGTGACACCGAGGCTGACCGCGGCGACCTTGCCGAGGGCGGACCAGTCGACATGCATGGGGACTCCCAGGGGGTTCAGGCGGCCGAGCGGACGTTCGTCGGGCCCGGGGCGCGGAGGGTGACCTCGTGGTGGTCGTTGACGTTGTCGGCGCGCACCGGGTTACGGCGGGACGCGGCGACGATGACGGCGGCGAAGGCCAGGGCGACCAGGGCGATGACCGCCGTACCGAGATTGCCGCCGTGCTTGACCACGCTCGCCGCGAGGCCGCCGACCAGCGCGGCGGAGGGCAGGGTGATCAGCCAGGCCAGCACCATACGGCCGGCCACGCCCCAGCGGACCTCCGCGAGCCGGCGGCCCAGGCCGGCGCCGAGGATGCTGCCCGAGGCGACCTGGGTCGTGGACAGCGCGAAGCCCAGGTGGGCCGAGCTGAGGATCACGGCCGTGGAAGCCGTCTCGGCGGCGAAGCCCTGCGGTGACTGGATCTCCGCCAGCCCCTTGCCCATGGTGCGGATGATCCGCCAGCCGCCCAGGTAGGTGCCGAGGCCGATGGCGAGGCCCGCCGAGCCGATCACCCACACCGGCGGACCCGCGTCATGGCCGAGTGCGCCCGCCGAGATGAGGGTCAGCGTGATCACGCCCATGGTCTTCTGCGCGTCGTTGGTGCCGTGCGCGAGGGAGACCAGGGAGGCGGAGGCGGCCTGGCCGAGGCGGAAGCCCCTGGTCACCGACTCCTGGCGGGCGCGGGCGGAGAGCTTGTAGGCGAGGTAGGTGGCGACCAGGGCGGCCAGGCCGGCCACCACCGGAGAGGCCACGGCCGGGATCAGCACCTTGTCGACGACCTTGTCGAAGTGCACGGCGCCGGAGCCGGCGCCGACCCAGACCGCGCCGATCAGACCGCCGAAGAGGGCGTGGGAGGAGCTGGAGGGCAGTCCGGCGAGCCAGGTCACCAGATTCCACAGGATCGCGCCGACCAGCCCCGCGAAGATCATCGCCGGGCTGACCAGGGCGTCGTCCACGATCCCGCCGGAGATCGTCTTCGCGACCTCGGTCGAGAGAAAGGCCCCGGCGATATTGAGGATCCCGCTGATCATGACCGCTACGCGCGGTTTGAGTGCGCCGGTCGCGATGGAGGTGGCCATCGCGTTCGCAGTGTCGTGGAACCCGTTCGTGAAGTCGAACGCCAGTGCCGTGACGATGACGACCGCCACGAGGAACGTGATGTGGTCCATTCCCCAAGGCAAGCAAGAGAGGGCCAGTGCATGGGGAACCGAAGGCGAACGGCGTGTCGAACATCGGGAGGCCTGTTGTGCAGTCCTGTGCGAAACCGTTGCATCCGGCGGTGTCGGTGCCCTGTGCCAAGCTGTGGACGTGACCCTGGAGGACCTCAGACAGCTGCGGCGCGTGCGCGACCGCATGGACCGGGAGTACGCCGAGCCGCTCGACATCACCGAGCTGGCCCGGGGCGCCCATATGTCACCCGGCCACTTCCAGCGCAGCTTCCGCAAGGCCTTCGGGGAGACGCCGTACAGCTATCTGATGACCCGCAGGATCGAGCGGGCCAAGGCGCTGCTGCGCCGGGGCGATCTCACCGTGACCGAGGTGTGCCTCGCCGTGGGGTGTACGTCACTGGGCTCCTTCAGCTCCCGCTTCACCGAGCTGGTCGGGGAGACCCCGAGCGCCTACCGGGCCCGCGACCACGAGGAGAGCGCGGTGATCCCGTCCTGCGTGGCCCGTACGTTCACCCGGCCCCGCCGCCGGCCGTACTGAGCCCCGCCCGCCCGTACGGAGGCGCGCCGTCGCCCGGATGGGCCTAGCGTGAGCCCATGGACGTGAAACTCAAGAACTGCTTCATCGCGGTGGACGACCACGACAAGGCGCTCGCCTTCTACCGTGACGTGCTCGGTCTGGAGGTCCGCAATGACGTGAGCTTCGAGGACATGCGCTGGGTGACGCTGGGCTCGCCGCTGCAGCCGGACGTCGACATCGTGCTGGAGCCGCCCGGCGCGAACCCGGACGCCTCCCCCGCCGACCGGCAGGCGATGGCCGAGCTGTTGGCCAAGGGCATGCTCCGGGGTGTCATCTTCACGACCGAGGACTGCGACGCGCTGTACGAGCGGGTGCGGGCGTCCGGCGCCGATGTGCTCCAGGAGCCGACGGACCAGCCGTACGGTGTGCGCGACTGCGCCTTCCGGGACCCGGCGGGCAACCAGCTGCGCTTCCTCCAGCGCCCCGCGGAGTGAGTGCCCCGGCTGATTTCCCGGAGATCGTCGAGGAGTTCGGACCTACACTCCCCACATGATCGTTCGCTGGACGTACGCCTTCGTCGACCGCCCCGCCGGCCGGCTGCCCGAGGCGCGCGACTTCTGGACGGCCGTCACCGGCACCCGGGCGTCCCGGCCCCGTGGTGAGCGCGGCGAGTTC
This sequence comes from Streptomyces sp. NPDC007856, assembly GCF_042868225.1. Taxonomy (NCBI): domain Bacteria; kingdom Bacillati; phylum Actinomycetota; class Actinomycetes; order Kitasatosporales; family Streptomycetaceae; genus Streptomyces; species Streptomyces sp. NPDC007856. The sequence goes on along the minus strand of NZ_JBIAEC010000001.1, from coordinate 739,589 downwards.
CTGACCCTGCTGCCCGAGGAGGCGGCCGGGACGGACCCGTGCGTGAAGCTCCAGGGCGTCACCGGGGGCGACGGCGGCGCCCATCTCGACCTCTGCACCGAGGACGTACGGGAGTTGACCGGGGCGGCCCTGGAACTCGGCGCGGCGCTGGTGTCGGACCACGGCGAGTGGGCCGTACTGCGTTCCCCGGCGGGGCAGTTGTTCTGTGCCGTGCCCTGGCACGGAGAGACGGTACGGCCGCCGGTGGTGGCCGGCGGCCGGCTGGACCAGGTGTGCCTGGACATCCCGCCGTCGGCGTACGCCGCCGAGTCGGACTTCTGGGCCGGTCTCACCGGCTGGGAGCGGCTGAAGGGGTCCCTGCCGGAGTTCGAGGTGCTGAGGCCGCCGGCGGGGCTGCCCGTCCGGATCCTGCTCCAACGGCTCGGCGAGGAGCGCGCCGTTTCCGCCCACCTCGATCTGGCCTGCGCGGACATCGCCGCCGTCCGCGCCCGGCACGAGGAGCACGGCGCCGTCGTGGTGGGCGGCGGCCCGCACTGGACGGTGCTCCGCGACCCGGCGGGCGGCATCTACTGCCTGACCGGCCGCGACCCGGAGACCGGCGGCCTGCCGGGCGCCGGCCGGTGAGACGGGCGACGGGTGCCGGTCAGCGAGCCGTCGTCCCGTAGAGGCACACGACCCCGGTACGCGAGGGCTCGGCCGGATCCTGCGGCGGACTCGGCGGGCAGGAGCGGTCGTCACCAGGCGGCTTCCGCAGGCGCCGCGCACCCGGCGACGGACGGGCCCCGTGCCCGCCGTCCCAGACTTACGGCCCCGGGGCCGGGCGTCCTCCTGGAGCAGGAGCGTGAGTCCTCCCCCCACGGCCACGGCGACCGCCCAGACCATCACCGCCCACCGCCACCCCGGCGACGAGGCGTTCCCTGCTGCCCGGTCACCCCCAGGACTCCACGGCCACCACGGCGTCGGCCGGCACCGGCCCGTACACATGCGGGAACTCCTCCCCGCCGGGCTCCACGGCCTCGTACTTCACCGGCGCGCCGACCAGGGCCGGGTCCACGACCAGCACGACCAGTTCGTCCGGGCCTGCGTAGTCGCCGTAGAGGAACTCGGCGATGCGGGGGAGCTGTTCGCGGGTGGAGAAGTGGATGAAGCCCTCCTCCTGCAGGGCGCGGCCACGGGTCGACACCTCGTAGGTGCCGCGCTCGCGCGCCGCCTCCCACAGGGAGCGCTCGGTGATGTGGACGATGTGCGGAAGTTTCGGCATGCGGCCACGCTACGGCCCCGGCCGGGGGCGCGCGCCTCCTCATCCGGTCCCGATGTCGTCCGCTCCGCCCATGACGGGCCGGATCACCACGGGGTAGTCGGTCATGGCCCCGGGGCCGGGACAGCGGGTGACGCGTTCGGCGATCTCGGTGACCCGGTCCAGGCTCGCGCAGTCCACCACCCAGTAGCCGGCCATCAGCGGCTCGGTGTCGCCGTACGGGTCGTCGGTGATCAGGGTCCGGCCGTGCTCGCCCCGCGCGACCAGCCGGGTCAGGGCGGGCTCGGCCAGGCCCTGGGCCTCGACGAGTTCGCCGGACTCGGCGAGGTCGTCGCTGAGCGCCGCCATGTACAGGTACATGGCCTTGAGCTGCACCTCGGTCCAGGCCGGAGCGTGCTCGGTGCGCTTGCCGGCCATCGCGTCGTAGTCCGCCTGGGTGCCCTGCACCATCACCAGGTACCGCATGGCCCCCTCCTTCGGCTCGGGACCGCCCGGCTCAGGACTCCTCGGCCGTGGATCCACCGGGGCTGCGCGGCTGCTCGTTCCCGTCGTCCGGGGCCGCGGGCTCGACCGGCTCGACGGGCTCGCCGTAGGCCGGGCAGTCGGGGTTGCGGCAGGGGCCGGGGCCCCACACCGGCACCCAGGCGCCCAGCGTCTTGCGCCGTCCGACGACCGTGTCGACGGGCTGTCCGCAGACGGGACAGACGTGGTCCTCGCTGTCCATGTCCTCAGGGTAGGGCGGGCGAGGGTTCAGCGCTTCCTGCGGTAGTACGTCCGCACCAGCGCGCCGTTGCCGAAGGTGCGCACCGAGTCCAGGGTGAACTCCTTGATGTCGAGTCCGGTGCCGAACATCGGCATGCCGGTGCCGTAGACGATGGGGTAGGTCTTGATGACGAGTTCGTCGATCTCGTCGAGCAGTGCGCCGGCGAGCAGCGAGCCACCGCACAGGAAGATGTCCAACCCGCCTTCCTCGGCCTTCAGTTCACGCACCCGGCCGACCAGGTCGTCGGCGATGATCTCGACGTTCGGGTCGGGGGAGCTGCCCAGCGTGCGCGAGGCGACGTACTCGCGCAGGTGGGCGTAGGGGCTGGTGATGCCCTCCTTCAGTGCCAACTCGTAGCTGGCCCGGCCCTGGATGACGGTGTCGAACCGCTTGTTCTCCAGGTGGTCCAGGCCCAGCGGCTGGCGGGCGTGGGTGGGGAGGGTCTCCGGGAACTCCGTCCCGAGGAACCTCAGGGAATCCTCGTCCAGGAAGCGGAGCATCGCGGAGGCGTCGCCGTGCTCGTCGCCGATGAAGCCGTCGAGCGAGCAGGCGATGAAGTACGTGAGCTTTCGCAAGCTTGGTCTCTTTTCGTAGGCTGCTGGGCGGCCGGACGACCACTCCGTCTGTAGTGCTTCATTTGTAGTACTCCGTATGTAGTGGTGACAAGGTCTTTCGGGGATGCTGTCGGGACCGAAGGCAAGTGGGAGAAGGGATTCCGCATGGCGGGCAATCCGGAACGGCGGGCGGCGCTGGTGGACGCCGGGATCACGGTGCTGGCGCGGGAGGGCGCGCGCGGGCTGACGTTCCGCGCGGTGGACGGCGAGGCAGGCGTGCCCACGGGTACCGCCTCCAACTACTTCACCAACCGCGACGATCTGCTCCGCCAGATCGACGCCCGGTTGCATCTCCGGCTCGCGCCCGATCCAAAGGTGGTGGAGACGCTGTTGCGCGGGGCCCGCGACCGCTCCCTGGTCATGGCGTTCATGCGGGATCTCATGGACCGCGCCACCCGCGACCGCACCGGCTATCTGGCCCTGCTGGAGATGCGCCTGGAGGCCACCCGGCGCCCGGAACTGCGCGCCTCCTACGCCAGGTCGGTGCGCGGGGACCTGGAACAGGGCATGGCGTTCCACCGCGAGAGCGGCCTGCCCGGCGGCGACGAGACCGTCACCGTCCTCTACCTCGCGATGCTCGGCCTCATCCTGGAGCACCTGACACTGCCCGGCGTCCTGGACGGAGCCCTGGCAGGAGTGAGCGTGCCGGAGGGACTGGTCGAGAGAATCGTGACGACGATCGTCCCGGCCGAGTAGACCCCGGCGGGCCTCGTCGGCGCGACGGCCCCTTGACGACGACCGTCCCTGCCGAGCGGACCGACGGGGCCCCGCGGCTCAACGGCTCAACGGCTCAACGACGATCGCCCCGGCTGAGTAACCCGGTGGGGCTCCGCGGCGCGACGGCTCCTAGACGACGGCCGTCCCCGACGAGCAGGCCGACGGGACCCACGACCCGACGACTCGTAGACGACGATCACCCCGGCCAAATAGGCAAGGCCCGCGGCGCAACGGCTCGCCGACGACGGGTGGGCCGGCGGGGACCACGGCTCGCGCACCCTGCGCCGGCTTGGAAAAGCAGCGAGCCCCGCGCACCGTGGGGATGCGCGGGACGCACCTGGCCGAAGCCCCGGTGACCGCGGGGGGTCAGGAGCCGCACAGGCCCGGAGTTCCGGGTTCTTCCCGGCTGCCGGTGTCGGCGGGGTTCGCAGGTTCTCCCGGCTGTCGGTGCCGACGGGGGCTCCCGGCTCTTCCCGGCCCCCGGGCCCGCAGGGCTCAACTGTTGCGGCGGGTGACGAACTCGGCGAGTGCCAGCAGGCCGCCCGCCGCCTCGGGAGCGGGGACCGCGCGGGACAGCTCCTGCATGGCGCGGGCCATCCGGTCGGCCGCCTCGGCCTGCGCCCAGTCCCGGCCGCCGGCCCGCTCCACGGCCAGGGCCGTACGCGCGATGCCCTCGTCGTCACCGGAGACGTACGGCTTGCCGTACAGCTCGGCGAGTTCGGCCGCGGCCTCGGTGCCGGAGGTCAGGGCCGCCACCACGGGCAGCGACTTCTTGCGGGCGGCGAGATCGGCACCGGCCGGCTTCCCGGTGTGCCGTGGGTCACCCCATATGCCGATGACGTCGTCGATCAGCTGGAAGGCGAGCCCCGCCTGGCGGCCGAAGCCGTCCAGCGCCGCCACCTGCTCCCGGCCGGCGCCCGCGTACAGCGCACCGAGGGCGCAGGCGCAGCCCAGCAGCGCGCCGGTCTTCGCCTCCGCCATGGCGAGCACCTCGTCGAGGGTGACCTCGTCCGGGGCGCGGTGCTCAAGGTCCGTGTCGGTGTGCTGGCCGGCGCACAGCTCCACGACACAGTCCGCCAGCCGGGCCGCGGCCGGACCGGAGGCCGGGTGCGGATCCTCCGCGAGCAGCCGCAGGGCCAGCGCCTGCAGTGCGTCACCGGCGAGGATCGCGTCGGCGTCGCCGAACACGGTCCAGGCCGTGGGCCGGTGCCGGCGGGAGGTGTCGCGGTCCATCACGTCGTCGTGCAACAGCGTGAAGTTGTGGACCAGTTCGACCGCCACCGCCGCCCGGACCGCCGCCGTACGGGCCTCGGATCCGCCGAGGGCCGCGGCCGCCGCCAGGACGAGCGCGGGCCGTATCGCCTTGCCGGCGTTGCCCGTTGCCGGGCTGCCGTCCGCGTGCTGCCAGCCGAAGTGGTAGAGCGCGATCCGGCGCATGGAGGCGGGCAGCGACTCCAGGGCCGACCGCAGCTCCGGGTCGACCACGGCCCGGGTGCGCTCCAGCAGCGCCGGCGCCTCCTGCCCTTCGGACCGAACTTCGAGCTGTCCGTCGAGATGCCACCGCTCCCCCGCCGTGCCCGGCTGCGGCACGGCGGGGCAACGCTGTTCGGTCTCCGTCATGAACTCGGCCATGTCTCCCCCTCGCCAGGTCCGCGGACACCGGCGTCGCCGGCCCGGCCGGACGCATATTCCGAGGGTCTACCCCGCCCGGCGGGCGGGGACACGGCCGCGAAGTGCGGAAACGTCACCTCCACCGGCCGATCTCGACGTTCTCCAGCACGCCGAGCGCGTCCGGCACCAGTACGGCGGCCGAGTAGTAGGCCGTCACCAGGTACTTGATGATGGCCTGTTCGTTGATGCCCATGAACCTCACGGACATGCTCGGCTCGATCTCGTCCGGGATGCCCGACTGCCGCAGGCCGATGACACCCTGGTCCTGCTCACCGGTACGCATCGCGATGATCGAGGTAGTGCGCTCCGGGGTGACCGGGATCTTGCTGCACGGGTAGATCGGCACTCCGCGCCAGGTCGGGATGCGGTTGCCGCCGATCTCGACGGTCTCCGGAACCAGTCCGCGCTTGTTCAGCTCGCGCCCGAACGCGGCGATCGCGCGCGGGTGGGCCAGGAACAGCTTGGTGCTGCGCCGGCGGCTGAGCAGCTCGTCCATGTCGTCCGGGCTGGGCACGCCGTCGTGCGGCTGGATCCGCTGGTCGTACTCGCAGTTGTGGAGCAGGCCGAAGTCGCGGTTGTTGATCAGCTCGTGCTCCTGGCGCTCCTTGAGCGCCTCGACCGTGAGCCTGAGCTGCTGCTCGGTCTGGTTCATCGGCTGGTTGTAGAGGTCGGCCACGCGCGTGTGGATGCGCAGCACGGTCTGGGCGATGCTCAGCTCGTACTCGCGGGGCCGCGCCTCGTAGTCCACGAAGGTGTGCGGGATGTCGGGCTCACCGGAGTGACCGGCGGCCAGCTCGACCTCCTTCTCGCCGTACTTGTTGGTCCGCTGCTCCGGCACCGAGCGCAGCTGTTCGAGGTGCTCACGCAGGCTGTCCGAGCGCTCGGCGACCTGCTGGAAGTCCTGGCGGCTGAGGATCAGCACGGTGGTCGCGGTGTCGGCGCGAACGGTGTACTCCCAGATGGCGTCCGGGTCCAGCAGCGCCTGCTCGCCGAAGTAGGCGCCGTCGGCGAGGACTCCGAGGACGGCGTCGTCGCCGTAGGGGCCGGTGCCGACCTTCTCGACCCTGCCGTGCGCCAGCAGGTACACCGCGCCCGTCTGGTTGCCGAAGTCGGCGATCACCTCGCCGGGCGCGAAGTCGCGCTGGCGGCAGCGCCGGGCGAGCTCCGTCAGCACCTCCTCGTCCTCGTAGGCGCGCAGGGCCGGCAGCTCGCCGAGTTCGGCCGGGATGACCTCGACCTGGTCCCCGGTCTTCACGAAGGTGATGCGGCCGTCGCCGACGGAGTACGTCAGCCGCCGGTTGACGCGGTACGTGCCGCCCTGGACGTCGACCCACGGGAGTGTGCGCAGCAGCCAGCGGGAGCTGATCTCCTGCATCTGAGGAACGGACTTGGTCGTGGTGGCCAGGTTCCGCGCGGCCGCCGTCCCGAGGGACTGCTGCGGCTTGCCCTGATCCGTGCGGACCTCTTCGCCTACCGACATAGAGAATTGCCTCCCAAGTATGCCCGGCACCGAATCGCAGGGGGCACCGGTCTCACCGTCGAGGCTTCCATCACGGAGCGTGGTCGCGCCATTACCCGAAAGTGCGGGAATGGATCATCGGACTACTGGGCAGGAAGAGGGACTCCGGCCGGCGCGTGGCGCCGTCGGCGACCTGCGCCGCCTGTCCGGATCGGCTCGCACAGCGTGCGAACGATGTGGTCCGGGACGTCCGGTTTCGGTAGAGATTTCATCGCAAATCGGCAGACCGGCACGGCACGAAGGAGGCGGCATGGCCCCACCCATGTCCGCGAGCGGATTCCTGGACGCACTGCGCGCGGAGGGCGTCACGGTCGTCGAGGTGGGCGACTGGCGGAACCACAACCGCAACCACAAGGGCCCGTGGGGGCCCGTCCACGGCGTGATGATCCACCACACGGTGACCCGGGGCAGCGCGCACACCGTGCAGATCTGCCGGGACGGCCACCCGGCGCTGCCGGGCCCGCTGTGCCACGGCGTGATCACCAAGGACGGCACGGTCCACCTGGTCGGCTACGGCCGCGCCAACCACGCCGGCCTCGGCGACGACGACGTGCTGCGCGCCGTCATCGCCGAGAAGGGGCTGCCGCCGGCCGACGAGGCCAACACCGACGGCAACCGGCACTTCTACGGCTTCGAGTGCGAGAACCTCGGCGACGGGGAGGACCCCTGGCCGCACGCCCAGCTGGACGCGATCGAACGGGTCGCGGCCGCTTTGTGCCGGCGGCACGGGTGGACCGAGAGGTCGGTCATCGGCCATCTGGAGTGGCGGCCGGGGAAGGTTGATCCTCGGGGGTTCGGGATGGATTGGCTGCGGGATCGCGTGGCAGAGCGACTGAAGGGGTAGCGCCGTAGGGATGCATGGCCGTCTCCGAGCCCGGTCCCCGGGCGACAATGGAGCGGTGACCAGCCGTACCCCGCTCCCCCCACGCCTCCCCTCCCCCCTCCAGGAGGTCAGGGACGACCGGTTCGAGCGGCACGGGCTGCGGCTGGTGCTCAAGCGGGACGACCTGATCCACCCCGAGCTCGTCGGCAACAAGTGGCGCAAGCTCGTGCCGAATGTCGAGGCGGCGCGAGGGCGGCCGCTGGTGACCTTCGGCGGGGCCTACTCCAACCATCTGCGGGCCACCGCCGCCGCGGGCCGCATCCTCGGGCTGCCGACCACCGGTGTGGTCCGCGGCGAGGAGCTGGCCGACCGTCCGCTCAATCCCTCGCTGGCCCGGTGCGCGGCGGACGGCATGCGGCTGCACTTCGTCGACAGATCGACGTACCGGCGGAAGAACGAGCCGGAGACGCTGGGCACCCTCCTGCGCGCGGTCGGCGCCGAGGACGCGTACGTCGTGCCCGAGGGCGGCAGCAACAGCGCGGCCGTGCGCGGCTGCCGGGTGCTGGGAGCGGAGTTGCGTGGGCTCGCCGAGGTCGTCGGCGTCGCCTGCGGCACCGGGGGCACGCTCGCCGGGCTGGCCGCCGGGCTGGCCCCCGGGCAGCGGGCACTCGGCGTGCCGGTGCTCAGGGGCGGCTTCCTGGAAGGCGACGTACAGGCCCTGCAGGAACGTGCCTTCGGCGGCCGTACCGGCTCCTGGTCCCTCGACGAGCGTTTCCACTTCGGCGGTTACGCCCGTACGACACCCGAACTTGACGCGTTCGCCGAGGACTTCGAGGACCGCCACGGGCTGCCTGTCGAACGTCTCTATGTCGCCAAGTTGCTCTACGGACTCGCCGCCCTCGCGGAGGAGGGTGCCTTCGCGCGTGGGACGACGGTCGCCGCCGTCGTCACCGGGCGGCCGTTCCCGTAGCGCTACTCCGCCTCCCGGTAGGCCGCCGCCTCCTCCAGGTCCAGGCGTCTGAGCAGCGCGCGCAGCATCTCGTCGTCGATGTAGCGGTGATCGCGGAGCGTGACGAAGACCTCGCGTTCGGCGCCGATCATCTCGCGCGAGAGACGGCGATAGGTGTCGTCGACGGACTCGCCGGTGATGGGGTTGATCTGGCCGAGGCGCTCCCAGACGGCGTTGCGGCGGCGCTCCAGGACGGTGCGCAGACGGTCGGCGAGCGGCGGGGGCAGCTCGTTGCGCTCGTCCGAGAGGAGGTCGTCGAGGCGGTTCTCGGCGGCCCGGGAGGCCTGCGCCTGGGCGTTGGCCTCGGCGAGGGTCTCGGCCTGCGGGTCGCGGGCGGGGAACTTCAACAGGCGGATGAGCGGCGCGAGGGTCAGTCCCTGCACCACAAGGGTGCCGATGACCGTGGTGAAGGTCAGGAAGAGGATCAGGTTCCGCTGCGGGAAGGGGGCGCCGCCGTGCACCGTGAGCGGGATCGAGAAGGCGATGGCCAGGGACACCACGCCCCGCATGGCGGCCCACCCGGTCACCACCGGGCCCCGCCAGGTCGGGTTGTCCTCGCGCTCCCTGATGCGGCGGAAGAGCAGCCGGGGCCAGAAGGTCGCCGGGAACACCCACACGAAGCGGGCCGCGACGACCACGAGGAAGACCGCGACGGCGTACCACACCGCATCGGCGCCCTGGTACGCGCCCAGCCCCTTGAGGACGGTGGGCAGTTGCAGGCCGATCAGCGCGAACACCGCCGATTCCAGCACGAAGGCGACCATCCGCCACACCGCGTCCTCCTGGAGCCGGGTGGCGAAGTCGACCTCCCACGCGTGGTGCCCGAGATAGACCGCGACCACGACGACCGCGAGGACCCCGGAGCCGTGGAACTGCTCGGCGACGCCGTAGGCGACGAACGGGATCAGCAGCGAGAGGGTGTTCTGGAGCAGGGCCTCCTTCAGGTGGGTGCGCAGCCAGTGGATCGGCACCATGAGCACCAGACCGACCACGACACCCCCGATGGCGGCCCGCAGGAACTCACCGATTCCGCCCGCCCAGGTGGCGCCCTCGCCGACGGCCGCGGCGAGGGCCACCCGGTAGGCGGTGATCGCGGTGGCGTCGTTGAGCAGGGACTCGCCCTGGAGGATGGTGGTGATCCGGGAGGGCAGACCCACCCGGCGCGCGATGGCCGCGGCCGCGACCGCGTCCGTCGGCGCGACCACCGCGCCCAGCACCAGCGCGGCGGGCAGCGGCAGCCCCGGTACGACGAGGTAGGCGACCCAGCCGACGGCGAAGGTCGCGAAGAGCACGTATCCGATGGACAGCATGCCCACGGGCCGCATCTGGGCGCGCAGGTCCAGGTACGAGCTCTCGGTGCCCTCCTTGTACAGCAGCGGCGGCACCACCAGCGGCAGGACGATGTTCGGGTCCAGGGTGTAGTGCGGGATGCCCGGGATGTACGAGACCGCCAGGCCGACGGCGACCAGCAGCAGCGGCGCCGGCACCGGCGTGCGCCGGGCGACCCCCGCGACCCCCGCGCTGCCCGCCACCAGCAACAGCAGCGGCATCACGTCCATGATCCTCGCCCACCCTCGTTTTCCGCGCGGCCGACCGCACGCCCGTCGTAATCTGGCAATCATGAAACAGTGCACGCACGCCGGCGCGCTGCCGCACCCGGAACCGGAACCGCTCGATCCGACCTGCCCGGAGTGCCTGCGTGACGGCACGCACCCCGTGCAGCTGCGGCTGTGCCTCACCTGCGGCCATGTCGGCTGCTGCGACTCCTCGCCCGGACGGCACGCGACACAGCACCACGAGACGTCCGGTCACCCGGTGATGCGGACCATCGAACCCGGCGAGGACTGGCGGTGGTGCTTCGTGGACCACGTGCTCGTCTGACCCTCTTTCGAGCGGGTTCTCGCGTGATCGCATTCCCGTTCGGCCGTGTTCTCGTGTGACACTGCATGCGGCGGCTGCCGCACGACGGTTCGAGTGTCTGACGTCTGGGTACGTCAACCCGGCGCGCGCTCCTCCCTTTTGGGCCCGCAAACCCTCTAGACACGGAGCGTATGCACAGCTTTACTGTGAGTGACGCCTGGGGGGTTGGGGTCCCGGGACAGGACCGTTCGGAGCGCGATAGCGTCACCGCGGAACCATGTGCGCGTTACCCCGGGGGGCGACCCTCGGCCCCGTAAAGCTTGTACCACCATGGAGGTGAGGGTGTCCCAGATCGCAGGCGAGCCCGCGGCGAATCAGGACTTCGTGGAAGTCCGGCTGCCGGCCGCGGGTGCCTACCTGTCGGTGCTGCGGACGGCCACGGCCGGTCTCGCGGCCCGCTTGGACTTCACCCTGGACGAGATCGAGGACCTGCGCATCGCCGTGGACGAGGCCTGCGCGATCCTGCTCCAGCAGGCCGTGCCCGGCTCTGTGCTCAGCTGTGTCTTCCGGCTCGTCGACGACTCGCTGGAGGTCACGGTCTCGGCGCCGACCACGGACGGTCACGCCCCCTCGCGGGACACCTTCGCCTGGACCGTGCTCTCGGCCCTCGCGGGCAAGGTCTCGTCCGCCGTCGACGAGGACAAGACCGTGTCGATCAGCCTCTACAAACAGCGCGGCGCGGGCCCCGGCCCGGCGTGAGGAACGGGGACGGTCCGGTGCGGGACGAAGAGCGCGGCACACGGGAGCTGCCGGCCGAGGACGGGGGCGCCTCCTGGCCCAGCACGGGCGACCTGTCCGGGGAGGCCCCCGGGGACGGTTCCCGGCGCATGGCCGACGGCATCGACGGCATCCCCGAGCAGGCCAGACCACACCCGGAGGACGACTCCGCGCGGGCCGGAGGTGACGGTGCCGCGCAGGGCGTACCGCCGGAGGGCTCCGGCGACGCCGGGTCCGCCGGCCGCACGGGGGCCAGGGCTCGGGGAAGGGCTACGGGCGGGACGATGAGCGAACACGAGCGGCACGCCGGGGACGACGCGCCGGGCGCGGAGGCCATGGGGGCCGTGCAGGCCGTACAGCACGACCCGGCGGACCGCAGCGGGGCGCGGGCGATGTTCGTGGAGCTGCGCACGCTGAAGGAGGGCAGCCCGGAGTACGCGGCGCTGCGCAATCAGCTGGTCCGTATGCATCTGCCGCTCGTGGAGCACCTGGCACGCCGGTTCCGCAACCGCGGCGAGCCGCTGGACGACCTCACCCAGGTCGCCACGATCGGGCTGATCAAGTCCGTCGACCGCTTCGACCCGGAGCGCGGCGTGGAGTTCTCCACGTACGCCACCCCCACCGTGGTCGGCGAGATCAAGCGGCACTTCCGCGACAAGGGCTGGGCGGTGCGCGTGCCGCGCAGGCTGCAGGAGCTGCGGCTCGCGCTGACCACGGCGACGGCCGAGCTGTCCCAGCTGCACGGCCGCTCCCCCACGGTCCACGAGCTGGCCGAGAAGCTCGCGATCTCCGAGGAGGAGGTCCTGGAGGGCCTGGAGTCCGCCAACGCGTACTCCACGCTGTCCCTGGACGTCCCCGACACCGACGACGAGTCCCCGGCGGTCGCCGACACCCTCGGCGCGGAGGACGAGGCGCTGGAGGGAGTGGAGTACCGGGAGTCCCTCAAGCCGCTGCTGGAGGATCTGCCGCCGCGCGAGAAGCGGATCCTGCTGCTGCGCTTCTTCGGGAACATGACCCAGTCGCAGATCGCGCAGGAGGTCGGCATCTCCCAGATGCACGTCTCCCGGCTGCTGGCCCGCACACTGGCACAGCTGCGGGAGAAACTGCTGGTGGAGGAGTAGAGCGCCTGCCTACTCGGTGCGGCCCGGTCCCTTGATGCCGAGGGCCCGGGTCGTCTCGCCGTTGACGAGAAGGATCAGCGCCGCCACGGCAACCACCGCGAGGGCGATCCCGGCCGGGATGGCCATGCTGTCGGCCTTGAGCAGGTTGTAGGCGATGGGCAGCGCCATGACCTGGGTGATCACTGCGGGGCCTCGGCTCCAGCCGCGCCGCAGCAGCAGCCCGCGCGCGGCGAGCAGCGGCAGCAGCGCGAGCACGACGAGGGTGACACCGAGGGTCACGGCCTGCTGCCGGTTGTCCGGGGACCCGGTGAGGCCGAGCACGAGCACCCAGACCCCGCCGACGCCGAGGGCGACGCCCTCCAGCCCGGCCAGCACAGCGGCATAGGTCAGCCGACGGGGACGGGGTTCCTGGGCGGGGTTCTGCTCACTGCTCACCCCAGCAGGGTAGCGGGGGCGGTGTCAGCGCCCCGAAGGGGCGGCCCGCAGACCACCGGCGTGTCCAGGCTCACGCCCGTCCCTCTTACCCGATCCCTACCTCGCTGTGGGCCCGGTACCCCCCAGTAGGTACGCTGCAGACCATGCGTGCACTTCTCGTGGTCAACCCGGCGGCAACCACCACAAGCGCACGCAGGCGTGACGTGCTGATCCACGCGCTCGCGAGCGAGATGAAGCTGGAGGCGGTCACCACCGAGTACCGCGGACACGCGCGCGACCTCGGCCGGCAGGCGGCGGACAGCGACGACATCGACCTGGTCGTGGCCCTCGGCGGCGACGGCACCGTCAACGAGGTCGTCAACGGCCTGCTGCACGCCGGCCCCGACCCCGAGCGCCTGCCCGGTCTCGCCGTCGTACCCGGCGGCTCCACCAACGTCTTCGCCCGCGCCCTGGGCCTGCCCAACGATCCGGTCGAGGCCACCGGCGCCCTGCTGGACGCGCTGCGGGAGGGCCGGGAGCGGGTCGTCGGCCTCGGGCTGACCTCGGGCACGCCCGGCACCGAGGACGAGGCGGTCCCGGACCGCTGGTTCACCTTCAACGCGGGACTCGGATTCGACGCGGGTGTCGTCGGCCGGGTGGAGCAGCAGCGCGAGCGCGGCAAGAAGTCGACACACGCGTTGTACGTACGTCAGGTGATCCGGCAGTTCCTCGGTGAGCAGAACCGCCGGCGCGGCTCGATCACGCTGGAGCAACCCGGCGAGGAACCGATTGCCGATCTTGTGGTGGCCATAGTCTCGAACACGTCCCCTTGGACGTATCTCGGCAATCGCCCCATGTACACGTCGCCTAAGGCCTCGTTCGATACCGGCGTCGACGTGCTCGGTCTCAGCCGTCTGTCGACTGCCGCGGTTGCCCGGTATGGCACCCAGTTGCTCACTTCGTCCCCCGAGCGTGGACCCCATGGTCGACATGTCGTCTCGCTGCACGATCTGGACCAGTTCACCTTGCATTCGAAGGCGCCCCTGCCCCTGCAGATGGACGGTGACCACCTGGGACTGCGTACGAGCGTGACGTTCACAGGCGTACGCCGTGCACTGCGTGTGATTGTGTGAGCGGAACGGGCAAAAGTCCTTTCACTCGAACGTTTAGGCCAGGATCCACCCCATGGAAGTACGGCTGTGACCTAGTCGACACCGAGGAATCAAAAAAAACTTTCTGGAAGGGGTTGTATCCGCCGCCGAGGTTTGCGAGTCTCTATCTGGCGATCGGGACGGCCCGCAAGACCGGCCTCCACTGATCGCCGGAACCCCTCCTCAAACCAAGGACCACGCCGGGGAAGACTCGGCGGTCGGCCCTTCACTTGTTGAGGGATTCGTGAAAGCGTTCACATTCACAAGCAACCTGCACGTAATACGTTCAGAGAACCTAGGAGAGGTAGCAGCCATGGACTGGCGTCACAACGCCGTTTGCCGCGAGGAAGACCCCGAGCTCTTCTTCCCCATCGGCAACACCGGTCCTGCGCTGCTGCAGATCGAGGAAGCCAAGGCCGTCTGCCGTCGCTGCCCGGTGATCGAGCAGTGTCTGCAGTGGGCGCTCGAGTCCGGTCAGGACTCCGGCGTCTGGGGTGGTCTCAGCGAGGACGAGCGCCGCGCCATGAAGCGCCGCGCCGCCCGCAACCGGGCTCGTCAGGCCTCCGCCTGACATACCCACCCCTGCTGACAGCCTGAGCTTGGCGGCGCGTGCAGCACGCACGCATCTCCCGCCCCCGAGCCGCAGCGCGCAGTATCCCCCGATGTGCTTAGCGATATAGCGGAGCAGCAACGAGCACGAGCCCCGGACCAACGGCGGTCCGGGGCTTTTTGCTGTCCTCAAGCTCCTTTATGGCGCACGGAGTTGCTCACTTCTGCGCCCGCACCGGAATGTCGAGGATCACCCTGGTCCCCCGCCCCGGCGCCGGGACCATGTCGAACGAGCCACCCAACTCCCCCTCCACCAGCGTCCGTACGATCTGCAGCCCCAGGTTGCCCGAGCGGTGCGGGTCGAAGCCCTCGGGCAGGCCGACGCCGTCGTCCTGGACCGTGACGAGAAGCCGGGCCTCCTTCGTCGTACCGCCCCGGACCGCCGAGACCTCGACCGTGCCGGTGTCGCCCTCTCGGAAGCCGTGCTCCAGGGCGTTCTGCAGGATCTCGGTGAGGACCATCGACAGCGGTGTGGCCACCTCGGCGTCCAGGATCCCGAACCGCCCGCTGCGCCGGCCCGTCACCTTGCCCGGCGAGATCTCGGCGACCATCGCCAGCACACGGTCGGCGATGTCGTCGAACTCCACCCGCTCGTCCAGGTTCTGAGACAGCGTCTCATGCACGATCGCGATCGAGCCGACCCGGCGGACGGCCTCCTCCAGGGCCTCCCGGCCGCGCTCGGACTCGATGCGCCGGGCCTGCAGCCGCAGCAGCGCGGCGACCGTCTGGAGGTTGTTCTTCACCCGGTGATGGATCTCCCGGATGGTCGCGTCCTTCGTTATCAACTCGCGCTCGCGGCGCCGCAGTTCGGTGACGTCCCGGCACAGCACCAGCGAACCGATCCGGGTGCCCTTGGGCTTGAGCGGGATCGCCCGGAACTGGATGACGCCGTCGTTGGCCTCGATCTCGAACTCGCGCGGCGCCCAGCCGCTGGCCGCCTTGGCGAGCGCCTCGTCGACCGGCCCCCGGGTCGGGGCGAGTTCGGCGGTGGTCTGCCCGAGGTGCTGGCCGACCAGGTCGGCGGCGAGGCCCAGGCGGTGGTAGGCGGACAGCGCGTTCGGGGAGGCGTACTGGACGATGCCGTCGCCGTCCAGCCGGATCAGGCCGTCGCCGACGCGCGGCGAGGCGTCCATGTCGACCTGCTGGTCGGGGAAGGGGAACGATCCTGCGGCGATCATCTGCGCGAGGTCGGAGGCGCTCTGGAGGTAGGTGAGCTCCAGACGGCTCGGGGTGCGGACCGTGAGCAGGTTGGTGTTGCGGGCGATCACACCGAGGACGCGGCCCTCGCGCCGTACGGGGATGGACTCGACCCGTACCGGGACCTCTTCGCGCCACTCCGGGTCGCCCTCGCGCACGATCCGGCCCTCGTCGAGCGCGGCGTCCAGCATGGGCCGCCGGCCGCGCGGGACCAGGTGGCCGACCATGTCGTCCTGGTAGGACGTGGGGCCGGTGTTGGGGCGCATCTGGGCGACCGAGACGTACCGGGTGCCGTCCCGGGTGGGGACCCACAGAACCAGGTCGGCGAAGGAGAGGTCGGAGAGCAGCTGCCACTCCGAGACCAGCAGATGGAGCCACTCGAGGTCGGAGTCGTCGAGGGCGGTGTGCTGGCGGACCAGTTCGTTCATGGAGGGCACGTCTGCGAGCGTACCCGGACGTTCGAACATGGCTGAAAAACATCTGCCACCGGCTCCGGAAACACCCGCGGGCCGCGGCGCCTGGAAGGGACCCTCAACCCTCCCGGCACCGCAGCCCGGAGCATCATCGGCCGTGGGGTGTGCGGTCCCGGTCGGCCGAAGGTCGAGGAGCCGGGGCAGTCAGGGCAGAGAGCTCCGGGTCCTCGATCCGCCTTCCTGTGCGGGGAAGACGGAGGCTTGTTCGCGTGGATACGTCGTCGGATCCGTCGTCGTCGATTGTGGACTAGACCACAACGATGTGTCCACGGCTTTGTCGGCATGCACGACTGATGGCACCCGATGCCATGAAGCCTAGCCCGCCTCGGTCAGCCGTGGGGCCAGATGGACATGGCAATTTCCGCGAGTGCTTCCAGTTCCTGCCGGCTCGCTCCGTCGCGGGCCTGCTGGGACATGCCCTGGATCATGGCGCCGGCGTGCCGGGCGAGGGCAGCGGCGTCGGTGCCGGCCGGAAGTCGGCCCTCCGCGACATCGGCCCGGATCCGGGACTCCAGGGCGGCGATGTTCGCGTTCCGCCGCTCCCGCAGCAGCCGCGCCACCTCGGGACTGGTGCAGTTGGTGGCGGCGTGCACGACAAGGCAGCCGTGGGGATGGGCGAGGTCGGTGTACTCGGCGGCGGCCTCGCGCAGCATGCGTTCGACAGCGGCGCGGGCGGTGGGCTCCTCGGCGAGGGCGCGATCACCGAAGGCGCCGTACGTATCGGTGTAGAGCCGAACGACCTCCTCGAACAGCGTCCGCTTGCCGCCGAAGGCGGCGTACAGGCTCGGGGCGCCGATCCCCATGAGCCGGGTGAGGTCGGCGACCGAGGTGGCCTCGTAGCCGTGCTCCCAGAAGGCCATGAGCGCCTTCTCCAGCGCGGTGGCACGATCGAAGGAGCGCGGGCGGCCCCGCGTTCCGGATGCCCCGGCCCGTGTTCCCGTCTCCTGAGCGCTCACCATGGAGGGCATTTTATAGCGGGCCCTAGAAAAAGGCGCCGGTCGGGAGAAGCACATCGCCGGGGCACCCGGTTCTGTTAGATTGGTCTAAACCACATAGGACGTCCAGAGCCCACTTCAGAACGGCAGGCCCAGCGTGGAAGTTGTCATCGTTCCGGACGCCGCGGCGGGCGGCGAACTGATCGCCGAAGCCATGGCACAGCTGCTGCGACGCAAGCCCGGCGCCCTGCTCGGCGTGGCCACCGGCTCCACCCCGCTGCCCATCTACCAGGCGCTGACCGCGAAGGTGCGCTCCGGCGCCGTGGACACCTCGCGGGCGCGCATCGCCCAGCTCGACGAGTACGTGGGACTGCCCGCCGACCATCCCGAGTCCTACCGCTCGGTGCTGCGCCGGGAGGTCCTGGAGCCGCTCGGCATCGGCATGGACGAGTTCCTCGGGCCCGACGGCACCGCCGAGAACATCCAGGCGGCCTGCGAGGCGTACGACCGCGCGCTTGCCGAGGCCGGCGGGGTGGACCTGCAGCTGCTCGGGATCGGCACCGACGGGCACATCGGGTTCAACGAGCCGTGCTCCTCGCTCGCCTCGCGCACCCGGATCAAGACACTGACCGAGCAGACCCGCGTCGACAACGCCCGTTTCTTCGACGGCGACATCGAGCAGGTGCCGCGCCACGTCATCACCCAGGGCATCGGCACCATCCTGGAGGCCCGCCATCTGGTGCTGCTGGCGACCGGCGAGGGCAAGGCGGACGCGGTCGCCGCGACGGTCGAGGGCCCCGTCGCGGCCGTCTGCCCGGCCTCCGCGCTGCAGCTGCACCCGCACGCCACGGTGGTCGTCGACGAGGCGGCGGCCTCCAAACTCAAGCTGGCCGACTACTTCCGGCACACCTACGCGGGCAAGCCGGACTGGCAGGGGATCTGACGCCTGCTCGGCGGCATGGACTAGACCAAACCCGGTCACCACTGTATATAGAGGAGATCACGGAGCGTGCGGGTGGAGTCCTGACAGAAGAACCCGTGCCACGATGTGAGCCGTGGCCGATGTCAGTCGGTCGCTTTCGGCATCCGGAGCCGGGAAGGCAGAGCATGAGCACCGACGTCAGCAGTGCGGAGAACGAGGCCGCGACGACCGTCCGTACGGCGCGCGTGCCCAAGTACTACCGCCTGAAGAAGCACCTGCTCGACATGACGGAGACGCAGGCGCCGGGCACGCCGGTCCCGCCCGAGCGCACGCTGGCGGCCGAGTTCGACACCTCCCGCACCACCGTCCGCCAGGCCCTGCAGGAGCTGGTGGTCGAGGGGCGCCTGGAGCGCATCCAGGGCAAGGGCACCTTCGTCGCCAAGCCCAAGGTCTCCCAGGCGCTCCAGCTCACCTCCTACACCGAGGACATGCGCGCCCAGGGGCTGGAGCCGACCTCGCAGCTGCTGGACATCGGGTACATCACCGCCGACGACCGGCTCGCGGAGCTGCTCGACATCACCGCCGGCGGACGGGTGCTGCGCATCGAGCGGCTGCGCATGGCCAACGGCGAGCCGATGGCCATCGAGACCACCCACCTGAGCGCCAAGCGCTTCCCGGCCCTGCGCCGCTCCCTGGTGAAGTACACGTCGCTCTACACCGCCCTCGCCGAGGTCTACGACGTCCACCTCGCCGAGGCCGAGGAGACCATCGAGACCTCGCTGGCCACGCCGCGCGAGGCGGGCCTGCTCGGCACCGACGTGGGCCTGCCGATGCTGATGCTCTCCCGCCACTCCCTGGACCACGAGGGCAAGCCGGTGGAGTGGGTGCGCTCGGTGTACCGGGGCGACCGGTACAAGTTCGTCGCGCGGCTGAAGCGGCCTGCCGAGTAGGACCCGCGGACCGTCGCTGAATCGATATACCGAGATCCGGACGAGGTCTTCCGCTTCCACGACGCCGTCACCTACATTGCCTGCGCATTACACAGGTGATCAGCGAGGGGACGGAGCCGTGGCATGTCCGAAACGCCTGAAGTGAAACCACCGGTGGTGACGCCGGTGCGTGTGATCATCGGCCTGTGTCTCGTCGCGCCCTTCGTGGCGACGCTCTGGGTCGGCTCCTACGCCAAGACGGACCCCGCCTTCATCGGGATCCCGTTCTTCTACTGGTACCAGATGCTCTGGGTGCTGATCTCCACCGCGCTCACGATGACCGCCTACAAGCTGTGGCAGCGCGACCAGCGCGCCCGCGCCGCTCAGCAGGGTGGTGAGGCGAAGTGAAGAACGGCGTCAACGGCGTCGCGCTCGGCGTCTTCATCTTCTTCTTCCTGGCCGTCACGGTCATGGGCTTCCTCGCCGCCCGCTGGCGCAGGGCCGAGAACGAGCACTCCCTGGACGAATGGGGCCTGGGCGGACGGTCGTTCGGCACCTGGGTCACGTGGTTCCTGCTCGGCGGCGACCTGTACACCGCGTACACCTTCGTCGCCGTACCGGCGGCGATCTACACGGCGGGCGCGGCCGGCTTCTTCGCCGTGCCGTACACGATCCTGGTCTACCCGCTGATCTTCACGTTCCTGCCGCGCCTGTGGTCGGTCTCGCACCGCCACGGGTACGTCACCACCTCCGACTTCGTCCGGGGCCGCTTCGGCTCCAAGGGCCTGTCGCTGGCGGTGGCACTGACCGGCATCCTGGCGACGATGCCGTACATCGCGCTCCAGCTCGTGGGCATCCAGGCGGTGCTGGACGTGATGGGCGTCGGCGGGGACAGCAGCACCAACTGGTTCGTACGGGACCTGCCGCTGCTGATCGCCTTCGGCGTGCTGGCGGCGTACACCTACTCCTCCGGTCTGCGCGCCCCCGCCCTGATCGCCTTCGTGAAGGACACGCTGATCTACATCGTCATCGCGGTGGCGATCATCTACATCCCGATCAAGCTGGGCGGCTTCGACGACATCTTCGCCAAGGCGGGCCACGCGTTCAGTCAGGTCAACCCGGTGACGGGCAAGCCGCGCGGCGCGCTCGTGCCCCCGGAGGCCGGACAGTGGACGTACGCCACCCTGGCCCTGGGCTCCGCACTCGCGCTCTTCATGTACCCGCACTCGATCACCGCGACCCTGTCCTCCAGGAGCCGTAACGTGATCCGCCGCAACACCACGATCCTGCCGCTGTACTCCCTGATGCTCGGCCTGCTCGCGCTGCTGGGCTTCATGGCGATCGCGGCCGGGGTCAAGGTCACCAACGGCCAGCTGGCCATCCCCCAGCTGTTCGAGAACATGTTCCCGGACTGGTTCGCGGGCGTGGCCTTCGCGGCGATCGGCATCGGTGCCCTGGTCCCCGCGGCGATCATGTCGATCGCCGCGGCGAACCTCTTCACCCGCAACATCTACAAGGACTTCATCAAGCCGGACGCCACGCCGAAGCAGGAGGCCCAGGTCTCCAAGATCGTCTCTCTGCTGGTGAAGGTCGGCGCCCTGGTCTTCGTCCTCACCATGGACAAGACGGTGGCGATCAACTTCCAGCTGCTGGGCGGCATCTGGATCCTGCAGACCTTCCCGGCCCTGGTCGGTGGCCTGTTCACCCGCTGGTTCCACCGCTGGGCGCTACTGGCCGGCTGGGCGGTCGGCATGGCGTACGGCACGGTCGCCGCGTACGGCGTCGCCTCCCCGACCCAGAAGCACTTCGGCGGCTCGGCGAAGGAGATCCCCGGCATCGGCGAGATCGGCTACATCGGCCTCACGGCCTTCGTCCTCAATGCCGTGGTCACCGTGGTCCTCACCGTCGTCCTGAAGGCCGTGAAGGCCCCCGAGGGCGTCGACGAGACCAAGCCGGAGGACTACACGGCGGACGCGGGCGACCCGGGGGTGCAGGTGGAACTGCCGCCGGCGACCGCGGGCGCCGGTCACTGAGCGACTGCCGTACGACGGGCCGCCGGCGGAAATCCGGCGGCCCGTCGTCGTACCGCTCCGGCAGACTCGACGCCATGGACATCGTGATCCGGCCCGCGCACCCCGGCGACTACGACGCCCTCGGCGAGATCACCGCCCGGGCGTACCTGGACGATGGGCTCCTCGACTTCGGGGAGAGCGACTGGTACCTGGGCGAACTGAGAGACGTGGCCAAGCGAGCGGCCGCGGCACAGGTGCTCGTGGCCGTCCGGAACGGCACCCTCCTCGGCGGAGTCACCTTCGTGCCGTCCCCCGGCCCCATGGCCGACATCGCCCGCCCCGCAGAGGCCGAGATCCGCATGCTGGCGGTCGCGCACGCGGGACGGGGACAGGGTGCGGGCGACGCCCTCGTCCGGGCCTGCATCGACCGCGCACGGGCCACCGAGGGCTGCCGGGCCGTCGTCCTGTCGACCCAGCGCACCATGCACGCCGCCCACCGCATCTACGAGCGCCTGGGGTTCGTCCGCGTCCCCGAACGCGACTGGAACCCGCTCCCGGAACTCGCCGACATCACTCTCCTCACCTACGAGTTGACGCTCTGACACCGTCACGACACAACATCTGGGGGTGACACGACAGCCCGGCACTAGATGTATGCTCATGCTCGCTGTCGTCGCAGGGGAATCCGGTGCGAATCCGGAACTGTCCCGCAACGGTGTACTTGTGCGCGTCTGCGCTCAGGAGTCAGTCCGAGGACCTGCCGACAGCGCACCCGGCCGTCCGGTTCGGGTGCCCTGAGACGTCCGGGCCTCGTGGGATGGGCCGGTGGACGCGACGCCGTGCGCGCTCGTGGCTGCCCCCTGCCCTCGACAAGGCCCCCGTGCCCAGCGAGGGAGAGCCCCACGTGACCATCGCGCCAGCAGATCCGGCTTCAGCCAGCGGCCTGGAGACCGACGGTCCCGGTGCCGCGCTGCTGCGGACCCTGACCGAGCTGACCGTCGACCTCCCCGACGCCGACCCCGGCCGGGTCGCCGCCGCCGCGCTGCGCGGCCGGTCCGCCCGGGCCGACGAGGCGGAGTTGCGCGAGCTGGCCACCGAGGCCGCCGCCGGGCTCATCTCCGAGGACCCCGCCTACTCCCGGCTGGCCGCCCGGCTGCTGACCATCTCCATCCGCGCCGAGGCCGCCTCGCAGGGCGTGGCGTCCTTCACCGGGTCCGTGGCCGTGGGGCACCGCGAGGGGCTCATCGCCGACCGCACCGCCGAGTTCGTACGGCTGCACGCCGAGCGGCTCGACACGCTGATCGACGCGGCCGGCGACGACCGCTTCGGCTACTTCGGCCTGCGCACCCTGCACAGCCGCTACCTCCTGCGGCACCCGATCACCCGCAAGGTCATCGAGACGCCCCAGCACTTCATGCTGCGGGTCGCGAGCGGCCTGGCCGAGGACGACACGACCCGCTCCGTGGACGAAGTGGCCGCGCTCTACGGGCTCATGAGCAGGCTCGACTACCTCCCGTCCTCCCCCACGCTCTTCAACTCCGGCACGCGGCACCCGCAGATGTCGTCCTGCTACCTCCTCGACTCCCCGCTGGACGAGCTGGACTCCATCTACGACCGCTACCACCAGGTGGCCCGGCTCTCCAAGCACGCCGGAGGCATCGGTCTGTCGTACTCCCGGATCCGCAGCCGGGGTTCGCTGATCCGCGGCACCAACGGGCACTCCAACGGCATCGTGCCGTTCCTGAAGACCCTGGACGCCTCGGTGGCCGCCGTGAACCAGGGCGGCCGGCGCAAGGGCGCGGCCGCGGTCTACCTGGAGACCTGGCACTCCGACATCGAGGAGTTCCTGGAGCTGCGGGACAACACCGGTGAGGACGCCCGCCGTACGCACAACCTGAACCTCGCGCACTGGATCCCGGACGAGTTCATGCGCCGGGTCAACGCCGACGAGCAGTGGTCGCTGTTCTCCCCGTCGGACGTGCCGGAGCTGGTGGACCTGTGGGGCGAGGAGTTCGAGGCCGCCTACCGCAAGGCGGAGGAAAAGGGCCTCGCGAAGAAGACCATGCCGGCCCGTGAGCTGTACGGCCGGATGATGCGCACCCTCGCGCAGACCGGCAACGGCTGGATGACCTTCAAGGACGCGGCCAACCGCACCGCCAACCAGACGGCCCTGCCGGGGCACGTGGTCCACTCCTCCAACCTCTGCACGGAGATCCTGGAGGTCACGGACGACGGGGAGACGGCGGTCTGCAACCTGGGGTCCGTGAACCTGGGTGCCTTTGTCGACACGACGACCGGTGACCTCGACTGGCAGCGGCTGGACGACACCGTCCGCACCGCCGTCACCTTCCTGGACCGCGTGGTCGACATCAACTTCTATCCGACCGAGCAGGCGGGACGGTCGAACGCCAAGTGGCGTCCCGTCGGTCTCGGCGCGATGGGTCTGCAGGACGTCTTCTTCAAGCTGCGCCTGCCCTTCGACTCGCCGGAGGCCAAGGCCCTGTCCACGCGGATCGCCGAGCGGATCATGCTCGCCGCGTACGAGGCCTCCGCCGACCTGGCCGAGCGCAACGGCCCGCTGCCGGCCTGGGAGAAGACCCGTACGGCCCAGGGCGTGCTGCACCCCGACCACTTCGGTGTCGAGCTGTCCTGGCCGGAGCGCTGGGCGGCGCTGCGCGGCCGTATCGCCGAGGTCGGCATGCGCAACTCCCTGCTGCTGGCCATCGCGCCCACCGCCACCATCGCCTCCATCGCGGGCGTGTACGAGTGCATCGAGCCGCAGGTGTCGAACCTGTTCAAGCGCGAGACGCTGTCCGGTGAGTTCCTGCAGGTCAACTCCTACCTGGTGCAGGACCTGAAGGAGCTGGGCGTCTGGGACGCCCGCACCCGTGAGGCGCTGCGGGACAGCAACGGCTCGGTGCAGGACTTCGCGTGGATTCCGGCCGACGTACGGGCGCTGTACCGCACGGCGTGGGAGATCCCGCAGCGCGGCCTGATCGACATGGCGGCGGCCCGCACCCCGTTCCTGGACCAGGCGCAGTCCCTGAACCTGTTCATGGAGACGCCGACCATCGGCAAGCTCTCCTCGATGTACGCCTACGCCTGGAAGTCGGGCCTGAAGACGACGTACTACCTGCGCTCCCGCCCGGCGACCCGCATCGCCCGCGCCGCCCAGGCGCAGACCGCCGCCGGCATCCCCGTCCAGCAGGTCGCCGACCCCGACGCGGTCGCCTGCTCCCTTGAGAACCCCGAGTCCTGCGAGGCCTGCCAGTAATGTCCAACCGTCCCCAGAACCTTCTCGACCCGGGCTTCGAACTCACCCTGCGCCCCATGCGCTACCCGGACTTCTACGAGCGCTACCGCGACGCGATCAAGAACACCTGGCACGTCGAGGAGGTCGACCTCCACTCGGACGTCGCCGACCTCGCGAAGCTGACGCCCGAGGAGCAGCACCTCATCGGCCGCCTGGTCGCCTTCTTCGCGACCGGTGACTCGATCGTCGCCAACAACCTGGTGCTGACGCTGTACAAGCACATCAACTCCCCCGAGGCACGGCTCTACCTGAGCCGTCAGCTCTTCGAGGAGGCCGTGCACGTCCAGTTCTATCTGACGCTCCTGGACACCTACCTGCCCGACCCGGACGACCGCGCGGCGGCCTTCGCCGCGGTGGAGAACATCCCCTCCATCCGCGAGAAGGCCGGGTTCTGCTTCAAGTGGATCAACGAGGTCGAGAAGATCGAGCGGCTGGAGACGAAGGCCGACCGCCGTCGCTTCCTGCTCAACCTGATCTGCTTCGCCGCGTGCATCGAGGGCCTGTTCTTCTACGGCGCGTTCGCGTACGTCTACTGGTTCCGCAGCCGGGGTCTGCTGCACGGTCTGGCCACCGGCACCAACTGGGTGTTCCGCGACGAGACGATGCACATGTCCTTCGCCTTCGACGTGGTCGACACCGTCCGCAAGGAGGAGCCGGAGCTGTTCGACGAGGAGCTGGGGCAGCAGGTCACCGACATGCTGAGGGAGGCCGTCGAGGCCGAGCTGCAGTTCGCGCGCGACCTGTGCGGCGACGGCCTGCCGGGCATGAACACCGAGTCGATGCGGCAGTACCTGGAGTGCGTCGCCGACCAGCGCCTCGGCCGCCTGGGGTTCGCCCCGGTGTACGGCTCGGAGAACCCGTTCTCCTTCATGGAGCTGCAGGGCGTCCAGGAGCTGACGAACTTCTTCGAGCGCCGCCCGTCGGCGTACCAGGTCGCGGTGGAGGGCACCGTCGACCTGGACGAAGACTTCTGACCGGCCGTTCAGACGGGGTGGGCCACGCCGTGCCTCCTGCGGGTCCGGCTCGGCCGCCGCGTCTCGTTCTCCCCCTTCGCCTCCTTACGCTGTGACCTGCTGATCTGGCGGTCGATCATCCTGTCGTGCGCGATACCGATCACCGCCGGGAGGATCAGCAGGCCCAGGATCCCGATCACGGCGATCATTCCGAGCAGTCCTTCTGTCTGTGATGTGGTCATGGACATCACTGTCCCGCCGAACGCTCCTTACCGGGAGCGGCAGGACTGCCGTACACCCTCGAATTACTGCCACCGGCGAGGCAGACTGGCAGCATGCTGCAGAACGTGGCCGCCGTGCTGCTCGACGGCGTGAACCCCTTCGAGATGGCCGTCGTCTGCGAGGTCTTCGGTACCGACCGCAGTGACGAGGGACTGCCGGTGTACGACTTCGCGGTCGCCTCGGCCGAGGGCCGGGTGCTGCGCTCCAACGCGGGGTTCACCCTGCAGGTCGAGCACGGCCTGGAGCGCCTGGAGGCGGCCGATCTGATCGCCGTACCAGCCGGGGCCTGCTACGACTCGCGCGCGTTCCCGCCGGAGCTGCTCGCCGCCCTGCGCCGCGGGGTGGACCGCGGCGCCCGGGTGCTCAGCGTCTGCTCGGGCGTCTTCGTCCTCGCCGCCGCCGGGCTGCTGGACGGCCGGCGCTGTGCCGTGCACTGGCACCACGCGGCGGAGCTGGCCCGCCAGTATCCGCGGCTGACCGTCGAGCCGGACGTGCTCTACGTCGACGAGGACCCCGTGATCACCTCGGCCGGCACCGCCGCCGGGATCGACGCCTGTCTGCATCTGGTGCGCAAGGAGCAGGGACCCGAGGTCGCCAACAAGATCGCCCGCCGGATGGTCGTACCGCCGCACCGGGACGGCGGGCAGGCGCAGTACATCGAGCGGCCGCTGCCGAAGGGGCCGTGCGACACCGTCGGCGAGGTGCTGGTGTGGATGGAGGAGCACCTCGACCAGGAGGTGACCGTCGAGCAGCTCGCCGCGCGCGCCCACATGGCCCCGCGCACCTTCGCGCGCCGCTTCCAGCAGGAGACCGGGACCACTCCCTACCGGTGGATCCTGCGGCAACGGGTGCTGCGCGCCCAGGAGTTGCTGGAGGGGACCGACGAGACCATGGACGCGATCGCCTGGCGCACCGGGTTCGGTACGGCGGCTGCCATGCGGTACCAGTTCGTGCGGGCGCTCGGCACCACCCCGAACGCCTACCGGCGCGCGTTCCGGGGCCCTGAGGCCGCCTGAGCGCGCGCCGGTACCAGGTTGTCCTACCCAGACACTCCTACCAAGGCAGCGGCCTCAGCAGCAGGTTGTGCGGGCGGAGCGTGATGCCCACGCGGGTGGTGTCGTTCGACCCCGCGACCTGCTCGAAGCGGTACTTCGCCGAGATCGCCGCGGTGATCAGGCTCAGCTGGGTCATGGAGAAGTGGTCGCTGGGGCACTTGCGGTTGCCGACGCTGAAGGGGCTCATGGCGTACTTCGGCACGTCCTTGGCCCGCTCCGGCAGCCACCGGTCGGGGTCGAAGTCGAGGTGGCGGTCGTAGGAGCGGGCGTCGCGCTGGATCGCGTAGGGGCTGTAGACGATGTCCGCCCCGGCCGGAATGCGATATTCACCGAGCGCGGTGTCGGTCACCGCTCGCCGCGTCAATATCCATACGGCGGGCCGGAGCCGCATGGCCTCGACGACGACATTGTTGGTGTGCCGGAGCGAGCGGACGTGTTCGAAACCGACCGGTTGACCACCGGTCACGGATTCAACCTCGGTCCGTACCTTCTCGGCGTGTTCCGGGTGTTCCGCGAGGACCTGGAGCAGCCACATGATCGTGGACGCCACTGTTTCGCTGCCGGGGGTGAGTATCGCGACGACCTGGTCGTGGATCTCCTGTTCCCCGATGGGGTCGCCATTGTCGTCCTTCGCCTCCAGCAATGCCGTCAGCAAATCGTCCGGCTTTTGACCAGACGCCCTCCGCTCGGCGATGATCTCGTCGACCAGCAGATGCAAATCGGCCAGCGCCCGGTTGAATTCGCGGTTGGCCGGGAACGGCAGCCGGTAGAGCGGCCCGAGCGGGATGACCATGCGCCGGTACATGCCGCGGAAGACGGTGGCGAGGTCGACGCTGAGCCGCTCGGCGCGCTCGTCCATGTACTCGCCGCGCAGCAGGCAGCGGGCGGCGATGCGGACGGCCACCCGGAAGGACTCGGAGGTGCAGTCGACGGTCTCGCCGGGCCGCCAGCGCTCGGTCAGCGCGTGCGCCTCCTCCTCCATGACCGGCCCGTAGTTCGGGATGGCGTCGAGCCGGAACGCGGGCTGGATGGTGCGCCGCTGGCGCCGGTGCCGGGGGCCGTTGGCGGTGGCCACGCCCTCCTTGCCGAGCAGCCCTTCGAGGGACTCCCACAGGGGTCCGTCGATCTTGAAGTCGGGGTTGAGCGCGAGCGCGCCGGTGAGCTCCGGGGCGGTGACGGCGTACACCGTCTTGGGGCCGAGCCTGAGGCGTACGACGTCGCCGTGGTCCCGGAGCCGGGACATGAACGCGAGCGGATCGCGGACCAGTTGCAGACCGTGCCCGAGGCCGGGCACCGCGCCGCCGGCCAGCGGCGGTTCACGCAGCTCGGCGGTCTCGGAGGTCAGGGGCCGCACAGACTGGACGGTCATTTCTCACCTGCCGTTTCGTTCGTGACGTACGGGGGTGTGGACCGGTCGTCCCAGGTGTCGACCATGTACCGGCCGGACTCGTGGTGGAACCAGTAGACGGAGCTGAACCAGTTGCGCATATTGCCGACGCAGGTGCGGACCGCGGCGTTCAGTTCCTTTCCGTGGACCGTGCCGTCGGCGAGGCCGTCGGCGAACTGCAGGGCCTCCTGCTCGACTTCGAGGAATTCACTGATACATTCCTCGATGCGCCGCCTCACTTCGTCCACCGATTCCTCGAGAGTCAGCCTCTCATGGGCGATGAGACTGATGCCGAGATTGTGGACCTCGTCGCCCGCTATTTCCTTCGGCAGCGAGCACAGATCGTTGTACCAGGCGGCGAATTCCTGACTGAGCAGTGCGGCCCGGCGATAGGCCGGGTTTTTCCGCACGGAATCCGGGAGTTCACATCCGGCGCTCGGCTCCAGCAGGTCCGTCCATATCCGGTGCGCGAAGGTGTGGCGGCGCAGGGCGAGGTATTCCTCGACGCCGGGTATGTATCCCTCGGTGCGGTTGCGGAACTCGCGGTCGTAGGCCTCGATCACCGCGTGGAAGTGCCGGGCGAACCGCTGGTTCCAGGTGCGCGACAGGAAGCCGTACAGCCGCAGCACGCTGTCCGCGAACCCCGCGACCAGCGAGTCCGGGTGGTGCAGATGGTGCCGGGGTGCGTCGAGGGCCGTATGGAGGCGGTGCCTGAGGCGTCGCCAGTCGTCGGCCCGGCCGTGGACGACGTACCGGTCGTGGCGGTCGTCCCAGACGAAGAACCATGCGCTGTAGTCGGCGATGGCCTGCATGACCTCGTCGGGGGCACCGAGGTAGTACCCCGCCATGAGGTCGGTGTAGCACAGTCCATCGGCATATTCCCGCACCAAGTCCGCCGGCATGAGCCGCTTTTCCAGCAGCCAGAGCCGTGTCTTCTCCTGGAGTCGCGGCCAATACGGGTGCAGTTGCCGAGGAAAGGCGGACTCGATCACCGGGAGTGCCAGTGAGGGTGGTACTACGACCGCCATCGGCGTCGCTGTGGTGCCGTATGGGAAAGCATGCACGTACAAACCCCTCTCCGCCGCCAGGAGCGCACACCCCTACCGTCGTGCCGGGCGTGCGCCGTTGCGTATCCCCGCACTTACATTCAGCACCACAACTGTCCGCCGTGGGAACGGATTTGCTTCAATCACTACCCCTAGGTGCCGAGAATCTCCCCCTGTGTGACCGATTAAGGATCATTAGGAGGGCAGAACGGGGCGGTTGTACGACGCACGGATGATCGAAGCCGGACATACGAAGGGCGCCCGACCGGGAGTGATCCCGCCGGACGCCCCAAGTCCGCGGCGCCTGCTAGTCGTTGGCGACCACCGGATAACGTGGCTCGTTCTCGGCCATCTGCCGCAACGCGTCCTTGCGGTCCCGCTTGGACAGCCGGTCGATGTACAGGTAGCCGTAGAGGTGGTCGGTCTCGTGCTGCAAACACCGTGCGAAGTAGCCGGTGCCACGGACCTTGATCGGGTTGCCCTGCTCGTCCTGGCCGGTCACCTCGGCGTAGTCGGGCCGGGCGAGCGGTGCGTACGCCGTCGGCACCGACAGGCAGCCCTCGTTGCTGTCGTCCAGGCGGCGCTGGTCGGCGGGCAGCTCGACGAGCTTGGGGTTGCACACCACGCCCACGTGCCGGACGCCCTCGTCGTCGGGGCAGTCGTAGACGAAGACCTTCAGGTCGACACCGATCTGGTTGGCGGCCAGACCCACGCCCTCGGCGGTGCGCTGGCTGGCGAACATGTCCGCGACGAGCTGCTGCAGCTCCTCGCCGAACTCGGTGACGTCCTTGCACTCCTTGTGCAGCACCGGGTTGCCGACCACCGTGATCGGCCGCGAGGTCCCACGCTCCCGCCAGGCCTTCTCGCGCTCCTCGCAGTCCTCCGTGTCGACGACGTACCCCTCCTCGTCGACGGGGAGCACGCCCGCGTGCTGCTGATCGGTGTCCTGCTGCGCCATGACCGACGTACGCCTTCCTGCAAACCTTGGAAAAGTCTCGGGTACAGCCTAAAGGCGGCTGGTCACCGGCGGCTCAGCAAACCTCTTCGAGATCCCGCCAGTCCCTGGAGTCCGGGCTGTCGGCGACCCACCCGTCCAGCAGCCCCCGCACCAGCGAAGCCGGCGCGGCCACCCCGCACTCCCGCTCCGGCACCCACAGCTGCCCGTCCGTCCGGTGCCCCAGCGGCCCGGGATGACCTGGCTCGCTGTGGTCGTGCGGGTCCAGGTGATCACCCTCGCCCTCGTCCGACGGCATCCGCGACTCCGAGCACATCCGGCACAGCAGCCGCACGGACGACGACCAGTCCTCCGCGGCGAACCCGGCGTCCGCGGCGAGCTGCTCCAGCGCGTCCCGGTCCGCCTCCGTGGCCGCCTCCAGCAGAACCACCCAGGTCGGCACGGGTGAGGGCGCCCACAGCTCGATCTCGTCGAAGACCGGATACGCATGGCCGGTGGAGGTCGTGCGCTCGCCGTGCGGGACCCCGTCGTGCAGCACGACCTCGCCCCAGCGTCGCCCGGACGAGGGAAGCGGGATGGACAGCACCTCCATCCGCGCGGGGTCCAGCCTGCGGCCCCACACGACCTCGGCCTCACCCTCCGGGGAGAGCCGTACGGCCGCGCTGCCCAGCTCCATGCCGACCGGTTCCCCGGCCACGGCGGCGCCTCCGGGCACCTTCAGCCCGTACGCCTGCCAGGCGCGGCGGGCCAGCGGCCAGTCCTGCAGGGCGGTGGCGGCGATGCCGACGTTCCACCAGTCGGGCGCCCCGGTCTCCCGGTCGAGCAGGGCCACCGCGCGCAGACCGGCCGCGCGGGCCTGCTCCCAGTCGTGCCGGAACTTGTGCAGCAGGGCGAGGTTGAACCAGGACTCCGACAGCCAGGGTTCCAGGTCGGCGGCCCGTGTCAGCAGCTCGCCCGCGTCCTCGTACCGACCGTCGCCGATGAGCGTGAACGCCCGGTCGGTGGCCTGCCGCCAGGAGGCGGAGGGCCGGTGCCGTCCCTTGCCGAAGATCCTCACGATTCCCGCCTGCCAGTTCCAGTTCCGCTCAGTGGGCTGGCTTGTGCCCCCGGACACCCTCTCCCTCGCATCCAACCACGTACGGTGGGAAAGGCGCTCATTACCCATGGGTTACCCAGCCGCGAGCGGGGTCAGACAGTGCCGTGCGTCTCCCGTCGCCCGCCACTGGCGCGCTCTCCCCCCAGGTCCGTGGCTGGGCCAGGACGCGGGCGAGGGACTCCACCACCTCCGGAGCGTAGTCACCGGCGGTGCCGAGACGCAGCTCCTCCAGCGCCCGCAGGGGTCCCTCGGGGCCCGCGTCCCGGGTCTTCTCCTCGTAGGCGTTCACGGCCCGGATGATCCGGGCGGCGAGGGGCTGTTCGCGGTAGGGGTCCGCCTGCCGTTCCACCATCACGGCGACGGCCGCGGACACACCGGTCTGCCTTACGACGGCCCCGCCGAGCAGCGCGATCCGCCGCTGCTGCGCGGGCGGCAGCCCG
Organism: Streptomyces sp. NPDC007856; assembly: GCF_042868225.1. Classification (NCBI taxonomy): domain Bacteria; kingdom Bacillati; phylum Actinomycetota; class Actinomycetes; order Kitasatosporales; family Streptomycetaceae; genus Streptomyces; species Streptomyces sp. NPDC007856. Next base: position 708,288 of record NZ_JBIAEC010000001.1, on the reverse strand, counting down.
GCGGTGGCACCGGCCGGGACCGGGTCGACCAGGCTGAGCTGGCCGATGTCGTGCATGAGGGCCGCGTACTCCAGGACGGTCAGTTCGCCGCCGGTCAGGCCGAGATCCCGGCCGACGGCGAGGCTGAGCGCGGCCACCCGGCGGGCGTGCCCGGGTGGGGTGCAGCCGGCTATCTCGGTGGCGCGGGCGAGGGAGGCGATGGTCTGCCGGTAGGTGGCGCGGACGGCCGCGTATCTGCGCAGGGACAACTGAGTGAGCAGCAGGGGCAGACAGAACACGGGCAGCGCCCACAGCCCGGCGACGGCGACCCCTAGCGCGATCACCGCGCCGGTCGCACAGACGGCGGAGCCGATGCCGAGCAGCCCGCGCAGTTCCTCGCGCAGCAGCGGGCCGAACGGCCAGCGGGTGCGGGAGTGGGCGAGAGCGGCGGCCAGGACGGCGTCGCACAGCGCGGTGAGGCAGAGCAGGGCGACCAGGAGCACGGCGTAGGCGGGGCCGCTCCAGGAGGTGAATGCGCCCTTGCTGTAGAGGGGTTGGAAGCAGACGGCGGCGAAGCCGACGGTGAGCACACGGCGGGCCAGATGGTCGAGGGTGGGGGTGCGTCCGTGCCAGATGTGCGGGACGGCGCCGAGCAGGGCGGCCGCCAGGACCACGGTGACGACCTGCGCCGCGTCGTGGTGCGCGGGCCGACCGGCCTCCGCTCCGAGCAGGGCGTACGACAGCGAGCCGGCGGTGGCGAGGGGGGCGGCCTGCCGTACCTCGGCGTCGCTCCACCGGGTCAGCTCGCCGACCGCTATGAGCACCCCGAAGGCGAGGGCGACGCCCCGTTCGTCGAGCCCGGTCCACAGGGTGACGGCGAGGGACCCGGCCGCGGTGAGCGCGGCGGCCCCGTGCACGATCCGCAGCGCGGTCACCGGGGTGCCCCGATGACCGGCGACCGGCCCTGGCTCTCGTGCGGCGTCGCGGTGTCCTCGGAGGTGACCGTGGGGTGCCAGCCGTAGCGGCCCAGCGCGCGCCGGAACGCGTCCACCATGCGCGGGTCGAACTGCGCGCCGGCGCAGCGCTCCAGTTCGGCGACGGCCGCCTCGACCGGGCGGGCCCGGCGGTAGGAGCGGGTGGAGGTCATCGCGTCGAAGGCGTCGGCGACGGCGACGATGCGGGCGCACTCGGGGATCTGGCTTCCGACTAGGCCGTACGGGTAGCCGCTGCCGTCGAGGCGTTCGTGGTGGTGCAGGATCGCGGCGCGGGCCTCGCCGAGGAAGGAGATCCCGCGGACCATCTCATGGCCGTACTCGGGGTGCAGTTCGATGATCCGGCGTTCCTCGGGGGTCAGCGGGCCGTCCTTGCGCAGCAGCCGCGTCGGGACACCGAGCTTGCCGACGTCGTGCAGGATGCCGGCGAAGCGCAGCACCTCGACGCGGTCGTCGTCCATGCCCAGTTCGCGGGCGATCATCACGGAGGCCTGTCCGACGCGTTCGCTGTGGCCGCGGGTGTAGCCGTCCTTGATGTCGACCGCCTGGACGAGGGCACGGATGGTGGCCTGGTGGGCGGCGCGTTCGCGGTGGTACTGGGCGAAGATCCACCAGGACACGCACATCGGCAGCAGCACGAGCAGCGCGGCGACCGGGCCGTACGGGCTGCGCCACAGCACGGCCGTCATCAGCCCGGCGAGTCCGTGCACCGCGACGGGCGCGAGGGAGCGGGACAGCAGCCCGCGCCAGGCCCGGCGCAGCGGGACGCCGAGGGCGACGGCGCGGATCCCGCCGTCGAGGACGGTGAGGATCAGGCAGAAGGCGAGCACGGCCGCGCCCGCGGGCAGCAGCGCGTACGGGAAGTCGGAGGCGACGACGGCGTCGCGGCCGCCGAGCGCCCAGTGCACCCGGGCGGCGCCCCACACGGCGAGCGCGGGCTGCGCGGCCCGCCACAGGCGTCTGAGCGGCGCGGGCCGGTGCCCGGCCCGCTCGACCGGGGAGAGCAGGGCCGCGGGCAGCGGGACCAGCGCGGCGGCCGGCGGCGGCAGCAGGAACGCCCCGGCGAGCAGCACGGGGTAGAAGGTGCCGCCGAAGCGTCGGCGCACGGCGTGCTCGCAGACGGCGTAGAGCGCGCAGAGAAGACCGAGCGCCCACCACGGGGTGCGTACCGTCGGCAGCGGCAGGAGGCAGAGCAGCGCCAGCAGGGCGACACAGGCCACATAACCGCGGGCCCTAGCCGGTACCGCCTCCATCACGCCCCTCCCCCGACCATGCCTGTCCAGGCTCGGAGCCTAGGGCGGGGATCGGGGGGTGCGGGGCCTATGACCTGAGGATTAGCACGTTCGAGTGACGACCCGGCGGTCAGCTCTCCTGCGGGGTGGCGGTCACGTCGTGCTCGGGGACGGCCTGGCCGGAACGGATCAGGTCGATCCGCCCCATGACCTTGGCGCGCAGGTCCGCGGGTACGTCGTCATGCCCGCAGCACCGCTTGACCAGCTTCTTCACGGCCTGCTCCAGGCCGTACTTCTCCAGGCACGGAGAGCATTCCTCGAAGTGGTGCTGGAACTTGTCGCGATCGACGTCCGGCATCTCACTGTCGAGGAACTCGTACAGATGGTCGAGGACCTCACTGCAGTCCGTCTCGTGCGGCTCTCCGCAGCTCATGAGCCCGAGCCTTTCGCTTCGTTCGACTCTCCGGCGCCCGCCGGGACCAGCCCACGCTCACGGGCGTAGTCCTCCAGCATGCCGCGCAGTTGACGGCGGCCCCGGTGCAGCCGGGACATCACCGTACCGATGGGTGTCCCCATGATGTCCGCGATCTCCTTGTACGCAAAGCCCTCTACGTCCGCGAGATAGACGGCGATGCGGAACTCCTCGGGGATCGCCTGCAGCGCCTCCTTCACGTCCGAGTCGGGCAGGTGGTCGAGCGCCTGCGACTCGGCGGAGCGCAGACCCGTCGACATGTGCGACTCGGCGCGGGCGAGCTGCCAGTCCTCGATCTCCTCCGCGGCGGAGCGCTGCGGCTCGCGCTGCTTCTTGCGGTAGGAGTTGATGAACGTGTTGGTGAGGATCCGGTACAGCCACGCCTTGAGGTTGGTGCCCTCGCGGAACTGGTGGAAGGACGCGTACGCCTTCGCGTAGGTCTCCTGCACCAGGTCCTCGGCGTCGGCCGGGTTGCGCGTCATGCGCAACCCGGCCGAGTACATCTGGTCGAGGAACTCGAGCGCGTCCCGCTCGAAGCGCGCACTGCGCTCGGCGGTGGACTCGGAGATCGCCTCCGCGCTCACGCCCTGGCCCTCGGGCTGCTCCGCCTGGCCGTTGTCGGTCCCTGCGTCGGTACCGGTGACCGGACCCACCTCCTCAAGATCCCGGGCAGGACCGAAACCGGTCCCACTCGTTTCGGAGGATAGAACACGACCCGTGCCTGCCGCCCCTCGAATAGGAGTGGCCTTGGCCGCGTGCAGCACCGTCCAGTCCAGGTCAGCGCTGCGCTTTTGGCTCGGGCAGATGGTCGAACCCATGCGGCGGACTTCCTCTCCTACGACGTCGGTGCCGAGGCCTCAGCACTTCTGTCCCGATCAACAGAGGTCCGGCCGGCAACATTCCCGGGGGTCACCCGAGTGACACGGTCCACTCCACTACGCCCTCGCTGACGATCTCCAGGGCCCTCTCCTGGGTGATCTCCGCACGCTTGGGGACCGCGAAACCGTGATCGCCGTACGGCACCTCGATCAGCTCGAAGTCACCCTTCGGGAACTCCTCCGGCTTGCCGAAGGGGTCGTTGCCGCCCTGCACGACCAGCGTCGGCAGCCCGGCCCCCAGCAGTTCCTCGGCGCGGGACTTCTCGGGCTTGCCCGGCGGGTGCAGCGGGAAGCTGAGCGCGAGCACGGCATGCGCGCCCAGCTCGGTCGCCGTACGGCAGGCGACCCGGGCGCCGGCGCTTCGGCCGCCGGAGACCACCGGCAGCTCCATCCCGGACAGCGCGGGCCAGATGCCGCGCCAGCCGGTGTCCAGGGTCTTCGGCGCGGGGGCGACCTTCTTCCCGGCGACGCGCCAGGGCTGCTCCACGAGGGCCACGGTCACGCCGTGCTCCGGGAGCACGCGGGCGAGGGCCTGGAGGTCGCGTGCCTCGATGCCACCGCCGGCTCCATGGCTCACGGCCAGGACCAGTCGCGCCTTCTTCGCCTTGTGCCAGGTGATGCGTGCGGTCCCGGCGTCGGTCTCGACAATCTCGATCACGTTAGAAGAGTGTGCCCGTTTCCGGTGCCTCAAGCTCCTTCAGCAGTTCCGGGCCGTTGTTGCGGACGTTGCTGACGGCCGTGGAGACCGGGTAGGCGCGCATCAGGCCGGGCGGGGGCGGGGCGAGGAGGTCGCGGAGGGCGTCGGGATCGGTGCGGGCCGGGTCGAGCCAGGCGTCCCAGCGGTCCGGGGTGAGCATCAGCGGCATCCGGGGGTGGATGTCGACCAGCGAGTACGGGCCCTCGGCCGGGGCCACGGCCAGCGGGGTCTGCTCCGCCTCCGTGGTGATCACCGAGCAGGTCACCCACCAGGCCTGGGGGTGGTCGTCGGGCAGGGTGCGGTCCCGCCAGAACTCGTACAGCCCGGCCATCGCGAACACCGAGCCGTCGGCCGGCAGCACGAAGTACGGCTGCTTGCGCGGCCGCTTCTTCTTTCCCTCGACCTCCAGGTCGCGCTCCTGCTTGCCGGTGACCCACTCGTAGTAGCCGTCGGCGGGGATGATGCAGCGCCGGGCGGCGAAGGCGCGGCGGTAGGCGGGCTTCTCGTGCACCGTCTCGGCCCGGGCGTTGATCATCCGGGCGCCGCCCTCGGGCGTCTTGGCCCAGGACGGCACCAGACCCCACTTCAGCTTGCGCAGCTGGCGGACCGGACGCGGGGAGTCCGCGTCTTTGAGGGGACGGTCGAGGACGGCGTAGACCTCCTTGGTCGGCGCCACGTTGTAGTCCGGCTCCAGGGTCTCCTCGGGCCCCCACTTCTCGACGTCGAAGATTCCTGCGAGATCCTCGGGCCTACGACTCGACGCATACCGTCCGCACATCCGAAACCACCCCTCCGACCTGCCCAGTGACCCCAGGGTCGTCACCACCTTACGCAAGGAGGACGAGCCGTCCGAGAAACGAAAGTGACGTGTGATGCGCTGGATCTCTCGGGGATCATGTAATGGCCCGCCGGTCATGGGCCGGCCGGGCCACGTCATCCGGTCCCCATGGGTTCGACGTGTGGCAAGGGATGCCACGTTTCCACAAGGTGGGGCATGAGAACTGCATACAGGGGCCGGCGAACGCGTCCGTCCGGACTGAAGAAGCGCGCCTGGGTGGCGTTGGGAGCGGTCGTCGCGGGAGGCGGCCTGGCGGTGGCAGCCGTCGCGGCGGCCGGGCAGGGCGGTGGTTCCGGGGCGTCGGCGGCGGGGCCGGTCAAGACGCATGTGCACTCGCTGCCGCTGACCGGTTCGAGCGCGTCGCTCAAGACGCTGGGCGCCCGGTCCACGGCCCCGTTCAGCATGGTGGGCGTCACCTGGAACGGCGCGCACACCTCGCTGCGCGGCACGGTGGAGGTACGCACCCGTTCCGCCGCCGACGGCCACTGGACCCAGTGGCTGAAGATGCAGCAGCCGGACGACATCCCCGACGCGGCCGAGCTGAACCGTCCCGGCGTACGGGGCGGGATGTCGCCGATGTGGGCGGGGCCGTCGAACGGCATCCAGGTCCGCGCGGCCGGCGCGCACCGCGCGGCCGCGCTGCCCGCCGGGCTGCGGGTGGACCTGATCGACCCGGGCAAGGCCGCCTCGGGCACCACGGGCTCCGGCATGGCCCCGGCCGCCTACGCCATGGACGCGACGGCCACCGACACCGCCACGGCCACCGATACCGCCACGGCCACCGACACGACCACGCCGACGGACACGGCCACCGCGACCGGCACGGCGACGGCCACCGACAGCGCCGCCCCGACCGACTCGGCGACGGCGACGGACTCGGCCACCCCCACGGCCACGGACTCCACCTCCGTCGCACCGTCCACCAGCACCTCGCCCTCCGCCTCCGGCTCCACCTCGCCGAGCGCGTCGGCGACGTCCTGGCCGAGCCAGTTGCCGACCATGGACCAGGCGTACCCGTCCTGCCCGGCCTCCTCGGCCAGCCCCTCCGCGTCGGCATCGCCGGTCCCGCCGGACCCGATGCCGGCCACGACCACCTCGACGGTGGCGCCGCCGACCGTGGTCACCCGGGCCGGCTGGGGCGCGGACGAGTGCGCCCGGGAGACCGGTTATCCGCTGTACGGGTCGGCGGTGAAGGTGATGTTCGTCCACCACACGGACACCACGAACAACTACTCCTGCTCCGACTCTCCGGCGATCGTGCGCGGCATCTACGCCGAGCACCTCAACCAGGGCTGGCGCGACCTCGGCTACAACTTCCTGGTCGACAAGTGCGGCACCATCTTCGAGGGCCGCTTCGGCGGGATGGCTCTGCCCGTCGTAGGCGCCCAGACCTACGGGTTCAACACCAACAGCATGGGCGTGGCCGCCATCGGCACGTACACCGACTTCAGCGGCGGTGACTCCACGGCCAGCACCTTCCCGGGGGCCGCGCCGACGCAGGCGATGCTGGGCTCGATCGCCCGGATCGCCGCCTGGAAGTTCGGCATGACCGGGGTGAACCCGGGCACCGACTCCGCCTCCCTGCCCGAGGGCGCCTCCGACAGCCACGGCTTCACCCTGGGCAACAGCTACAACTTCGACGTCATCTCCGGTCACCGCAACGGTTACGCCACCGACTGCCCCGGCAACCAGCTCTACAACGCCCTGGGCACGGTCCGCTCCTACGCGGCCGGCCCGGTCGGTGCCGTCACCGTCACCGGAATGTCCGGCGGCGCGACCAAGTCCGGTACGAGCTACTACACCAAGGGCGCGGCGACGGTGAGCTGGACGACCGCCACACCGTCCCAGGTGATCTCCGGCTTCGACGTCCTGGTCGACGGCAAGGCCGTGGCGCATGCCTCCGGTTCCGCCCGCTCCGCCTCGATCTCGGTCGCGGCCGGCAGCCACACGGTCCAGGTCCGTGCCACCCACGTCCGCGGCTCGACCACCCTGTCCGGCTCGGTCACCCTGGTCGGCGACACCACCGCGCCCGCCTTCCCGACCACTCCCGACGTCAAGACGCGTACGGGGACGGTGAGTTCGACAGCCGTTCCGGTCACGGTGACCTGGAAGGCAGCCGACAACGCGGCGCTGGCCCAGGTCCTCGCGACCTCGCCCTCCTCCGCCTCCTTCGGCCCGACCACCACTTCCTGGAACACCACCGCCAAGCCCGGCGGCTCGGACCTGTTCGCGCTGAAGGCGTACGACGTGGCAGGCAACAGCGTCGGCGCCTCCGTCTACCGGACGCCGAACATCGTCCAGGAGACCTCCACCACCCGCACCGGCACCTGGACGCACAAGAGCAGCACCAGCTACCTGGGCGGCTACTCCTACAGCGCCTCCTCCGCCGGGGCCTCGATCAGCTGGACCTTCACCGGCCGCTCGGTGGCCTGGATCGTCTCGCGGGCCTCCACCTCCGGCCAGGCGTACGTCTACCTCGACGGCACCAAGGTCACCGAGGTCGACCTGAAGTCCTCCACCACGCTGTATCGACAGGCGATCTGGACGAAGACGTGGTCCAGCTCCGCCAAACACACCCTGAAGATCGTCGTGGTCGGCACCTCGGGCCGCCCGACCGTCACCTCCGACGGCATCGCCACCATCGGCTGACCAGCACCCCCGCCGTCCCGCCCACGGTCGCACCGCTGGGCGGGGCCGGCGGGCACGCGCGTCAGCAGAGACACCGGGAACGCCCACCCGCGACCTTTTCGGCTTTCGGGCCGGTCAGACGCTTTCCCGGTAGTTCATGAACCAGTGGGTGTCGAAATAGCGGGCCATCGTGAACCGGTGGCACGGGTCGATGAGGATGCGGCAGACGAACTCCGCGGCCCGGCACTCGAAGGAGACGTCCTCGCCGTCGAAGGACCGGACCACGACGGGCCAGCGGTCGGGGTCGTCGCCGTCGGCCCTCCAGCAGTACAGGTCCTCGTGCTCAGTGCCCGCCCAGATCAGCAGCCCGTCCTCCCTGAGATGCGTCCACGGCTCCTGGTTCAGGCCCAGATATCCGTCGAAGGCGCCCTTGCCGAACGTCTCGACCATGCGCTTGTAGTCGCCGGGCAGCGCCGTGCCCAGGCGCGACTCCACCTCCGCCCAGTCCACGTCCGGCCGCTGGGCGGGCTGCGTCCAGCCGGTGATCCGTCTGAGCCGCTCCATCCAGTCGACGTCCCCGTCCTCGCCCGGAGCGACCGCCAAGGGTTCTGGCATCTCCCTGTGAGCGATCACCAGCACCGGCCGCTCGACGCCCTCGGCGTCGCGCACCGTACCCGTGCCGACCCACTGATCCCCGTATGCCCACGCCCGTATCTTCACGGCCCGGTCCTCGAAGGGGGCAAGGAGGGCCGCGCCCCCGGACTCGTCGACCGTCGGATCGGTGAAGCCGTCGAGGACGAGGGTGCGCGGGGCGCCGTACCTGTCGCTGAGCAGGTCGGTCAGGTCCTGCGGGTCCAGGTCGCCGGCCAGGTACAGGTAGCCGTCCCCCGGGCCGAGTCGGGCCAGCAGGTCATCGACGGTCGCTTGGATGAGCTCCATAACGGACAGTGAAGCGCACCGCACTGACAACGGACGTGCTGTCGACGAGCCCGCACCTCAGGAACGATCGCTGCGAGGTCGGCGTCTCGGATACCGTCCGCACAGACGTGCCACACTGCCAGACTCCGCACCAGAACAGGGGGCCTCTCGGACCTATGGACAGCCTCGCCGCCACCGCGCTGCCCGACATCTGGGACCGGCTCACCGGTACCCAGCCCGATCCCGATCTGTGGGTGGTGCTCGCCACCTCGGTGGCCGCGCTCGCCGTGGTGGTCCCGCACACCGTGTGGCGGATATCCCGCAACGCGATCACCATCGCGCACGAGGGCGGCCACGGGCTGATCGCCCTGCTCACCGGCCGGCAGCTCACCGGCATCCGGCTGCACTCCGACACCAGCGGTCTCACGGTCAGCAGGGGCAAGCCGCACGGGCTCGGCATGATCCTGACGGCCGCCGCCGGGTACACGGCCCCCTCGCTGCTGGGCCTCGGCGGCGCCGCCCTGCTGGCCGCGGGCCGCATCACGCTGCTGCTCTGGGCCGCGACGGCGCTGCTGGTGGCGATGCTGGTGATGATCCGCAACGCGTACGGCGTGCTGACCGTGGTGCTGACGGGGGGCGCCTTCCTGCTGGTGTCCTGGCTGGCCGGGCCCCAGGTACAGGCCGCCTTCGCGTACGCGGTGGTGTGGTTCCTGCTGTTCGGCGGGGTACGGCCGCCGTTCGAGCTGCAGCTGAAGCGGTCGCGGGGCGGCGCGGGCGACTCGGACGCGGACCAGCTCTCGCGGCTCACCCACGTACCGGCCGCGCTGTGGCTGTTCCTGTTCCACGCGGTGTCGCTGTGCTCGCTGATCGGCGGCGGCCGCTGGCTGCTGGCGGTGTGAGCCCCGGGCAGGGACGCCGCCCGGGCGACGGCTCCCGTCGGGCTCTCGTCGGGGGTTTCGCCGCTTTTGATCGAGATCTCCGGCCGCCCCCAGCCACTAAAGTGGGGCGCATGACCGTTAACCCCGCACACACCGCCCTCTGGCCCGCCCCGCACGCGAGCGGAGCCGTCGACGCGACGGTCCACGTGCCCGGGTCCAAGTCGGTCACCAACCGCGCTCTGGTGCTGGCCGCCCTCGCCTCCGAGCCCGGCTGGCTGCGCCGCCCGCTGCGCTCCCGCGACACCCTGCTGATGGCCGGTGCCCTGCGCGCGATGGGCGTGGAGATCGAGGAAGGGGTCGGCCCCGACGGCACCGGCGAGGCCTGGCGGGTGCTGCCGACGGGGCTGCACGGCCCGGCCACGGTCGACGTCGGCAACGCCGGCACGGTGATGCGCTTCCTGCCGCCGGTGGCCGCGCTGGCCGACGGCCCCATCCGGTTCGACGGCGACCCGCGCTCGTACGAACGTCCCCTGCACGGCGTGATCGACGCGCTGCGGGCGCTCGGCGCCCGGATCGACGACGACGGCCGGGGCGCGCTGCCGCTCACGGTGCACGGCGGCGGGGCCCTGGACGGCGGCCCGGTGTCGATCGACGCCTCCTCGTCCTCCCAGTTCGTGAGCGCCCTGCTGCTGTCCGGACCCCGCTTCAACCAGGGCGTCGAGGTCCGCCACACCGGCGCGACCCTGCCTTCCATGCCCCACATCCGGATGACCGTCGACATGCTGCGCGCGGTCGGCGCCCAGGTGGACACCCCGGAGTCGGGCGGCGAGCCGAACGTGTGGCGGGTGACGCCGGGCGCGCTGCTCGGCCGGGACCTGACGATCGAACCGGACCTGTCCAACGCCCAGCCGTTCCTGGCGGCGGCCCTGGTGACAAGCGGCAAGGTACTGATCCCGGACTGGCCGGAGCGCACCACCCAGCCGGGTGACCGGCTGCGGGAGATCTTCACCGAGATGGGCGGCTCCTGCGAACTCACCGAGTTCGGGCTGGTGTTCACCGGCTCCGGCGCCATCCACGGCATCGACGTGGACCTGGGCGACGTCGGTGAGCTGACCCCGGGCATCGCGGCGGTCGCCGCCCTCGCGGACTCCCCCTCGACCCTGCGGGGCGTGGCCCATCTGCGGCTGCACGAGACGGACCGGCTGGCCGCGCTCACCAAGGAGATCAACGAGCTCGGCGGTGACGTCACCGAGACCGCCGACGGCCTGCACATCCGCCCGCGCCCGCTGCACGGCGGCGTCTTCCACACCTACGAGGACCACCGCATGGCGACCGCCGGCGCGATCATCGGCCTCGCGGTCGAGGGCGTGCGGATCGAGAACGTGGCGACGACGGCGAAGACCCTGCCGGACTTCCCCGAGCTGTGGACCGGGATGCTCGGGCAGTAGGGACACGCCATGCGCCGCTACGGCAAGCACACCGACGAGGACGACATCCGTACCCGCCCCGGCCGCCGGGGCACCCGGCCGCGCACGAACATCCGGCCCAAGCACGAGGACGCCGCCGAGGGCCTGGTCCTCACGGTCGACCGCGGCCGGCTGACCTGCCTGGTCGACGACCGGACCGTGATGGCGATGAAGGCCCGCGAGCTGGGCCGCAAGGCCGCGGTGGTCGGGGACCGGGTGGCCCTGGTCGGCGACCTGTCCGGCAAGAAGGACACGCTCGCCCGGATCGTACGGATCGAGGAGCGCACGTCGGTGCTGCGGCGCACGGCCGACGACGACGACCCGTTCGAGCGGGTGGTCGTCGCCAACGCCGACCAGCTGGCGATCGTCACGGCCCTGGCCGACCCGGAACCGCGCCCGCGTCTGATCGACCGCTGCCTGGTCGCCGCCTTCGACGGCGGCCTGGAGCCGCTGCTGGTCATGACCAAGTCGGACCTCGCACCGCCGGACAAGCTGCTGGAGCTGTACGGCGCCCTCGACATCCCCCACGTCGTCACCAGCCGCGAGGAACTGGAGGACGGGGATGCCGCGGACCGGGTGCGGGAGTACCTGGACGGCAGGGTGACGGCGTTCGTCGGCCACTCGGGCGTCGGCAAGACGACCCTGGTCAACGCGCTGGTGTCCCAGGAACGCCGGCGTTCGACGGGACACGTCAACGCGGTGACGGGCCGCGGCCGCCACACCACGACGTCGGCCCTCGCCCTGCCCCTGACCGATGTGGACGGCTGGGTCATCGACACCCCGGGCGTGCGCTCCTTCGGCCTGGCCCACATCGACCCGTCCCGTGTCATCCACGCCTTCCCGGATCTCGAACCCGGCACGGAGGGCTGCCCGCGCGCGTGCAGCCACGACGAGCCGGACTGCGCGCTGGACGCCTGGGTCGCGGACGGCCACGCAGACCCGGCGCGCCTGTACTCGCTGCGCCGCCTGCTGGCCACGCGGGAGCGCAAGGAAGGCGACTGAGCCGCCCTGCGTTGTTTGCCGGGGCCCGGGTTCGGTAAGTGCATAATCGCACCGAGCCGGAGATCCGGATCAACGGGAGGACCGCACATGGCGTGGCTGCTGGTCATCGTGGCCGGGATGCTGGAGACCGGTTTCGCCGTGTGCCTGAAGCTCTCGCACGGGTTCACCCGCCTCTGGCCGACCGTCGCCTTCGCCTCGTTCGCCCTCGGCAGCTTCGGCCTGCTGACCCTGTCCCTGAAGAAGCTCGACGTGGGCCCCGCGTACGCCGTGTGGACCGGCATCGGCGCGGCCGGGACCGCGATCTACGGCATGGTCTTCCTCGGCGACCTGGTCTCCACCCTGAAGATCGTCTCGATCAGCCTGGTCATCGTCGGGGTGATCGGGCTGCAGTTGTCGGGGTCGGCGCACTGAGGGCACGCGATGCTCCCGCGACTGCCCCGGTGGATGAAGGAGTCCGGCCATCGCGCCGAGGTGCTGGCCGGCCTGGAGCGGCTACGCACGCGTCGGAGCGCGCGGCCCCCGCGCACCGGTCCGACGCCGCCCACGAGCACGGCGACCACGCCCGGCCGTACGGCGCCCGGTACTTCCGGGGTGGCCCCTGCTGAGACCTGGACTCACACCAACTGGCGTGGGACGACCGCCTGGATCAGCTCCGCCACGCCGCCCTCCCCCGGCGGTGCCGCGACGCAGGACAGGGCGAGGCGTACGGCCAGTTCGCAGGGGCGGGTCAGCTCGGCGGGATCGGCCAGGGTGGCGGCGTGGCCGGTCAGGGCGGTGACGGCGCGGTCCCGCACGATCCGTACGAAGTCGCGGGGCGTGGGCAGCGGCCCGTCCGCGCGGCGCTGGGCCGGCACCGAGGAGGAGGACGGCACGGCGGCGAGCGGCGGCGTGGGCAGCCGTTCGCTCCAGCAGCCGGTGAGCATGGCCCGTACCAGTTCGTTGTCCCGCGCGGCGGAGCGCGTCCACTCGGCGACGGCGGTGAGCCGTTCTCTCGGCTCGCCCGGCCCGGCGAGCGCCCGCTCGACTCCGGCGAGGTACCCGTCGGCCTCCCGCCGCACCAGCGCCCGCGCCAGCCCGTCCTTGCTCCCGAACTCGTTGTACAGGGTCTGCCGGGACACGCCCGCCGCCGCTGCCACGTCGACCATCCGCACCGCGGACCACGGCCGGCGCGCGAGCGCCGTATGGGCGGCGTCCAGTAGGGACTCCCGGGCAGCAGGCATCATCGCCTCCCTGGGTCAGAGCGGCTCTGCGCCCAGATTTGACGCGCTTGTATGCACTGTCAAGGGTTCGCGGCAGTACGGGTCGGTGGACCGACGCGCCTGTCACCACGGCCCCACCGGCACCACAAGCCCACGACACCGCCCCGTCCCCTGGTAGCCCCGTACCGACCCCGGCAGATAGCGTTCGTCACATGCCGGACTACCTCGACGATCTGCGCCTGGCCCACGTCCTCGCGGACGCCGCCGACGCCACCACCATGGACCGCTTCAAGGCCCTCGACCTGAAAGTGGAGACCAAGCCGGACATGACCCCGGTGAGCGAAGCGGACCAGGCGGCGGAGGAACTCATCCGGAACCACCTCCAGCGCGCACGCCCGAGAGACTCGGTCCTCGGCGAGGAGTACGGCGTCGAGGGCTCCGGCTCCCGCCGCTGGGTGATCGACCCCATCGACGGCACCAAGAACTACGTACGCGGCGTGCCCGTATGGGCGACCCTCATCGCGCTGATGGAGGCGGGCGAGGGCGGCTACCACCCCGTCGTCGGCGTCGTCTCCGCCCCCGCCCTCGGCCGCCGCTGGTGGGCCGCCAAGGACCACGGGGCCTTCACCGGCCGCAGCCTGACCTCCGCGACCCGCATCCACGTCTCCGCCGTCGGCAAGCTCGCGGACGCGTCCTTCGCCTACTCCTCCCTCTCCAGCTGGGAGGAACAGGGCCGCCTCGACGGCTTCCTCGATCTCACCCGCCAGGTGTGGCGCACCCGCGCGTACGGCGACTTCTGGCCGTACATGATGGTCGCCGAGGGATCCGTGGACATCTGCGCGGAGCCGGAGCTGTCGCTCTGGGACATGGCCGCCACCGCGATCGTCGTCACGGAGGCCGGCGGCAGCTTCACCGGCCTCGACGGCCGCCCGGGCCCGCACAGCGGGAACGCGGCGGCGTCCAACGGTCTGCTGCACGACGAGTTGCTGGGGTATCTCAACCCGCGCCACTGAGACCCGGGTGCAGTCCCGATACGCCCTCAACTGGCGCCGCGCGCCCCCTTGTTGACCGCACCTTTACCTGTCACCCTGAAGTCACCCCCACTTGTGAACTTGTGAATCCAGGAACTAACCCACTGGATTCCTAGGAGGTGGCCCCATCCATGCTCGTCCGTGACGCCATGAGCACGGTGATCCTCACCGTCGGCCCCGCCCACACCCTCCGCCAGGCAGCCGCCCTGATGTCCGCACGCCGGGTCGGCGCCGCCGTCGTCCTCGACCCGGACGCCGGCGGCATCGGCATCCTCACCGAACGCGACATCCTCAACTCCGTCGGCCTCGGCCAGAACCCCGACACGGAACGCACCCACGCCCACACCACCACCGACGTCGTCTTCGCCGCCCCGACCTGGACCCTGGAGCAGGCCGCACGCGCCATGGCCCACGGCGGCTTCCGGCACCTGGTCGTCCTCGATCGCGGCGAGGTGGCCGGCATCGTCTCGGTCCGCGACATCATCCGCTGCTGGGCCCCGACCCGCGAGCCCGCAGCGGTGCTCTGAGCAGTCCCGGGCCAGGCATGTGACCCAGCGGAACGGGCCGGACCCCGAGCACCAGGGGGTCCGGCCCAGCGGCACGGGCGTGCCGCCGATCTGTTGTCTCCGACTCAATACGGCCGGCTCGGTACGACCGACTCACAGCCGCGCAGCGCCTGCACCGCCGCCTTCAGCCGCTTGCCGAAGCCGGCGTCGGCGTCGGCGTTGCGGAAGTTGCCGATGGCGCGCTCGACGATGTCCTCGCGCGAGACCTGGGAGACGGCACCCGCCAGGTTCGCGATCAGGCGGTCCCGCTCCTCCTGCGACATCAGCCGGTACAGGTTGCCCGCCTGCACGAAGTCGTCGTCCTCGGCGTGCGCCGGCGTCGCGTGGTCGAAGCCGTTCGGCTCATAGTTCTTCGCCGAGCCGTGCCGGCCGTCGTAGAGGTGGCCGTCACGGGAGTTGGTGCGCGCCTCGGTGGCGTGCGGACGGTTCACCGGCAGGTGGTCGGCGTTGATGCCGACGCGGTAGCGGTGCGCGTCGCCGTACGCGAAGAGGCGGCCATGGAGCATCTTGTCGGGCGAGGGGCCGATGCCCGGCACGAAGTGCGCGGGGCTGTAGATCGACCGCTCGACCTCGGCGAAGATGTTCCGCGGGTTGCGGTTCAGCTCCAGCCTGCCCATCTCGATGACCGGGTAGTCCGCGTGCGGCCGCACCTTGGTCAGGTCGAACGGGTTGAAGCGGTACGTCCCTGCGTCGGCCGCCGGCACGATCTGCACACCCACGGTCCAGCTCGGGAACTCCCCGCGCTCGATCGCCTCACGCAGCTCGCGCTGGTGCGAGTCGGGGTCCTTGCCCACGAGCACCTCGGCCTCTTCCGTGTGCGAGCCGAAGCCGTCCATGTGGCGGTACGACGCCGGGATGGTGTGGATGAAGTCGGGGAACTTGATCGCGTCCCGGATGAAGAAGACCGGGGTGTTGTTGCCGACGAGGTCGTAGTTGCCCTCCTCGGTGGAGAACTTCAGTGCGAGCCAAAGCCGCGCTCGATCCATGTTGGACAGGTTCTAAATCAAAGATCGATCCAAAATCACACCTATTCCCGTCCTGGTCCCCCTTGCTGTTAGGCTTGGGTCCATGAGCGACCTTCTGGAACGGCTGCGTGGACGCGGATGGCGGATGACCGCGCAGCGGCGCGTCGTCGCCGAGGTCCTCGACGGCGAGCACGTCCATCTGACGGCCGACGAGGTCCACGCACGGGCTGTCGCGAAGCTGCCCGAGATCTCCCGGGCGACCGTCTACAACACGCTGGGTGAGCTGGTCTCGCTCGGCGAGGTGCTGGAAGTCGCGACGGACAAACGCGCCAAGCGCTACGACCCGAACGCGCACCGGCCGCACCAGCACCTGGTCTGCGCCCAGTGCGGCGCGATCCGCGACGTCCACCCCACGGGCAACCCGCTCGCCGACCTCCCCGACACCGAGCGTTTCGGCTTCACGGTGTCGGATGTCGAGGTGACGTACCGGGGGCTGTGCCCGGACTGCGCGCGGGCGTGAGCGAACGCTGGAGAGGGGGCGCAAGCCCCCTCTTTTTTCTGCCCTGCGCGCCCGAACTCCTGGATCTCCCGGATCTCCCGGATACGACTGAGGGCCGGAATCCATCTCTGGATTCCGGCCCTCGGCCTTCAGTAGCGGGGACAGGATTTGAACCTGCGACCTCTGGGTTATGAGCCCAGCGAGCTACCGAGCTGCTCCACCCCGCGTCGGTGAACACGACATTACGTGAGGGAGGTCGACGGAAGCAAATCAGTTACCGGGGACGTGGCCGGGCTCACGCCGAGAGCTCCTCCCGCAGCGCATCCCGCAACCGCCCCGCCCGCTCCGAAACCTCCGCCGGCCCCAGCTCGACCGCCCGGTCGGCCCACCGCTGGCCCTCCGCCAGCTCCCCCCGACGCGCGTAGACCAGGGCCAGCCGCAGCGCCGCCCGGCCGTGCCCGGCGTCAGCCGCTCGCGTCCACCACACCGCGGCCTCCGGCTCGCTCCCCTCCCGCGCGAGCAGCAGCCCGAGGTTGAAGGCGCCGTTGCGCGACCCGGCCTCCGCCGCCGCCCGGTACCAGCGCGCCGCCTCGACCACGTCACCCCGGGCCGCCGCGAGCATCCCGACCCGCACCTGCGCCCGCCGGTGCCCCTGGGTCGCCGCCCGCTCGTACCACTCCTCGCACTCGGTCTTCTCGTGCACGATCTCGCCCAGCTCGTGTGCCGGCTCCGGCGGCCGCCGCGCGTCGAGCAGCGCGGCCAGCCGGTACGCCGCCTCCGCGCTGCCCCCGCCCGCCGCGCACCGCAGATGCCGCTCGGCCTCCTGCTCCTCGCCCGCGCGCAGCCGGGCGATCCCGACCTGGAGCGCGGCCTCGGTGTGCCCGGCGGCGGCCGCCCGCTCGTACCAGCGCAGCGCCATGGCCTCCTCGCCGCGTCCGGCGTAGAGGATGCCGAGGTTGAACGCGGCGTCCACGCTGCCGGCCTCGGCGGCCTTGGAGAACCACGGCTCGGCGCCGGTGGTGTCGCCGCCCTGGAGCAGCAGGATGGCCAGCGCGTTGGCGGCCTCCCGGTGCCCGGCGTAGGCGGCCCGCCGGTACCACTGCTCGGCCTGCGCGGTCCGCCCCTGCTCGGCGCAGAGCAGCCCGAGGTTGTAGGCGCCGTTGTCGTCACCGGCGTCCAGCGCCGCCCGGTACCAGCGCTCGGCGGTCTGGGTCTCGCCGCGCTCGGCGTGCAGTGCGCCGAGGGCGTTGGCCGCGTTGCCGTCGCCCTCCTGGGCCGCGCGCAGCCACCACACGGCCGCGCTCTCGGTGTCCCCGGCGTCGCGCAGCAGAAAGCCGAGCGCGCAGGCGGCGCGGGCCTCGCCGTCCTTGGCGGAGGTCAGATACCAGCGCCCGGCCTCCTTCAGATCCCCGCGCTTCTCCAGGATCGCCCCGAGGTGCAGCGCGGCCCGCCGGTGGCCGCGCGCGGCGGCCTGCCGGTACCACTGCTCGGCCTCGGCGACAGCGTTGTCGGCCCCGGCCTCGTCCTCACGCCCGGCCGTGTCGAGCGCGCGCGCCAGCCGGTAGGCGGCCTCCCGGTGCCCCCGCTCGGCCGCGGCCCGCATCCAGGGCTCGGCGCCGACGTCCCCGCGGTGCTCCAGCAGGTCGGCGAGCGCGTAGGCGCCGAGGACATGGCCCTGCTCGGCGGACTGGCGCAGCCAGTACTCGGCGGCGGGCTCGTCCCCGCGCTCACGGTGGTAGCGGCCCAGGGCGTGCGCGGCGGCCGCGGAACCGGCGACGGCGGCGATGCGCCACCAGCCGGCGGCCTCCTCGGGGTAGCCGCGCTGGTGCAGCAGGACACCCAGGTTGTTGGCGGCGGCCCGGTCACCGGCCGCGGTGGCGGCTCGCAGATGGGTTTCGGCTCCGTCGAGGTCGCCGCGGCGCAGCAGCATGGCTCCGAGGACGCTGGCGGCCTCGGCGTCGCCGCTCTGCGCGGCGAGTCCGAGGCGTACCTCCTCGGCGGCGTCCCCCGTGTCGGTCATCTCGTCACGGGACGGTTCCCCACCGGAAGGCTGCACAAATCGCCCTGACTCGAACAGAGTTGCCTTGTCCCCCATAACGTCCATCGTCGCACCACCTGCACCCCGGGTACACCCGGTATACCGCAGCCCGTGAGGTCACTTCAGCGTTTTGTCGACATGCCCACAGGACGACAAGTCAAACACACACCCCGCAACTCCCCACGGCGGCGCGGCCGTCCCTCCCCTCAGCACATGAGTTCGCACACCACGAAGGCCCGGATCCTTGGGATCCGGGCCTTCGACTGCAGTAGCGGGGACAGGATTTGAACCTGCGACCTCTGGGTTATGAGCCCAGCGAGCTACCGAGCTGCTCCACCCCGCGCCGTTGCCTGTCAACCGTACCACGACGTGGGGCGCCCTTGATCAAGTGCCCTTTTTGCCGGTGCTCTTGTCGGCGTTCTTGCCACCGCCGGACTGACCTGCCTTGGCCTCCGCCTCCCGCGCCCGCTGCAGCGCGTCCTTCAGGTCCTTCTGGGCCTTGGCGTACGCGGTCCAGTCCGGTCCGTTCGGCCCCTGCAGGGCCTTCTGTCCGGCGTCGTACGCCTTCTGGGCGTCGCTCAGGGCCTGTTGGACGGTCGGGTTGGCCGACGTGGGGGGATTGGGGGTGCCGGTGTCGGGCGGGGTGGTCGAACCCTGCACCCCGAACACCTTGTTCAGCGCCTCGTCCAGGGTGTTCTCGAAGGCCGTCTTGCCGTTGTAGGTGACCAGAACCTTGCCCAGCAACGGGTACTTGAGCTTACCGCCGAGGACGTAGACCGGCTCCGCGTACAACAGTCCGCCGTCGAGCGGCACGGTCAGCAGATTGCCGTACTCCACCTTGGAATGTCCCCGGGTGAGCAAGCTGATCGTCTCCGCGATGTCCGGCCGGGAGTTGAACTGGCTCTGCACCTGTTTGGGACCGTCGGCCGTCGTGCTGGTCGGCAGTTTCAGGATTCTGATCCTGCCGTAGTCACTGGCGCCCGGGTCGGAGTCGACCGCCATGAACGCGCTGAGGTTGTCACGTCCGTTCGGCGTGAACGTCGTCGTCAGCGAGAACGACTGCCTGCTCTGGTCCGGCATCTTCATGCTCAGGTAGTACGGCGGCACCGCGCTGCCCGAGTCGTTGGTCGGGTCGTCGGGCACCTGCCAGACCTCGCTGCCGGTGAGGAACGTCTGCGCGTCGGTCACGTGGTAGCGGCTGAGCAGCTCGCGCTGGACCTTGAACAGGTCCTGCGGATAACGCAGATGGGCCAGCAGGTCCTTGGAGATGGTGCTCTTCGGCTGCACCGTGCCCGGGAACGCCTTCATCCAGGTCTTCAGCACGGGGTCCTGGCTGTCCCACTGGTACAGCTTGACCTCGCCGGTGTACGCGTCGACGGTCGCCTTCACCGAGTTGCGGATGTAGTTGACCTGGTTCTGCTGGGCCACCACCGCACGGTTGTTGTTGGCGGCGGTCAGCGAGTCGGCCGTCGTGTCGCCCAGGGTCGTACGCGAGGAGTACGGGTAGCCGTTCGACGTCGTGTACGCGTCGACGATCCACTGGATACGACCGTCCACGACCGCCGGATAGGCGTCCCCGTCGATGGTCAGCCAGGGGGCGACCGCCTCGACGCGCTCCTTGGGCGTACGGTTGTACAGGATCCGCGAGCCCTTGCCGATCGCGCCCGAGTAGAGGATCTGCGGCTCGTTGAACGCCACCGCGTACGCGGCCCGGTTGATCGGGTTGTCGAGGTTGACGCCGCTGTTGCCGGTGTAGCTGAAGGTCTTCTCGTCGCCGTTGTCCGCCGAGTAGTCGACCTCCTTCTGCGGTCCGCCGACGATGGAGTACGTGGTGGTCTTCTCGCCGTAGTAGACGCGCTGTTCGTATGCGCCGAGGTCACCCTTGGACGGCAGGTTGGACTCGGTGAAGACCGGCTGGCCCTGGTCGTCGGCCTCGGTGCCCTTGGCGGCGACCACGCCGTAGCCGTGCGTGTAGCGGAAGTGGTCGTTGATCCAGTTGTTCTTCGGGACGCCGTCCAGGTTCAGCTCGCGCAGGCCGATGACCGTGTCCTGTTCCTTGGCGTCCCTGGCGTCCTTGCCGTCCTGCGGGGGGTAGCGGTCGACGTCCAGATTGGTCGGGAAGGCGTAGTAGTTCTTCATCTGCTGCGCCTGCTGGAACGTCGGCGAGACGATGTTCGGGTCCATGATCCGGATGCTCGCCGCGTCGTCCGCGTCACCGCGCAGCCTGGTCGTGTCCGAGGTCGTGGACTTGCCGGCGTACTCGGTGACCTTGGTGTCGTCGATGCCGTACGCCTCGCGGGTCGCCTTGAGGTTCTTCTGGACGTACGGGGCTTCCTTGGCCTGCTCGTTGGGCTGGACCTGGAACTTCTGCACGATCGCCGGGTACAGCCCGCCGATCAGGATCGCCGAGAGGACCATCAGGCCGAAGCCGATGACCGGCAGCTGCCAGGTGCGCCGCCACAGCGTGGCGAAGAACAGCAGCGCGCAGATGACGGCGATGCAGAACAGGATCGTCTTCGCCGGCAGATAGGCGTTGGCGTCGACGTAGCGCAGGCCGGTCCAGTTGCCGGTCGCCTTGAAGTCGCTGGACTTCACCGCGAGGCCGTACCGGTCGAGCCAGTAGGCGACCGCCTTGAGGGCGACGAAGATCCCGAGCAGCACTGACAGGTGCCCGGTCGCGGCGGCGGTGGCCCGCGCGCCGGGGCTGGTGACGCGCAGCCCGCCGTACAGATAGTGCGTGAGCGCGGCGGCGATCAGGCACAGGACGGTGGCGGCGAAGCCGAAGCCGAGCAGAAAGCGGTACCAGGGCAGATCGAAGGCGTAGAAGGAGATGTCGAGGTGGAACTGGGGGTCCTTCTGGTGGAAGGGCACGCCGTTGACCCACATCAGCCAGGTCCGCCACTGGCCGGCGGCGGAGGCGCCGGCGATCAGCCCGACGAGCGCGGTGACGGCGAGCAGCAGCCACTTCTTGTACGGCGCGATGCCCATCCGGTAGCGGTCGAGGCTCTGCTGCTCCATGGACATGGCGCTCAGCGGGGGCCGCAGGCGGTGCGCGAGCCAGATGTTGACCCCCACGGCGACCGCCATCAGCAGACCGAAGACGAAGAAGAGACCGATCTTGGTCCACAGCGTGGTCGTGAACACGGACGAGTAGTGCACCGACCGGTACCACAGCCAGTCCGTCCAGAAGCCCGCGAACATGGTGAACGCCATGCCGAGGACGGCCAGGACGCCCAGCGTCATGAGCAGGGTCCGGACACCCCGGGGCGGTCGTCCCGCTCTGATCCGCGGCCCCGTCGGGCCTCCGCCGCGGTCCGGCATCTGGAAAGCCAAGGTGCGCACCTCGAAGTTCGCTGTCGATCCGTCAGGCCCTCGTGTTCGCGGACCCGCCGTGGCCCCCCGTGATCGCGGACCCACACCTATGCAACTTACTCACGCGTTCCTCGGTTCCCGATTCCGGTGTGGAACGAGGCAGGATTGTGACCATGTCCAACACTCCCATGGCAGCGAGCCCGCTCACCCGGGCCGTACTCGAGATCGACGAGTACGTCTCCGGCCTCGGCTGGGACCAGCCCGCTCGCCTCTTCGCCCTTGTCGACACCGCACGGCTGCGGGCCCAGGAACCCGCGCTCGCGGCCCAGCTGGGCCTTGAGGACGAGTCCGCCTCCGCCGGTCTCACCCCGATCGAGCAGGACGAGATCCCGTCCGGCAAGCCGCTGGACGAGTTCCTCGGCACCATCGCCTGGCCGGACGCCGTGGCCGGCTGCGCGCTCTCGGTGGAGCGCCTGATGCTGCCGCCGTCAGCCGAGGCTCAGGTACCGAAGAACCTGAGCGAGGCCAAGCTGGCCCAGTGGGTGGCCGACCACCCCGAGCGCCAGGAGGTGCGCATGACGGTCGCGGTGCTGCGCGACGGCGGCCGCGAGTCGGCGCTGCGGCTGCGCGAGAAGGACTCCCCGACGGAGGTCCTGACCGGCCCGGACCTGGTGCCCGGCCTGGCGGCGGCCCTGGCGGCGACGTTCGCGGACTGATCCGGCCCGGTTCGGTACGGCGCTGGGGGCGGCCCCGCCTCAGGGGCGCCCCCAGCCGTGTCACAGGCCGGTCAGCCCTTGGTGGTGCACTTGGGCAGGGCCGCGGTGTTCCCGCTGCGGATGTCCTTCAGCGCGCCGAGCGCGTCGCCGATGTTCTTCACCTTGACCAGGGTGAGCCCGCTCGGGGTGTCCTTGGCGGCGGCCGCGCAGTTGTCGGCGGGCGTCAGGAAGTACTGGGCGCCCTTCTCGCGCGCGCCGACGGTCTTCATCTCGACGCCGCCGATCGGCCCGACGGTGCCGTTGTCGTCGATGGTGCCGGTGCCCGCGACGAACTTGCCGCCGGTCAGGCTGCCCGGGGTCAGCTTGTCGTAGATGCCGAGGGCGAACATCAGACCGGCGCTGGGCCCGCCGACGTCGGCGAGCTTGATGTCGATGCTGAACGGGAACGTGTGGTCGGTCCCGGCCGAGATGCCGACGACGGCCCGCTTGGCGCCGCTGTCGTTGGAGGTGGCCGTGGTGATCGTGACGTCCTGCGTCCTCGTCGCCGCCCTGTGCGCCTTCTCGGCGGCGGCCTGCTCCTTGGCGGGGACGACGGTGAAGACGACCTTCTGCCCGGGCTTGTGCCGGGTGACGAGCTTGGCGACGTCGGTGGGCTGCTTCACGGCCGTGCCGTCGACGGCCTTGATCACGTCACCGGCGTGCAGCCTGCCCTGGGCGGGTGAGTCCTTGACGACGGTGGAGACGATCACCCAGGACTTCACCGGGATGCCCAGTTCCTTCAGGGCGGCGACCTTGGCGCTCTCCTGGGACTGGCTGAACTCCTCGGCGTTCTGCTGCGAGGACTGCTCCTCGGTCGTCCCGTTCGGGTACAGCGTGTCGTGCGGGACGACCTTGGTGTCGTGGTCCAGCCAGCCGTAGACGGCCTCCACCAGGTTCATGCGGAAGTCCGCGCTGGTGACCCGGACGGTTGTCATGTTCAGGTTGCCGCTGGTCTTGTACGTGTCGTGCCCGGTGATCTGCAGCACCGGCTCGCCGTCGTGGTCCCCGAGCGTGTTCACGGTCGGGCCGGGGGACATCTCCGAGTACGGCACGGGGATGAGCACTCCCGCGCACAGGAGCGCGATCAGCATCAGGGTGGAGGCGAGCATCGTCGCGGTGCGGCGTGGCATGCCACGACAGTACGGGACGCCTCTGTCAGCACACCGTCAGGGCACCCCCGTCACGCCCCGCCGGCACCCGTGTGGGATCTCTCCATGGCCTCGCGGAACCGGGCATACCCGTCCAGCTCCGGGCCGTCACCGCGCACCTTACGAGTCCGATTGGCCCAACTGCCCCACAGTCCGCCGCCGACCGCGGCCACCAGCGGAATGAGCAGCCAGACAAGCGCCCCCATGCCGACCTCCCAACGCCATGAGCGTCCGCAACTGACTGATCAGCAGATTAACCATCCGCACTGACAACGCTCACGCGAGGGTGCCGGTTACGCAACACGGGGTAGCCCGTGTGCTCCGAGTGACCCAGCTCAGCAGGCCCCGTCAGCCGACCACCACCCCTCAACGACGGCGCTACGCGCCGACCCATTCATCGGTACCGTCGGAGAACCTCTGGTGCTTCCAGATGGGCACTTCGTGCTTGAGGTCGTCGATCAGCTTCCGGCAGGCGTCGAAGGCCTCGGCCCGGTGCGGACAGGCGACACCGACGACCACGGCGAGATCCCCGACCCGCAGGTCCCCCACCCGGTGCACGGCGGCCAGCGCCCGCACCGGGTACTCGGCCACCACCTTCTCGGCGATCCGCCGCATCTCGGCCTCGGCGCTGGGGTGGCAGGAGTACCCGAGGGCGTCCACGTCCGCGCCCCCGTCGTGGTTCCGCACCGTCCCCACGAACAGGGCGATGCCGCCGGCCGCGGCGTCCCCGACGGCCTGGAACACCTCGTCCACGGAGAGCGCGGTCTCCCGGACACCGATCAACTTGATGGGATCCTGTGCCGCCTGCTCACCGGGGTGCTCGTTCGCGTGTGCCATGCCCCCATCGTGCCGCACGCCTGTGACACCGGGGAATACGAGATTCACCAGGCACGCGCGCGGGGCGTTTTGGATGCTTGTACCACTCGGCCGCGGGCACGGAGCCCATCCCGCCCGGCCTCACCGGTCTCAGACCCGCCGCCGGGCCTTCCGAGCCCGCCGGACCACAGCGGCCGCGCCGAGCAGCGCCACCGTCGCCCCCGCGGCCCCCGCGGCCGTGGCGTCCTTGCGTCCCAGCCGCCGCCCGGCCACCGTGTGCCGCCCGGAGACCTCCTCCAGCAGCTCCGCGAGCACCTCCTCGTTGGTCCACCCCGGCCGCCACCCGGCGTCGTGCAGCCGGCTCCCGCTGACCACCCACGGGTACATCGTGTAGGCCAGGTCCCCCGCGGGGGACGGCGTGAGCCCGATCCGGTGCAGCCGGGCCGCCGCGCCCAGCGCCACCGCCGACGGCAGCTCCATCCGCCGGATCCCGCTCAGCTCCTCGACCTCCTCCTGCTCCAGCCACCCGTCGCAGCCGACGGCCAGCTCCCCGTCGACCTTCTCCAGGACCGCGTACTCCAGGGCACTGCACAGGTCCTCGACATGGCAGAACTGCCACGCGGGCCGCGACCCGGCGACGACGAGCAGCCGCGGCGACTCGAAATAGCGGGTCAGCGCCGTGTCGGTACCCCCGACCAGCACGGCGGGCCGGACCACGGTGACGTTCAGCCCCGGATGCGCCCGCGGCGCCCGCCGGGCCAGCCGCTCGATCTCCAGCAGGTCCCCCACGCCGGTCGCCTCGGCGGTCGCGCGCAGCTCGGCGTCCTCCGAAAGGGGCAGCTCGTTGTCCGGCAGCGCGCCGTAGACCATCGCCGAGGTGCACAGCACGACCCGGTGCACGCCGGCCGCCGCCGCGGCCGTCAGGACGGTCTGCGTCCCCCGGACGTTGTAAGCGGTGCGAGCGGCCGGATCGGTCTCCAGGTCCAGGTCGAGCGCGAGGTGGACGACCACGTCGGCGCCCCGCAGCTTGTCCGCGATGGCGGGGTCGCGCACGTCCAGGATGTGCCACTGCGCCTCGGCGCACTCCCCGCGCCGCTCGTCGATGGCGATGACCTGCTTGATCTCCTCGGAGGCGGCGAGCCGCTCGGTGAGCAGGGCACCGACCCCGCCGGCGGCGCCGGTGACCGCGACGACGGGGCCGCGCACGGCGGGAGAGGTTGATGGGTTTCGCGCTGCGCGAACCTGCGGATCTGGGGAACTCACCGGGCGTCTCCAGCGGTTGTCTTCGGTACGGGCGCGAGTGACGCGCACGTACCAGGTGCATCCATCCTGCCGCAGGCCTGCCGTGAGCGAAGCACCGAGGCCCGATCGGGTCCGGGTGTCTACGCTTGGTGTTGTCGGGCAGCCGCGCCGCCGGAGAGAACCGGTGGCCTTACCAGCCGAGGAATCCCGTGAGTGACACCCCATTCGGTTTCGGCCTTCCGCCGGAGGAGCCGGAAGACGGCGACGAGGGCAAGAAGAAGGACCAACAGAGCGGTGGTGGGCAGGGACCGGCCAATCCGTTCGGCTTCGGCGGCCTGCCCGGAGCCGGAGGCTTTGGCGGCCCCGGCGCCGACAATCCGCTCGCAGCGATGTTCGGGTCGCTGAACCCCACGGATCTGGGCGCCGCGTTCCAGCAGCTGGGCCAGATGCTCTCCTACGAGGGCGGCCCGGTGAACTGGGACATGGCCAAGCAGATCGCCCGCCAGACGGTCGCCCAGGGCACCCCGGACGGCACGAAGGACGCCAGCGTGGGCCCGGCCGAGCGCAGGGCGGTCGAGGAGGCCGTCCGCCTGGCCGACCTGTGGCTGGACGACGTGACGTCCCTGCCGTCGGGCTCGGCCTCGGCGGTCGCGTGGTCCCGCGCGGAGTGGGTCGAGGCGACCCTGCCGGCCTGGCAGGAACTGGTCGACCCGGTCGCCGAGCGGGTCGGCGCGGCCATGGGCGACGTCCTGCCGGAGGAGATGCAGGCCATGGCGGGCCCGCTGATCGGCATGATGCGCTCGATGGGCGGCGCCATGTTCGGCACGCAGATCGGTCAGGCCGTCGGCGTGCTCGCGGGCGAGGTCGTCGGCTCCACCGACATCGGCCTGCCGCTCGGCCCGGCCGGCAAGGCCGCGCTGCTCCCGGCCAACGTGGAGGCCTTCGGCAAGGACCTCAGCGTGTCGCAGGAGGAGGTGCGGCTGTATCTGGCTCTGCGGGAGGCGGCCCACCAGCGCCTGTTCGCGCACGTGCCGTGGCTGCGCTCGCACCTGTTCGGCGCGGTCGACGGGTACGCGCGCGGGATCAAGGTCGACACCGCCAAGCTGGAGGACGTGGTCGGCCAGTTCGACCCGCAGAACCCGGAGCAGCTGCAGGACGCCTTGCAGCAGGGCATGTTCCAGCCGGAGGACACGCCGGAGCAGAAGGCCGCCCTGGCCCGGCTGGAGACCGCGCTGGCGCTCGTCGAGGGCTGGGTGGATGCGGTGGTCCACGCGGCCGCGAAGCCGCGTCTGTCGTCGGCCGACGCCCTGCGCGAGACCCTGCGCCGCCGCCGTGCCACGGGCGGCCCGGCCGAGCAGACCTTCGCCACCCTGATCGGCCTGGAGCTGCGCCCGCGCCGGCTGCGCGACGCCTCCCGCCTGTGGGCCTCGCTCACGGACGCGCGCGGGGTCGACGGCCGGGACGGTCTGTGGGCCCACCCGGACATGCTGCCGACCGCGACCGACCTGGACGACCCGGACGGCTTCGTGCACCGCGAGCAGCTGGACTTCTCCGAGCTGGACAAGATGCTCGGGGAAGCCGCCGACAAGCCGGACCTGCGCAAGAAGGACGACGGCGAGGCAGAGGGCGACGACGCCGAGTGAGCCTGCACGACGACGCGGTCCTCGTCCTGAAGGGGTACGAGGGCCAGGACGAACTGCGCCAGGCCTACCTCGACCATCTGGCGGCCCACCCGGACGGCATGTGGAAGGCCTGCGAGGCCGGCCATGTGACGGCGAGCGCCCTGGTCATCGATCCCGAGCACGGCCGGGTGCTGCTCACCCTGCACAGGAAGCTGCGGATGTGGCTGCAGATGGGCGGCCACTGCGAACCGGGCGATCCGTCGCTCGCGGCGGCGGCCCTGCGCGAGGCGACGGAGGAGTCCGGCGTCCCCGGGCTGACCCTGCTGCCCGGCGGCCCGGTGCGCCTGGACCGGCATCCGATCCCGGCGCCCTGCCACTGGCACTACGACGTGCAGTACGCGGCCCTGGCACCGCCCGGCGCCATGCAGGCGATCAGTGACGAGTCGCTCGACCTGCGCTGGTTCCCGTACGACGAGGTGGCCGACGTGGCCGACGAGTCGGTCGTACGTCTACTGGAGGCGACGCGCGCCAGGCTGTGACGGTGTGAGCGTGGCCCGGTGTGAGGGGTGGCCACCATGGCGGCCACCCCTCACCTGTGGGCTCAGCTCCAGACGTTCCCCTGGTTCTGCCCGCGTGCACCGTGCTGCCCCATGCCGAACTGTGCGGCGAGGCCCTGCCCGATCACCGCGTTCTGCGGCGGCAGCAGCTCGCTGGGCTGGACCAGCGCGAAGCCGGACCCCATGAAGCTCAGCTCCCAGCCCTCACCGGTGCTGCCGCGCCGGCGCCACACTCCGGAGGAATGCGTCTGCGCCTGCATCTGCACGCGCAGCCCGGTGGACCAGGCGACGATCGCGTCCGCGTCGCAGTTGACGTACTTGTCCGGCGTCACCTGCATCAGCAGCGGCGCTCCCGACGTCATCAGGGCGACCCTGCCGCGCCCGGTGATGTTCAGCTGGTACTTCCCGGAGCCGGAGATGCCGTAGAGGCTGTCGACGGCGACGACCTCGTAGTGCAGCGAGGAGTCCATGGCGAGGACGTAGGAGCTGTCGACGGTCAGCCCGTCCTGCTCGACGTCCATGATGTGCACGTGCTGGGCCAGGTTGGCGAGATACACCGTGCCCTGCCCGTGACAGCGCATCAGGTCCAGGCCCTCGCCGGTGTACGCACGCGCGCGTGCCTGGTTGCTGTTCTGGTACTCGGCGTCGAACTCCATCAGCCCCTGGTAGGCGACCATGGTGCCCTTACGGGCGAGGATGTCGTCGTGGCCCTCCAGGGTGACGCGGAGCATCTGCGAGTTCTGCAGGCTCCAGCGCTCCTGCGTCTGGACGTCGTTGTGCGCGAAAAGCGGGCTCTGCATGGCTTGGTGACTCCCCCTCAGCCCCGGATCCGGAGGCGGTCGGTGCTGTCCTCACTGGGCTGGACGACGACGATGCCCTGGCCGGAGAAGGCCATCTGGTAGGCCTCACCGCTGCCCCGGCCGATCAGCGACTGCGCCTTGAAGCTGCGCTTGCCCTTCACCTTCAGGTTCGGCGACCAGGCGACGAGCGCGTCCGGGTCGACGTAGGTCTCGTCCTCGCCGCCGCCGCAGTCGACGACGATCGGCTCGCCGCGGGAGGTCAGCGCGACCCAGCCCTGCCCCGAGATCCTCGTGTTCCACAGCCCCTGCCCGGCGAACTTCGCCAGGCCCTTCACCCGCTCCACACCCCAGTTGAGGTGGGCGTCGAAGGCGAGCAGGTTGGTGGCGTTGACGGAGATGCCGTCACCGTTGAGGTTGATCACGACGACGTTGGCGCCGTAGTCGGCGAGGTAGAGCAGGCCGTCCCCGGTGCACTTCATCAGGGGCGCGCCCTCGCCGGTGATCCAGTCGCGGGCGATCTGGCGGACGGCCGGCGGGTTGGGCTCGTACTGGATGAAGCCTTCGTAGGCGACCATCGAGCCCACGCGCGCGAGGAGGTCGTTCCCGGTCTGCATGGCGACCTTCAGCATGTGGCTGCCGTGGTTCTCCATGCGCGCGGTGACGGGTGCGGGGGCGTAGCCCGCGAGCGGCTGGTTCATGACGGGCTCCCCTTAGACCTCGTACGGCTGGACGACGATGAAGTTGCCGGGCGCGCCCCGGAACTGGAGGTTGACGCTCTCGCCGGTGTCGCCCGGGTAGGCGTTGCGGCGCATGCGGACCTGGCTGGAGACGATCACCTGGGAGGCGGCCGACCAGGCGACGACCGCGTTGCAGTCGGCGAAGGTGGTCGGCGTGACCGGCAGGACCACGGGCGTGCCGTGCGTCTTGACGACGATCGTGCCGGTGCCCTGGAACTGCATGGTGAACAGCGCGCCGCCGGGAATGCCGTGGCCCTCGATGCGGCGGACCTCGTACTGCAGGCTCTCGTCGAAGGCAAGGACGTTCTCCGCGGACACGCAGATCGCGTCACCCTGCAGTTCGACGGGGTGCACATGGGTGGCGTTCTCGGCGAGGAACACCTGGCCGTTGCCGGTGCAGCGCATCAGCTGCATCTCCTGGCCGGTGGCGTTGCCGACGATCCGTCCGGCGAATCCGGCGCCCTTGTAGCTGAAGTCGACCTTGCCCTGGTAGAGCACCATGCTGCCCTGCCGGGCCAGCACGGGCTGCCCGCCGATGCCGAGGTCGACGCGGATGAGCTTCTTGTTCTGCTGCGTCCAGCGCTGCCCGGTGGGCGTCTCCTTGTACATCTGCAGCGCGGCCGTCACACCGGCACCGCCCTGCGGGGCGCCCTGCGGCACTCCGTAGCCGGCGGGCTGCTGGCCGGGTACCTGCCCGTAGCCCGGGGGCATGGGCGCGGTGGGCTGTCCGCCGTAGGAGGGCGGCTGCTGGCCGTAGCCCGGCGGCATCGGCGCGGCGGGCTGACCGCCGTAGGACGGCTGCTGGGGCGGCTGGCCGTACGGCTGCTGGGGCTGTCCGTACGGTGCGGGGGCCGGGGCCGGCGGCGGGACCGTGCCGCCGACGGGCGGGGTCATGGGGGCGATGACCGTCGGCGCGGCGTGCACGTCCGGCGCGGGCGCCGGGGGCGGGGTGTGGCCGGGCGGTGTGAAGCCCTGCGGAGTTGTGGCTCCGGGCGGCGGCGCGAAACCCTGGGCGGCGGGCTGTGGCGCGGGGGCCGGGGCGGGGACGGCCGGGGCGGCGAACGCGGGCGGGGCAGCGGCCTGGGCGGGCGGGGCGAAGCCCGGGGCGGCACCGGTCTGCGGCTGTTGCGGGGCGGCGGGCGCCTCCTCCTCCAGCACTTCACCGCCGAAGTTCTTCAGCAGCGCCTCCAGTCCGCCGTCGAAGCCCTGCCCGACGGCGGCGAACCGCCACACGTCCTTCAGGTAGATGTCGCCGACCATCACGGCCCGCTCGGTGGAGAACTCCGCGCCGCTGAAGGAGTACCGCGCGATCTCCTCACCGCCCGCCACGATCCGCAGGTAGCCGGGGCCGATCTGCGACATCTGCCCGGCGCCGTCGATGGTCGCCGTGAAGGCCAGCTTGTGGATGTGCGGGGGGATCCGGTCCAGCGTGACCCGGAACGACTCGGTGTCGCCCGCCTGGGCACCCAGCAGCTGGATGGACTCCTCCGGGGACTTCGGCTGGTTGAAGAAGACGAAGTACCGGTCGTCCGAGAGGCGCTCGTCGGCGTCCAGACCGAAGCAGCTGATGTCGAAGGTCAGCCCGGGGCCGGAGATCTGCACGCCCACGTACAGATCCGTGCCGGCCGTGAGGTCACTGATCCTGGCCTTGTGGCCGCGTTGGAATTCCCTGGCCATGCGTAACGACCGTCCCCCATCCCGAATACGAGTGCGTCGCGCCAGGCTAACGGCAAAGTCCGACAGCGGACGCAGCCGGTACAGAGCCGGTACACAACCGCGCCCGGAGGAGGACGGACGGCGCCGGGTTCACCCCCCGCGCGCCCCGGGCACATGCGGCAGCCGTTCCGCGGCGACCACCCCTTCGAGGTAGCCGCGGGCCCGCTCGGTGCGCGGATACGCCTCCAGCAGCCGCCAGAAGTCCGGCCCGTGACCGGGGACCAGCAGATGGGCCAGCTCATGGCAGAGGACGTAGTCGACGACGTACTCGGGCATTCCCTGCAGCCGGTGCGAGAGCCGGATGCTGCCCTCGGCCGGGGTGCACGAACCCCAGCGCGTGTTCTGGTTGGTGACCCAGCGTACGGAGGCGGGGCGCGCCCGGCCGTCGAAGTACTGCGCCGACAGCCGTTCGGCACGCTCGGCCAGTTCGGCGTCGCCGAGCACCCGCTTGCTCTCCTGGGCAGCGAGTTTGTCGAGCATGACGGTGATCCAGCGCTGTTCCTCCGCCTTCGACATCCGGGCGGGGATCAGTACGACGGTGCGATCGCCCTCGCGGTACGCGGAGACCGTCCGGCGGCGCCGGGAACTCCTGCGGACCTCGATCGCGCTCGCCCCCGAGCCGCCGGGCGGCTGGCTCGTCGTGCTGCGCTGTGGAATTCCGGCACGGTGCAGTGGGTCGGCGGGCACGCCCCGACGTTACCCGCTGGGCAGGGCCGAAGTCCCGGCTCCGGAACGGTTCGATGCCGATCCCCCACCGTGCGTTTGATTCCTATGATTCCTACCACTGATCCGCACATCCGGTTTACGAGGCTCCGCACGAGCGGTTTGCCGCCACCGTCCGACCGATTTATTACGCTTTGATCGGTCGACCTATACGACAAATACCCTCACCCTGTGGATAACCCTCGGCACCGGTCCGACTGGCACGGCATGCTGGCAGGCGTCGGTGGAGCGTGACCGGTTCCACCGGCGACGAGATGTTCAGGATGCTTTCCACGGATACGGGGGCCAGTCATGCATCCGGTGATGAAACCCGCGCTGCGGCGCGGCTGGCGTGATCGCGAGACCGTGCAGTTCGGAATGACCCAGGCACACGCGCTGACACTGGGACCGATGGACCCGGCCACGCGCGGCTTCCTCGACCTGCTCAACGGCACGCGCGGACTGCCGCTGCTCCGCGAGGAGGCCCGCCGCATGCGGCTCCCGGCCGGCCATGTCGACACCCTGCTGGCACGGCTGACCCGCGCGGGCCTCGTCGACGACGCGCGCGGCGGCGGACCGGCCGCCGACGCGCTGCGCGCCAAGACGCATGTCCTGGGGCGGCTGCGCCCCGACCTCGCCGCGCTGTCCCTGACCACGGCCGAGCCCGGCGGCGCGCTCGCCCGGCTCGCCGCCCGCCGCGCACTGCGCGTCCAGGTCCGGGGCGCGGGCCGCGTCGGCGCCGTACTGGCCTCGGCGCTGTCGGGCGCCGGAGTCGGCGAGGTCGACGTACGAGACGTGGGACGCGTCGAGCCGTGGGACGTGGCACCGGGCGGGCTGCCCGCCGAGTCGCTCGGCGAGCGCCGGGACACGGCGGCGCGCGCCGCGGTGCGCCGTGCGGCACCCGAGCGCCCACCGCGCCGCGCCCACTCCCCCGGATCCGGCGCCCAGGACCCCGGATTCTCCCTGGTGATCCTCACTCCCCGGGACGACGTCGCCGTGCACGCACCGGACCCGGCCGACACCGAGCCGCTCATGGCCTCCGGAACGCCCCATCTGTACGCCGGCGTCGTCGAGGGCACCGGAGTCGTCGGACCGCTCGTCCTGCCCGGCGCATCGGGCTGCGCCGGCTGTCTGCACCTCGACCGCGGGGACCGGGACCCGGCCTGGCCCCGGCTGACCGCCCAGTGGCGGTGCGCCAGGGCCCGCCGGGTCGGGGCCTGCGATCTGACGCTCGCCACGGCGGTCGCCGGACTGGCCGCGGCGCACGCGCTCGCCTTCCTCGACGGGGAGTCGCCGTCCAGCACCGGCACCCGCTGGGAGGTGTCCACGCCCGGCCTGAACTGGCACGCCCGACCGGTCCGGCCGCATCCGGCATGCGGGTGCGGCGCTGCGGACAGACCTGAAGAGGAGCACCCCTCAACCGTCGGCGAAGCACGCGCGACAATGGCGGTGCAACGGCCGTCGACGGAGCAACGACGCAAGTCACGCGCGGCGCGGCCGACTGGGACTTGGAGGGCGCATGTCTGATCTTCCCCGGAAGGCGGTCACCCGTACCGCCAAGCTCGCCGCGCTCCCGCTCGGCTTCGCCGGCCGGGCGACCTGGGGGCTGGGCAAGCGGATCGTGGGCGAGTCCGCGGAGATCGTCGGCCGGGAACTGCAACAGCGCACGGCGGAGCAGCTGTTCAAGGTGCTGGGCGAATTGAAGGGCGGTGCGATGAAGTTCGGGCAGGCCCTGTCCGTCTTCGAGTCCGCGCTGCCCGAGGAGATCGCCGGGCCCTACCGCGCCGCTCTGACCAAGCTCCAGGAGGCGGCGCCGCCGATGCCGACCCGCACGGTGCACGCGGTGCTCGCGGAGCGGCTCGGGCCGGACTGGCGCGAGCTGTTCGAGGAGTTCGAGGACAAGCCGGCCGCGGCGGCCTCGATCGGGCAGGTGCACCGGGCCGTGTGGCACGACGGCCGTGAGGTGGCGGTCAAGGTGCAGTACCCGGGCGCCGGCGAGGCCCTGCTCTCCGATCTCGGCCAACTGAGCCGCTTCGCCCGCCTCTTGGGCCCGCTGATTCCCGGCATGGACATCAAGCCGCTCATCGCGGAACTGAAGGACCGCGTCTCCGAGGAGCTGGACTACGGACTGGAGGCGCAGGCCCAGACCGCCCACGCGGAGGAGTTCGCGGACGACCCGGACGTGGTGGTCCCGGCGGTGGTGCACCAGTGCGACCAGGTCCTGGTGACCGAGTGGATCGACGGCATCCCGCTGTCGGAGGTGATCTCGGACGGCACCCCGGAGCAGCGCGACCGCGCCGGCCAGCTCCTGGCCCGGTTCCTCTTCTCGGGCCCGGCACGCACCGGCCTGCTGCACGCCGACCCGCATCCCGGCAACTTCC
Source organism: Streptomyces sp. NPDC007856 (assembly GCF_042868225.1). Lineage (NCBI taxonomy): Bacteria > Bacillati > Actinomycetota > Actinomycetes > Kitasatosporales > Streptomycetaceae > Streptomyces > Streptomyces sp. NPDC007856. The sequence continues at coordinate 674,222 of NZ_JBIAEC010000001.1, read as the reverse complement.
GGCTGCTGCCCGGCGGCCCGGCCGGCGAGGACGACTGGCGCCTGGGCGTCCTGGACTTCGGCACGGTCGACCGGCTGCCCGGCGGTCTGCCGACTCCGATCGGCATCTCGCTCCGTATGACGCTGGACGGCGAGGCCGAGACGGTCTACGAACTCCTCTGCGAGGAAGGATTTGTGAAGGAGTCCATAGAGCTGGACCCCGACGCGGTCCTCGACTACCTGCTGCCGATCATCGAACCGGCCCGGGTCGAGGCGTTCACCTTCAGCCGCACCTGGATGCGCAACCAGGCCGCGCGCATCGCCGACCCTCGCTCCCCCGCCTATCAGCTGGGCAAGCGGCTCAACCTGCCGCCCGCCTATCTGCTGATCCACCGGGTGACCCTGAGCACCATCGGCGTCCTGTGCCAACTCGGCGCGACGGTACGACTCCGCGAGGAGCTGGAAGACTGGCTGCCGGGGTTCGTCCTCGACATCCCTGAGGACGAACTGATGGACGGCGAACTGACGGACGACGAACTGCCTGAGGAGGAGCCTGCGGCGGAGGCGTGATCCCGTGATGCGAGGTGCCTCGTATCGGGTGACCGGCGATTCTTGAAAGCGGGGAGGGAGGGGAGGGGGCGGGGGCGGGGGGAGGGGCCCCGAGAAGCGGCTCACCACCAGGACGAGTCCAGCCGCCCCTCGATCGCCCTCAGGTTCTCCCTGGAGCAGGTGTCGCAGAAGTACTGGCGGACGCCGTTCTCCACGGAGCAGGTCCAGGTGACCGGCTGGGGGCCTTCGGCGGGGGTTCCGCAGCGGGCGCACACGAGAACGCGGCGCTCCGGGGTGGAGCCGCCCTGATCACTTCCTCCGGGAAGACTCGTCACCCGGCGACGATAACTCCGCAGGCGGCGGAACGCCGTACAACGCACCGCGGGGGCCGGTCCGTTCAGCCGGACCGGCCCCCGCTCGAGAAGGCTTCGCCTCCCGGGCCGGGAGGCCGCCGCTTCCGCAGGCGTGATCGTTACTGCATGACCGCCATGGCGAGCGCGCGCCGGGCGCGCAGCGAGGCGCGCTCGGCCCGGCGCTGCATCCGCTCGGCGACCGCCAGGCGCACGGCCCGGCGCTCCCGCGCGGCGTCATGGAGTCGCTCGTCCATATGCGCACGAGCCAGGGCTTCTTGCATGAGTTGCATCTCTCGGGTCCTGTTCTGGCGCGCTTCGGTCGCGCCGGTGGTGGTGACGTCTGGAGTCGCGGAGCCTGCGGGCTCGCTGGTGGACGGCTTCATCGGGGCCTGCTTCTTGGGGTCGTGCGTGAGGGGACGGTCGATCGTTCCTGCGGTGTTCATGCCGTGACCGGGTTCTTCCGCGGGCGACCACGCGGCCGCTTCCGGGCGACGACGACACCCTGGACGAACAGCTCGCCACCCCAGACGCCCCAGGGCTCACGCCGCTCCTCGGCGCCGGCGAGGCAGGCCTCGATCAGCGGGCAGGTGCGGCAGAGGGACTTGGCGTACTCGACGTCCGCCGGCGACTCGGCGAAGAAGACCTCCGGGTCGTAGGAGCGGCAGGGGACGGGTACGCCGAGGTTCTCGATGGCGTCGTCGAGCGCGGTGAGCGCGGTGAGGGGGGTCAAGGTGGAGTCCTCCGTGAGGCCGGGCGGGGGGATCGTTTGCGAAGGCGGTACGGACGGGGCGTGCGCTTCGAGTTGCACGGTTGGTCTTCCTCGTCTGGTCGGTCCGGCCGGTTGACCGGGTGTCGGCTTGGTACCGGGTTCTTTTTTGTCCCGAGGCCCCTTCGCTCCGTCGTCCCCGTTCGGGGAAAACAGAAGGGCCGCGGATCCCGGATGGGGTTCCGCGGCCCTGAAGGCGCCGGCCTGATCGGATCAGGCTGGATCACTCCAGGGTTCTGGCCCACGGAAGGCCCACATCAGGTGGTGCTGCGTCGTCTGCTTCCGGAATCCGGCACCGGCCGCCGCAAAGGCATAGGCCTGCGCCTGTGCCGCTACCGCTTCCAGTGCCTTGGTCGGTCGCTCATTGCGCTCACGGACGGGAAGGCCCGCGGGAGCAAGGGAGGACGCCGGGCGGTCGGCACGGATGCCGGACAGACCGGTGGCCTGGTGGGAGGCGCCGAGCATGCACAGGGAGACGGCCGAGCGATCGGTCAGTTTGGCCGTGCTGATGGTGCTGGTGTTGATGCTGATCACTGGACTCGCCTCCTCTCGGCGTCTCAAGGACTGGGGTGAACCAGTCCGTTCGGATATGCAAGTACATCACGGAGGCGGGCCCTTCGAGAAGGCCGCTGCTTCCGTGCCTAGAACCTATGGGGATTGCCGGGGCATGCGCAAACTATTTTTTCGACGAGTTCGCATCAGTCGCCCTCGTCGCCTTCCCCAACCTCGTGGCCTGCGCAGATGGCCAGAACGTCGGTTCCGTAGCTGCGCAGCTTGCGGCTGAGGACACCGGGGATGCGGGAGAGCTCGGCGGGACTCTCGGGCCGTGCCTCGGCGATGGCCATCAGGGTGCGGTCGGTGAAGACGCAGAAGTCCGGTTGTCCGCTGCGCTCGGCCTGGATCGCCCGCCACTCCCGCAGCCGTGCGTAGAGCCCTTCGTCCATGTCCGAGGGGCAGTCCTCGCAGCGCATCAGCTTCATCTCGCCGGCGTCGGTGAGCGTGCGGCCGCAGACCCGGCAGCGGGCGGGGGTGCGCTGGGTACGGCGGGGAGCGGCGAGGGTGCCGGTGGTGGTCCCGCGCTCGATGCCTCCGGTGACGGCGGTGCCGGCGTGGCCGACGGTGGGGGTGGTGCCGGGGCGCAATCCGTCGAGGAAGTGGCTGGGTCTGCGGTTGGGGCGGGTTCCGGGTGAGCGGGACAGCGCCCAGGAGAGGTGGAGCCGTTCCCGCGCACGGGTGACGCCGACGTAGAGGAGCCTGCGTTCTTCCTCGATCTGCTCGTCGGTCCTGGCGTAGGTGATGGGGAGCATGCCCTCGGCGACGCCGACCAGGAAGACGACGTCCCACTCCAGGCCCTTGGCGGCGTGCAGGGAGGCGAGGGTGACGCCCTGGACGGTCGGGGCGTGCTGGGCGTTCGCCCGCTCGTCGAGTTCCGCCACGAAGTCGCCGAGGGTGGCGCCGGGTCGGGCGGCGGCGAGGTCGTGGGCGAGGCCGACGAGGGCGGCGAGGGACTCCCAGCGTTCTCTGACGGCGCCGAAGCCGGCCGGGGGCTCGGTGGTCCAGCCCTCTCCGGACAGGACGGCGCGCACCTGGGAGGGCAGGTCCACGGCGTCGTCCAGCAGGGAGTCGTTGCCGCCGAAGCGGGCGGCGCCGCGCAGGGCGATGCCGGCCTTGCGGACCTCGGGGCGGTCGAAGAAGCGCTCGGCGCCGCGTAGCTGGTAGGGGACGCCGGCGTCGGCGAGGGCCTGCTCGTAGGTCTCGGACTGGGCGTTCGTACGGAACAGGACGGCGATCTCGGCGGCCGGGACGCCCGCGTCGATCAGTTCGCGGATGCGGCGGGCGGCGCCTTCGGCCTCGGCCGGTTCGTCGGTGTACTCGGTGTAGACGGGCTCGGGGCCGGGGGGCCGCTGGGAGACCAGTTCCAGCCGGTGGTCGGCGGCGCGGCCGCGGGCCTGGGCGAGCAGGCCGTTGGCGAGGTGGACCACCTGGGGGGTGGAGCGGTAGTCACGGACGAGTTTGACGACGGTGGCGCCGGGGTGCCGGGTGCGGAAGTCGAGGAGGTGGTCGGGCGTTGCTCCGGTGAACGAGTAGATCGTCTGGCTGGCGTCGCCGACGACGCACAGGTTGTCGCGGTCGCCGAGCCAGAGTTCCAGCATCCGCTGCTGCAGGGGGCTGACGTCCTGGTATTCGTCGACGACGAAGTGCTGGTACTGCGCGCGGACCTGTTCGGCGATGTCGTGCCGGTCCTGGAGGATGGCGACGGTCAGCAGCAGGACGTCCTCGAAGTCGATCACGGCGCGGTCGCGCTTGAGGTCTTCGTAGGCCGCGTAGAGGTGGGCGATCTCGGCGGGGTCGCGGGGGGCCTCGCGGCCGGCCTTCGCGGCCGCGTACGGGTAGTCGGCGGGGATCGTCTGGGTGACCTTGGACCACTCGATCTCGGCGGTGACGTCGCGCAGCTCGCCCCGGTCGAGCCGGGTGCCCAGTCGTGCGGCCGCGTCGGCGACGAGCTGGATCTTGCGGTCGACGAGCCGGGGCATGCCGCCACCGATCGCTTTCGGCCAGAAGTACTGGAGCTGGCGCAGGGCGGCGGAGTGGAAGGTGCGGGCCTGGACGCCGTGGGCGCCGAGCTGGCGCAGCCGGCCGCGCATCTCTCCGGCGGCGCGGTTGGTGAAGGTGACGGCGAGCACGCTGGAGGGCTGGAGGATGCCGGCGCGCACGCCGTAGGCGATGCGGTGGGTGATCGCCCGTGTCTTGCCCGTGCCCGCTCCGGCCAGGACGCACACCGGGCCGTGCAGGGCGGTGGCCACCGCGCGCTGCTCGGGGTCGAGCCCTTCGAGCACCGCGTCGGCAGAGTCCGGTGCCTGCGGGAAGAGGGTGGAGTGCGGTGCTGCTGTCACACCGCCATGCTGCCAGGTCGCCCGGGACTGCCGTGCCGGTTGTCCACAGGCGGGCACAGATAGTCGTATGAATGCGGCAGGCGTCACAGCCGCCTGTGGATACCCCGGGCGGGAATGGCGGACGGCTCGCGTACGTTCTTCCCCCGGACGACTTTCCGAGCTGCCTGAGGAGCGCGAGAGACATGCAGGGCACTGTGACGATGTACAGCACGACTTGGTGCGGCTACTGCCGGCGGCTGAAGAGCCAGCTGGACCGGGAGGGCATCGCCTACACCGAGATCAACATCGAGCAGGACCCGGAGTCCGCCGCTTTCGTGGAGAAGGCGAATGGCGGAAACCAGACGGTCCCGACGGTGCTCTTCGCGGACGGTTCCACGCTGACGAACCCGTCGCTCGCCCAGGTGAAGCAGAAGCTCGCCGCCTGACGCTCCGCGGGTTTCCGCGGTAACCACACAGCAGGGCGGCCCCTGAAAGGATCGGGGGCCGCCCTGCTGTGACTTCAGACGAAGCTGCGTGTCGGCAGCGGCTTGCCGTACCACATCTCGATCAGGCGGGCCGCGATGGAGATGCCGTAGGGCGGCAGTACCTCGCCGGATTCGAAGGCGTCGTGCAGTTCCTCGCGGGAGAACCAGCGGGCCTCGTGGATCTCGTCGCCGTCGACGTCGATCTCGGTCGAGGTGGCGCGGGCCATGAAGCCGAGCATCAGGCTGGACGGGAAGGGCCAGGGCTGGCTGGCCACGTACTCCACGGGGCCGACGGTGACGCCTACCTCCTCGGACACCTCGCGGCGCACCGCCTGCTCGATGGACTCGCCGGGTTCGACGAAGCCGGCGAGCGTGGAGAAGCGGCCCTCGGGCCAGTGGACCTGGCGGCCGAGCAGGATGCGGTCGTCCGCGTCGGTCACGGCCATGATCACGGCCGGATCGGTGCGCGGGTAGTGCTCGGCGCCGCAGGCCGGGCAGCGGCGGATGTGGCCGGCGGCGGCGATGACCGTGCGTTCCCCGCAGCGGGAGCAGAAACGATGGGTGCGCTGCCAGTTCTCCAGGCCGACCGCGTGCACCATCAGCCCGGTGTCGCGCGGCGAGAGCAGCAGGCCGGCCTCGCGCAGCCCGGCGGGCCGTGCGGACTGGTCGATACGGCCGGGCAGCGCGTCCTTCTGGAGCGCGAAGTAGCTGACGCCGTCCTCGTCGATGCCGAGGAAGTAGCGGTGCGCCTCGGTGAGGGGGGCCTCGAAGGACGGCGTCATGACGAGTTCGGTCCGGCCGTCCGGGGTCTCGTCGATGAGCACCTGGCCGCCGGAGACCACGAAGCAGCGGGTCGTGGGGTGGCTCCACGCCGCCGCGAGCCAGGCCTCGTCGAGCCGGTGGTGGGCGGCGCGGTCGATGCCGTTCGGGGCGGTCAGCGAGATGGGACGGTCAGCTGTGTCGTCGGTCCAGGTGGTCACGGGTGCTTCCAACTCCCCCAGTGCAGCGGTTCGTTCGGCGGGCGGTTCGGCGGGACGTGGGCGGGAGGGCACCGGGCCGGGCGCGGGTGGGACGGGCGGGACGGTCCTTCCAGTGTGCCCCGCGCGCGGTGCCCACCCGTACGGCACCGGCCGGTCAGGGCGTGTGACGCCAGTGCTCGGCCAGGTCACCCCACAGATGGGCGCTGGTCTCGACGCCCTTGAGGAGGAGATCCAGCTCGACCTTTTCGTTCGGGGCGTGCCAGCCGTCGGAGGGGACGGAGATGCCCAGGAAGAGCACGGGGGCGCCGAGGACCTCCTGGAGGTCGGCGGCGGGTCCGGAGCCGCCCTCGCGGGTGAAGCGGACCGACTTCTCGAAGGCGCGGCCCATGGCGCGGACCACGGACTGCAGTGCGGGGTGGTCGAGCGGGGTCAGGCATGGGCGGGTGGCCGCGCCGAAGCCGATCTCGTACCGGATCCCGGCGGGCACCTGTGTCTCGACCCAGGCGCGGACGGCCTTCTCGAGGTGGTCCGGGTCCTGGCCGGCGACCATCCGGAAGGACAGCTTCACCATGGCCGAGGAGGGGATGATCGTCTTGTTGCCGGGGCCCTGGTAACCGCCGCCGATGCCGTTGACCTCGGCGGTCGGGCGGGCCCAGATGCGTTCGAGGGTGGTGTATCCGGCCTCGCCGTGGGTGGCGCGGGACTTGGCGGTGTCCAGCCAGCGCTGCTCGTCGAAGGGCAGCTCGGCGAACAGCTCGCGCTCTCGGTCGGTCAGCTCCACGATGCCGTCGTAGAAGCCGGGGATCGCCACGCGCGCGTGCTCGTCGTGCAGGGCTGCGACCAGGCGGGCGGCGGCGACGGCCGGGTTGGGTACGGCACCGCCGAACGAGCCGGAGTGGATGTCCTGGTCGGGGCCGTACAGCCGGATCTCGCACTCGGCGAGGCCGCGCATGCCGGTGCAGACGGTCGGGGTGTCCTCGGACCACATGCCGGTGTCGGAGACGATCACGGCGTCGGCGGCGAGCCGGCCCGCGTGCTCCTCGACCAGGGCCCGGAAGTGCGGGGAGCCGGACTCCTCCTCGCCCTCGATCAGGAGTTTCAGGTTGACCGCGGGGGCGGTGCGGCCGGTGGCGGCGAGGTGGGCGCGGACGCCGAGTGTGTGGAAGAACACCTGGCCCTTGTCGTCGGCCGCCCCGCGCGCGTAGAGACGGTTTCCGCGGACGACCGGCTCGAAGGGGTCGGTGTCCCAGCCGTCCTCGCGGGCGGCGGGCTGTACGTCGTGGTGGCCGTAGACGAGGACGGTGGGTGCCTCGGGGTCGCCGGAGGGCCACTCGGCGAAGACGGCCGGGGCGCCGGGGGTCTGCCAGACCTCGGTGGTCGGGAAGCCGGTCTCGTTGAGCTTGGCGGCGAGCCAGTCGGCGCTGCGCCGTACGTCGGGCGCGTGGTCGGGCTGGGCCGACACGGAGGGGATGCGCAGCCATGCCGCGAGGTCGTCGAGGAAGGTGGCGCGGTGCTGCTCGATGTACGTGCGGACGGCGCTGTCCGGGGTCTGGCTCATGTTCACGAGCCTATCGGCCCGCACGGACATCCTCGGCGGGCGGTTCGTCACACTCAGATTGCCGGGTGTGCCGTTTCGGTGTCTTCCGTGAGGAGCCGTTCCAGGGCGGTCCGGTCCGGCAGGTCCTGCGGCCGTACGACCTCGCCGGTGCGCACGTACAGGAAGGCGGCCGTGACGGACTCGGGGGGCACGCCCTGCTGCTCGGCCCAGGCCAGCCGGTACACGGCGAGCTGGAGCGGGTCGGCGGTGCGGGTACGGCTGGTCTTCCAGTCGACGATCTCGTACGTCGCCCCGTCGCCGTCGCCGTGTCTGTAGACGGCGTCGATGCGACCCCGTACCACGCGGCCGGCGAGGGTGAGCTGGAAGGGCGCTTCGACGCGGTAGGGGGTGCGCCGGGCGTACTCGGTGCGTTCGAAGGCCTCCTTGAGGGCTTCCAGGTCCTGTTCGTCGGCGATCTCGGCGTCGCTGCCGGGCAGCTCGTCGGGTTCCAGCAGGGGGAGCGTCAGTTCCTCGAAGCGGGCTTCGACCCAGGCGTGGAACCGGGTGCCCCGGCGCGCGGCCGGTTGCGGAGGGCGTGGCATGGGGCGCGCGAGTTCCTGCGCGAGCCCGTCCGGGTCCTCGGCCAGGCGCAGCAGTTGGGTGGCGGTGAGCGCGGCGGGCAGCGGGACGTCGGTGACGGTCTGCCGGGCGCGCAGCAGTTCGCCGCTGAGCGCGTCCAGGTCACGGTCCCAGGAGGCGATGGTGCGGGCCTCCTCGGGGGTGAGAGAGGCCTCGGGCGCGGGATCGGGGGTGCGCGGAGCGCGTGCGCCGGGCGCGGGTGCCTGGTGGGGAACGGTCGGCCGCTCGGCGCTCCAGGAGTCCCAGCTGTCGGCATCCTGCGCATCGGGGCCGCCGTCGTCGTACGGGAACCCGTCCCCGTACGGATCCTCGGGCAGGCCCTCGTACGGCTCCTCGCCGTAGGGGTCGTCGTCCGGGGGCGGGGGCCAGGCCGGGTCGTCGAGGGCAGCGGGGTCGTGGGCGGCCGACGGGTGCGTGGTGTCCTGGGCGGCGAGGGCGTCCAGGTGGGCGAGGACGGTCTCGGCGGCCGCGCGGCGGCGGGCCAGGGCGGCGGCGTCCAGCGGGAGCGGCCACACCTGGTCGGCGCCGGCCGTGTGCAGGGCGGGGTTCTCCTCGTCCTCGGCGGGCTCCTCGGCCCAGGCCTCGATCTCGCCGTGTCCGGCGGCGCAGTGGTCGTGGAGGGCCCGGAGGAAGTCGGAGGGGCCGCGTGGTCTCTTCTGGCTGGGCCCCCACCAGTGGCCGGAGCCGAGCAGCAGCGAGCGGGGGCGGGTGAAGGTGACGTAGCCGAGGCGGAGCTCCTCGGTGTGCTGGTGGTCCTTCATGGCCTCGTGGAAGGCCTTCATGCCGCGCGCGTCCCAGCTGTCGACGTCGGGCAGGGTGTCGGTGTCGCCGCGCAGGGCGTGCGGCACCACCTTGGCCTGCGCCGTCCACTTCTCGCGGCCCTGTGCGCTGGGAAAGGTGCCCTTGACCAGGCCGGGGACGGCCACGACGTCCCACTCCAGGCCCTTGGACTTGTGGGCGGTGAGCACCTTGACGGTGTTCTCGCCGCCGGGCAGGGCGTTGTCGAGGCCCTTCTCGTACTGCGCTGCGGTGCGCAGGAAGCCGAGGAAGGCGAGCAGGGTGGCCTCGGCGTCGCTCGCCGCGAAGGACGCGGCGACGTCCAGGAAGTTGGACAGGGTCTCGCGGCGGCGGGCGGCCAGGGCGTGCGGGGACGCCGACAGCTCCACTTCCAGGCCGGTGACGGCGAGCACGCGGTGCAGGACGTCCATCAGCGGGTCGGACAGCGAGCGGCGCAGGTCGCGCAGTTCGGCTGCCAGGCGGGCGAAGCGCACGCGCGCGTCCGGGGAGAACGGCAGCCCGTCGTCGTGCGCCTCGGCGTCCATGGGTGCTTCGAGGAAGGTGTCGAGGGCGTCCGCGAGCGAGATCACCTCGGCGGGGTCGACCCCCTCGACGGCGGCGGCGAGCCGGCGGTCGGGGTCGTCGCCGTCGTCCACGCGTGCGTGGGCGACCAGCAGGCGGGCGCGGCGGCCCAGCAGGGCGAGGTCGCGGGGGCCGATGCGCCAGCGCGGGCCGGTCAGCAGGCGCACCAGGGCGGCGTTGGCGCCGGGGTCCTGCAGGACCTCGCAGACGGCGACGAGGTCGGCGACCTCGGGCAGGTGCAGCAGCCCGGACAGGCCGACCACCTCGACGGGGACGTCCCGTGCCACGAGGGCGCCCTGGATCTCGGCGAAGTCGGTGGCCGTACGGCACAGTACGGCGATCTCGCCGGGGGCCGTGCCGGTGTGCACGAGGTGGGCGATCGAGTCGGCGATCCAGTCGAGTTCCTCGGCGTGGGTGGGCAGCAGCGCGCAGCGGACCGTGCCGTCGTACTCGGCGCCGGGGGCCGGGCGCAGGGCCTCCACGCCCGCGTGCATGGCACGCAGGGGTTCGGCGAGGCCGTTGGCGAGGTCGAGGAGGCGGCCGCCGCTGCGGCGGTTCTCGCTGAGGGCCTGCCGGGTGGCTCGGCGGCCGTCGGCGTGCGCGAAGTGCGCGGGGAAGTCGTCCAGGTTGGCGACGGAGGCGCCACGCCAGCCGTAGATGGCCTGGCAGGGGTCGCCGACCGCGGTCACGGGATGGCCCGTGCCGCCGCCGAACAGGCCCGCGAGCAGGACGCGTTGGGCGACGGAGGTGTCCTGGTACTCGTCCAGGAGCACCACGCGGAACTCCTCGCGCAGCAGCCGGCCCACCTCGGGGATGCGGGCGAGGCGGGCGGACAGGGCGATCTGGTCGCCGAAGTCGAGCAGGTCGCGTTCGCGTTTGGCCGTCCGGTAGCGGCGGACGAGGTCGGCCAGTTCGCGGCGGGCGGCGGCCGTCTCGGGCACCTTGCGCAGGTCGGCGTTGGTGAGCTTGGCGCTCTGGAGGGTGCGCAGCAGGTCGGCGTCCCAGGAGCGCAGTTCCTCGGGGTCGACGAGGTGTTCGGCGAGTTCGGAGTCGAGGGCGAGCAGGTCGCTGACGAGGTCGGCGAAGGAGCGGGTCAGCGCGGGGTAGGGGCCGGGGGCCTCACGCAGCACGCGCGCGGCGAGCTGGTAGCGCGTGGCGTCGGCGAGCAGCCGGGAGGTTGGCTCCAGGCCGAGGCGCAGTCCGTGGTCGGTGAGGAGGCGGCCGGCGAAGGCGTGGTACGTCGAGATGACCGGCTCGCCGGGCGGGTTGTCCGGGTCCGACGAGACGGAGTCAGCGCGAAGCGGTGTCGTTGAGGGGTGGTGGTCGGGTGACGGGAGGGCGTCCGGGTCGGTGACGCCGGCCTTGATCAGGGCCTTGCGGACGCGTTCGGCCAGCTCGCCTGCGGCCTTGTTGGTGAAGGTCAGGCCGAGGACCTGTTCGGGGGCGACCTGGCCGGTGCCGACCAGCCAGACCACGCGGGCGGCCATCACGGTGGTCTTGCCCGACCCGGCTCCGGCCACGATCACCTGCGGGGCGGGCGGCGCGGTGATGCAGGCCGTCTGCTCCGGGGTGAACGGGATGCCGAGGAGCTCTTTGAGCTGCTCGGGGTCGGTGATGCGGGCGGACATGTCGCAAAAGGCTAGCGGCGGGGACTGACAGTCGAGCCCCGATCGGCCCTCCGGGAGCAAGAAGCACAGGTCAGCGCATGTGGTGCCGTGCGTCACTCCGGCATCCCCGGTGGCTCAGTCGATCACGTGCCGTCCCTCGGGACGGGCGCTGCACGAGGCGCGGAACGCGCAGTGCGTGCAGTGCTGGCCGGTGTTCGGCGCGAACCGCTCGTCGAGGACCTTGCCGGCGGCGGTGGCCAGCAGCTCGCCGACCCACTCCCCCGACAGCGGTTCCTGGGTCTGCGTCTTGGGCAGGCTGTCGCCGCCGTCGCGTCTGGCGGCGCCCTGCCTGAGGTGCACCAGTTCGGCGCCGCCGGATTCGGGACGTGCGCCGTCGAAGGCCTCATCGACGGCGCCCTCCTGGACGGCCAGCTGGTAGACGGCGAGCTGGGGATGGCGGGCCACCTCGGCGGCGCTGGGTGCCTGCTTGCCGGTCTTGAAGTCCACCACGTAGGCGCGGCCCTCGGCGTCCGTTTCCACACGGTCCATCTGGCCGCGGATGCGGACCTGGTAGTCGCCCGCTTCGAGGGTGACGTCGAAGTCCTGCTCGCTCGCGACCGGGGTGCGGCCGGTGCGGTCCAGCACATGCCAGTTCAGGAAGCGTTCGAGCGCCACGCGCGCGTTGTCCTTCTCCTGCTGCGACTTCCAGGGCGCGTCGAAGGCGAGCGCGTTCCACACCGAGTCCAGGCGTTCCATGAGGACGTCGAGGTCGGCCGGGCTGCGGCCGGAGGCGACCTCGTCGGCGAGGACGTGGACGACGTTGCCGAAGCCCTGTGCGGTGGTGGCCGGGGCGTCGGCCTTCACCTCGCGGCCCAGGAACCACTGGAGCGCGCAGGTGTTGGCGAGCTGGTCGAGGGCGCTGCCGGAGAGCACGACCGGCCGGTCGCGGTGGCGCAGCGGCACCTTGCTCTCGGTCGGGTCGTACATGCCCCACCAGCGGTAGGGGTGCGCGGAGGGCACCAGCGGGCGGCCGTCCTCGTCGGCGAGGGCGGCGAGCCGGGCCAGGCGGCGGGCGGCGGCCTCCCGCAGGGCGGCGGACGCGCGCGGGTCGACCGTGGTGGCGCGCAGCTCGGCGACGAGCGCGGCCACGGACAGCGGGCGGCGGGGGCGGCCGGTGACGTCCTTCGGCTCGACGCCGAGTTCGGTCAGGAAGCGGGACGGCTGGTCGCCGTCGTCGGCCGGTGCCTTCACCGCGGTGACGACGAGGCGTTCACGCGCGCGCGTGGCGGCCACGTAGAACAGCCTGCGCTCCTCGGCGAGCAGGGCGCCCTGGGTGAGCGGTTCGGCGAGTCCGTCGCGGCCGATGCGGTCGGCTTCCAGGAGGGAGCCGCGCCGGCGCAGGTCGGGCCACAGGCCCTCCTGGACACCGGCGACGACGACCAGCCGCCACTCCAGGCCCTTGGCGCGGTGCGCGGTCATCAGACGGACTGCGTGGGGGCGTACCGCGCGGCGCGTGAGCGTGTCGGCGGCGATGTCCTGGGCCTCGATCTCCTCCAGGAAGTTGAGCGCGCCACGGCCTCCGGTGCGCTCCTCCGCGCGCGCGGCGGTGGCGAACAGCGCGCACACGGCGTCCAGGTCCCGGTCGGCGTTGCGGCCGGCCGCGCCGCCGCGCCGGGCGGCCCGTTCCAGGCGCGTGGGCCATGGCGTGCCCTCCCACAGGTCCCACAGCGCCTCCTCGGCCGTACCGCCGCCCGCGAGGCGCTCGCGGGCCTTGCGCAGCAGCGCGCCGAGGCGCTGCGCGCCGCGCGCGTACGCCGGGTCGTGCACGGCCAGGCGCTCGGGCTCGGCAAGCGCCCGTGCGAGGAGTACGTCGGACGGGGGTGGCAGCGGGTTGCCGGCCACCCGCTCCTCCTCGCGCAGGGCGCGGCCGAGGCGGCGCAGGTCGGCGGGGTCCATGCCGGCGAGGGGGGAGGCGAGCAGGGTGAGCGCGGTCTCGGTGTCGAGCCAGGAGAGGTCCGGGGCCGGCTCCGCCATGTCTTCGGAGGCGGTGTCTTCGGGGGCGGCGTCCGCGGCGACGGCCTCTTCTGGGCCGGTCTCCTCAGGATCGTCCGAGGCAGTCTCGACAGATTCGTCGGCAGGGGAGAGCACGCCCGCGTTCTCCTCGTGGCGCCGGGCCTCCGCCGTGGCCACCGCGCGCAGGGCCGTCAGCAGCGGCGCCACCGCCGGCTCGTGGCGCAGGGGCAGGTCGTCGCCGTCGATGTCCAGCGGAACGCCGGCCGCGGTGAGGGCGCGGCGCAGGGTCGGCAGGGTGCGGGCGCCGGCTCGGACCAGGACGGCCATGTCGCTCCAGGCGACGCCGTCCTCCAGGTGCGCGCGGCGCAGGATGTCCGCGATGTTGTCCAGTTCCGTACCTGCCGTCGGGTACGTGTAGACCTCCACGCGGCCCCCGTCGCGTACGGCGGCCGGCTCACGGTGGACGCGAACCCTGTCGGCGGGCAGCCGGGGCAGCGGCATGCGCTGGGTGATCAGCCGGGTGGCGGCCAGCAGGGCGGCACCGGAGCGGCGGGAGGTGCGCAGCACCTCGACGGGGGCGGGGCGGCCGTCCGCGCGCGGGAAGGCCGCCGGGAAGTCGAGGATGCCGTTCACGTCGGCACCCCGGAAGGCGTAGATCGACTGGTCGGGATCGCCGAGGGCGACCAGGGTCCGTCCGCCGCCGGCCAGTGCGTGCAGGAGCCGTACCTGGGCAGGGTCGGTGTCCTGGTACTCGTCGACGTACACGGCGTCGTACTGGGCGGCGAGCCGTGCGGCGGTCTCCGGGCGGCGGGCGAGCAGGACCGCGCGGTGGACCAGTTCCGTGTAGTCGATCACGCCCTGCATGTCGAGCACGTCCAGGTACTCGGCGAGGAACGCGGCGGCGGCGCGCCAGTCGGGGCGGCCGATACGGCGGGCGAAGGCGTCCAGTGCGCCGGGGCCGAGGCCCAGCTCGCGACTGCGGGCGAGGACCGCGCGGACCTCGTCGGCGAAGCCCCGCGTGGTCAGGCAGGCGCGCAGCTCGTCGGGCCAGCGCACATGCGCCAGTCCGAGCCGCTGCAGTTCCGGCTGCCCGGCGAGCAGCTCGCGGACGGTGACGTCCTGCTCCGGGCCGGAGAGCAGCCGCAGCGGCTCGGTGAACAGGCCGCTGTCCTGGTGGGCGCGCACGAGCGCGTAGCAGTACGAGTGGAACGTGGTCGCCCGGGGCGCGCGGGCGGCGCCGATGCGCAGGGCCATGCGGTCGCGCAGGTCGACGGCGGCCTTGCGGCTGAACGTCAGCACCAGGATGCGTTCGGGATCGGCGCCGCGGGCGATCCGCGCGGCCACGGACTCGACGAGGGTGGTGGTCTTGCCGGTGCCGGGGCCGGCGAGGACGAGCAGGGGTCCGGCGCTGTGGTCAACCACGGCGCGCTGAGCCGCGTCCAGACGAGGGGGGTCCATGGTGGCCGGCGGGGTACGGACCAGTCGGTAAGCGCCACGGCCCCCCTGCCGCACCGGGGGGTGCGGCAGGCGCCTGGTGGTGGAAGAGGAGCTCACTTGATCGGCCGGTCCTGGTGTTCGTGCTGGTGGGCGGGCGGTCACGCGTGCGAGGCGGTGACCGCGGGGTGAGGGGGACACGTGCAGCCGACGCTACGCCGCCGCACCGGACGGAAGCAGGGCTTCCGCTTCTTCCCTCGCGGCGCTCGTGCCACGCGCGTCCCACAACCCACGAACGTACGTCATGCCACGGATGTCCCCCCTGTCACCCGTACGTGCCATGGGCTCTCCCCGAGGGCATCGAATGGCGGAAGCTGTCAGGTGTGACCCACTGCGCCCGTTCCGCCGTCCCATCGGGCCCGCCGCATGTCGATCCGCGGCAGATGCCCCTCGGCACTCCTGGCCGCCTCCTTCAGCGGCGTGCCCTCCGCGCGGTAGTGGGCGAGCGCGCGCAGTTCGTGGCCGGGCAGCAGCACCCCGTCGGCACGCACCACCCGCCACCACGGGACCGCGCCTCCGTAGAGCGACATCACACGGCCGACCTGGCGCGGTCCGCCTTCCTCGAGCCACTCGGCGACATCGCCGTACGTCATGACCCGGCCCGGCGGGATCCGCTCGGCGACCTCGAGGACCCGCTCCGCGTACTCCGGCAGCGCGTCCGCGTACTCCTCGCGGGTGTCCCCGGCAGGGCTCTGCTCGCTCATTCGCCCCATCCTGCCCCACCCCACCGACATCGCGGCGCGGACCGCGAGGAACGGCCCTCTCGCCGCCGGACGGCGCTTCCGGCAGACTGTGCGCCCGCGCATCCGCACCCTGATGCCCCCGTGTGTCGGCGGAGCATGCCACCATCGTGCGGGCGGTGACTGGTGATACGAGACCAAGAAGAGACCATGAAGCAGCAGGGCGTGCACCCCGAAGGAGCGGCGGGCACCCCTGACGCGGCCGCGCGCCCCGACACCGCCGGCGGCGCGCAGGACGACGGCCCGCGCGCGCTGGAGAACAGCGCAGACGGCAGCGCACGCGCGCGTGAGAACAGCGCGGCCGACGGAAACGACGACACCGAGGGAGCGCACGTCCCGGAGAACACGCCCCCCGGCCACGGTCCGGGCGCAGACGACGATCCGCACGCCGAGGCCGTGGAGGGCGACGAACCGCTGCTCCCCGCGCGCGTGCACCGCCCCTCGGACCTCATGCGGCTCCTGGTGGGCGTGCTCGCCGTCGTGGTGCTGCTCGCGATCGCCGCGTTCGCGCACGGCACCACCTCGGGCTTCGAGCAGGACATCCACAAGGGCACCGGTCAGGCCCCCGACCTGCTCATCAAGATCGCGGGTCTGGCGTCCAGCATCGCGATCCTGCTGGTGCCGGTCGCCTTCGCGATCGAGCGGCTGATCAAACGCGACGGGCTGCGCATCGCCGACGGCGTCCTCGCGGCGGTCCTCGCCCATGGAGTGACCCTCGCGACAGACCTGTGGGTCGCGCGGGCCGCCCCGGGCTCGATCCAGGAGGCGCTCACCCAGCCCTCCCCGGGCGACATCCATGCCCTCACCGACCCCGTCCACGGCTATCTGGCACCCGTCATCGCCTATATGACGGCCGTCGGCATGTCCCGCAGACCCAGATGGCGCGCGGTGCTGTGGATCGTGCTGCTGCTCGACGCGTTCTCGATGCTGGTCACCGGCTACACGACGCCGTTCTCGATCATCCTGACAGTGCTGATCGGCTGGACCATCGCCTACGGCACGCTGTACGCGGTCGGCTCCCCCAACGTGCGCCCCACCGGGCAGACCCTGATGGCGGGCCTCAGGCACGTCGGCTTCCACCCCGTCAACGCGGCCCGCGAGGAGGCCGTGGAGACGGAGAACGGCGACCGCGGCCGGCGCTACTTCGTCACCCTGGAGGACGGCCCGCCGCTGGACGTCACGGTCGTGGACCGGGAACAGCAGGCCCAGGGCTTCTTTTACCGCGCGTGGCGCAATCTCACCCTGCGCGGCTTCGCCACCCGCTCCAGCCTCCAGTCGCTGCGCCAGGCGCTGGAACAGGAGGCGCTGCTGGCGTACGCGGCGATCGCGGCCGGCGCCAACGCGCCCAAGCTGATCGCCACCTCCGAACTCGGCCCCGACGCCGTCATGCTCGTCTACGAGCACACCGGCGGGCGCACGCTGGACTCGCTGGCCGACGAGGAGATCACCGACGAGCTGCTGCGCAACACCTGGCACCAGGTGCAGGCGCTGCAGTCGCGGCGCATTGCACACCGCAGACTCGCAGGTGACGCGATTCTGGTGGATCGTTCCGGCAGGGTGATCCTCACCGAGCTGCGCGGCGGTGAGATCGCGGCCGGCGAGCTGCTGCTGCGCATGGACGTGGCCCAGCTGGTCACGACGCTCGGTCTGCGGGTGGGCGCCGAACGCGCGGTGGCCTCGGCGGTCCGGGTGCTCGGGCCCGACGCGGTCGCCGACTGCCTGCCGCTGCTCCAGCCGATCGCCCTGACCCGCTCCACGCGCGCGACGCTGCGCAAACTGGCCCGGGAGCAGGCCCAGCGCGAGCGCGAGGCGGTGCTGGAGGCATCCCGGCAGGCCAAGGAGGTGCCTCCGGAGGAAGCCGGAACGCAGGGCACGGAGGCCCTCGGCAAGGCCGACAAGAAGGCCGTACGCGCCCAGGCGCGAGCCGAGAAGCGGGCCGTCGACGAGGCCCTGGAGGAAGCGCGTGAGGAGGATCTGCTCACCCAGATCCGCCATGAGGTGCTGCGGATCAGGCCGCAGGCGCCAGTGGAGCCGGCCCGGCTGGAACGGGTGCGGCCCCGCACGCTGATCAGCGTCTTCGCCGGTGCCATCGGCGCGTACTTCCTGCTGACGCAGCTCACGCACATCGAGTTCGGGCCGCTCGTGGCCAACGCCCAGTGGGGCTGGGTCGTCGCCGCCGTGCTGTTCGCGGCGCTCAGCTATGTCGCGGCGGCGATGCAGCTGCTGGGGTTCGTACCGGAGCGGGTGCCGTTCCTGCGGGCCGTGGCGGCCCAGGTGGCCGGCTCGTTCGTGAAGATCGTGGCACCGGCCGCGGTCGGCGGTGTGGCCCTCAACACGCGGTACCTGCAGCGCTCGGGGGTGCGGCCGGGGCTCGCGGTGGCGAGCGTGGGCGCCTCGCAGCTGGCCGGGCTCGGCTTCCACATCCTGATGCTGTTGTCCTTCGGCTATCTCACCGGTACCGAGAAGACGCCGTCCCTGTCGCCGTCCCGGACGGTCATCGCGGGCCTGCTGACGGTGGCGGTGCTGGTGCTCGTGGTGACATCGGTGCCGTTCCTGCGGAAATTCGTCGTCACGCGCGTGCGCTCACTTTTCGCTGGTGTCGTGCCCCGCATGCTCGATGTGCTGCAGCGGCCGCAGAAGCTGATCACCGGCATCGGCGGCATTCTGCTGCTGACGTTCTGCTTCGTGATGTGCCTGGACGCCTCCGTCCGGGCGTTCGGCGACGGCTCGGCCTCGCTCAGCATCGCCAGCGTCGCCGTGGTCTTCCTCGCGGGCAACGCCCTCGGCTCCGCGGCGCCCACCCCGGGCGGCGTCGGTGCCGTGGAGGCGACCCTGACGGTCGGCCTGATCGCCGTCGGCCTGCCCAAGGAGGTCGCCGCCCCGGCCGTCCTGCTGTACCGCCTGCTGACGCTGTGGCTGCCGGTGCTGCCGGGCTGGCTGGCCTTCAACCAGCTCACCCGCAAGGGAGCCCTGTAGGGATCGCGCAGGGCACGGGTGCCGTACCTCGTACGGCCCGCGCCCCGCGCGTCCCGGCGTGTGCGCCTCCAGGATGGGAGTATGGCGAACTCCTCCCGGCTGCGCGCCGCCGCCCTGACCACCGCTGCCCTGATGCTCCCGGCTCTGCTGGCCGGGTGCGGCGACCGCAGCAAGGACAGCGACCTCTCGGCGCAGAAGCTGGACTGGAAGGACTGCACGGCTCCGTCCGAGGCCGAGGGCGGCGGCAGCGCCCCGTCCCCGCTGCCGAACGGCGGCACATGGCAGTGCGCCACCATGAAGGCACCCCTGGACTGGAGCAATCCGAAGGGCGACACCATCGGCATCGCCCTGATCCGCGCCAGGGCCAGCGGCCCCGCGAGCGAGCGGATCGGCTCACTCGTGTTCAACTTCGGCGGCCCCGGCGGCAGCGGCGTCAGCTCGCTGCCCGCGTTCGCCCCGGACTACGCCGCCCTGCGCACCCGCTACGACCTGGTCAGCTTCGACCCGCGCGGGGTCGGCCGCAGCTCGCCGGTGCAGTGCGAGAGCGACTCCCAGCTGGATGTGTACTTCCAGCAGGACGCGACCCCCGACAACGGCGCCGAACGTACGGCGCTGGTGAACCGCACCAAGCAGTTCAACGCGGCCTGTGAGAAGAACTCCAGGAAGATCCTGCCGCACGTGGCGACCACCGACGCGGCCCGCGACATGGACCTGATGCGCCAGGTCCTCGGTGACGACAAGCTGCACTACTTCGGCATCTCCTACGGCACCGAACTCGGCGGCGTGTACGCCCACCTGTTCCCCAAGAACGTCGGCCGGGCCGTGCTCGACGCGGTCGTCGACCCCACGCAGAACCCCGAACAGAGCGCGCTCGGCCAGGCCAAGGGCTTCCAGCTCGCACTGGACAACTACGCCGCGGACTGCACCTCCAAGACCACGCAATGCCCGGTCGGCACCACCGCGCAGGATGTGAAGAACCGCATCGCGAAACTGCTGAACGACCTGGAGAAGAAGCCGATCCCCGGCATCGCGCCGCGTCAGCTCACCCAGACCGCCGCGACGAACGGCATCGCGCAGTCCCTGTACTCCAAGGACTTCTGGGAGTACCTCACCGAGGGCCTGGAGCAGGCGTACGCGGGCGACGGCAAGATCCTCATGCTGCTGTCCGACTCGATGAACGGCCGCAGCGAGGACGGTCAGTACAGCAACATCACCGCTGCGAACATCGCCATCAACTGCGCCGACGAGAAGCCGCGGTACACCGTCGGCTACGTCCAACGGAAGCTGCCCGAGTTCCGTGCCGCCTCCCCGCTGTTCGGGGACTACCTGGCCTGGGGCATGGTCAGCTGCACCAACTGGCCCGTGGCGGGTGCCGCCGACCATCCCGACGTCAGCGCGCCCGGCTCGGCGCCCATCCTCGTCGTCGGCAACACCGGCGACCCGGCCACCCCGTACGAGGGCGCCAAGAAGATGGTGGAGGCGCTCGGCAAGGGCGTCGCCGTCGAGCTGACGTACAAGGGCCAGGGGCACGGTGCGTACGACAGCAAGAACAGGTGCGTGCAGAGCGCGGTGAACGGCTATCTGCTGGACGGGAGGGAACCGAAGGCCGGCGAGGTCTGCTCCTGAAACACCCCCACACCTGCCAAGAAACCACTGGTCAGAGCGTTATCCACAGGCCGCCACGAGATCGGCAGGGTATGCCTACCATGGCCTGGACACCCGGCGCGGCACGACGCGCAGGGCCTGTGAGGGGGTGCGTATGAGGCGATTCCTGCGCTGGACGGCCGCGCTGGCCGCGGCGCTGCTGGTGGCCGGCTGCGGCGGCGGCTTGTCGGACGGACGGGGCAACGGCAAGGGGCACGACGGCGGCGAGGACAAGGGCACGAGCACGGCCGGCCCGCCGGCTCCGGCGACGGACCTGCCCGCGTCCCTCACCTCCCAGCACCTCGACTGGCACGGGTGCAAGGCCACGGGGAAGTCCCCCGCGCCGAGCGGCGACTGGCGGTGCGCGACGCTCAAGGTGCCGCTGGACTGGTCCGAGCCGGACGGTGCGACGATCGGCCTGGCTCTGATCCGCGCGCAGGCGACGGGCGGGAACCGTATCGGCTCCCTGCTGTTCAACTTCGGCGGCCCCGGCGGCTCGGGCCTGGAGATGATGCCGTACTACGCAGGCACCGTCTCGAAACTCCGTGAGCACTACGACCTGGTGAGCTGGGACCCGCGCGGGGTCGGCCCCAGTGAGGGCGTCCGCTGCCGCGGCGACCGGCAGATCGAGGCCGCCGAGGACGTGGACGCAACGCCGGACAGTCCACAGGAGGAGCAGGCGTTCCTCCAGGACGCCACCGACTTCGGCAAGGGCTGCGCGAAGGCCGCAGGCAAGCTGCTGGCCCATGTCTCCACCACCGACACCGCACGCGACATGGATCTGATGCGCCAGGTCCTCGGCGACACGCGGATGCACTACTTCGGCATCTCCTACGGCACCGAACTCGGCGGCGTGTACGCCCACTTGTTCCCGCAGCGGGTGGGACGGCTGATCCTCGACGCGGTGGTCGACCCGACTGCGGACACGGTGGGCCAGGCCGAGAACCAGACCCACGGCTTCCAGCGGGCGCTGGACGACTACCTGAAGTCCACCGGGCAGGACCCCGCACTGGGCTCCCGGAAGATCACCACCCTGCTGAAGCGGATCGACGCGCGCCCGTTGCCGACATCGTCCGGGCGGAAGCTGACCGACACCCTCGCGGTCACCGGGATCGTCCTGCCGCTGTACAGCGAATCCAGCTGGCCGAGGCTGACCGCCGCGCTCGACTCGGCGGAGAAGGGCGACGGCTCACCGCTGCTGGCGCTCGCGGACGACTACAACGAGCGGGACTCCTCGGGGCACTACGGTACGACGTCCCACTCACAGCGGGTCATATCGTGCCTGGACGAGAAGGAGCGGCCGACGCTCGCCGAGACGAAGAAGCGGCTGGCGGAGTTCGAGCGCATCTCGCCGGTGTTCGGGGACTTCCTGGGCTGGGACACGGCCGGCTGGTGCCACGACTGGCCGGTACCGGGCCAGTTCACGACCCCGGACGTCAGCGCGCCGGGAGCGGCACCGATCCTGCTGATCGGCAACACCGGCGACCCGGCCACGCCCTACGAGGGCGCCCGCAGAATGGCCGACGAACTGGGCAAGGGCGTCGGCGTCGAACTCACCTGGAAGGGCGAGGGACATGGGGCGTACGGCAACGGCAGCGACTGTGTCGACTCGACGGTGAACGCCTACCTGCTGAACGGGACGGTGCCGAAGGACGGCAAGGTCTGCTCCTGACGTTGTCTGAGGGCGCGTCGGTCTCAGGCCGGCGGTCCCTGCGATAGCGTCCGCCGCATGGCCTCACCATGTGACCTCGTCAGCCAGCTGAAGCCGGGTGTGACGGACGCCGCCGAGGCCTGGCGCTTCATTCGCGGATTCGCCGCGCACTGGGTGACGCCACTGGCTGAGGGCGACGGTTGCGACGATGCGGAGCTGGCATGTGCGCAGACCCGACTCGGTCTCACCATGCCCGCGGCGCTTCGTCAGGGCTACCAGCTCATAGGTGACCGACAGGATCTGACGAGCAACCATGACCGCCTGCTCAGTCCGGATCAGCTGTACGTCGACGAGCGCGGTGAGGTACTGGTGTTCCGGCATGAGAACCAAAGGGCGGCGTCGTGGGGCATCCGGCTCGTTGATCTCGACAAGGCCGATCCTCCAGTGATGACGAAGCTCGATTTGGCCGACAAGGCGGCCGAGCGCTGGGAGGACTGGATGGAACGGTGTTCCCTGGCCTGGGTCGAGATCGTCCTGTCGGAGTCCCTGCACGCGCCGGAGGAGCTCAGTGACTTCTTGCCGGACCTCGACGAGCCGTTGGACAACCGCTTTGTGTACACCGAACCGGGGGTGGAACTGCTGGTGGACCGGCTCGCCATGATCTGACAGCCGCTGCCCGACGCCGACCGAGAACGACAGAAGCCCACGGCTCCGACCTGGTCGGAGCCGTGGGCTTCGTCAGCCTCGCCGGTGGGCGGGCCCGGTGATCAGTAGACCGGCTTGTGCGGTTCGATCTGGTTGACCCAGCCGATGACGCCGCCGCCGACGTGGACGGCGTCGGCGAAGCCCGCGGACTTCAGGACGGCGAGGACTTCCGCACTGCGGACACCCGTCTTGCAGTGCAGGACGATCTTCTTGTCCTGCGGGAGGCCCTCCAGGGCGGCGCCCATGAGGAACTCGTTCTTCGGGATCAGCCTGGCGCCCGGGATGGAGACGATCTCGTACTCGTTCGGCTCGCGGACGTCGATGATCTCGATGTTCTCGCCGTCGTCGATCCACTCCTTGAGCTGCTTCGGAGTGATCGTGGAGTCGGCGGCCGCCGCCTGGGCCTCCTCGGAGACGACGCCGCAGAAGGCCTCGTAGTCGATGAGCTCGGTGACGGTCGGGTTCTCGCCGCAGACCGCGCAGTTCGGGTCCTTGCGGACCTTGACCTGGCGGTACGTCATCTCCAGGGCGTCGTAGATCATCAGGCGGCCGACCAGCGGCTCGCCGATGCCCGCGAGGAGCTTGATGGCCTCGTTGACCTGGATGGAGCCGATGGACGCGCAGAGCACGCCCAGGACGCCGCCCTCGGCGCAGGAGGGGACCATGCCGGGGGGCGGGGGCTCCGGGTAGAGGCAGCGGTAGCAGGGGCCGTGCTCGGACCAGAAGACGGAGGCCTGGCCGTCGAAGCGGTAGATCGAACCCCACACGTACGGCTTGTTCAGCAGCACGCACGCGTCGTTGACCAGGTAGCGGGTCGCGAAGTTGTCGGTGCCGTCGATGATCAGGTCGTACTGGCTGAAGATGTCCATCACGTTGTCGGCCTCGAGCCGCTCCTCGTGAAGGATCACGTTCACGTACGGGTTGATGCCCTTGACGGTGTCACGGGCGGACTCGGCCTTGGAGCGGCCGATGTCGGACTGGCTGTGGATGATCTGGCGCTGCAGGTTCGACTCGTCGACCTCGTCGAACTCCACGATGCCGAGGGTGCCCACGCCCGCGGCGGCCAGGTACATCAGCGCCGGCGAGCCCAGGCCGCCGGCACCCACACAGAGCACCTTGGCGTTCTTCAGCCGCTTCTGCCCGTCCATGCCCACGTCGGGGATGATCAGGTGGCGGGAGTACCTGCGGACCTCGTCTACGGTGAGCTCAGAGGCTGGCTCAACCAGGGGTGGCAGCGACACGGGGACTCCGTTGGTCGGTCAATCACTACAGTTGTTCTCTCCGTAACACTGCCACGGCCTTCTTCATTCCGAGACACCTGTTCCGACACGCGAGACGATTTCGTCCCAGTAACCGGGCATGGTCTCCCAGGGGTCGGTGCGGCCGCCGCGGTCCGTGCGGTCGGTGAAGTAGATCGTCGCCGCGCCCTGCCAGCGGGCGATGCGCAGCGCCTCCTCCAGGTGGCCGCGGGGCACGCCGTGCACGAAGTGGCAGAAGCGGTCGGGCGGGTAGTCGGCGGTCCACTCGGCGACCTGCGACCAGCGGTAGTCGGACCAGGGGCCGGAGAAAGTCACCAGTTGATCGGCGTTCTCCGCGTACCCGGGGTGCGGATGGCTGCCGTGGCCGAGGACGATGTGGGCAGTGTCACTGATCGTCCGCAGCGTGGTGACCGCGCGGCGGACCTCGGGGAGCGCGGTGCGGTCGGTGGGGCAGCGGTCCAGCAGGAAGCCGTCGACCCGGTACCAGTCGAGGTGGCGGTGGGCGTCGGGGAGCAGGTCGGCGAAGGCGCGGGTGCCGTGGGCGAGGTCCAGGTGGCCGAGGACGCGGACGCCCGCTTCCCGCAGCCGGCCCGCGGCCTCCAGGCAGTGCGGGTCCGGGCGGGTGCCGGGACCGGCGGCCACGTTCAGGACCACCCAGTCCAGGGGGGTGCCCGGCCGGGCGAGCTGGGCCCACTCGGCGGGGGCGACGAGCGGGTGGGCGTAGCCGGGTACGCCGATGGCGGTGCGCAGGCCGGTGCTCGTGGCGCCTGCTGTGGTGCTGGTCAGATGCGGCATGCCGCCTCCATCCAGATGTCGGCCAGGGATTCTTCGAGGTTGATGCGGGGCCGCCAGCCGAGCCGGTCGCGCGCGGTGCGCACGTCGGCCTGCTGCCAGCTGCCGCAGCCGTCCGGGTACGGGTAAGCCACCGGGGCCGCGTGGTCGGAGTCGGCGCGGGGGTGGCCGATGGCGCTGCGCAGCGGGCCGGGCGGGGCGTCGAGTTCGTGCAGGGCGCCGCCGTAGCCCGCCACGCGCGCGAGGACGGCGGCGGCGTCACGGAGGCGGACGGCGCGGCCGGAGCCGATGTTGATGACGCCCTGCGCGGCGGAGAGCGAGGCGGCGTGCACGGCGCGGGCGACGTCGCGTACGTCGACGAAGTCGCGCTGCACGCCGAGCCCGCCCAGCTTGAGCTCGCCGTCGCCGGACTGCATCGCGCGCCGCATCGCCTCGGCGAGCCGGCCGAGCGGGGAGCCGGCCGGGGTGCCGGGACCGGCCGGGGAGAAGACCCGCAGCACGACGGCGTCCAGTCCGGAGCCTAGGACCAGTTCGGTCGCGGCGAGCTTGCTCACGCCGTACGGGCCGCCGGGGCGCGGTACGGCGTCCTCGGCGGTGGAGGAGCCGGGCTGGCTCGGCCCGTACTCGGCGCTGCACCCGATCTGCACCAGCCGGGCTCCGCAGCCGCTGCGGCGCAGGGCCTCGCAGACGGTGGCGACGGCCACGGTGTTGTGCCGGGTGAGTTCGCGGGCGCCGCCGCGGATGGCACCGGCGCAGTTGACGACGACCCCGGGGTGGACCGCGTCCAGGAAGCGGGTGAGTGCGCCGGGGCTGCCGGTGGCGAGGTCGAAGCGGACGTCGGCGTCGTCGCCGCGGCCGAGCGCGGTGAGCTGGACGGCCGGGTCGGCGAGCAGGCGGTCGGCGACGAAGCGGCCGATGTATCCGTTGGCTCCGATCAGCAGGACCCTCATCGGGCGGCTCCCGTCATGCGGGCGCCGGCGTGACTGGCGGGGCCGATGTGACAGTTGTGGCTGGCTGCACCGATGTGCCAAACGTGGCTGAAGGGTGCTTTGAGCCATGAGGGTGTGCTGGGTCCGCCCGTGCTCGCGGTGCCTGCGGATCCGGTGGTTGCCCGGACTCCGGCTCCGGCGGTCCCGGCTTGTGCATCCGCGGCTGCGACTGCTGCGGACGCGCCGGAGGTTCCGGGGGCTCCGGACGCTCCGGGGCGGGAGGTGGTCATCTCGTCTTCTCCTTCAAGAGGGGCGGTGCGGTCGCTGCCGGCGGCGATTCGGGCCGGTGGCGGAAGATTCAGTCGGGGGCTCCCGTGGGCGCGTGCGCCGAGGCCTGGGTGAGGGTCCGGCCGGCATGGCACAACAGGGCCAGCGCGGCCGTACCGCAGACGAGGGCCGGGACCGCGGCCTCACCCCAGGCCTCGACGAGGTTTCCCACGGGGGTCGCCAGCACAGCGCAGCCCGGCAGCCTTCCGGCCAGCGGCAGCGCGAGGGCCACCGCCTCCGCGGCTGCCGCGGCGCCGAGCGCCACGGCCGGGGCGTGCCGGCGGCCGTGGACGGTGAGCACGCGGGCGAGCAGCAGCAGGGCGCCCAGGGCGAGGGTCTGCGGGTAGGCCACGGGCTCGTGCAGGAGGGTGCCGCACACCAGGAGCAGGGCGGTGAGGGCGCCCAGGAACAGGACGAACATGCCGAACAGCAACGGTTTGGCGCTGGCTGCGAAGTCCTCCAGACCCCGGCTGCCGGCGAGCCTGCGGCGGGCGCCCGCGCTGAGCAGGTGCGCGCACCAGGCCGCCGGAGCACAGGCCAGCGTAAGGGCCAGGGCCGGCGCCAGGGCCGTGGGCCAGGGGCCGTCCGGGGCGCCGGTGGGCAGGGCATCGGGGCCACCGGTCGTGATCGCGTGGAGGAGGCCGTCGCCCAGGAGGGCGTATCCGAGCAGCCACAGGGTCCACGCACGCGTGGCCTTCGCCGTGCGCCACGCGTGCGTGCCGGGCGGTCCGGCGAGGGGGCCGCGGCGCAGTGCGGCGCGCGTGGCGAAGGCTACGGCGAGGATGCCGACGGCAGCGGCGAGCAGGCGTGGCTGTCCGTGGGCGAGACGCAGTCCGGCCACGGTGGCCGCGCCGAGGGCGCCGGGCAGGAGGCTGAGCAGGATCCAGTCCGCGCGCACACGCGGTACGGGCAGGGGCTCGGACTCCGGGCCCTGCTCGCCGCCTCGCGGCACGCGCGCGTACAGCTCCTCGGCGAGCGAGAAGACGTCGCGGTGGCGGAAGCGGGCGGCGGTCCGGTCGGTGACACCGTGCGCCTCCAGCCCGGCGGCGATCTCCAACGGGTCCACGGCCCGCTCGCACAGCTCGCGGTGCCGGTGCAGCAGGGCTTTCACGGGGTCGGCGGCTCCACGCCGGGGCGCGGGGGCGACGCGCCGCTTGTCCGACTCACCCTTGCCCGACGGGGAGTTGTCCGAGAGTGAGTTGTCCGACGGCGAGTCGTCCGATTCCGCCTGGGTGACGGCGCCCGCGGCGGGCGTTCCGGCGGCGGACCGGGCCGACGAGGTCTCGCCGGACAGGGCTCCCTCATCGGCTCGCTCGGCCTCGAACCACTCCCCCGACCGCGAGTCCCAAGGTTCAGCAGCACTGGGCATCCCGAGCGGCGCGCCCAGCCCGCCCGGCGCTCCCGACACCCCGGCGGGCGAACCCGAGCCCCCCGTCTCCCCGGACACTCCAGTGCCCCACGCGCCCCACCCGCCCAGCGCCTCCGCCACCCCGGCGGCCGAATCCGCGCACCCCAGCCCGCCCCGCACCTCAGTGCCCCGCGAGCCGAGGTCTCCCGGCGTGTCCGGTTCGGTCTGCTCGTCCACCGACACGGTGCGGTCTCCGCCCGTGTGGTCGTCCCGTGTGCCCATCACGTCCCCTCCGCGGCGAGTCGTGTCGCGCGTACCGGTGGGGCCGTGGCCCAGCCAGGGGCGGTCCGGGGCAGGACGCGGGCCGTGGGGCCGGTCCAGCGGCCGGAGACATGGGACTCGGCGGGGGTGGCGAACGGCAGGGGGTCACCGCCCTCGTCGAGGACGAACCTGCGGACCGGGCAGCGAGATACGATCTGCAGGTAAATGCCGTGAAATGCCGCGATGTTCTGCTCGACGGTGAACAGTTCGAGCGCGCGGGCGCGCGCGGCGGCGCCCAGGCGCTCACGGCGCTCGGGGTCGCGCAGCAGCGCCACGCACGCCTCGGCGAGCGCCCGCGGATTGCGCGGGGGCACGACGAGCCCCGTGCCCCCGATGACCTCCACCACCGCGCCGACGTCGGTGGACACCGTGGCCCGGCCGCAGAACATGGCCTCGATCAGGCCGATCGGGAAGCCCTCGACCACGCTGGACAGCACGACGACCGCGCCGGCCGCGTACGCCTCGGGCAGCGTGGGCGCCTCCGGGCCGCCGATCTCCTCGAAGGAGACCGGGTTGTCGCCGACGGCGTGCACACCTTCCGCCTCGTCCGGGAAGAGCTGCGCGGCGAGCGCCCGGCAGTGACCGAGGTAGGCCGCGCCCTCGGGTCCGGAGGGCGCGCCGACGATCCTGAGGCGCGCCTTGGGCTCCTCCTTGCGGACTTCGGCGAAGGCGTGCAGCAGCGAGATCAGGTCCTTGGCGGGTTCGACCCGCCCGACCCAGACCAGCGTGCCGGGGTCGGCGCGGTCCGGGGCCTCGCCGACCTCCGTGAAATGGCCGGCGTCCATGCCGGGGTAGACCGTGCGGATCCGGGCCCGGTCGGCGCCGCACCGTTCCTGCCAGCGGCGGGCGTGGGCGTTGCCGGGG
The DNA here is from genome assembly GCF_042868225.1 of Streptomyces sp. NPDC007856. Taxonomy (NCBI): domain Bacteria; kingdom Bacillati; phylum Actinomycetota; class Actinomycetes; order Kitasatosporales; family Streptomycetaceae; genus Streptomyces; species Streptomyces sp. NPDC007856. The sequence goes on along the minus strand of NZ_JBIAEC010000001.1, from coordinate 646,033 downwards.
GTGAGGAGCTCGGCGCGCCGGTAGACCTCGGCGGCGAGCCGACCGTGAAAGGCGGCGAGCAGCGCGCGTACGGCGGGGGCGGCGGTGTCGGGGCCGAGGGCCAGGTAGTGCGAGCGGAGCTGCACGCCGTACTCGGTGACGAGCAGGGGTACGCCGGCGAAGTGCCGGGCGAGTAGCCCGGGGAGGGCGGCGGGGCCGCCGGCGGCGGCGTGGCAGAGGTCGGCCGCGCCGAGGTCCTCGTCGCCGTACCAGTCGAGGGAGAGGGGGCGCAGGGCGCGTTCGAGGTGTGCGGTGACGCTGAGCAGATCGGGTACGCGCGCCTCGCGCGCCGTGCGCAGCGCGCCGGGGGCGCGACAGGCGCGTTCGAGGGTGCGTACGGCGGTGTCCGAGTGCAGGGCGCCGGCCAGTCCGCCTTCCTCGCGGGCGAGTTCGGCGAGTCCGTACAGCGCGCTGCCGAAACGGTCCGCCATGTCGGTGGATCCGCCCCCGGAGACCGGGTCGGCTCCGGCGCACATGGCGGCGACCAGTTCGCCGTAGCACTCGGTGAAGCGCCGGCGCGTGCGCCGTGAGTAGGTGACCCCGTCGTCCTCGGCCGTCCACAGCGGCGCCGTACGCACCCGGCCGACCTGCGGCGGGAGCGCGACCCAGCCGTCGTCCTCCTGGCGCCGGCTGCGGCTGAGCGCGTAGATGTCGAACTCGTGCTGGTCGAGCCCGCGCACGAGCCGGTCGCACCAGAGTCCGGCGTCACCGCTCACATACGGGTAGCCGCCTTCCGTAAGCAGTCCGATGCGCACGTGTGCACCCCCGATCTCCTGTCCGGTGAGCCGCCGTTCCCCCGGCGGCTCGCAGCGGGACGAACGTAAGCGGACAAGGCGGTGGCGCGACGGACGGTTGTCCATCGCGCCACCAAAAGGGGTGAACGGACGTAACTTTCGCGTGCGGGTCGCGTTCGGCCGCGCTAAGGCTTCACAGGGCGATCAGTCATGCACGAAACGTTACGCCGCGGCCGGTTCGCGCCGCGCGGCCCGTCGCTGCGCCGCCAGCTCCGGGTCGAGCGCCGGTACGGCCGCCAGGAGCTGCCGGGTGTACGGCTCCCGCGGGCTGTCGTACACCTCGTCGGCGGGCCCGTATTCGACGAGCCGGCCCTGGCGCATCACCGCGACCCGGTCGCTGACCTGCCGTACGACGGCGAGGTCATGGGCGATGAAGACGAGCGCGAGGCCGAGTTCCCGCTGGAGTTCGCCGAGCAGCTCGACCACCTGGGCCTGCGTGGTGACGTCGAGCGCGGAGACCGGCTCGTCGCACACGATGACGCGCGGGTCGGCGGCGAGTGCGCGGGCGATGCCGATGCGCTGGCGCTGACCGCCGCTGAACTCGTGCGGGTAGCGGTCGTAGTGCGCCCTTTCGAGCCCGACACGCTCCAGCAGTTCGGTCACGCGCCCCCGGATGCGCTCCTCGTCGTGTTCGCCACGCGCGCGTAGCGGATCGGCGATGGACTCGCCCACGCTGCGACGCGGGTTGAGGGAGGAGACGGGGTCCTGGAAGACCATCTGGACGGCCGGGTTCACGCCCTTGTGGCGGCGGCCCTCGTAGCGGATCGCGCCGGCGGTCGGCTCCAGCAGGCCGACCAGCATCCGGCCGAGCGTGGTCTTGCCGCTGCCGCTCTCGCCGACCACCCCGAGCGTCTCGCCGCGGCGGACGGTCAGCGAGACGTCGTCCACGGCCGCGAACGCCCGCCGGCCACGCCCGAACTCGCGCCGCACCCCGGTGGCCTCCAGCACGACATCGGCGGAGGCGCGGGAGCCGGTGCGGCGGGTGTCCACGCGCGGTACGGCGTCGAGGAGTTCCCGGGTGTACGTCTCGGCGGGCGCCGCGAGGACCGTGCCGACCGGGCCGTGCTCGACGACCCTGCCGTGCCGCATGACGAGGATGTCGTCCACGCTCTCGGCGGCGACGCCCACGTCGTGGGTGACGAGCAGCAGGCCCATGCCGGTCTCCTCGCGCAGCGTGTGCAGCAGGTCGAGGATCTGGGCCTGGACGGTGACGTCGAGCGCGGTGGTCGGCTCGTCGGCGATCAGCAGCTCCGGCTCGCAGGCGAGGGCCATGGCGATGAGGGCGCGCTGGCGCATGCCGCCGCTGAACTCGTGCGGGCGGGACCGGGACCGCCGTGCCGCGTCCGGAATTCCAACCCGCTCCAGCACCTCGACGGCACGCGCGTGTGCGGCGCGGCGCGACACGCGCGTGTGCACGCGGTGGACCTCGGCGATCTGGTCGCCGATCGCGTAGTACGGGTCCAGCGAGGACAGCGGGTCCTGGAAGACCATGGCGGCCGTGGCGCCGCGCAGCCGCCGCAACTCCTCGTCGGGGGCCGCGTGTACGTCCGTGCCGGCGACGCGGACCGAGCCGGTGACCCGGGCTCCGGTGCCGCGGTGCAGGCCCAGCAGGGCGCCCGCGACCGTGGACTTGCCGGAGCCCGACTCGCCGACCAGGGCCAGCGCGGCCCCCTTCGCGAGGCTGAGGGAGAGTCCGTCGACGGCCCGCAGCGAACCGAACTCGACGGTCAGATCCGTGACTTCCACCAGGCTCATTGGAGTACCACCCGTCGGTCGGCCACCGCGTACAGGACGTCCGCCACGGCGTTGGCGAGGACCACGAAGAAGCCGATGACCAGGACCATGCCCACGACCACCGGCAGGTCGACTACCTTCACCGCGTGCACCAGCTCCTGGCCGATGCCGGGCAGCCCGAAGAGGGTCTCGGTGAGGACGGCACCGCCGACGGCCGAGCCGACGTTGTTGGCGTTCAGCGCGATCACGGGCGCCAGGGCGCCGCGCAGGGCGTGCCGGCCGACGATGGAACGCTCGGACACCCCGTATGCCCGGAAGGTCCGGATGTGGTCCTCGGCGAGGGTCTCCAGCATGGCGGCGCGGGTGAGGCGGGCGAAGGCCGCCGCCTCGATCAGGGCGAGCGAGAGCCAGGGCAGCAGCAGGTTCCAGGCCCATTGCTCGGGATCGTCGGAGAGGTTCACGTACTGCGGGAAGGGCAGCAGCTGCAGTTCGCCGCAGACGACGATCATCAGCACCAGGCCGATGACGAAGACGGGCGTGGCCGTGCCCGCGAGGGTGATCGCGGTCAGCACGCGCTCGGAGATCCGGCCGCGCCGCCACGCGGAGAGCACGCCGGTGCCGACGCCGAGGACGAGCCACACCACCATGCCGCCGAGGACCAGCGACAGACTGACCGGCAGCTTGGTCAGGATGATGTCCAGGACCTGCTGGTCGGTCTGGTACGACTGCCCCAGGCAGGGCGCGGCGCAGTGCACGACCGATGTGCCCGTGGAGAAGTCCTGGCCGACGACGAGCCCTTCCAGGAAGTGCCAGTAGCGCAGATAGAGGGGGTCGCCCAGCTTGAGCTGCTCGGCGACCTGGCGCACCTGTTCCGGTGAGCAGCGCGGGCCGCAGGTGATCTGGGCGACGTTGCCGGGGGTGACGTAGAAGACGACGTAGACGATCACCGAGATGGCGAGCAGGGTGACCACCACGCCGACGGCGCGGCGCAGCAGAAAGCCGCCGAGGCCGCTCATGCGGTTGCCTCCTTGTCGCTCTTGGCACCCTCGGTTTCCTGGACGTCCTGGGCGTCCTGGACGTCCTTGCGGCCGGTGCCGACGCGCAGGCGGGAGGCGGCGCGCGGGTCGAGTGCGGTGCGTACGCCGTCGCCGAGAACGGTGAGGGCGAGGACGGTGACGAACAGGGCGCCGGCCGGCAGCAGCAGGTACTGGGGCGCGGCCTGGTACCAGACGTCCGCGGCGGTCAGCATCTGTCCCCAGGACGGGGTGGGCGGCTGCACGCCGACGCCGAGGAAGGACAGCGCCGCCTCGACGGAGATGTTCGTGGGCACCAGCAGCGCGGCGTACGTGATGACGGGAGCGGCGAGGCCGGGCAGCAGTTCGCGGCGGGCGACCCGCCAGGCGCCCCAGCCGCTCAGCCGGGCGGCGGAGACGTGGTCGAGCCCCTTCAGGGAAAGCGTCTGGGCCCGCACGATCTTCGCGATGTTGCCCCAGGCGATCAGGCCGATGACCAGGGTGACCAGGACCGGCCGCGGAAAACTGGATGGCACGATGGCCAGCAGTGCCAACGACATGATCATGAGGGGCATCGACACGATGATGTCCGTGGCGCGGCTCAACAGTTGATCAACCCATCGATTGCCGAGCGCGGAGGCCACGCCGACCGCGACCCCGATGGCGACCTGCACCACCGTGGCCGCGAAGGCGACGCCCAGCGACACCCGCGCCCCGTAGACCAGGCGGGCGAACAGGTCGCGGCCGGTCTGCGGTTCGACGCCCAGCCAGTGGTCGGCGCCGATGCCGCCGAGGGAGCCGATGGGCACGCCGCCGCGCGCGGAGTCGATCAGGGACGGGTGGTAGGTGGTGGGGTCCTGGCCCTCCAGGGCGGTGAGCAGCGGCGCGGCGAGCGCGACCAGGACGAGCAGCGCGACGACGGCCGCGGCGACCAGGGCGGCGCGCTGCGCGCGCAGCCGCCGCCAGAACTGACGGGCCCCCGAGGCCGCCGGGACGGTGGCTTCCGTCCCGGCGGTCTCGACGGCGAGGAGTGCCTCGCTCACGGCGCTACTTCACCGCGACCTGGGAGATGTCCAGCACGCCGGTCCAGTCGCTGATGACGATGTTCTTGACGTCCTTGCCGTACAGACGCTTGTAGACCGGGTGGAACAGCGGCACGACGAGGGCCTGATCGCCGATCCTCTTGTCCAGTGCGCCCCACCGCTTGGCGGCGGCGTCAAGGTCGGTCAACTTGTTGATCGCGTCAATCTCGGCATTGACCGACTTGTCGTTGAGCAGGCCCGTGTTGAAGTTCGCGCCGTCCTTGACGATCTGCCGGCCGTCGAAGATCGGGGCGAGGAAGGGACCGCCGGAGGGCCAGTCGGCACCCCAGTGCGCGAGGAAGAAACCGGGCTCGGTCTTCACGCTGTGGATCGTGTCCCGGTAGTCGTTGTCCTCCAGGCCCTGCAGCTTGACCGTGATGCCGGCCTTCTTGAGCGCGTCCTGGACGGCGGTCGCGATCTCCGGGCTGGTCTCGAAGTCCTTGGCGTTGGAGTGGGTCAGCGTGATGGTGAGCCCGTTCTTGTAGCCGGCCTGGGCGAGCAGTTCCTTGGCTTTGGCCGGGTTGCCGGACGTACCGGCCGGGAACGGGTCGTACGGCGTGTAGCCGAAGGACTTCTGGTTCGGCAGGAAGGTGGTGGCGGGCTCGGCGAGCGCGCTGCCGCCGGCCGCGTTGACCACCGAGGAGCGGTCGACGGCGTAGGCGATCGCCTGCCGCACCTTGGGGTTGTCGAAGGGCTTCACGGTCGGGTTGAACGCGATGTAGTTCGTGTAGCCGAAGTGGCCGGTGCCGACGCGCGCGGCCAGTTCCTTGTCGCCGCTGACCTTGGCCAGCTCGGCCGGACCGAGGTTGGTGTCCGTGGTGACCGCGGCGGCGTCCGCACCCTGAGACGCGGACAGTCGCTGGTTGATCACCGAGGAGTCGAGTCCGGAGCGGACGTCGATGGTGTCCGGGTAGGCCTTGCGCTGGTCGTCGACAGCCGTCGACCAGTACTTGTTGCGTTCCAGGACCAGGTGCTCGCCGTCGTTGTCGTTCTTGACGACCCGGTAGGGGCCGGACGAGATCGGGTGCTCCTCGTACTTGGTGCCGTTGTCCTTGCTCTTGGGCACCGGGGTGAACTGCGTCTGCGTCGCGAGGAACGGGAACTCGCCCTCGGGCTTGTTCAGGTGGAAGACGATGGTCCGCGCGTCAGGCGTCTCGATCGCCGCGAGCCCCTTCTTGTCCTTGTAGAGCCCCTGGTAGTCGGCCGCGCCGACCAGCCAGTCCCTCAAGTAGGGAGCGCCGCCGGAGAGTTCGGGGGCGAAGGAGCGCTCGATGCCGTACTTGATGTCGGCCGAGGTGATCGGGGTGCCGTCCTCGTACTTGAGGCCCTTCTTCAGGGTGTACGTCCACACGGTCGCGTTCTCGCTGGGGCGCCCGGTGTCGGTGGCGAGGTCGGGGACGACCTTGGCGCCGGCCGCGCCGCTCTCGCGGTTGCGCGTGGTGAGGGTGCGGAAGACCAGCGAAGGGACGTTTCCGCCGCCGGAGGTGTAGAGGCGCGCGGGGTCGAAGTCGGTCTGCGGCTCGGAGTTCAGCACCGTCAGGGTGCCGCCCTTGTGGGGCGTGGAGTCGCCACCGGAGCCCTTGGCATCGTTGTCCTTCGGGCCGCAGGCGGCGGCGCCCGCTGCCACGACCAGGCTGACGGATGCCGCTGCCACGCGGCGCGCTATGACGGACGGTTGACGCATCGGAATGACGACCTCTCGAATACTGAGACTGAAGGACAAGGGGTGAGACGATTGCGGGCAGACGTCAGCCCCGGCGTCAGGTCGTCGAAAATCCGTGACTCAATCCGTGACTGAGTCACGGACGTGAAAAGGGGAAAAGGGTCGCGACGCGAACGCCAGGGTGGCGGCGTCAGCGACAGTCGATGTCGGCCACGCAGAGTGCGGTCACGCCGATGAGCGCCAGCTCGATGGCTGCGCTCTCACGGGCGGCATGACTAGACCACATGAGCAGAAATATGAACGAACCTGCGGCTCATGTCAATGTGACGTAAGTGGCGCCGGTCAACTCCTGGGATATGGCCACGGGTTGGGCAGACAGTGGATTCCGTCATGGTCGAGGAACTTGGTCTGCTGCTGCATGACGGGGGCGAGTTCGCCGTCCTTCTGGCACGTCACATGGCCGTGGCCGAGCCGGTGACCGACCTCATGATTGATCAACATCTGCCGGTAGGCGTGGATCTTGTCCCCATATGTCTTGCTGCCCTCGGCCCACCTGTATGCATTGATCATCACTCGTTCGGTGGCGGCGGAGTCGCAGGAGACGTTGTCCTCGGTGGTGTCGAGCCCGGACTTGGCGCACCACTTGGCGGTCGTACCAGGGCTGGCCAGCGTGATCACGAAGTCGGGCTTCCCGGAGGAGACCCGCTCGAAGGTACGGGCGCCGTCGTGGGCCCAACTGCGGTCGTCGTTCAGGGTCTTCTGTACGGCCTCGGCGAACAGTTCGCCGTCCAGTCCGAGTCCCTGCTCGATGTCCACGCGGTAGGTGTACTTCTGCCCCTTGCCGGGCGCCTTGGCGGAACCGGGCACGGTCTCGAACTTCCCGGAGCCCTTCAGCGTGGCGCTGAGCGGGTACGTCCGGTCCATCTTCTGCTCGTACGACAGTGTGACCGTGCCGGGCGAGGCGGACGGGGCCTCACCGCCGGGGATGCCTGCGTCCCGAGCCTGGTCGGCGGCGGAGCTCGGCTGTCCACCGCCGTGGTGCTGCGACGCGGCGACCTGGCCTGCGACGACCACCGCGAGCACGGTGGTGACGGCGGCCGCCGCGATTCCGGTGAAGGCCCGCCCCTTGCCGCCGTGGCGCTGCGCGGGCAGGCCGACGGAGGGCTGCGCGGGTGGACCGGCCGGGGGTGCGTCACCGGCGTCCGCCTCCGGCGCGTCGGCCGGGTGCCCCTCGGCGGGGCGAGGCTTCCCCGTGCGGGGCGTGAAGACGTCGATGTCGTCGTCGAGGCCGACGCCGCCGCGCCCGTCGGCGAAGGCGTCGAGGTACTCACGCCGGGGCCCGGCCCCGGCGCCCGGACCGGCCGGCCGCTGCCGCGGAACCACGACACCGGGACCGGCCGCCCCCGCGAACTCACCCCAGCCACCACCGGCTTCCCGCTGCTGAGGGTGCCCACCACGAGCAGCCGGACCGCCCTCGCGAAGACGGGGGACACCGTGCGCGGGGGTGCCGTCGGGAAGCCTCGGCATGCCGTGCGCGGGGGTGCCGTCGGGAAGCCCCGGCATGCCGTGCGCGGGGGTGCCGTCAGGGAGCCTCGGAACACCGGGCGCAGGCGGGTCATAAGGAAGCCTGGGCACACCGCGCGCGGGCGTCCCGTCGGGAAGGCGCGGCACACCGTGCGCCGGGATTCCCCCACCGAAACGCGGCACACCCTGACCCGGCGTGCCCCCCGGGAACCCCGGAACACCATCGGCGGGAGTGCCGTGAGGAAGCCGGCGAACACCCCGTGCGGGGGTGCCGTCGGGAAGCCTCGGGACGCCATGTGCCGGAGTGCCGTCAGGCAGAGGCGGCACACCCTGACCCGGCGCGCCCCCCGGGAACCCCGGGACACCATGCGCGGGACCGCCGTCAGGAAGCCTCCGAACACCCTGCGCACGGGTGCCGTCGGGAAGCCCCGGAACCCCGCGCGCAGGCGCGCCGGCGGGGAAGTTCTGGGCGCCGCCCGTAGGAGTGCCGGGCGGGAAGGGCTGTGGGCCGCGCGGTGGGGACCCGGTGGTGGCCGTCGGTGCCTGTCGCTGGCCCGGTAGCAGGGGCCGCCCGTCTCGGGTGCCGGTCGTCCGCCCTGCGGCGGGTATGTCCGCGGAGTCGTCCTTCGGGGACGGGCCGCGGCGGCTGTGGCGTCCCACGCCGGCCTCAGCTCCCCGTGCCCGAGTCGGTGCCGGTGTCCCCGGTCTCCGCGAGGAGTTCCCGGAACGCCGTGGCCACCACGTCCGGGTACTCCATCATCGCCACGTGCCCGGCGTCCGGCAGGGACAGCAGACGCGAGTCACGGAAGGCGCGGGCGGCCCGGTGGGCCATGCGGAAGCCGACCAGTTGGTCACGGCCGCCGTAGATCAGCAGGGTCGGCGCGAGCACCCGCTCGGCCTGGCGCCACAGACCGTGCTGTCCGCCGAGCGTGTAGGCGTTGACGATCCCGCGCGCGGAGCGGGCCATCGCGTCCCAGAAGTACGGCAGTTGCAGCCGTCGCTCCAGCTCCTCCACGGCGTGTTGGAACGCCTCGGGCGACACCGTCCCGGGGTCGCCGTAGCAGAGCGCCAGGACCCCGCGCACCCGCTGCTCGGCCGTCCACCCCTTGGTGAACCGGGTGAACAGCGCGGCGACACCGGGCACCCCGAGCAGCGCGGTCGGCGCCGCGGTGCGCTGGATGCGCAGCTCCGGCAGGGCCGGGGACACGAGCGTGAGCGTACGGACGAGGTCGGGGCGTACGGCGGCCACGCGCGTGGCGACCGCGCCGCCGAGCGAGTTGCCGAACAGGTGCACCGGGCCGCGGCCGGCCGCGTCGAGATAGCGGATCACCGCACGCGCGTGCCCGGTGACGGAGTAGTTCCCGTCGTCCGGGGGCGGTGAGTCGCCGAAGCCCGGCAGGTCGACCGCCTCGCTCTCGACGACGCCGTCCAGCTCGGCCATGAGCGCCGACCAGTTCTGCGAGGAACCGCCGAGCCCGTGGACGTACAGCGCGGGCGGCAGGCCCTCGCGGGCGGGACGGCGGGACCGGATCGACAGGGTGACCCCGGGCAGTCCCACGGACCGCAGCCGCTCGCCCTCGCCGACCCGGACGGGCGCCACCCTCGGAAGAACACTGGCGGCCGGCACGGACGGCGACTCGGTCGAAGACATGCGGCAATGTTACGAGGTGATCACGTCGTGGTTCATGTGTTCGCCGTCACAGAGCGACCCGCGAATGACGGGTGAAGCGGCACCGCACCCGGATCCCGACCAGATCCCTACCGGATCCGAACAGGTCCGCTGCGAACGGGCGAGACGGCATGGCATCCGGTTCCGGAGTCTCATAGGCTCGTACACAGGGCACCCGTATGTGGCCCCTGCTGTTTCCAGGGACGTTCGTAGGAAGGGAGCCCACCATGGCCTATGACCCCACCGAACCCGACACAATCGAGGATCTGGAGGCCGACGCGGTCCCGGAGATCGACGTCGAAGCCAACGAGGTGGACGCCGCCGAGCAGCACGCCGACGTCAAGCCGGACCGTGACGACCCCCTGACGGGCGTGGATCCGGCCCGCGCGAACGAGGCCGATCTGGTCGAACAGGCGCGTGTGGTCTCACTCGACGAGGACGACTACCGCTGACCTCGCCGACCCCGCGGCCGCACGAGACGCCCGCTGCAGCTCGCACGGAGCCCGACTGCAGCTTTCGCCGCCGTCCGGTACGTGAAATTCTGCGCTCGCACCGCGCACACCACGGTTACCGAAAAGTACGATGGCCGCGCGGCTGACACCGCGAAATGGACGACTTTGGGAGGCGGCGTGACAGCCATCGAGCAAACTGAGGCGGCACGCCCGCGTGGCACCCGTCTGCCACGCCGAGCCCGACGGAACCAGCTGCTGGGCGCCGCCCAGGAGGTTTTCGTCGCGCAGGGGTACCACGCGGCGGCGATGGACGACATCGCCGAGCGTGCCGGCGTGAGCAAGCCGGTGCTCTACCAGCACTTTCCCGGCAAGCTCGACCTCTACCTCGCCCTGCTGGACCAGCACTGCGAGTCGCTGATCCAGTCCGTGCGCAACGCGCTGGCGTCGACGACCGACAACAAGCAGCGGGTCCGGGCGACCATGGACGCCTACTTCGCCTACGTCGAGGACGACGGCGGCGCCTTCCGGCTGGTCTTCGAGTCGGATCTGACGAACGAGCCCGCGGTCCGCGAGCGCGTCGACAAGGTCACCAACGACTGCGCCGAGGCGATCTGCGACGTCATCGCCGAGGACACCGGACTGTCGCGCGCGGAGTCGATGCTGCTCGCCTCCGGCCTCGGCGGCCTCGCCCAGGTGGTGGCCCGCTCCTGGTTGCACAGCGACCGCAGCGTGCCGCGCGACCAGGCGGTGCAGCTGCTGACCTCGCTGGCCTGGCGGGGCATCGCCGGCTTCCCGCTGCACGGCACCGAACACCACTGACGGCCGTTTGTTCCCGTGCGCTGTTCGCTGACGGCGTTCCGGCCCGCGGCGTACGGGTCCTCTCACCGGGCTAATGTGTGCTGGGTACGGCGCGGAAGATCGCGCACATCACTGACCGTCGGAGGGACATAGCCGTGGAGGTCAAGATCGGCGTGCAGTACGCGCCCCGCGAGATCGTTCTGGAGAGCGGTCAGAGCGTCGAGGAGGTCGAGCGCCTGGTGAGTGACGCGCTGGCCGGAAAGACGCAGCTGCTGGCCCTCCAGGACGAGAAGGGCCGCAAGGTCCTGGTGCCGACGGACCGCCTGGCGTACGTGGAGATCGGCGAGCCGACCGTGCGCAAGGTGGGCTTCGGCGCGCTGTAGGCGACGTCACGAGAAGGGCCCGGCGGCCGTGTGCCGCCGGGCCCTTCCGCATGTGCGGGGCCCACGGTCGGAGCACAACTCCTCCACGGCGGATGATTGCACTTTGCAGGCCACGGGTATGACCAGCTACGACCGCATGTGGGCAGGCCGGCCGTGGGAGGAACCCCGACATGATCCTGGAAGCACTCGCGTCCGCAGTGCTCGGTCTGATCCTCTCCTGGGCGGCGGCACACCGTCTGTCCCACCGCCTGCCGGCCCGCCCCATGGTCTTCTCCACGGGCATCGCCGGCGCCCTCTTCGGCGACTTCGTCACCCACACCGCCCTCGGCCCCGGCGCCGCCTGGCTGAGCCTGCTGGGCGCCGCGATCATCTCGGCGGCATCCCTGTCCCTGCTCCTGCGCCCGTCAGGCCGCCTGCGCCGACGATCATTGACGGCGTAGCCAAAGCCGAGCCGTCAGGGACGCGGAGGGCGCAGCGCCCCCGAAGGGGCGCGGGGCTGTGTCTGATATGCGGCTCCGCCGCGGGGCGCGCGCAACCACACCCCAGCGGCAGCCGCGCAAGTCACCGCACCCGCCCCCACAGAGCGCACCGGCTCTCAGGCCGCGAGGCCCAGCGCAGCCATCCGCTTCGTGTGCGCCTCGGTGATCCGCGAGAACATCCTCCCGACCTCCGCGAGGTCGAACCCGTCGGCAACCCCGCCCACGAGCATCGTGGACAGCGCGTCCCGGTCCGCGACCACCCGCTGGGACTGTGACAGCGCCTCGCCCATCAGCCGCCGCGCCCACAGCGCCAGTCGGCCCCCGACCCGCGGGTCCGCGTCGATGGCGGCCCGCACCTTCTCCACCGCGAACCCGGCGTGCCCGGTGTCGTCGAGCACGGCGAGGACGAGTTCGCGCGTGTCCGAATCCAGACGGGCGGCGACCTCCCGGTAGAAGTCGCTCGCGATCGAGTCGCCGACGTAGGCCTTGACCAGGCCCTCCAGCCAGTCCGAGGGCGCGGTCTGCCGGTGGAAGCCGTCGAGTGCGGCGACGAACGGGTCCATCGCCGCCGTCGGCTCCTCGCCGATCTCGGTCAGCCGGTTCCGCAGCCGCTCGAAGTGGTGAAACTCGGCCGAGGCCATCTTCGCCAGCTCCGCCTTGTCCGCGAGGGTCGGCGCGAGCTTCGCGTCCTCCGCGAGCCGCTCGAACGCCGCAAGCTCCCCGTACGCGAGCGCGCCGAGCAGGTCCACGACGGCGGCGCGGTACTGCGGGTCGGCGGAGGCCTGCGCCCAGTCCTGGGCGGCGACACCGGTGGGTTCGGCGGAGGCGGCGGACGCGTTCTCAGGCTTGTCAGAGCTAGTCATGAGGCGCACAATAGCCCGCTTGCGCGGCACCGGAAGGTCGTTGCCGATCAGTGTGACGACCATGACGTGACCAAATCGGCCATCGCATGTGCGCGAATCCGGGGTATGGTGGTAATGCGCCTGCCCGAGTGCGTCGACGGTGTTCGACGTCTCAGAACAGGCCGCATGCATGAGGATGCCCGGTCGGTGGCCCGATCGGCTCCGACCCGACAGCCCTCCCTGGCCGTACGGAACAGTTCGTACGACGACCGGAGGGACACCCTCAGCGGTACGAGCGCTAGAGCGTCGGCAGAGGTCCCGTGCCCTACGGCTTGCCTTGAGTGGCTCGCCCGTACGGCGGCCGACGTCCCCGGCACGGTCGCACATGACCCCCGCGCTCGCCTCGCGCCGCGCACACAGAAGAGGCATGACCCTGACTACGACGTTTCGAGACCTTGGGATTCTCCCCGAGACCGCCGAGGCCCTGGAGGCCGTCGGCATCATCACCCCCTTCCCCATCCAGGAGATGACGCTCCCCGTCGCCCTTTCCGGCACGGACGTCATCGGCCAGGCCAAGACCGGCACCGGCAAGACGCTGGGCTTCGGTCTTCCGCTCCTCGAGCGCGTCACCGTCCCCGCCGACGTCGAGGCCGGACGCGCCGCCCCCGAGGCCCTCACCGACGCCCCGCAGGCGCTCGTCGTCGTCCCCACGCGCGAGCTGTGCACCCAGGTCACCAACGACCTGCTGACCGCGGGCAAGGTCCGTAACGTGCGCGTGGTGGCGATCTACGGCGGCCGGGCCTACGAACCCCAGGTGGAGGCCCTGAAGAAGGGCGTCGACGTGGTCGTCGGCACCCCGGGCCGGCTGCTCGACCTCGCCGGCCAGAAGAAGCTGAACCTCAAGCACGTGAAGTGCCTGGTCCTCGACGAGGCCGACGAGATGCTCGACCTGGGCTTCCTGCCCGACGTCGAGAAGATCATCGACATGCTGCCGGTCAAGCGCCAGACCATGCTGTTCTCGGCGACCATGCCGGGCGCGGTCATCGGCCTCGCGCGCCGCTACATGTCCCGGCCCACGCACATCCGCGCCACCGCGCCGGACGACGAGGGCGCGACGGTCGCGAACATCAAGCAGTTCGTCTACCGCGGTCACTCCATGGACAAGCCGGAGATGGTCGCCCGCATCCTGCAGGCCGAGGGCCGCGGACTGGCGATGATCTTCTGTCGCACCAAGCGCACGGCCGCCGACATCGCCGAGCAGTTGCAGCGCCGCGGGTTCGCCTCCGGCGCGGTCCACGGCGACCTCGGCCAGGGCGCCCGCGAGCAGGCGCTGCGCGCCTTCCGCAACGGCAAGGTCGACGTCCTGGTCTGCACCGACGTCGCCGCGCGCGGCATCGACGTCGAGGGCGTGACCCACGTCATCAACTACCAGACCCCCGAGGACGAGAAGACGTACCTGCACCGCGTCGGCCGCACGGGCCGCGCGGGCGCCAAGGGTACGGCGATCACGTTCGTCGACTGGGACGAGATCCCGCGCTGGCAGCTGATCAACAAGGCGCTGGAGCTGGACTTCAACGACCCGGTGGAGACGTACTCCTCGTCCCCGCACCTGTTCTCCGACCTCGGCATCCCCGCGGGCACCAAGGGCGTCCTGCCGCGCTCGGAGCGGACCCGAGCGGGTCTCGACGCGGAGGAGCTGGAGGATCTCGGCGAGACCGGCGGGCGTGGCGCACGCGGTCGCGGCCGGGGCGAGCGTGACAGCCGTCCCGAGTCCGGCACCACCGAGCGCGAGCCCACGGACCGTACGGCGCGCCGTCGCCGCCGCACCCGTGGCGGAGCGCCGGTCGACGCCACCACGACCACCTCGGTGCCGGCGTCCGAGTCGGGCGCCCCGGAGGCCGCCGACGTGACGGAGTCCAGCGCTCCCCGCACCCTGCGCCGCCGTCGCCGTACGCGCGGCGGGGCACCGGCGCAGCAGGTGACGGCCACCGAGGCCGCCGTCGAGTCGGTGGACACGGCGGAGGGCCCGGCCCGGCTGGAGACCCCTGAGGTCCCGGAGAAGCCGCGCCGCCGCCGCACCCGCAAGTCGGCGGAGCCGGCCATGACCGAGACGGCGCCCGAGACCACCGCGCCGGCGGCGGAGACGGCACCTGTGGCCGCCGAGCCGCAGGCCGAGGCCGCCCCCGTGGAGGCCCCGGAGGCGAAGCCGCGCCGCCGTACGCGCAAGACGGCCGAGCCCACCGCCGAGACGGCCGTCGCCACGGCCGAGGGCACGGAGGCCAAGCCGCGCCGCACCCGGAAGACGGCCGCCGCCGTCACCGAGGCAGCACCGGCCGAGGCAGCACCGGCGGACACGGAGGCGGAGGCCAAGCCGCGCCGCACCCGCAAGAAAGCCGCCGCCGCACCGGTGACGACGGAGGCTGCGGAGGCCGAGGCCGCCGTGGACACGGCCGAGGCCGCGGAGGCCAAGCCGCGCCGCACCCGGAAGAAGGCCGCCGCCGCACCGGAGACGACCGAGGCAGCCGAAGCCGAGGCCAAGCCCCGCCGCACCCGCAAGACGGCCGCCGCCGTCGCCGAGGCGGAGGGGGACGCCGAGGCGGCCACGGCGAAGGTCCGCCGGACCCGCAAGACGGCTGCCGCCGCCGAAGCCGCGGTGGACACGGCCGAGGCCGCGGAGGCCAAGCCCCGCCGCACCCGCAAGACGGCCGCCGCCGTCGCCGAGGCGGACGGGGACGCCGAGGCGGCCACGCCGAAGGTCCGCCGGACCCGCAAGGCCGTCGCCAAGGCGGTCGCCGCGGAGATTCCGACGCAGGCCACCGAGGAGCCGGCGCCGGAGGCCAAGCCGCGTCGCCGTACCCGTAAGGCCACGGCGGCCGTCGAGGTCGCCGAGGGCTGATCCGGCACACGACAAGCGACGGCCCGGTCCCTGATGAGGACCGGGCCGTCGCCTTTCCCGGATGCCGCGCCGCGGTCTGCGTACGCGCACGCCTCCGAGACGCTCCCGCCCAGCCACAGCACAGCGCGCGGCGCCGCGCCCGGTAGCCTCTCCCCATGAGCAGGCCCGCCACCTTCGTCCCGCCTCCCGGTGCCCGTGCGTACTCGCTGCGGACCGCGCGCGGGGAGTTCGCCGTCATCGACGCTCCCGTGGCCGACGGGGTCGAGCCCCGAGGGGTGGCGCTGTTGCTGCCGGGGTTCACCGGGAGCAAGGAGGACTTCAATCCGCTGCACGTGCCGCTCGCGCGGCGCGGGTACCGGACCGTGGCCGTCGACGGGCGCGGGCAGTACGAGTCGGACGGGCCCGACACCGACGAATCGGCTTATGCGCAGCAGGAGTTGGCGCGGGACGTGCTGGCGCAGGCGGCGGCGCTCGGGGAGCCGGTGCATCTGCTGGGGCACTCCCTCGGCGGGCAGATCTCGCGCGCGGCCGTACTCCTCGACCACGCACCCTTCCGGTCGCTCACCCTCATGGCCTCCGGCCCCGCGCAGATCTCGGAATCCCAGCAGCAGCGCGTGAAGCTGCTGCGGGACGCGCTCGCGGTGATGACCATGGGCCAGGTGTGGGACGCGATGCGGGCGATGGAGACGCCCGAGGAGACCGAGACGGCGGCGCTCGACGGCGGCCTCGACGACCGGGACGACCTGCAGCGCCGCTGGCTTGGCACCAAGCCGGCCCAACTCATCGCCACCGGACGCCAGTTGTGCGCGGAACCAGACCGTGTCACGGAACTGGCTGCGCTGCCGCTGCCGTTCCACGTCCTGTCCGGCGCGCGGGACGACACCTGGCCGCTGCAGCTGCTGGACGACATGGCGGTACGACTGAACGCACGGCGGACGGTGATCGAGAACGCCGAGCACTCCCCCAACACCGACCAGCCCCTCGCCACGGCCCGCGCGATCGCCGACTTCTGGGACAGCGCCACCGGACAGGCCTAGCCGCCGGACAGGGCCGGCGCCGCCGGACCAGGAACAGTGGCGTCGGACAGGGCTAGTACTGCGTCTGCAGATGGTCCCAGAAGCCGTCCCGCAGGGCGCGGCGCAGGTCTGCCTGGCCGCGCAGGGAGTACTGGAGCAGGCCCTCGGCCTCGACCAGCAGGTCCTGGTCGACGGAGCCGGGGAGGTAGGGGTGGCCGGGGAGCAACTCGACCAGGGCCTCGCGGCCTCGGGAGACGAGCCACTTCGCGGCGATCTGGGCGCCGACGAAGCGGACGTCCTCGCGGGTGGGGCGGGTGCCGGCGGTGGCGTCGTACGCGGCGGCCGTGCGGCGGGAGACGTACGGCTTGAAGAACTCCAGGTCGAGGGTGCGTTGGCTGTCGACCTCCCAGAGGAGGGGTTCCGCCTGGTTGCGGCCCTCGGGGGCCTCGATGCCCCACAGGTGGACGCGGGCGCCGTAGCCCTGCGCCGCCTCGACCGCCGAGACCAGGTCCTCGTCACCGCCGAGCAGGGCAGCGTCGCTGATCGCGCGATGCCTCGCCAGTGATTCGAGGTCGCTGCGGATCAGGGAATCGACGCCCTTCTGCTGGTTGTTGGCGTTGAGGTTGCCGAGGCGGACCTTGACGTCGGGGAGTTCGGCGATGGACTGCTGCTCGGCGGTGTGGATGCGCCGGCGGGCGCCGTCGTACCAGTACACACGCAGCAGGCGGCTGTCCGCGAAGACCTGGCGGGCCCGGTCGATGAGGGCCTCGATCAGGCCCTCGGCGTCGAGATCGAAGGCCCGGCGGTCCTCGGTCCCGGCGACCAGCCGGCCCGCGGCCGCGTACAGATAGCCCGCGTCGACGAAGATCGCGTGGGTGGAGGGCGTCTTCGCCACCTCGGCGAGCATGCGTTCCAGCAGCTCGTTCGTGCGGTCGATGCGGGCGCCCAGGGCGGCCAGGTCGTCGTTCATCGCCTCCATTGTCCCGGTGGTCACGCTGCGAACACAACCGCTCCCGATCAGTCCCGCACCCTCTACTTACCGCTCGGTAATTAGTCGTTCGAAAATTTTCTTTAGCGTAGGGAATGTTTGTAACAAGAAGCAGGTTGACTACTCACGAGGCCGGAAGACACATCCGGCCCGCCAAGTAGTTCTCCGCAGGAGGATGACCAGACGAAGGGAGAAGCCATGCGCTTCGAAATCATGCGACTCGACGAGGTCGACGGCACGACCGTGGACAGCACCGTCGTGGACGCCGCCTCCGTCAACCGGATCGTTCAGCAGGCCGCCGCCATCGGACAGCGCCTGTGGATCCGCCCGGCCGACACCCAGGCCTCGTAACGCTCACGCGCTGCGCGCCACTCAAGCTTTCCGGGGGAGCCGAGCCGACGAGGGCTCAGCTCCCCCGGATCACCTGAGTGACACCGTTGATGATCTGCTGCACGGCGATCGCGGAGAGCATCATGCCCGCGAGCCGCGTCACCAGCACGACACCGCCGTCCTTGATGACCCGGATGATCAGCAGCGAGTAGCGCATCACCAGCCACAGCACGACATGGATCGCGAGGATCGCGCTCCACACCGATACCTGCGTGGCCGCGCTGTCGGCCTTCTGCACGGCCAGGATCACGGACACGATCGCACCGGGCCCGGCCAGCAGCGGCATACCCAGGGGTACGAGCGCCACGTTCACGTCCTTGGTCTGCTTCGGCTCGTCGGTCTTGCCGGTGAGCAGGTCCAGTGCGATCAGCAGAAGCAGCAGGCCGCCCGCGATCATCAGCGCGGGGACGGAGACGTGCAGGTAGTCGAGGATCTGGTGGCCCAGGACACCGAAGGTGGCGATGACCCCGCCCGCCACGCACACGGCCTGGAAGGCCATCCGCTTCTGCACCTTGGCCGGACGGCCGGCGGTGAGGGCGAGGAAGATCGGGGTGATCCCTGGGGGATCCATGATGACAAAAAGGGTCAGAAACAGGGAACCGAAGCCGGCGATGTCGAACATGGGGGAAGTACTGGCCTTGCTGGAAAAGGGTGGACTGGGGGCGCGCGAGGGCCGCTGACGGCCTCAGGCCCCGCCGGTCCCCGGCACGGGGAACGCCCCGGTGGCCCGCCGCGTGATCTCGCCGTACACCTCGGGGTCGGTCGCGTACGCGCCCAGCGCCACGGTCTTGCGGCTGCCGTGGTAGTCCGAGGAGCCCGTGACCAGCAGATCCAGGTCCTTCGCCAAGCCCCGCAGCCGGTGGCGCGCGTCGGCGTCGTGGTCCATGTGGTCGACCTCGATGCCGTCCAGACCGGCCTCGGCCAGCTCCGCGATCCGCGCCTCCGGGACCGTACGACCGCGCTTGGCGGCGGCCGGGTGCGCGAACACACAGACCCCGCCCGCGTTCTTGACCAGCCGGATCGTCTCGAAGGGGTCGGTCTCGTGCTTCTCCACGAAGGCCCGGCCGCCGTCGGCCAGCCACTCCTCGGTGAACGCGTCGCTCACCGTCGGTACGACGCCCAGCTCGACCAGCGCCGTCGCGACATGCGGCCGCCCCACCGAACCGCCGGCCGCGATCCGCTCGACCTGCTCCCAGGTGACCGGCACGCCCAACCCGTTGAGCTTGGCGATCATGCCCTTGGCCCGCGGCACCCGGTCGTCCCGCACCAGCTCGCGCTCGGCGAGCAGCGCGGCCTCCTCGGGGTCGAAGAGATAGGCCAGCATGTGCATCGAGATGCCGTCGATCCGGCAGGACAGCTCGGCCCCGGTGACCAGGGTGAGCCCCTCGGGCAGCGCGGCGATCGCCTCGGCGTGCCCACGGGTGGTGTCGTGATCGGTCAGCGCGACGACGTCCAGCCCGGCAGCGGCGGCATTGCGCACCAGCTCGGCCGGGGTGTCCGTACCGTCGGAGGCCGTGGAGTGACAGTGCAGATCGATACGCACGCAGACTCCAGGCGATGACGGACGGAAGGGGACACCTAAGGATACCGGGATTTTCAAGCCCACTGTCACACCCGCAACCGTTCAGCGCCCCCTACGGCAGCCAACCTGAAAGGGGCGCGGGGAACTGCGCGAGCAACCCACCACAACCCGCAGCCGCCATCAGACAGCACCCGGCACCCCAGTGGGCGCTACGGCCGAAGCAAGCGCGGCGACAACGCTCCGAAGGGCACCAGATCCAGCTCCGCCCCCGCGTCCCGCAGATCGGTCAGCACCAGCTCGTCGTACATGAGCAGGCCCGCCTGCTCCGGCCACACCACCGCCCACAGCCACATGCCGAGGGCCTCACCGGCGAAGACGGCGCGGTCGTCGGGAGTGCGGTAGACGTGCCAGAGCGGGGTCGGGCGGCCGACGGCCAGCACCTTGGCCTGGGGCGGCTTCTCGACGTTCATGTACGACCCCGGGTCCGGGCCGTCGATGCCCGCGTACCGCGCGCCGAGGCCGACGCCGAGCTCCTCGGCGACCAGGATGAGTTCGGCCGGGCCGCCGAGCGGGCCGGGTCCGGAGCAGGCGACGGCGGTCGCGCGGCCACCGCTGCGGTCGTCACCCGCGTAGGCCACGCCCGTGAAGAGCCAGCCGACGGGCAGCGGCCAGGGCATCCACAACGGCACGTGTGTGCGGTGCACGACGGCGCTGAGGGCTTCGACACTGGGCGGGATCACGGGCTGCAGCGGATACACCGTGCCGTGCACATCGCACTGCCACGCATCGGCGAAGAGACCGGGCGCCCTGACCCGGCCACCGCACCTCGGGCAACTGGGTTCGCCCCTCATAGGGCTCCACGGTCCTACCCCCGAACGCCCACGTCAAGGACGATCACCCGTCCGGCAAACCCGATGCCATCTACATCGATCTATTGCGCAGTCGGGTTCACGGGCATCGGCCCGGTCGGCCCGGTCCCGCCGCAAGCCGCGCGGGGCCGCACGACACCGCGGACGGCGTCACCGTCTTTGCCAACTGGCCGAGTCCGGCCCTGCGTTGGTGAGATCGGTCACCTCCGGATCAGTCGAGCGGGACCGACCTGCGGGCGGGATCCCTCAGGTCCGTCCCGTTCGCGAGCCACCGCTCCTGGAGGGCCTGGGCGCCTTGCACCCGCTTCCAGGCGGCCTCGTTCGGGGTCATCGGCAGCAGCGGCAGGAACCGTACGGGCTCCATCGGGTCGTCCAGCTCCAGGTCCTCGACCAGGCCGCCGGGCTCACCCACCAGGACCGAGGTGAAGGGGGCGCCGGGCCACAGCGGGTCACCGACGTCCAGGGAGGCACCCGGGGTCACGACCAGGCCCTCCACCTGCGGGGAGGCGGCCAGCACGGCCAGCGGCCGGAGCACCTTGTCGGTGTCGGCGAGGCCCGCGCGGACGGACAGGACCAGCTCGGCGCGGGGGCCCTTGACCGGGTCGGCGAGCATCGCGGTGGGGTCGGTCATGGGGTGCGCGGACATGCCGAGGGTGGCGTACCGCACGACGTCCCCCTCCTGGAACCGGAGCACCTCGATGCGGTCCGTGCCGAGGAAGGTGACGGCGGCGCGCGCGTCCGGCTCGCCCAGCGCGGTGGTCAACCGTGCTTCGACCAGAGGAAGAACATCAACCATGCCGTGAGCATAGAACTCGTCAGTAGCGGGCAAAGCTGCGCCTTGACACATCGGGCGGCTGCTACGCTGAGCCGGTGGTTCGGGACAGCACGCAGAAGCGTCGCTATCGAGTCCCGACGCCGATGAGACTCCCTTACGAGGGACCGGCCGGAGGAGGTGGGGCTGTCATGGATCGAAGTCGACCGTGCAGTACCACTCGCTCTTCCGCCCGTTGATGTAGTCACTGGCTGGTTTCCGGCTGCTCTACGCCTTCCCGTGCGCGTTGCCCTTCGGAAGAGCACTTCGTTTCGCTTTGCCTGATCCGCCTGATCATCCGATCCGTCTGATCACCCGATCCGCCGATCGCATCAGTTCTGCATCAGTAGCGAAGTCGCCACCGCAACGGTGCGGTGCTCCCCGCTTTGTGGACGTGCCAAACATCCCGCAGTCAGGACGTCCCCATTCCGGGTAGTTCCACCCGTCGCCGGCGGCCTTTCGTTGCCTGTCGCGAAGGAGCCTGCCCATGTCGATGATCCGCGACCTGCGCGCCGCGGTCCGTCCGTCCCGCGTCTCGCTGCGCAAGCCCACGAGCCCGTCGAGCGCGTCGTACGACACCACCCGCGACCCCGCCACCCCGTCGGCCGTGGTCGACTGCGCCGTCTACCGCGACGGCGTCCGCGTGCGCAACGACAAGCCGCTCGGCCCGCACGAGGCGATGCGGCTGGTGCGGCGCGACGGCGGCTTCGTGTGGATCGGTCTGCACGAGCCGACCGAAGCCGAATTCGCCGGTATCGCCAGCGTGTTCGGGCTGCACCCGCTGGCCGTGGAGGACGCGGTGCAGGCGCACCAGCGGCCCAAGCTGGAGCGGTACGACGACTCGCTCTTCACCGTCTTCAAGACCATCCACTACGTCGAGCACGACCGGCTCACCGCCAACAGCGAGGTCGTGGAGACCGGCGAGGTCATGTGCTTCACCGGCCGGGACTTCTTCATCACCGTCCGGCACGGCGGCCAGGGCTCGCTGCGGGCGCTGCGCCACCGGCTGCAGGACGACCCTGAGCTGCTCGCCAAGGGCCCCTCGGCGGTGCTGCACGCGATCGCGGACCACGTCGTGGACGGCTACATCGCGGTCGCCGACGCGGTGCAGGACGACATCGACGAGGTGGAGACCGAGGTCTTCTCGCCGGGCCGCAAGGGCGGGGTCTCCCGTGGTGTGGACTCGGCGCGGATCTACCAACTCAAGCGTGAGGTACTGGAGTTCAAGCGCGCGGTGGCTCCCCTGCTGCGCCCGATGCAGCTGCTGAGCGAGCGGCCGATGCGGCTGATCGACCCGGACATCCAGAAGTACTTCCGGGACGTCGCCGACCACCTCGCCCGGGTCCAGGAGCAGGTGCTGGGCTTCGACGAACTCCTCAACTCCATCCTCCAGGCCAACCTGGCGCAGGCGTCCGTCGCGCAGAACGAGGACATGCGCAAGATCACCGCCTGGGCCGCGATCATCGCCGTGCCGACGATGGTGACCGGCGTGTACGGGATGAACTTCGACCACATGCCCGAGCTGCACTGGAAGTACGGCTACCCGCTGGTCCTGGGCGTCACCATCGCCATGTGTGTGGGCATCCACCGGGTGCTGAAGCGCAACGGCTGGCTGTGAGCGGGCGCTGGATAGGCTGGGCGCATGACAAGCGAGCTGCTCGACCGGGCCCTCATCGAGGAGGCCTGCAAGAAGTCCGGCCTCATCTGGGTCAGGGGCGCCGGGGCCTCCGCCGCGCGTGCGCTGTGGCACGTGTGGCACGAGGGCGCGGTGTGCCTGGTCGGGGGCGGGCCCGGTGAGCAGCCCCTGGAGGGGCTGGCCGACGGGGGAACCGCCGAGGTGACGGTGCGCAGCAAGGACAAGGGCGGGCGGCTGGTGACGTTCCCCGCGACCGTGTCCGAGCTGCCCTCCGGCTCCGAGGAGTGGCAGGCGGCCGTCGCCGAGCTGAAGGGCAAGCGCCTGAACGCCCCCGACGGCGAGGAGATGCCGGCCCGCTGGGCCCGCGAGTGCCGGGTGCTGCGCCTGGTTCCGGCGGGGTCCGGGGTGCCGTTGCCCGCCGGCAGCCTGGCGGAGGCTCCTGTGCCGACGCCGGCGACCACGCGCCGACCGGTGCCGGCGGGCCTGCCGAAGCTTCTCGCCAAGCGCCGGAAGGGACGGTAGCGCCGAACCTCCTGCTCAGCCCCCCCCTGAGCGGACCCACCCGAACGCCTACGACGTCGGCAGCTGCCGCCCGTAGTCCACGGTCTCACCCTTCGCGGGCTCGGCGACAGCGAAGTCCTTACCCCAGTCCGAGAAGCTGAGCGTGCCCGCGCCGCCGCCGCGGACCAGGCGGAGGGGATACGGGGTGCCCTCGAGGGAGACGTCGAGGCTGCCGCCGGAGCCCTTGTCGCCGGTGATGCGGATGGTGCGGGTACCCGCGTCGTCGTGGTGGCCGTCCGTCGCCAGTGTTCCGTGCAGGCTGAGCAGTCCGCCGAGGAGGACGTCCTTGTCCGTGAAGCCGCTGAACTTCCGGTACGCGGGATCGCCCTGCGGCACCTTCACATACTTGCCGTTCAGCTTCTCGCCCGCGCCGTCGGCGCCGTTCTTGCCGCCGGCCTGGTTCCAGAAGTCCGCGTCGGCCTTCAGATACAGCTGCTTCCCGACCCGCAGCAGCTTGAAGGTCGCCCCCTTCGAGGTCACGGAGCCGGTCCCGCCGTCGGCCTTCAGCCGCATGTCCAGCTGGTACGTGCGGCCGCTGGTGACCACGGTGCCGGACAGCCGTACCGCCGACGCCCCCTGGGCGGCCGACCGGGTCTTCGCCTGGATCTTGTCGGCGGGCAGCTTGCCCACGCCGTTCGTCCCCGCGTCCGGATCCTCGGCGCCGCACCCGGTCAGCACCGCCGTCCCCGTCACGGCGCCGACGCAGATCGCGGCGACCAGCGCGGCCCGGCGGGTACGGCCCTGGGGAATCGCAGTCACAGGTGGGGTCGCCTTTCTGACGGTTCCTGAGCGGTGCACGGCAGCGTACCGGTGCCCCGGCCACCCGGCGGAGCCAGTCCGTCCGGACCCCCCACCGGGGCGTGTTCGACCGGTAGGGGCTAGCCTGAAGCGCACCCGAGCGGGCAAATCCGAGCAATTCACCGATCTATTCACAAAGAATGCGGAACACCCCACCAAAGGGCGATTCCCAGGCCACATCAGCAGAGGAAGCAGAGCCATGGCAGCCGGCGCCCCCCGGATCTTCGTCTCGCACCTCGCCGGGGTCCCCGTCTTCGACCCGAACGGCGACCAGGTGGGCCGTGTGCGCGACCTGGTCGTGATGCTGCGCGTGGGCCGCAAACCTCCGCGCCTCCTCGGGCTGGTCGTCGAACTGACCACCCGGCGCCGTATCTTCCTGCCCATGACCCGGGTCACCGGCGTCGAGTCCGGGCAGGTCATCATCACCGGCGTGATGAACGTCCGGCGCTTCGAGCAGCGGCCCACCGAGCGGCTGGTCTTCGGCGAGCTGCTGGACCGGCGGGTGACGCTGGTGGAGACCCGCGAGGAGGTCACCGTCCTCGACGTGTCCGTGCAGCAGCTGCCGGCCCGCCGCGACTGGGAGATCGACCGCGTCTTCGTCCGCAAGGGCAAGAAGGCGAGCGCCTTCCGGCGGGCCAAGGGCGAGACGCTGACCGTCGAGTGGTCGGCCGTCACCGGCTTCTCCCTGGAGGAGCACGGCCAGGGCGCCGAGAGCCTGCTCGCCACCTTCGAGCAGCTGCGCCCCGCCGACCTCGCCAACGTCCTGCACCACCTCTCCCCCAAGCGGCGCGCCGAGGTCGCCGCCGCCCTGGACGACGACCGGCTGGCCGACGTACTCGAAGAACTGCCGGAGGACGACCAGATCGAGATCCTCGGCAAGCTGAAGGAGGAGCGCGCGGCGGACGTCCTGGAGGCCATGGACCCCGACGACGCGGCCGACCTGCTCGGCGAACTGCCCGAGGAGGACAAGGAACGGCTGCTGAGCCTGATGCAGCCGGGCGACGCGGCCGACATGCGCCGGCTGATGTCGTACGAGGAGCACACGGCCGGCGGTCTGATGACCACCGAGCCGATCGTGCTGCGCCCGGACGCCACCGTCGCCGACGCGCTCGCCCGGGTCCGCAACCCCGACCTCTCCCCCTCGCTCGCCGCCCAGGTCTACGTCTGCCGGCCCCCGGACGAGACCCCGACCGGCAAGTACCTGGGCACGGTCCACTTCCAGCGGCTGCTGCGCGAGCCGCCCTACTCCCTCGTCAGCTCCATCGTCGACACCGACCTGCAGCCGCTCGACCCGGACGCGGCGCTGCGCATCATCGCCGGGTTCTTCGCCACGTACGACATGGTCGCCGCGCCCGTGGTGGACGAGTCCGGGTCGCTGCTCGGCGCGGTCACCGTGGACGACGTACTGGACCACATGCTGCCCGAGGACTGGCGCGAGACGGAGTTCCACCTGAACGACGAGAACGAGGGGGTGGGCAGCTATGGCTCCTGAGCGTGACATCGCGACCCGCGAGCGCAACCCGGCGGGCGCCACCGCCGCCACCCGGCCCCGGGCACCCCGGCTGGACCAGCCGCGCCCGCCGCGCCGCCGGATCATCCCCGAGTGGGACCCGGAGGCCTTCGGCCGGCTGTCGGAGCGCATCGCCCGCTTCCTGGGCACGGGACGCTTCATCGTCTGGATGACGATCGTCATCATCGTCTGGGTGCTGTGGAACATCGCCGCGCCCCGCCATCTGCGCTTCGACGAATACCCGTTCATCTTCCTGACCCTGGCGCTGTCCCTGCAGGCCTCCTACGCGGCCCCGCTGATCCTGCTCGCGCAGAACAGGCAGGACGACCGCGACCGGGTCAACCTGGAGCAGGACCGCAAGCAGAACGAGCGGTCCATCGCCGACACCGAGTACCTGACCCGGGAGATCGCCGCACTGCGCTTGGGCCTGGGCGAGGTCGCGACCCGCGACTGGATCCGCTCGGAGCTGCAGGACATGGTCAAGGAGCTGGAGCACCGACGGCATCACGACGGGCATGTCCTATTCCCGGCGGAACGGTCAGATCGTTCTCCGGGACGTGACACAGACGACCGCTGAGGGGCATCCCGGACGCCCCTCGGCGCGCCGTACCATCGTCCTTATGGCTACGGAAGACGCGGTGCGCGAGGCACTGGCGACGGTGAACGACCCCGAGATCAACCGACCCATCACCGAACTGGGGATGGTCAAATCGGTGGAGATCGGGGAGGACGGCGCGGTCGCGGTCACCGTGTACCTGACGGTCTCCGGCTGCCCCATGCGCGACACGATCACCCAGCGTGTCACCGAGGCGGTGTCCCGGGTCGAGGGCGTCACCCGTGTCGACGTCACCCTCGACGTGATGAGCGACGAGCAGCGCAAGGAGCTGGCGGCGGCCCTGCGCGGCGGCCAGGCCGAGCGCGAGGTCCCCTTCGCCAAGCCCGGCAACCTCACCCGCGTCTACGCGGTCGCCTCCGGCAAGGGCGGCGTCGGCAAGTCCTCGGTGACGGTGAACCTGGCGGCCGCCATGGCCGCCGACGGCCTGAAGGTGGGCGTCGTCGACGCCGACATCTACGGCCACAGCGTGCCGCGCATGCTGGGCGCGGACGGCCGTCCCACCCAGGTCGAGAACATGATCATGCCGCCGTCGGCGAACGGCGTGAAGGTCATCTCCATCGGCATGTTCACCCCGGGCAACGCCCCGGTCGTCTGGCGCGGCCCGATGCTCCACCGTGCCCTCCAGCAGTTCCTCGCGGACGTGTACTGGGGCGACCTGGACGTTCTCCTCCTGGACCTCCCGCCCGGCACCGGTGACATCGCCATCTCCGTGGCCCAGCTGGTCCCGAACGCCGAGATCCTGGTCGTCACGACGCCTCAGCAGGCGGCGGCCGAGGTCGCCGAGCGCGCCGGTTCCATCGCCGTTCAGACCCACCAGAAGATCGTCGGCGTGGTCGAGAACATGTCCGGCCTGCCCTGCCCGCACTGCGGCGAGATGGTCGACGTCTTCGGCACGGGCGGCGGCCAGCTGGTCGCCGACGGCCTGACCCGTACGACGGGTACGACGGTCCCGGTCCTCGGCAACATCCCGATCGACGTCCGCCTCCGCGAGGGCGGCGACGAGGGCAAGCCAGTGGTCCTGACCGACCCGGACTCCCCGGCGGGCAGCGCGCTGAGGTCGATCGCCGGGAAGCTGGGCGGTCGCCAGCGGGGCCTTTCGGGCCTGTCTCTGGGGATCACCCCGAAGAACAAGTTCTAGAGGCCCTACGGCGAAGGGGCGCCGAAAGCAACCGGCGCCCCTCAGTCATGCGTAGGCGGCAACGTCCTTCACCACGGCGAACCCAAGCCCGTACGCGCTCATCCCCCGCCCGTACGCACCCAGGTGCACCCCCGCCTCAGTGGTGCCGGCGAGCACCCACCCGAACTCCGACTCCCGGTAATGGAAAGCGGCCGCAACCCCGTCCACCGGCAGAGAGAGCCGACTCCACTCCGGCCCCTCCAGATCGTCGGCCAAAGCCCATGCGGTCTCGGTCTGCTGCTCCAGCCAGTCGTCCCGCAGGCTGTGGTCCATCTGCGCGGGCCAGGTGAACGACAGCAGCCCCACCCCGGCCAGCCACGCCGCCGAGGAGACCGACGTGGCCTCCAGCAGCCCCGTACCGTCGGCGCTCCTCCGGGACGGCTGTGCGGCCACGGTGACGACCACCGCGAACTTCTCCCGCGGCTCACCGGCTGCGCCCGCCTCGCCCCGTAGGGAGGGCTCGTCGCCGTGCCCGATCGAACCGTGCTCGACGGCACCGTCGGCCGCCGTACCGACCTGCATCAGCCAGCGCGGCCCGGTGAACGCCTCGTCGAGGCCGTACCACGGGAAGGGTGCCTGCAGGTAACCGTCGACCGTACGCCGGGCGAAGGGGAGCTGTTGCGCACCCTCCGCGGCCGGCGCCTGCGCGCCCACCCGACTCGTCGTCTCCATCTGCCCGGACGCCTCCTCGCTCTCGTCGGACCGGGATGGCCCGCCCCCCTTCGGGCGTACTCGCCGGTCCGCACAACAACTCGGCAGCATATCCACACCGGTGAGAGCCGCAGGGCAGGCGCTGGATGCGTGGGTCGCGCGAACGGCCTGTTCACGCCGTGCGCGAGGGGTGCGCGCTATGAAACGCGTCACGTGCGTGGCGTACGCCCGCGTGCGCGTGTCGGCGCCGGGGCGTGCACCTAGGTGGCGTCCGCGTCGAAGGGCGGCCGCTCGTCCTTGCCGGGCTCCTCCGGCTTCTTGGTCATGTCGATCCGCCCCGAGGGGGCCGAACCCGAAGAAGACGCGGAGGACGCGGAGGCTTCGCTCTCCCGCCCGTTTACGGCGTCCGTGACCTCGGCCATCTCCTTCTTCAGGTCGAAGCCGTTGCGGATCTCCTTGAGGCCCAGCTCGTCGTTGTCCAGCTGCTTGCGGATGAACGTCTTGGGGTTGAGGTCCTCGAACTCGAAGTCCTTGAACTCCGGACCCAGTTCGCTGCGGATGTCCTGCTTGGCGCTCTCCGAGAACTCGCGGATCTTCCGGATCGTGCGCGTGACGTCCTGGATGACCTTCGGGAGCTTGTCCGGACCGAAGACGAGCACGGCGAGCACAATGATCGTCACCAGCTCCAGTGGTCCTATGTCATTGAACACCTGACGCTCCTTGCGATGTCCTCGGTCGCTCAACGGTACCCGGCGTTCCTGTCCGACCGGTACCGTCCCGAGGTGAGACTTCTGTCAGTTCTGCTCCGCCGCGCCCAGTCGGAGCGGGACCTCCTGATCCGTGCCGTCGCGCCGGACCGTCAGCCGCAGCCGGTCACCGGGCCGGTGGGCACGGATCTTGACGATCAGCTCCTCGGCCGTGTGCACGCGCTGCCCGTCGACCCCGGTGATGATGTCGCCCGCCTTGAGACCGGCTCGTGCACCGGGGCCGCCCCGGGTCACGGCGGGGCCGCCGTCCGCGCTCCTGCTGTCGATACGGGCGCCGTCGCCGGTGTACGCCGTGTCGAGCGTGACGCCGATCACCGGGTGGGTCGCGTGGCCGTCGTTGATCAGTTCCTCGGCGACACGCCTGGCCTGGTTCACGGGGATGGCGAAGCCCAGTCCGATGGAGCCGGCCTGTTCGCTCTCCGAGTCGGAGCTGCCGTCGGCGGAACGAATGGCCGAATTGATGCCGATGACCTGGCCCCTTGAGTCGAGCAGCGGCCCACCGGAGTTGCCCGGATTGATGGGGGCGTCGGTCTGCAGCGCGTCGACGTACGAGACGTCGCTCCCGTCCCCCTTCTCCCCGCCTGCCGTGATGGGCCGCTCCTTGGCGCTGATGATGCCGGAGGTGACGGTGTTGGCGAGGTCGAAGGGGGCGCCGATGGCGACGACGGGGTCACCGACCTGGACGTCGTCGGAGTTGCCGAGGGGCAGCGGGGTGAGCCCGGGCACCCCGCGGACCTGGACGACGGCGAGGTCGTAGCCGCTGTCGTGGCCGACCACCTTGGCCTTGATCGTGTCGCCGCTGCTGAACGTCACGGATATCTCGCCGCCTGGTCCGGCCGGCGCGACGACGTGGTTGTTGGTGAGGATGTGCCCCTGGGTGTCGAGCACGAAGCCGGTGCCGGTGTCCGACTGGTCGGTGCCGGTGACATGGAGCGTGACGACACTGGGCAGCGAGCGGGCGGCTATCCCGGCCACGCTGTACGGCGCCCGCCCGACGGGTACGTGTCCGGCCTGCGGCAGATGTACGTCGTCCCCCAGCCCCTGCCGCTGGACCCAGGCGCCGGCCACCCCGCCGATCCCCGCGGAGACGACGGCGACCGCCAGAGTCCACGCGACCAGCAGCCCCCGCCCCCGCCGCTTGCGCTGCCCAGCCGTCAGCACCCCGGCACCGGTCTGCTGCAACGCCCCCTGAGCGAACACCTGCTCCTTGGGCGAGCCGGTGGCCCAGGGGTCGTACCGCTGACCCGTCTCCGCCGCCGAGGTGGGCGGCAGCGGTCCTGCGGGGGCGGGGAGGCCGGGGGCGGCGGTGTGCGGCGCTGCTGTGGGCGCGGGTGCGGCGGCTAGCGGTGGCGCTCCCTGGGCCGTTCCCCGGGCCGTGGTGACCGCGGGGTGCTGTACGGGCGGTGCGGGCGCCCAGGGGCCCGGCTCGCCGTACGGCGGGGTGCCGTAGGGGTCGGGGTCG
Source organism: Streptomyces sp. NPDC007856 (assembly GCF_042868225.1). NCBI lineage: Bacteria > Bacillati > Actinomycetota > Actinomycetes > Kitasatosporales > Streptomycetaceae > Streptomyces > Streptomyces sp. NPDC007856. The sequence goes on along the minus strand of NZ_JBIAEC010000001.1, from coordinate 615,891 downwards.
TGCAACGGCTTCGGCCGCTCGGTGGTGGGAGCCACCCAGGCGTTGTTCTCGGGCTCGGACTCGGGCTCGGTCGACGCGGCGGCTGCGGCGGTTCCATCCGCTCCGGCCCCGTCGGTCACCTTCGGCACCGGCTTGGCCAGCTCGAAGTCCCCGTCGACCGCGGCGCCGGTGTTGTCCGCCCCCGGCTGCTCGGCGTCGGTTCGGCCGGTCGGTGTCACATCCGCCGTTCCCTCCGGGGCGTCCTCCGGCGGGACACGGTTGCCCTTGTTCATGCTCTCCCCACGGCTGGCCGCGGCCGCGCGCTTCGGCGGTGGCCGCGGAACGTCGACTACGCCCCCGGGTCAACGCCGCGGGAACGGCCCGCACGAATTCAACCAGGTTCGCGGGCCGTGGCGCAGTGGCCGGTCAGGGGGTCTGGCGGGGTGTGGAGGCGGACGGTGCGGGAGCGGGGGTGGTGCCGGGGACGGGGGCGAGCGGCAGGCCGGAGCCGGTCACTCCGGGAAACCTGGACCAGGCGGCGAGCGGATAGACCACGGTGTCGTCGAGCGGACGTATCAGTGGGGAGACGGCGGCCGCACCGGCCATCACCGGCGCGGTCAGGCCGCGCGTGGCGTCGTCGCCGCGGGTCCCGCCGGTGCCGGGCGTCGGCAGGCCGGGCACCAGTGGCGCCGTCATCGACGTCGGGACGGCCGGCAACGGTCCGAACCGGGTACCGCCCTGGGCGAGCAGCGGTCCCACCGAGCGGCGGCGCAGGCTGTCGGGCGTGGCCGAGCCCGCGCCGGTGCCCGCCGGGCGCGCGGGTATCACATTGCTGCCGGTGCCGGTGCCGCCGCGGGGGTCCGCGGTGGTGTCACCGGGGACGGCGGTGGTCACGCCGCCGAGGGCGACCGCGGCCAGCGACACCGCGCCGGCGGCGGCGAACGCGAACCGCAGTCCGCGCGAGGCTGAGCGGCCGTCGTCCGGGCGGCCGACGGCGTGGATGCGGAAGCCGCGCTCCTCGGCGGCCGGGACCGGGCTGCCCGGATGCGCGGAGCCGTGCGAGCGGGCCGGGAGGTAGCCGAACGTGAAGCGCTCGCCGCGCTTCAGCCCGAAGACGCCGGAGACTCCCGCCGGCCCGGTGGTCTCGTCGTCACCCGGGCCGCGGCCGAAGAGTCCTCCCCCCGGCGGCGACGTGCCGTCGCCGTCCGGGTCACCTCCTCCGGGGAGGCCCTGGAGGCGGGCCAGGAGGCTCGCCGAGGGAGGCGGCGGGGCCGTCTCCGCGAACACGTTCTTCAGTCGGCGCTGGGCGTCCGCCTCCGCCTTGCACCGGGCACAGGTGGCCAGGTGCGCGAGGACCCGCTCACGCGACTCATGACCGAGCTCTCCGTCCACCAGGGCGGAGAGCCGGTCTCCCAGGTGCTGCTCTGCGAGGTGTGCCTCCGCAGGTTTGGGCCGAGATCCACTCACGCGGTCGCGCCCCCTCCCCCCAGAGCGGGGACACGGGCCACGAAGGAGCGCCGCTCGGCCGCGCGGGCCTCCGGGGACCGGTGGGCGAGCGCCTTGCGGAGCTGGGAGCGGCCACGGTGGATACGGGAGCGGACCGTGCCGAGCTTCACGCCGAGGGTGGCGGCGATCTCCTCGTACGACAGTCCCTCGATGTCGCACAGGACGACGGCGGCGCGGAACTCGGGCGCGAGGGTGTCCAGGGCCTGCTGGACGTCGGCGTCGAAGTGCGCGTCGTTGAAGAGCTGCTGCGGGGTGGGCTCGCGGCTGGCCAGGCGATCGGCCGCGTCCTCGCCGAGGGCGTCGAAGCGGATGCGCTGCTTGCGCCGGACCATGTCCAGGAACAGGTTGGTGGTGATGCGGTGCAGCCAGCCCTCGAAGGTGCCCGGCGAGTACGTCGACAGGGAGCGGAAGACACGGACGAAGACCTCCTGGGTGAGGTCCTCGGCGTCGTGCTGATTGCCCGTCAGACGGTAGGCGAGCCGGTAGACCCGGCCGCTGTGCGTGCTGACGATCTCCTCCCACGTGGGCGGAGTCCACGCCTGCCCGTCCGCGTCGGTGGAGAAGGTCGCGGTCTGGGGGGCCTCGCCTGCGGCGAAACCGGCGTGGTGGTCAGCAGCGGTGTCGGTCACGGATTTCGGCCTGCCCGCCGACCCGAGGAAGCGCCGCAGCACTCCACCCCGGTCTCCGGGCGCAGCCGCACCTCCCCTGTCAGCTCTGGTGGTGTCCAGTGGAGCCCCTACCATAGCCACCTCGCCCGTTAGCTCCCCATAAGCGGTTTTACAAGAATTTGATCTGGGCTGACACGGCTCATCCGGCTGCGTCAGCAGTTGCGCGACGTCCCCATCCACCTCTGGCACCCCCGTCTTACCCCCGTCACGTCCCGGGCCACCGTCTCAACCCTTTTAACGCCTGGTCCTATCTGCGGGTTCCCGCCACCAACGGATACAGTCACGCCCAGGCAATCACGGGGACAGGAGAGGGTCATTACCGGCAACCGGCCGACGAGCTGGGCGTTCGCCGACGCCTTTGTCGCCGAGGACGACGCGCTGCGGTGGGCCCGCGACCGGGCCCGCGAGGCAGGGCTGCGCTCGGTGTCGCCCGGCACCGGCGCCGCGCTGCGACTGCTCGCCGCCTCCGTGGACGCGAAGGCGGTCGCGGAGATCGGCACGGGCTGCGGGGTGTCCGGAATCCATCTGCTGCACGGCATGCGCCCGGACGGGGTGCTCACCACGGTCGACCCGGAGCCGGAGCACCAGCAGTTCGCCCGGCAGGCCTTCCGCGCCTGCGGTTTCGCCAGCAACCGGGCCCGCTTCATCCCCGGCCGCGCCCTGGACGTGCTGCCCCGGCTCGCGGACGCCGGCTACGACCTCGTCTTCTGCGACGGCGACCGGCTGGAGTACCTGGACTACCTCGCTGAATCGTTGCGCCTGCTGCGGCCGGGCGGTCTGGTGGTGTTCGAGGGCATATTCGCCAACGGCCGTACGGTGGACTCCGGGCCGCAGCCCACGGAGGTGCTGCGGCTGCGGGAGCTGCTGCGCGCGGTGCGCGAGAGCCAGGAACTGGTCCCGTCGCTGCTGCCGGTGGGCGACGGTCTCCTGTGCGCGGTCAAGAGGTGAGGCCCGCCGCGGGGTCCGGGAGCGCGATCGCCCCGGCACCGCGTACGATGCCGGGGCGGTCCGAAGGACAGGATCGCTGGGACGTCAGACGACGACCTTCTTGAGGGCGTCGCCGAGCGCCTCGGCCTCGTCAGGGGTCAGCTCGACGACGAGTCGACCGCCGCCTTCGAGCGGAACGCGCATGACGATGCCCCGCCCCTCCTTGGTCACCTCGAGCGGGCCATCACCCGTCCGCGGCTTCATGGCCGCCATGCTCGTTCCCCTTCCTGAAACCAGCTCATCGTCTGCCGAGAGCCCTGGGAGGGCATCCGCGGTTCCGAAACGGACACGCGACACCGGCATCGAACACATTGCTTCCCAGCCATTATCCCGCATCGCAGGACCCGATGACCAACGTCAGTCGGCATCGCTTGGGCAACGCGCGCGAGCAAAACCACCCAATTCGGCGATGTGGCTGCGATACTGCACCGCCGCACCGACATCGACCGGCCGACTCCGCTCCGGATTTCTTTGACGCAGGTCACACGTCGGGTCCGGTCCTTCGGCGGCGATCTCGGCCATGCTGTCCTTCGTACGAGACGTACTGAGCGGTACGTCACCCGCGAACCGGAGGGGATGCGCCATGGCCGACACCGTGCTCTACGAGGTGAGCGACGGACTCGCGACGATCACGCTGAACCGCCCCGAGGCGATGAACGCGCTGAACATCGCGACCAAGGTCGCGCTGCGGGAGGCGGCGGAATCCGCGGCCGGGGACACGGCCGTACGGGCGATCCTGCTGACGGCGGCCGGGGACCGGGCGTTCTGCGTCGGCCAGGACCTCAAGGAGCACATCGGGCTGCTCGCGGCGGACCGTGAGACCGGGTCGGGGCAGACGATGACCACGGTCAAGGAGCACTACAACCCGATCGTGCGGGCGCTCTCCGGCGCGCCCAAGCCGGTGGTCGCCGCGGTGAACGGGGTCGCGGCCGGGGCCGGCTTCGGCTTCGCCCTCGCCGCGGACTACCGGCTGGTCGCCGACACGGCCGCCTTCAACACCTCCTTCGCGGGCGTGGCCCTGACCGCCGACTCCGGGATCTCCTGGACCCTGCCCCGGGTGATCGGCCCGAGCCGCGCTGCCGACCTGCTGCTCTTCCCGCGCAGCATCAGCGCCCAGGACGCGCTGGAGCTGGGCATCGCCAACCGGGTCGTCCCCGCGGCCGAGCTGCGCGCCGAGGCCGAGAAGACGGCGCGGGCGCTGGCCGAGGGCCCGACGGTGGCGTACGCGGCCATCAAGGAGGCGGTGGCCTACGGCCTCACGCACTCCCTCTCCGAGACCCTGGACAAGGAGGACGACCTGCAGACCCGCGCCGGCCAGTCCGAGGACCACGCGATCGCCGTACAGGCATTCGTGAACAAGGAGAAGCCGAAGTACCTGGGCCGGTGACGCGCCACCCGGCCCGGTGAGCCGGACCACCGCAGCGTCCCACGCTCGCTCGGGGCGGGGTGACCGGACCAGCGGCGCCATGATGCCTTCGGCGCTGCCCTGTCGAACGGCGGCCGGCGACAGCGCCACCGGCCCGTGCGGCCACGGCCCTGACGCGCGATGTGCAGGCCCTCCATCCCGACCAGCCGGCCGGGCGGGCAGCAAACCGCCGGCAGAGACCGCGGACCGAGCGGTTCTGGGGCGCGATGTGCGGGGGCCGCCGCGTCGGCCAGGCGGGCGGGCCGGCGGTTGGCTCAGGGGCTGCCGACAGCAACAGCGAACCGGGCGACGGCGCGCCAGCAGCAGTGACCGCGGACCGGGCGGCCCCGGCACGCGACACGCACAGCCACCGCACCGGCCAAGCGGCCGGGCGGGCAGCGAACCGCCGGCAGAGACCGCGGACCGAGCGGTTCTGGGGCGCGATGTGCGGGGGCCGCCACGTCGGCCAGGCGGGCGGGCCGGCGGTCGGCTCGGGGCTAGCGTGCGATGAGCAGGGACTCCGCGCCCACCGGGCGGTAGCCCGCTGACTGGAAGGCGCGGATGCTGCGGGCGTTGCCGGCGGCCTGTTGCGACCAGAGCCAGCGGCCCGGGGGAATGAGGTGCCGGGCGGCTGTGGCCAGGGCCCGGCCCAGCCCCCGGTGCCGTACCTCCTCGTCCACCTCGACCGCCGTCTCCCAGCGGCCCGCCACGCCCCGCCCGAGGACGACGACTCCGCCGTCCGTCGCCCAGACGCGCACGTCGTCCCGGCGCTCACGGGCGCTGTGCACGCGTGGATGGTCCGGGTCGGTGAGTTCGCGCAGGTCCACCGGGGGATCACCGGGCAGAGAGCTCGCCACGGTGAGCAGATCGACGCAGTCCGTCGTGCGGCCCGTGCGGGCCAGGAACGCGGCCAGGAAGCGGGGGTTCATCGCCGCCGCCAGCTCGTCGCAGTCGAGGGACGCGAGCGTGCTGTGCACCCACTGCGGGTCCTCGTCGGTGAACACCACCGAATGCGCGGTGAACGCGATCACCCCGGCGTCGCGGTGGCTCGGCTGCGGCACCACGGTCGTACCGCCGTCGGGCGCCGGGAAGCGCCCCTGCGCCGCCGCGTCCAGGATGTCGGCCAGGGTCGGGGTCACGGCGGTCAGGCGCCCGCTCCTCTCGCCACGCACGCCTCCAGGTGGTCGTCGACCAGACCGCAGGCCTGCATCAGTGCGTACGCCGTCGTCGGGCCGACGAATCTGAGGCCCCGCTTCTTCAGCGCCTTCGACAGCGCCGTGGACTCCGGGGTCACGGCCGGGACGTCGGAGACGGTCTTCGGGGCCGGGCGGCCGGCCGGGTCCGGGGCGTGGGACCAGATCAGCTCGTCCAGTTCGCCCTCCCCCCAGTCGGCGAGCACGCGCGCGTTGGCGAGCGTGGCGTCGATCTTGGCGCGGTTGCGGATGATCCCCTCGTCCGCCAGCAGGCGCTCGCGGTCCTCGTCGGTGAACGCGGCGACCTTCTCGACCCGGAAGCCGGAGAAGGCGGCACGGAATCCCTCGCGGCGGCGCAGGATCGTGATCCAGGACAGGCCCGACTGGAAGGCCTCCAGGCTGATCCGCTCGAAGAGGGCGTCGTCGCCGTGGACCGGACGGCCCCACTCCTCGTCGTGGTACGACACATAGTCGTCGGTGGACAGGGCCCAGGGGCAGCGCAGCGCGCCGTCCGGCCCGGCGAGGGCGGCGCCGTCGCTCATCGCTGGTCCTCGGGGTGATCGGGCTTCTCCATGTGGACGTGTGCCGCCGCGGCTCTGGCGCCGGCCAGCGCCGACTCCAGGTCGGCGATGCGGGCGTCCCGCTCGGCGAGTTCGGCGCCGAGCCGACCGAGGACGTCGTCGACGTCCGCCATGCGGTAGCCGCGCGGGGCGACCGGGAAGCGCACGCTGTCCACGTCGGCGCGGTTCACCGGGCGGTCCGGGGGCAGCGGGTCCTGCAGCCGCTCCGGTGCCACCTCGGGCAGCGGGCCGCTGCCGCCGCCGCCCACCACGCCGAGTGCCACCGCGGCGACCACGACGGCCAGCGCGACGACCAGGAACAAGAACATCACCATCGCCAGGGTCCCCATGCTCTCTGCCGGACACTCCGCCGGACGTCGAATGTCTCCGTCGAATCTCTCAGGGTCCGATCGTGCCATGCGAGTCTGACAGTTAGGGTCACAGGCGGCCGTGCTGCGGAACGTACTAGGAGAGGTCACAGCGGATGCTCAGGCTGGGCAGGCGGGAATTCGGGCCCTATGAGCCGGTGATCATGGCGATCGTGAACCGGACTCCGGACTCCTTCTACGACCAAGGAGCCACGTTCCGTGACGAGCCGGCCCTCGCGCGCGTGGAGCAGGCGGTGGCCGAGGGCGCCGCGATCATCGACATCGGCGGGGTGAAGGCCGGGCCGGGCGAGGAGGTCACGGCCGAGGAGGAGGCGCGGCGGACGGTCGGCTTCGTGGCGGAGGTACGGCGGCGCTTCCCGGACGTGATCATCAGCGTGGACACCTGGCGGGCCGAGGTCGGCGAGGCGGTGTGCGAGGCGGGGGCGGATCTGCTGAACGACGCGTGGGGTGGCGTCGACCCGGGACTCGCGGAGGTCGCCGGACGGTACGGGGCGGGGCTGGTGTGCACGCACGCGGGTGGCGTGCAGCCGCGTACGCGTCCGCACCGGGTGACGTACGACGATGTGATGGCCGACATCCTCGATGTCACCGTGGGGCTGGCCGAGCGGGCGGTCGCGCTCGGGGTGCCGCGTGAGTCGGTGCTGATCGATCCCGGGCACGACTTCGGGAAGAACACGCGGCACAGCCTGGAGGCGACGCGGCGGCTGGACGACATGGTCGCCACGGGGTGGCCGGTGCTGGTGTCGCTGTCCAACAAGGACTTCGTCGGGGAGACGCTGGACCGGCCGGTGAAGGAACGGTTGATCGGTACGCTGGCGACGACCGCGGTGTCCGCGTGGCTCGGGGCGCAGGTGTACCGGGTGCACGAGGTGGCCGAGACGCGTCAGGTGCTGGACATGGTCGCGTCCATCGCCGGGCACCGGGTCCCCGCGGTGGCCCGGCGGGGTCTGGCTTAGGTACCAGGGGGCCCGGCCCCCTGGACCCCCGTCCGCGAAGCCCCGCGCAGGCGGCCCGCTAGCGGCCCGCCTCCTTCGACACCAGTGCCACCGCTTCCTCCACCTCGTCCGTGACGTGGAACAGCAGCAGGTCCTTCTCCGCGGCCTTGCCCTGGGCGACCAGGGTGTTCTTCAGCCAGGACACCAGGCCGCCCCAGTACTCGCTGCCGAAGAGGACGATCGGGAAGCGGGTGACCTTCTGGGTCTGGACCAGGGTCAGCGCCTCGAAGAGTTCGTCGAGGGTGCCGAGACCGCCGGGCAGGACCACGAAACCCTGCGCGTACTTCACGAACATCATCTTGCGGACGAAGAAGTAGCGGAAGTTCAGGCCGATGTCGACATAGGGGTTCAGGCCCTGCTCGAAGGGCAGTTCGATGCCGAGGCCGACCGAGACGCCGCCCGCCTCGCACGCGCCCCTGTTGGCCGCCTCCATCGCGCCCGGCCCGCCACCCGTGATCACGGCCCAGCCCGCCTCCACCAGGCCCCGGCCGAGCCGCACCCCGGCGTCGTACTCCGGCGAGTCCACCGGCGTACGCGCCGAGCCGAACACGCTGATGGCGGGCGGGAGTTCGGCCAGCGTGCCGAAGCCCTCGATGAACTCCGACTGGATGCGCAGCACGCGCCAGGGGTCGGTGTGGACCCAGTCCGAGGGGCCGCCGGCGTCCAGCAGCCGCTGGTCCGTCGTGCTCGCCGTCACCTGTCCTCGTCGGCGGAGGACCGGTCCCAGACGCTGCTCGTCCGGCGGGATCTTCTTCCCCTCGGGGTTGCCGGTAGGCATGTGCGCTCCCTCCGCTCGGGGGTGGTTCCACCTCAGCGTAGATCCACGCCGGTTACGGAGGGGGGACATGTGTATGTCCGGCACGCGTGCGCCGTACGGGCGTCCTACGACGTCCTATGCGGTGAGCCAGGTGCGCAGCCGTTCCTCGCCCGCCAGGATCCTGGCCGTCTCCACGCGCTCGTCGCGCTTGTGGGCCAAGTGCGGGTTGCCCGGGCCGTAGTTGACGGCCGGGATGCCGAGCGCGGAGAAGCGGGAGACGTCCGTCCAGCCGTACTTGGGGCGCGGGGTGCCGCCCACCGCCTCGATGAAGGCCGCGGCGGCCGGGTGGGAGAGGCCGGGCAGCGCGCCGCCGCTGTGGTCGTCGACCACGAACTCCGCCACGCCGCAGTCCGCGAACACCTCGCGGACGTGCGCGATCGCCTCCTCCTCCGTGCGGTCGGGGGCGTAGCGGAAGTTGACCGTCACCACGCACTCGTCGGGGATGACGTTGCCGGCGACCCCGCCGCTGATGCGCACGGCGTTCAGGCCCTCGCGGTACTCCAGGCCATCGATGACCGGGTAGCGGGGCTCGTAGGAGGCCAGGCGGGCCAGGATGGGCGCCGCCGCGTGGATGGCGTTGGCGCCCATCCAGGAGCGCGCCGAGTGGGCCCGCTCGCCGCTCGTCCTCAGCAGCATGCGCAGGGTGCCCTGGCAGCCGCCCTCGACCTCGCCGTCGGAGGGCTCCAGCAGGACCGCGAAGTCCCCCTCCAGCCAATCCGGGTGGGCCATGGCCATGTGCTTGAGGCCGTTGAGCTCGGCGGCGACCTCCTCGTTGTCGTAGAAGACGAACGTCAGGTCGCGGTTGGGGGCGGGGACCGTGGCCGCGATGCGCAGTTGCACCGCGACGCCCGACTTCATGTCACAGGTGCCGCAGCCCCACAGCACGCCGTCCTCGTCCAGGCGGGCGGGCACGTTGTCCGCGATCGGGACCGTGTCGATGTGGCCGGCCAGGATCACGCGCTCGGCGCGGCCCAGGTTCGTGCGGGCGATCACGTTGTTGCCGTAGCGGTCGACCGTCAGGTGCGGCAGGGCGCGCAGGGCGGTCTCGATCGCGTCCGCGAGCGGCTTCTCGGTGCCGCTCTCGGACGGGAAGTCCACGAGCTGCGCGGTGAGCGCGGCGGCGTCGAGCGTGAGGTCAAGCGAGGTGTCGGCCATGGCGTCGACCCTAGCGCGCCGCTCACCGGGGCCGGCTGGCAAGCGCTGTCCGGTAACCCCCGGTGAGGGTCCGCCGGGCCTCCAGTACCTTGTACGCGTGCCAGAGCCGACCCCCACCCGTCCCAAGCGTCGCGGCCGCCTCCTCCGTTTCGGCGCGGCCCTGTTGGTCCTGTGCGGCGTCGCCGCGTACCTCGTGGTGCAGTACGTCACCGGAGGCGGCGGAGCGCGCGGCTGCAAGGTGGTCTCGGCCGACGGTGACACGACGTCGTACGAGTTCACGCCGGAGCAGGCGGTGAACGCGGCGACGATCGCGGCCGTCGGCACCGGACGCGGGATGCCCGAGCGGGCGGTGACGATCGCGCTGGCGACCTCCCTGCAGGAGTCGGGGCTGCGCAACATCGAGCACGGCGACCGGGACTCGCTGGGCCTGTTCCAGCAGCGGCCCTCACAGGGCTGGGGCACCGCGCAGCAGATCATGGACCCGGCGTACGCGGCCGGCATCTTCTACGCCCACCTCGCCAAGGTGCCGAACTACACCGATCTGCCGCTGACCAGGGCGGCCCAGGAGGTCCAGCGCAGCGGCTACCCGGAGGCGTACGCCAAGCACGAGTCGGACGCGAAGCTGCTGGCGGCGGCGCTGACCGGGCGGGCGGCGGCCACGCTGACCTGCGACGGGCGCCCGGAGACCATGGCCTCGGCGACGGGTCCGGACGCGGTGCGGGCCGCGCTGGTACGGGACTTCGGGCGGGACGCGCTGCAGGAGACCGGTGCGGAGGTGGGCGGTACGCCCGTGCCGTCGCCGTCTCCCGCGCCGAGTGTGACCGCGACCGCGCAGGGGCGGACCGTGACGGTGCCGGTGCCGCAGGGCACGAAGGTCGACGCGATCGGGCGCGGCGAGCGGCAGCGGGGCTGGCAGCTGGCGCAGTGGGCCGTGGCCAACTCCTCGGCGCTGCACATCGAGCGGGTGTCCTACGCGGGGCGGGAGTGGGCCACGGGGAGCGGCGGCGGGCAGTGGAAGGCGGCCGCTTCGTCCGGGGCCCGCGGTGCGGGGGCGTCCCTGGGGGTCGTCCGGATCGTGACCGGACAGTAGTACGGGAGATCACACCGAGGGGTTGTACGGCGCCGGTCCGGGCGGCGGCCGTGACGGTACGCGTACCGTCTCCGGAATCCCTGGGAAATCAAGGGCCGTAAGGATTCTGCGGAATTTCGGGCAGACGTTCTTTGCCCGTTTTTATCCACACCTGATAATGCGATGCGTTATCCATTCTTTACCTGGGGCGTCCGCAACCTTCGCGGGTTTCGAGCGGTAGTCAGGGCGTCCGAGCCACGAAGTGGACCGGACACAAACACCGTTCATTCCCGTCGAATGGAGCATCATGTCCCTCCCTCTGACCCGCCGGATCGCCCGTGCCGCGCTGCTCGTCGCAGCGGGAGCGGCAGCCGGGGTCGGTGCGGCCGGCTCCGCCGGTGCGGCCACGAACCTGCCGGCGGCGGCCCCGAACCTGGGCGGCCTGTCCGCCCTGGACACGGCGCACGCCGGCAACACGGTCGACGGTGCCGCGCAGACCGTCACCTCCCTCGCGGGCCACGCGGGCGGCAAGGCGGTCGAGCAGACGGTGCCGGCCGCGGGCAAGACCACGGGCGGTGCCCTGAAGAAGGCGACGCCGGTGGCGCAGAAGGCCGCGGGTGACACCGCCGGGGCGGCCGGGAGCGTCCTCGGGGGCGCCACGTCCAACGTGACGAAGGGCGGGGTGCCCCACCTGCCGGTGCAGGGGCTGCCGCTGGGTGGCTGAGCGCCGCTTCGACCGGTGACGGGGTCCAGGGATTTCCCTGGACCCCGTTCGCTTGTGCGCCTGCGCCGGGATCTACGCCGCCAGGCGCGACACCGCTGCCTGGATCCGTTCGTCCGTCGCCGTCAGGGCCACTCGTACGAACTTTTCGCCCGCCTCGCCGTAGAAGTCGCCCGGGGCGACGAGGATGCCCAGGTCGGCCAGGTGGGCGACCGTCTGCCAGCAGGACTCGTCCCTGGTGGCCCAGAGGTAGAGGCTGGCCTCGCTGTGTTCGATGCGGAAGCCGTGGCCGAGCAGGGCCGCCCGGAGGGCGTCGCGGCGGGCGGCGTAGCGCTCGCGCTGCTCGTGGACGTGGGCGTCGTCGCCGAGCGCCGCCACGACCGCAGCCTGGGTCGGTGCGGGGGTCATCATGCCGCCGTGCTTGCGGATCTCCAGCAGCGGGCCCAGGACGGCCGGATCGCCGGCGATGAAGGCCGCGCGGTAGCCGGCGAGGTTGGAGCGCTTGGAGAGCGAGTGCACGGCCACGATGCCGTCGTAGGAGCCGCCGTTGACGTCCGGGTGCAGGACCGAGACCGGGTCGGCCTCCCAGCCCAGCTCCAGATAGCACTCGTCGGAGAACAGCAGCACGCCGTGCTCGCGGGCCCAGGCCACGATGTCCGTCAGCTCCTGCTTCGACAGCACCTTGCCCGTCGGGTTCGACGGCGAGTTCAGCCAGAGGAGCTTCAGGGCCGCCGGGTCCAGGTCGCGCGGGTCGTCGTAGACCTCGTAGTCGGCGCGGGCGAGGCGGGCGCCGACCTCGTAGGTGGGGTAGGCGAGGCGCGGGTACGCGACCTTGTCGCCGGGGCCGAGGCCCAGCTGGGTCGGCAGCCAGGCGACCAGTTCCTTGGAGCCGACGACCGGCAGGACATGGCGGTGGGTGACGTCGCGGGCGCCCAGGCGGCGCTCCAGCCAGCCGGTGATCGCGTCGCGCAGCGCCGGGGTGCCCCAGACGGTCGGATAGCCCGGCGAGTCGGCCGCGTCGATCAGGGCCTTCTGGATCAGCTCGGGCACCGGGTCGACCGGGGTTCCCACGGAGAGGTCGACGATCCCGTCGGGGTGCGCGGCGGCCGTCTTCTTGTACGGCTCCAGCTTGTCCCAGGGGAAGGTGGGGAGCCGGTCGGAGACTGCGGACACGGGAATCAGGCTCTCTTTCGTACGGTGCGGCAAACGCCCGGTGCGGCAAACGCCTCGGTCCCGTACGGCCGCGATCTGGGCGATCGGGCCGTACGGGACCGAGGCGGCGCGTTCGTTGCGGGCCGCTTGGCGCTTAGACGGTCACTCGCCCTGCGGCGGCAGCGCGGCGACGAACGGGTGGTCGCGCTCGATCAGGCCCAGCTTGCTGGCGCCGCCGGGAGAGCCGAGCTCGTCGAAGAACTCGACGTTCGCCTTGTAGTAGTCCTTCCACTCCTCCGGGACGTCGTCCTCGTAGAAGATCGCCTCGACCGGGCAGACCGGCTCACAGGCACCACAGTCGACGCATTCGTCCGGGTGGATGTACAAGGACCGGGAGCCCTCGTAAATGCAGTCGACCGGGCACTCCTCGATGCACGCCTTGTCCTTGACGTCGACACAAGGCTGCGCGATGACGTAGGTCACGCTGTCGTTCCTCCTCGATAGGGCGCTGGCGGGCCTCCTCAGGCTCCGCCGCCTGGCGCGCGGGAGCGCGGCGTCGTCGATGCCCGCCTCTAGTATCTCCGTTCCGGAGCATGATCCGAACAGGAGGGGTGAACTGACCAGTGGAAATCTCGGCTGCAGGACGTCTGGAAGTCCGCATCACCCCTACTGACGTGGGAAAACGTGTTTCCGTACGGCGGTTGAGCGAACCCGGCGCGGCGCCGGAGAAGTTCACCGACACGGTGGGTGTTCTCACATCATGGGACAGTGGCGTGCTCATGATCACACGGCGGGACGGGCAGAGCGTCCGGATCGCCGAGTCCGCGCTGGTCGCGGGCAAGGTGGTACCGGCCGCTCCGGCGCGCCGCCGGGGGCCCGCCGCCTCGTACGAGGAACTCGCGCGGGTCTGCTCGCGCGGCTGGCAGCCGCTGGAGACCGAGCGGCTGGGTGAGTGGGAGCTGCGGGCGTCCGGCGGGTTCACCCGGCGGGCGAACAGTGTGCTGCCGCTCGGCGACCCCGGTCTCCCTCTCGACGCGGCCCTGACGGCCGTACGACGCTGGTACGGCGAGCGCGGCCTGCCCGCCTACGTCCAGACGGCCACCGGAGCCGAGGGCACGCAGGAGCTGCTGTGCGGGGAGCTGGAGCGGCGCGGCTGGGTGCGGGAGGTGACCGCCGAGGTGTGGACCGGCGGCCTGGCGCCGGTCGCGGACCGGGCCGAGGGCACCGGTGTGGTGCTGTCGCGGCAGGCGGACGAGGCGTGGCTCGCCCGGTACCAGCGCAAGGGGGTGAGCGAGGTGGCCCTGCGGGTGCTCGGCGGCGGGCCGTCGGTGTGGTTCGCGACCGCGCCCGGAGCCGAGGGCGAGGCGCCGGCGGCGATCGGGCGGTGCGTCGTGGACGGCCGGTGGGCCGGGTTCGCGGCGGTCGAGGTGGATCCCGGGCGGCGCCGGCAGGGCCTCGCCACCGAGGTGATGGCCGCGCTGGCCCGGCGGGCGCTGGCCGAGGGCGCGTCGGCGGCCTGGCTGCAGGTCGAGACGGACAACGAGGTCGCCCGCGCGCTGTACGCCGCACTGGGCTTCACACCGCACCACGCGTACCACCATTACCGGGCACCGGACGCACCGACGCCCGGCGCTCACGACCACGAGACGGCCATGTCCACGGGCCGGAGCGGCGCAGCGACCGCGGCCGGTGGCCAGGAGACGGCAGGCGCTGCGGTCGATGATCGGGCCACCGCCGGCGCTGCCGACGCGGCCGGGGCTGTCGGAGACGGCCGGCGCTGCGCGCACGGCCGCCGATCGGGACACCGTCAGCCCGGCTGACACGGCCGATACTGCCGAGGCTGCGGACAAGGCCGCCCCACACACGGCCAGGGCTGCGGACAAGGACGACGCCGCACACACAGCCGGGGCTGTCGGAGACGGCCGGCGCTGCGCGCACGGCCGCCGATCGGGACACCGTCAGCCCGGCTGACACGGCCGATACTGCCGAGGCTGCGGACAAGGCCGCCCCGCACACGGCCGGATCTGCCCACACGGCCGGGGCCGCGGGCTCGGTCGGCGACCGGGACACCGCCACAAGCGCACCAGGCTGCCGGAGGCGCGCCGCCCACCGCCCGGGACCGGCAGGTGACGGGCCCGGAGGCCGGGGGCTGAAGGAATCCGGGCCGGTCCGGTCGTAGAACCGTTGTGGAAGGGCATGAGCCTGGCATGCGTCACCCGTATCTGCCGCCGCCGTATCCGCCCCCGCCGGAGCGGTCGGCCGAGTTGCGTCGCAGGTTCGCCGACGAGGCGCGGTCCGAGCGGCCGGATCTGTCGGCGCTGTGCCTCCTGATCGGCGCCGAGGGTGACGGCACGCTGGACGAGGCGGGGATCGACGCCGCCCAGCTGGAGCTGGACCGGCTCGCGGGCGAGCTGCCGTACCGCCCCGGGGGGCCGCGCGCGTGGGCGGAGGCCGTACGGCGGCTGCTCGGGGAGCGCTACGACTTCCACGGGACGCCCGGCGACTACCAGCGGCTGGAGTCCTCCCTGCTGCACGAGGTGCTGCGGCGGCGGCGCGGGCTGCCGATCCTGCTGTCGGTGGTGTGGCTGGAGGTCGCGCGGCGGGCGGGGGCTCCGGTGTACGGGGTCGCGCTGCCGGGGCACTTCGTGGTCGGCTTCGGGGCGGCGGAGGAGCAGGTGCTGGCGGATCCGTTCGAGGGCGGGCGGGTGCTGACCGGGGCCGACGCGGAGATGCTCGTGGTGGGGGCCACGGGGACGCCGCTGGACGCCTCGATGCTGGAGCCCGCGGCGCCGCTGGAGGTCGTCCAGCGGATCCTGAACAACATCCGCGCGTGGGCCGCCGCCCGGCCGGAGCGGTCGGACGTGGCGCTGTGGGCCGTGGAGCTGGCCCTGCTGGTGCCCGCGCATCCGGCTCGGCTGCGCTACGAGCGCGGGCAACTTCTCGTGCAGCGGGGGGAGTTCGCGTCCGGCGCGGAAGAGCTGGAGTATTACGCCGAGTTGATCGAGGTGGTGGACGAGTCGGCCGCGCGCAAGGTGCGGGAGCAGGCGCACACCGCTCGCGCGATGCTCAACTGAATCCTCAGAGCCACCCCTTCTCCCGCGCGATCCGTACCGCCTCCGCCCTGTTCCGCACCGCGAGCTTCTGGATGGCCGTGGAGAGGTAGTTGCGGACCGTGCCCTGGGAGAGGTGGAGGGCCTTGGCCAGTTCGGCGTTGGTGGAGCCGTCGGCGGCCGCGCGGAGCACCTCGCGTTCGCGCTCGGTGAGCGGGTTGGCGCCTTCGGCGAGCGCGGCGGCGGCGAGCGTGGGGTCGATGACCCGCTCGCCGGACAGCACCTTGCGGATCGCCTCGGCGAGCTGGGCGGCCGGGGCGTCCTTGACGAGGAAGGCGTCGGCGCCCGCCTCCATGGCGCTGCGCAGATAGCCGGGGCGCCCGAAGGTCGTGAGGACGACCAGCTTGACCTGCGGGAACTCCCGGTGGACCTGGGCGGCCGCCTCGATGCCGGTGCAGCCGGGCATCTCGATGTCGAGCAGCGCCACGTCCACGCCGTGCGCGCCGACGGCGGCCAGCACCTGGTCCCCGCGCGCGACCTGGGCGACGACCTCGATGTCCTCCTCCAGCCCGAGCAGCGCGGCCAGGGCCTCGCGGACCATCGACTGGTCCTCGGCCAGCAGGACCTTGATCGTGCTCGTCATGCCCCGGATCCTACGTCCCCCCGGGGAGCCGACGGGACACGGGCGACCAGCCTGAACCCGTGCTTGGTCCGGCCCGCCTCCAGGGCGCCGCCGGCCTTCTCCAACCGCTCGGTGAGACCGATCAGGCCGTTGCCGGGCCCGCTGCCGTTGCCGCCGGATCCGTTGTCCTCGACGGAGAGTTCGAGCACCGCGCCGTCCAGGGTCTGACGGTGGGTGAGCTGGACGAGGCACTTGTCGGCGCCGCTGTGCCGGACCACGTTGGTGATCGCCTCGCGCAGCCCCCAGGCGAGCGCGGACTCGGACTCCTCGGGGACGCCGTCGAGGCCGGGCTCGGCGGGCACCTCGGCGCTGACACCGGCGGCGGTCAGGGCGACCTCGGCGCCGGCGAGCTCGGCGGCGAGCCGGGGGCGCCGATAGCCGGTGACGGCCTCCCGGACGTCGGCCAGGGCCTGCCGGCTGACCTGCTCGATGTCGGCGACCTGCTGGGCCGCCTTGTCCGGCTGGCCGGGCAGCATCCGCCCGGCCAGCTCGCTCTTCAGCGTGATCAGGGAGAGCGAGTGGCCGAGTAGATCGTGCAGGTCACGGGCGAGCCGCAGCCGCTCCTCGTTGGCGGCGAGCTGGGCGACGGTGGCCCGGGCCTTGCGCAACTCGACGGTCGTACGGACGAGTTGGCCGACACCGACCATCGCGAAGCCGATGAGCACGACGAGCACCAGGCTGTCGTCCGGTTTCTGGTCCCAGTGCCGGCCGACGAGGTACGTCACCACGCCCGTCGACGGGATCGCCCAGTAGGTGGCCCGGACCGGCAGGGTGGCCCCGCAGGCGACCGAGAGGTAGACGAACAGGCCGAGCCAGGCGGGGCCGAGGGTGTAGGCCAGGAGGGGGGCGAGGACGGCGAGGACCGAGAGCATCGAGACGACGACCCGCGGCGAGAAGGGCCGCCCCATGTTCCGGAAGACCAGCGACAGGTAGGTGACGACGAAGGCGGTCAGGCCGAGCGCGCCGGCCACCGTGCCGCCCGTGGTGTGCCGGCCGCTGGTCAGATCGTGGACCGGGGAGCCGAGAAAGATCAGCCAGACCCCGATCCACAGCGTCCTGACCATGAGCTCGCGCCGGTTGCGCGACCCCTGGCCGATCCGCACCTGGTGCCGCTGGCGCTGCTCGCAGGCCTGCGGGTCTTCCGTCATCGTGCTCACGCCTTCAGCGTGTCCTTCCGGTACAGCCAGGCCGCGCCGCCCGCGAAGAGGACGAAGTAGACGGCGAGGATGGCGATGTCCGTCGCGTGCGGGGCCTGGCTCTGCTCGATCGCCCGCCCCAGTGCAGCGTACGCGTGCGTGGGCAGCCACTTCGCGATGTCCTGCAGGACCTGCGGGAACGTGGTGGACGGCATCCACAGGCCGCCGAGGATCGACAGGCCGAAGTAGATGATCATCGTGATCGGGCGGACCGCGTCACCGGAGGCGACATAGCCGATGGCGACGCCGAGCGCGGCGAAGACCAGGCTGCCGGCCCAGATGACCCCGGTGAGGGCCAGCCACTGCCAGGCGTCCAGGTGGACGTGCTTGATCGCGGCCGCGGCCAGGAACACCACGATGATCGACGGCAGGCTCACCACGGCGGCGCTTGCGGTCTTGGCGAGGACATAGCCGCGCCCGGGCAGCGGGGTCAGCCGCAGCTGCCGTACCCAGCCGTTCTCGCGCTCCTTGGCGATGCGCTCGCTGTTGCCCATCAGGACGGCGGTCAGGGCACCGAAGGAGGCCATGGAGACCATCAGGTACGTGGCGACGGTCAGGCCGGTGCCGTCGACCTTCTCGTTCGAGCCGGAGCTGCTGGAGAAGATCAGGAAGAGGATCGCGGGGTAGAGCACCGAGAAGAACAGGAACTTCTTGTTGCGCAGGGCGCGCGCCAGTTCGAGCTTGATCAGGGCGTTCATGACTGCTTGGCCTCCTCGGCCTCCGTGATGGCGACGAAGGCCTGCTCCAGACCGAGACCGGCGACTTCGAGGTTGCGGGGGTAGACACCGAGGCCGTACAGGGCGTGCACGGTGGCGTCGGCGTCGGACGACTGGATGCGCACCGTCTGGCCCGACACGTCGATGGAGGTCAGGAACGGCAGGGCGCGCAGGGCGGTCTCGTCGATCTCGCCCTCCAGGTCGAAGGCGACCCGGCGGGCGCCCGCCTTGGCCTTGATCTCGGCGGCGGTGCCGTCGGCCAGGAGCCGGCCGCGGTGCAGCACGAGCACGCGGTCCGCGATCGCGTCGGCCTCTTCGAGGTAGTGGGTCGCGAAGAGGACCGTACGGCCCTGGTCGGCCTGCTCGCGCATGGTGGCCCAGAAGGCCTGGCGGGCGGAGACGTCCATGCCGGTGGTCGGCTCGTCCAGGATGATCAGGTCGCTGTCGCCGGCGGTGGCGAGGGCGAAGCGGACGCGCTGCGCCTGGCCGCCGGAGAGCTTGTTGACCTTGCGGTCGGCGATCTGCGTGATGCCCGCGCGGGCCATCACGTCCGCGGCCTTGTACGGCTTCGGGTGCAGCGAGCAGCCCAGGTTGACCAGTTCCTCGACGGTGACCTCGTCCATCAGGCCGCCGCTCTGCAGCATCGCCCCGACCCGCCCGGCGACGATCGCCTCGCGCGGGGTGCCGCCGAAGAGGCTCACGGTGCCGCCGTCGGGCTGCTTGAGGCCGAGGAGCAGATCGAGGGTGGTGGACTTGCCGGCCCCGTTCGGGCCGAGGAGGGCGACGGTCTCGCCGGGGTAGAGCCGGAGCGAGAGGCCGTCGACGGCCCGCACGCTCCCGTACGTCTTGGTCACCTGGTCGAAGCCGACCACCGGGGTGGTGGTGGCCGGTGCCGCAGTTGTCGTCATGGCATCCATGCTCGCGGCGACGGCCGGGTGCGGGGCAGTGTCGGGGATCCCGAGTGGCGGATGACAGATGTCATACGGATCGGGTGACGGGCATGGCCAAGGGGGCGCCCGCCGAACGCCGGACGCCCCCTTGTGCGGCTGGTCTAGCTGGTCTAGCTGGGGTTGGTGGAGATGACCGCGACCCGGTTGGTCCTGCTGATCAGCGCCTGGCGCAGGGCGACGTACACGTCCTGCGGAGTGACCGGCGTCTTCTTGCCGTTGGCGCGGGTGATGAGCACACCGTCGAAGGCCTTGCCGTACAGCTGCTTCAGGGCGGCCAGGTCGGGCTTGTCGACCAGCTTGCCGTCGACTGCCGTCACCCGGAGGAACTTCCACAGCGAGTTCTGCGGGCTCATCAGGACCACGTGCGTCGCGTCGGTCTTCACGACCACGTTGGCCGACATCGCCGGCTGCGCGAACAGCTTCATCTCCTGGTCGACCGCCGCGTTCGACACCGTCGGCTGACTGGTGGTCGTCGGGACCGTGATCGGCGTCGGCGTGCCCGTCTCCACCAGGGTGCGGTAGGCCTGTTCGACCGCCCGGGTGGACTGGGCGGCGTCGATGGCCTTGCCCGCCTTTCCGTAGACGGCGACCGCCTTGCCCGGCTTGAAGTCGATACCGCCCTCCACCACCGAGCCTGAGCCGCCGCCCGCCTGCTGGAGCGCGGCCTGGAGCTTCTCCTCGTCCACCGGCATCTCGGGCTCGATCACCCGTTTCTGCCCGAAGAGCGACCCGATGACGTGGACCGGGTTGTAGTCGCTGGTCGCGGCCTTGCTCACGGTGGCCTGGAAGTCGAACTGGAGACCGGCGTTCTCCGGCGTGAGGGTGACCGTCCGGTCGCCGACGGAGAGCTTCAGCGGCTTGTTCACCCGGCTGCCGAAGGCGTCGTCGAGCTGCTTGACGGCGTCGTCACGGGTGCCGCCGCCGATGTCCACGCCGAGGACCGTGGTGCCCTTGGGCACGTCGGTGTGGTTCATCAGCAGTCCGGCGCCGTAGGCACCGCCCGCGACGACGACCACGCCGACGCCGAGCAGCACCAGCTTGCTGCGGCCCTTCTTCTTCGGCTTGGCCTGCGCCTTGGGGGCGGGGGCCGACGCCGGCTTCGCCTGCGTCGGCCCGGCCGGACCATCGGCGGAGAACGGGGAGCCGGCGGCCCCGGGGACCACCGGGATACCGCTGGTGACGGTGTGTCCGGAGACGTTGTCGACCGGGCGGTAGCCGGGCGTGCCCGGTTCGGGGGCCGGCTTCTGCGGGGTGAGGATCGCGGTGTCGTCGCTGAGTCCGCCGCCCGGGCCGAGACCGATGGGACCGGCGCCGCCGGCCGGGGCGCCGGGTCCGGCGGGACCGCCCGGGACGGCGGGCCCTTCGAGGTCGGCGAGGGCGCTGCGCGGGGGCCGGGGAGCCTGGGTGTGCCGACCGCCGGGACCGTCGTAACCGCCCATGCCGGACAGGGCGTCGAAGGGTTCGCCGGCCGACGGGACGAGGGGACCGTCACCGGTGACCGGGCCGCTGGTGGGGCCGGCCGGGCCCTGGGGGCCGCCCGGGCCGCCGTGGCCGTTCGGGCCGTTGAAGCCGCTGGGACCACCGGGGCCGCCGGGACCGACGGGGCCGCCCGTTCCGCTCGGGGCGGCCGGGCCGCCGAAGCCGTCGTGACCGCTCGCACCGGTGCCGGGGAAGCCGCTGCTGCCGTGTGCACCCGGGGTGCCGAAGTCCTCGGGGCCGCTGGCACCGGCCGTGCCCGTGCCTCCGAGGCCGTCCCCGCCGCCGTTCTCCGCGAAGTACGGCAGGTTGTCGCGGCGCGGTTCGCCGCCGGACGCGCCGGGGCGGGAGCCGTTGCCCGCGGCGTTCAGTGCCTCGGTCACGTCGAAGGAGCCGGTGCCGCCGCCGTGTCCGGGGGCGACGGGGCCGCCGGTGGCACCGGGCAGACCCTTGCCCTTGCCGGCGCCGGGGCGGGAGGCGCCCGGGACGCTCATGGAGCCGACCACACCGCCCGGGCGGCCGCCGGGGCGTGCGCCGGTGGTACCGGACGCCCCGGTTGCTCCCGGACCACCCGGACGGGTGCCCGACGCGCCGGGGGCGGTGGTGGAAACTCCGGGCGTTCCGGCCCCGTTCGTGCCGCCGCCGGCCGGACCGGCCTTGCCGGCGGAGGACTTGCGGGGCGCGAACCAGTCGCTGGTCTTCTCCTCGGCCTGGGCCGCGGGCTCGGCGGGGGGCTCGGCGGCGGAGGTGGCCGTCCGGTCGGCCGCGGGGCGCGGCTCGCGGGCGGGCGCCTCGTCCCCGGCGCCTTCGGCGTCCCCGACGGGCTTGCGCACGACGACCGGCGGGATGGGCCGGGAACCGGGGATGTTGATCCGGATCCGGGTCGTCAGCGTGGTCTCGGTCTTCTTCTCCTCCGGGCGCGTGGCCGAACGACCGGCGTCCGTACCGTCGTCGGAAGCCATGGGGGTCCCGTACGGCGGCGTGCCGGAAGGGTATGCGGCACCGCCGCGCCCGTTGGGCCCGGAGGACGGAGTGTCAGTTTCACGACTCAAGGCAGGTTCTCCCAGTTGGCTTCGCCGCCCGTTTCGACCTCAACTAGCTCGGGCGGCTCGGCGGCGCGCACCACCATACTGGCCACTTCTGGCGCTTATCCCATGACCGCCGAGGAAACCCACACCGGACTCGCACCTGCGCCGCACGGCGAAGTGGTACGTCACTTGCCAAGTCGGGCGGGACCGCCCCGAGGTTGCCGCCCGGCGCCAAGGGTGGCACAGATCACAGCGACGGCCATACCGCCGAGCAGGAAGAGATAGGAGCCGAGTCCCGCGCCGAACAGGAAGTCGCCCTCGGGGCGTGAGGTGGTGAGCAGGATGACGGTGATGATCCAGCCCGCCACCGGGGCGACCGCCCCGCCCCGGCCGCCCGTGGCGTACGCCCCGCCGAGGAACAGCCCGGCCGCGCCCGCGAGAGCGAGCAGCAGCCCGCCGGGGAACCAGGCGGCCTGGAGCAGGGAACCGGCGAGGCCGATGACGGCGCCGAGCAGGAAGAGTCCGACATAGGCGGCGATCCGCCCCGCCGAGGGCCGCTGCAGCGGCTGGGCGAGCAGCGGGCCCTGTCCGTTGCTGCTCATGCCGCCGCCTCCTCGATGCCCGCGAACAGGTCGGTCTCCCCGGGGCGGCCCGCGCCGCGCACCAACTCGTAGTACTCGGTGGTGAACAGCGGCTGGGCCAGTTCGTTGGAGAGCGCGAAGTAGGGCTCGGCCACCTCGATCTGGGTGACGTGGGCGCGCATCGCGGCGGCCTTGGCGGCGGCGTGGGCGGACCCGTCGACGACGGTGGTGATCCGCTCGTCGTCCACCACACCGGGTACGTCGGCGACGGTGGCGCTCTTCTCGAAGGGCAGCACGGCCAGCTCGTCCTGGAGCCGGGCGAAGGCGTCCTCGGCGACCGAGCGCGGGACGCGGTTCCAGTAGACCTTGGCGATGCGGTGGCCGCGCTCGGCCGCGAGCCCGACGGCCCGCATGGCGACGCGGTGGGCCTGGATGTGGTCCGGGTGGCCGTAGCCGCCGTTGTCGTCATAGGTGACGAGGACCTGGGGCCGCACCTCGAGGATCACGTCGGCCAGATACCCGGCGGCCTCGTCCACGTCGGCCTGCCAGAAGCATCCGGGGTCGTCATTGTCCGGAATGCCCATCATTCCGGAGTCGCCGTACCGCCCCGCGCCGCCGAGCAGCCGAGCGTCGCCCACGCCCAGCGCGCGGGTGGCGGCGGCCAGCTCCCCGCGCCGGTGCGCGCCCAGCGCCGGGCCGGTCAGGTGCCGAAGCTCCGGCGGGATGACCTCACCCCGCTCGCCGAGGGTGCAGGTGACCAGGGTCACATGCACACCCTCGGCCGCATACCTGGCCATGGTGGCGCCGTTGTTGATCGACTCGTCGTCCGGATGCGCATGCACCAGGAGAAGACGCCGGGCGGGGAGTTCCGTCATGGGTCCACCCTACGAGGAGGGGGGCGCCTTGGGGGGTCGCCGGGGTGGGGCGGCGCGGGGAGTCACACCCCACCTCAGAACTTGATGCTGCTGATCATGCTGGCGACGTTGGTCGTCAGCTGGCTGATCGTGGGGGCGACGGTCGAGGAGGCGAGGTAGAAACCGAGCAGCATGCAGACGAGCGCATGACCACCCTTCAGCCCTGACTTCTTGATCAGCAGGAAGACGATGATCGCCAGCAGCACCACCGCCGAAATCGAGAGTGCCACGGCGGCTCACCTCCAAAGATCGTCAGATCTAGATCAGTTGAGCAAATCCATGCAGACGCCAGCAGGTTCATACCCACACAGCGGTAGTGATCATAACTATCCGTGCTCGCGCATCGCGCGGCGCACGGCCGCACAAGGGGGCGCATGGCCAATATGGTCGGGGTATGACGACCGAGTCTGACTCCTTCCCCCGTCGGTACGCCCGCACCCAGCGGTTCACGCTCGGCGCGCCGCGTGCGTTCACGGTGGCACCCGACGGTGCGCGTGTCGCGTTCCTGCGCTCCGCCTCCGGCACCGACCGGGCCAACTCCCTTTGGGTCATGGACCTTCCGGACCGCGCAGAGCGTCTGGCGGCCGATCCCGACGCCCTCCTCGGCGGCGCCTCCGAAGAGCTCTCGGCCGAGGAGCGGGCGCGCCGCGAGCGCAGCCGGGAGGGCGGTGCCGGCATCGTCGGCTATGCCACCGACACGGCCGTGGAGTTGGCGGCTTTCGCCTTGTCGGGGCGGCTTTTCGCGGCCGAGCTGCGGGCCGGTACCGCACGGGAACTCCGGGTCCCGGGACCGGTGATCGACCCTCGGCCCTCCCCCGACGGCCGGCACATCGCGTATGTCGCGCAGGGCGCGCTGCGGGTGGTGGGCGCCGAGGGCGAGGGCGACCGGGCGCTCGCCGAGCCGGAGCCCACGGACGGACCGGGACGGGTCACGTACGGGCTCGCCGAGTTCATCGCGGCCGAGGAAATGGGCCGTTCGCGGGGATTCTGGTGGGCGCCCGACGGGCGCCGGCTGCTCGTGGCGCGCGTGGACGACACGCCGGTGAAGCGGTGGTGGATCGCGGACCCGGCCCACCCGGAACGCGAGCCGATCGACATCGCGTACCCGGCCGCGGGCACACCGAACGCGGACGTACGGCTGTTCGTGATCGGGCTCGACGGGGAGCGCACGGAGGTCGCGTGGGACCGGTCCCGCTATCCGTATCTTGCCCGTGTGCACTGGTCAACGGCGGGTGCGCCGCTGTTGCTGGTGCAGGCGCGGGACCAGCGCAGCCAGCTGTTCCTGGCGGTGGACCCGGAGACGGGGGCCACCCGGATGGTGCACGCCGATGAAGATCCAAGTTGGCTGGAACTTTTCCCTGGAGTGCCCTGCTGGAGCCCGTCCGGGCAGCTTGTCCGGATCGCGGACGAGGGCGGCGCACGAGTGCTGACGGTCGGCGAACGGCCGTTGACCAGCGCTCAGCTGCACGTCCGGGCGGTGCTGGACGTGGGCGACGACGACGTGCTGGTTTCCGCCTCGGCGGGCACGGAGGCGCAGGCGCCGGAGACCGGCGAGGTCCATGTGTACCGGGTGAACGAGCTGGGCGTGGAGCGCGTGTCGCAGGAGCCCGGGGTGCACTCGGCGGTGCGCGTCGGCGGTGTGACCGTGCTGGTGTCCGCGACGCCGGACACTCCCGGCTCCCGTGTCCAGGTACTGCGTGACGGAAAACCGGCGGCGACTGTCCCCTCGTACGCCGAAAGTCCCGGTTTCTCCCCACGGGTGACGCTGACCCAGGGGGGCGCACGCCGAATCCCGTGCGCCGTGCTTATGCCACGGGACTACCACGGTGACACTCCCCTGCCCGTCCTCATGGACCCCTACGGCGGCCCGCACGGCCAGCGGGTGCTCGCCGCGCACAACGCCCACCTCACCTCCCAGTGGTTCGCCGACCAGGGTTTCGCGGTGGTCGTGGCGGACGGGCGGGGCACTCCGGGGCACTCGCCGACCTGGGAGAAGGCGGTCCGGGACGAGCTGGCGGCCGTCGTACTCCAGGACCAGGTGGACGCGCTGCACGCGCTCGCCGGTGAGTTCCCACTGGACCTCGACCGGGTGGGCATCCGCGGCTGGTCCTTCGGCGGCTATCTGGCGGCACTGGCGGTACTGCGCCGCCCGGACGTCTTCCACGCGGCGGTCGTCGGCGCCCCGGTCACGGATCTGCGGCTGTACGACACCCACTACCAGGAGCGCTATCTGGGCCTGCCGGGCGAGCAGCCGGAGGTCTACAGCCGCAACTCAGTGATCGACGACGCGGGCCTGGTCGGCCCGGCCGAGCCGCACCGCCCGATGATGATCATTCACGGGCTTGCGGATGACAACGTCGTCGTCGCCCATTCCCTGCGGCTGTCCTCCGCCCTCCTCGCCGCCGGCCGCCCGCACGAGGTCCTGCCGCTGTCCGGGGTGACGCACATGACCCCGCAGGAGACCGTCGCGGAGAACCTGCTGCTGCTCCAGCTGGACTTCCTCCGGCGTTCGCTGCCCCAGCAGGGAAAATGACCGTGAACTGCGTTAACACGCAGGCAACTGCACGGAATCGGTACCGATATACGGACGCGGCACGCTGATCAGCGTACGGCCGTGCGGGTGCCGTAAGCGGGCCGGGGTGCGCCATGTCATCCCGGCCCGCTGCCGTACGCGTACCCCTACGAGTCCTCCGCCGGCACCACCCGCTTCTCCTCCGCGAAGTGGCAGGCCGAGGCGTGGGCCGCCGGGCCGGAGGTGTCGCGGAAGACGGCCGGTACCGCCAGGGCCGGCACCTCCCGGACGCAGCGCTCCTGCGCCTTCCAGCAGCGGGTG
The DNA here is from genome assembly GCF_042868225.1 of Streptomyces sp. NPDC007856. NCBI lineage: Bacteria > Bacillati > Actinomycetota > Actinomycetes > Kitasatosporales > Streptomycetaceae > Streptomyces > Streptomyces sp. NPDC007856. The sequence goes on along the minus strand of NZ_JBIAEC010000001.1, from coordinate 589,869 downwards.
CGGAAGCGGCAGCCGGAGGGGATGTTCGTCGGCGAGGGCACGTCTCCGCTGAGGATGATCCGCTCGCGCTGTTCCCGGGCCGTGGGATCCGGTACCGGGACCGCCGAGAGCAGGGCCTGGGTGTAGGGATGCGTGGGGTGCTCGTAGATCTCGGCGTCCCGGCCGATCTCCACGATCCGCCCGAGGTACATCACCCCCACCCGGTCGGAGATGTGCCGGACGATGGACAGGTCGTGCGCGATGAAGACATAGGAGAGGTCGAACTCCGACTGGAGGCGGTCCAGGAGGTTGATCACCTGGGCCTGGATCGAGACGTCGAGGGCGGACACCGGCTCGTCGGCGACGATCACCTCCGGGCGCAGCGCCAACCCCCGTGCGATGCCGATGCGTTGGCGCTGGCCGCCGGAGAACTGGTGCGGATAGCGGTTGACGTACTCCGGGTCGAGGCCGACCACGTCCAGCAGTTCCTGGACCCTGCGCCGGCGGTCGCCCTTGGGCGCGGCCTCGGGGTGGATGTCGTACGGCTCCCCGATGATGTCGCCGACCGTCATACGGGGGTTGAGGGAGGTGTACGGATCCTGGAAGACCATCTGGATGTTGCGGCGTACGGCCTTCAGGGCCTTGCCGGACAGCTTGGTGATGTCCTCGCCCTTGAACCTGATGGAGCCGGCCGTGGGGCGCTCCAGGTTGCAGAGCAGCTTGGCGACCGTGGACTTGCCGCAGCCCGACTCGCCGACGATGCCGAGGGTTTCGCCCTTGCCGAGGGTGAAGTCGACGCCGTCGACGGCCTTCACCGCGCCGATCTGCTTCTTGAAGAGGATGCCCCGGGTGAGGGGGTAGTACTTGACCAGCCCGATCACTTCGAGGATGGGCTCAGTGGTCGAGGTCGTCGACGTCATCGAGGCACTCCCTCCAGAAGTGGCAGGCGCTGCCGCGGGTTCCGGAGACCTCGTACAGCGGGGGTTCGTCGGTGCGGCAGACCTCCCGCGCCATCGGGCAGCGCGGGTGGAAGGAGCAGCCCGGCGGGATGTGCATCAGGTTCGGCGGCAGGCCCTTGATGGCGTACAGCTGCTGTCCCTTCTGGTCCAGGCGCGGGATGGAGTCCAGCAGGCCGCGGGTGTAGGGGTGGGCCGGGGCCTTGTAGATGTCGCGGACGGGCGCGGACTCGACGATCTTCCCGGCGTACATGACCACGATCCGGTCGGCCACGTCCGCGACCACCCCCAGATCATGGGTGATCAGGATCAGCCCCATGTGGTACTCGCGCTGCAGCTCCGCGAGCAGGTCCATGACCTGGGCCTGGACGGTGACGTCCAACGCCGTCGTCGGTTCGTCGGCGATGATGAGCGCCGGTTCCAGAGCCAGCGCCATGGCGATCATGATGCGCTGGCGCATACCGCCGGAGAACTGGTGGGGATAGTCCCGCACCCGCTGGGCCGCGGCCGGGATGCGCACCCGCTCCATCAGCTCGACCGCCGTGCGCCGCGCGTCCTTCTTGGACATCCCGCGGTGCACGACGAACATCTCGCCGAGCTGGTCCCCCACGGAGAGCACCGGGTTGAGCGCCGATAGCGCGTCCTGGAAGATCATCGCCATTTCGGCGCCGCGGATCCTCCTGCGCTCCTCTTCTTTCAGGGTGAGCAGATCCCGCCCCTGGAACAGGATCCGACCGCCCGTGACCTTGCCCGGTGGGGTGTCGAGGATCCCCATCACGGCCTGCGCGGTCACGGACTTGCCAGACCCCGACTCGCCGAGCACGGCCAGGGTCTCCCCCGCGTCCACCTCGCAACTCACCCCGTTGACGGCATGCGCGATCCCGTCCCGGGTCCGGAACTCCACCCGCAGATCCCGCACTTCGAGCAGCGCGCCGCCATCGCCTCGCACGGCCGTCACCTCAACTTCGGATCGAGGGCGTCGCGGACCGCGTCGCCGAGCATGATGAAGGCCAGGACCGTGATGGCCAGGGCGCCCGAGGGCCACAGGAGGGCGTGGGGAGCGTTGCGGATGTAGGGGGAGGCGGCGGAGATGTCGATGCCCCAGGAGACGCTGGGCGGTTTCAGGCCCACGCCGAGGTACGACAGGGTCGCCTCCAGCGCGATGTAGGTGCCCAGTGCGATGGTCGCCACCACGATCACCGGGGCCAGGGCGTTCGGGGCGATGTGGCGCAGCAGGATGCGGGAGTCGGAGGCGCCGAGGGCGCGGGCGGCCTGGACGTAGTCGTTCTGCTTGGCGGTGATGACCGAGCCGCGGGCGATGCGGCCGATCTGCGGCCAGCCGAGCAGCACCATGAAGCCGATGACCGGCCAGACCGTGTTGCTGGTGACCACGGAGAGCAGGACCAGACCGCCGAGGACGACCGGGATGGCGAAGAAGATGTCGGTGATCCGGGACAGGATCGAGTCCCAGACGCCGCCGAAGTAGCCCGCCAGGGCCCCCAGGACCGACCCGAGGACGCCCACCCCGAGCGTCGCCAGCACGCCCACCGTGACGGACGTACGGGCGCCGTACACCGTGCGCGTGTAGACGTTGCAGCCCTGGCCGTCGTACCCGAAGGGCGCGCCCGGGCCCGGGCCGTCCTGGGCCTTGGCGAGGTCGCAGGTGAGCGGGCTGCCGGAGGCGATCGCCGAGGGCCAGACGGAGATGAGCACGAGGAAGAGGATCACCACGGCGGAGATCAGGAAGACCGGGTTGCGGCGCAGGTCCCGCCAGGCGTCGGACCACAGGGAGCGCGGCCTGCCCGCCGGTCCCGTGCCCTCGGGTCCCCCCGGGGTCCGCTCCAGCGTGGCGGCCTCGCTCGCGCCCAGGTCCATCGCTCCTCCCATGCCGGTCCCGGCGATCGCACCCTCGGGCTCGTACGGCTGTTCAGGCATAGCGGATCCTCGGGTCGAGTACGGCGTACAGGAGGTCGACCAGGAGGTTGGCGACGAGGAACACCAGGACGAGGACCGTCACGAAACCGACGACCGTCTGCGTGTTCTGGCGCAGGATGCCCTGGTAGAGCTGGAAGCCGACGCCGTGGATGTTGAAGATCCGCTCGGTGACGATCGCGCCGCCCATCAGCGCGCCGATGTCGGCACCGATGAAGGTGACCACGGGGATCAGCGAGTTGCGCAGCAGATGACGGACGACGACCCGGCGCCGGGGCAGGCCCTTGGCGACCGCCGTGCGGACGTAGTCGGCCCGCTTGTTCTCCGCGAGGGAGGTCCGGGTCAGCCGGGTGACGTAGGCGAGGGAGACGGAGGCGAGGACCAGGCCGGGCACGATCAGCTCGCCGAAGGTCGCGTACGCCGAGACGGACGGCCTGATCCAGCCCCACTGGACGCCGAGCAGCAGCTGGAGCAGCAGACCGGTGACGAAGGTGGGTACGGAGATCACCACCAGGGTGGCCAGCAGCACCCCGGTGTCGACGGGCCGGCCGCGCCGCATGCCCGTAAGCACGCCCAGTGTCACACCGACGACGATCTCGAAGAGGATGGCGACGATCGTGAGCCGGATGGTGACGGGGAACGCCGTTCCCATCAGCTCGGTGACCTTCTGGCCGTTGAACGCCGTACCGAAGTCTCCGGTGAAGACGTTGCCCATGTAGGTGAGGTACTGCTGCCAGAGCGGCTTGTCCAAGCCGAACTCCCGCTTGAGCTGGGCGGCCGTCGCGGGATCGCAGGCCCGCTCGCCGCACAGGCCGGCGATGGGGTCGCCCATCACGTTGACCATGAGGAAGATCAGCAGGGTGGACCCGATGAACACGGGGATCATCTGGAGCAGCCGCCGCGCGACATAGCGCCCCATGGGGATCAGCCCACCTTGATCTCGTTGTAGACCGGCACGCTGAAGGGGTTGAGCGCCACGTGGGAGAGCCTTGAGGTGTATCCGGCGCTGCCGTTCTGGTACCAGAGCGGGATGGCCGCCATGTTGTCGCGGACGACCTCCTCGGCCCGCTGGAACAGCCGGACGGCCGCGGCCTGCCCGGTCTCGGCGTTGGCCCGGTCGACGAGGCGGTCGAACTGCCCGTTGGACCACTTGCCGTCGTTGGAGGAGGCGCCCGTGTAGTACAGCGGCTGCAGGAAGTTCTGGATCAACGGGTAGTCCATCTGCCAGCCGGCCCGGAAGGGGCCGGTCATCTTGTGCTGCCCGATCTGGTTGCGGAAGTCGGCGAAGGTGCCGACGGGGTTGCCCACGCAGGCCTTGTTGTTGCCGAGGGCATTGTTGACGGAGTTGCACACGGCGTCCACCCATTGCTTGTGCGAGCCGCTGTCCGCGTTGTAGGTGATCTTCAGCTGGCCGCCGGGGATCCCGCCGCCCTCCTGGATGAGCTTCCTGGCCTGCGCGGGGTCGTAGTCGCAGGCGTGGCCGCACAGTCCGGGCTGGTAGCCGCCGGCCGTGCCGAGGACCGGGGAGGTCCAGTCGGTGGCGGGGGTGCGGGTGTTCCGGAAGATGGTCTCGGTGATCTGCTTCCGGTTGATCGCCATCGACAGGCCCGTGCGGACCTTCCGCGCCCCGGGGGTGTTCCACTTCGGGTCGTAGTACGGGAAGGCCAAGGTCTGCAGGATGCCCGCCGGGGTGTTGATGTAGCGGCCGTTCAGATCGGTCTCGACGTTCTTGAGCTGGGTGGAGGGCACGTCGTCGACCAGGTCGAGGTTGCCGGCCAGCACGTCGGTGTAGGCGGTGTTGTTGTCGGTGTACACCAGGAGGGTCACGCCGACGTTCCGCGCCGGGTCGGGGCCGGGGTAGCCGTCCCACTTCTTCAGGTTCATCGCCGAGCCCCTGGTGTACGACTCGATCCGGTAGGGCCCGTCGCCCACCGGCTTCTTCAGCCAGGCGGCGTGGTCGGTGAAGAAGGTGCGGGGCAGCGGGGCGAAGGCCGCGTAGCCGAGGGTGTCGGGGAAGCTGGAGAACTTCTGGCCCAGCCGGACGGTGAAGGTGTGGTCGTCGATCACCTTCAGTCCGGACAGGGTGTCGGCGGTCTGGGCGCCGCTGTCGGGGTGGACCTTGTCGTAGCCGTCGATGTAGGCGAAGAAGTAGGCGTTCTTCTGGTTGTTCCGCAGGCTCGCCCCGTAGTTCCAGGCGTCCACGAAGGAGTGGGCGGTCACCTTCTCGCCGTCGGAGAAGGTCCAGCCGTTCTTCAGCCTGATCGTGAAGTTCTGCGAGTCCCGGGTGTCGATGGAGGCGGCGAGCCAGTTCTGGGCCTTGCCGGTCTTCGGGTCGTACTTCTTCAGGCCCCGGAAGATCATGTCGAGGACCTTGCCGCCCTGCACCTCATTGGTGTTGGCGGGCTCCAGCGGGTTCTGCGGGTCGCCCCAGGACGAGGTCAGCACCCCGGCACCGCCGAAGCCGCCGCCACCACCGCAGGCGGTGGCCAGGAGCCCGGCGGCGATCACGCAGGCGGCCCATCGGGCGTGCCTGACACCCCGCATGGCTGCCTCCTCCGCGCGCACAGATCCGATACCGGTCAATATCGGCTCATACGATCACACACCGCACGCTGACCACGGGATTGAGGGGCCGTCGGCGGGACACGTCAGTCGAAAGCAGGCAGCGGTCGGGGGCACCTGGACGATCGCGGGAGACAGCGCAATAGATCTTCGTACAACGATGCCGAAACGTTGGATTGCGACGCGTCGATGTACGCATGTCGACACACCACCGTCCGCATATCGAACCCATCGACCGATTAGTTCTGTTTGTCGGATGTGAAGCACGGATTGATTACGGCGTGCTACCCGCGTAGCTACGGAATGATCAAGTACGAGTAAAGAACGCAAAGACGCAACCAAGGCGACCGAGAATTTATTGACCCTGCATGAATTGCGTTGAAAAAGTCCGGCGTAGCCCGTAGGGGAGCGCCCTGCGGAGTCATCAGACCCTCCCTTGGGCCAGGAGCACCATGACCCCCCCAACTCCATCCCCGGCCGCCCCGCTTGAGGTGACCGACGAGACCGCGGCGAAGTCGACCACTTCCGGCGGTTCGAAGGGCAGCGAGAGTCGCTCTCCGGGGCGGCTCGCCTGGAAGCGCTTCAAGCGCGACAAGACGGGCGTTATATCCGCGTATGTCGTGATCTTCTTCTTCGTGATCGCGATCGCCGCTCCGCTCATCGCGAAGCTGTACGGCAAGGACCCGTACACGACGTACGCGAGCCAGAACCCGAGCCTGCTCGACGCGTTCTCGTACCCGGCCGGCCCGAACGGCGGCATGAGTTCCCAGTTCTGGTTCGGCGTCGAGCCCCAGCTCGGCCGGGACGTCTTCACGTTCCTGCTGTACGGCATCCGGACCTCCCTGGGCATCTCCCTGGCTGCCACGATCCTCACCGTGGTCATCGGAGTCGCGGTCGGCACCACCGCGGGCTATCTGGGCGGCAAGACCGACTACCTCGTCGGCCGGGTCATCGACATCCTGCTGTCGTTCCCGTCCACTCTGTTCTTCATCGCGTTCATGCCGGTCGTCTACGGCATCTTCGTCGCCCCCGACGAGAACATCCCGACCTGGCTGCGCGCCACCGGCCTGATCGTGGTGCTGACCGTGTTCGGCTGGGCTTCCATCGCGCGTCTGCTCCGCGGCCAGGTACTCGGCCTGCGCGAGCGCGAGTTCGTCGAGGCGGCCAAGGTCACGGGCGCCTCCCCGATGCGCATCGTGTTCAAGGAGCTGCTGCCGAACCTGTGGACGCCGATCATCATCCAGTCCACACTGCTGCTTCCGACTCTGGTGACGACCGAGGCCGGGCTCTCTTTCCTCGGCGTCGGCATGATCGACCCGACCCCGGACTGGGGCGTGATGATCGCCCGAGGCGCCTCGTTCTACTCCCAGGACATCACCTTCATGCTCTTCCCGGGCATCTCGATGGTGATCTTCGTGGTCGCCTTCAACCTGCTCGGCGACTCCGTACGCGACGCGCTCGACCCGAAGTCCAAGCGGTAGCACCCCCGTCCCACCCGGCCCGGTTCGACGACGTCCGGCTGGTCCCGACCCTTCGATCTGACCCGTATAGGCAGGCTCAGCATGTCCTTTTCTCGCAGAAACTTCCTGATCGCCACCGGTGTGGCCGCGGCCTCCACGACTGTGCTGAGCGCCTGCAGCAGCGGCAGCAAAGCCACCGACAAGAACATCCCGTCGGTCAGCAACGCCAAGGCCACGAACATCCCGGTCGGCACCAAGGCCGACTCGACGGGTCCGGCCCCCGAGGTCCCGGGCGCGGTCAAGGGCGGGACGATCTACTCGCTCGACCAGTTCGACATGGACCACCTGGACCCGGCGCAGATCTATGTCGCGACCGAGGGTGCCATCACCCGCCCGATCCTGCGCGGTCTGACCGGCTACAAGGTCGACGACAAGGGCGGGGCCATCCTCGTCGGCGACGTCGCCACCGACGCCGGCACCATGAAGAACGGCGGCAAGACCTGGTCCTTCACGATCAAGGACGGCATCAAGTGGGAGGACGGCTCCGCCCTCTCCATGGACGACGTCCGCCACACCTTCGAGCGCCTCTTCGCCTCCTTCGTCACCGAGGGTCCGCGCTACGTCCAGCAGTGGCTGGTCGGCGGCGACAAGTACAAGGGCCCGTACGACGGCAAGCACCTCGACTCGCTGGAGATCTCCGGCAACACGGTCACCTTCCACCTGACCGAGCCGCGCCCCGACTTCAACTACACGCTCGCGATGCCGGGCTACGGTTTCGTCAACAAGAAGAACGACACCAAGGAGAAGTACGACAAGCGCCCCTTCGCGCTCGGCCCGTACAAGATCGGCAGCCGTGACATCGGCAAGTCGCTGACCTACGTGCGCAACGAGCACTGGGACCCGAAGACGGACTCCATGCGCAACGCGTACCCGGACCAGTACGTCTTCCAGTTCGGCTTCGAACTGGTCGCCTCCACCGACCGCTACATCGCGGACAAGGGCAACGACCAGTACACGATGTCGATCTTCAACGAGGTCGCGCCCGAGCGCATCGCGCAGGTCATGACCAACGCCACGCTGAAGAAGCGCGTCCTCACCCAGATCGACGCGGTCACCTACTACTGGCCGATCAACACCACCCGGATCAAGGACGTCAAGGTCCGCCAAGCCATCAACTACGCGTGGCCGCACCAGCAGCTGCAGACCATCCGCGGCGGCGCGGCCACCAGCGCGCTGGCCACCACCATCTTCAGCACGATCACCCCCGGCTACGAGAAGTTCGACCTCTACGGCACGGACAAGAAGCCCGGTGGCGACCCGGTCAAGGCCAAGGCCCTGCTGAAGGAGGCCGGCAAGATCGGCCAGAAGCTGGTCATCGCCTACCAGCAGTCCGACAACTCCGTGAAGCAGGCCGTCGCGATCAAGAACGCGCTCGAGGCGGCCGGTTTCCAGGTGGTCAACCAGCAGGTCGACAAGACCACCTTCTACACGCAGATCGGCAAGATCAACAACGGCTACGACCTGTTCGCGGCCGGCTGGAGCCCGGACTGGCCGGCCGGTTACTCGGTCTTCTACCCGTGCTGGAGCGGCAAGAACATCGGCGACGGCCGCAGCAACTACGCCCAGCTGAACGACCCGAGCGTGAACAAGGCGATCGACGCGGCCGCCGCCATCAGCGACATCAACGCCGCCAACAAGGCCTGGGCCGCCATCGACCGACAGATCATGGAGCTTGCGGCCTGCGTCCCGGACTACCACTCCATCCGCAACTGGATGTACGGGTCCAAGGTCGGCAACGTCGTGTACGACCCCGGCAACACCTGCGTCGCGCTCTGCAAGCTGTACGCCAAGAAGTAAGCACGCTCGACCCACGGGGGCGGCCACGACCTGGCCGCCCCCTCCGGCCCACCCCCCTATCCCGGCGACGGCGCCCCGTCCGGAAAGTCACGCCCCATGCTCCGCTTCCTTGTCCGCCGAGTTCTCGGCGCGCTGGTGATCCTGCTGATCATCAGCGCCGTCACCTTCTGGCTCTTCTACGCCATCCCGCGTGACCCCGCCATGATGTCCTGCGGCAAGAACTGCACGCCCGACATGCTCAAGCAGGTCCGGCACAACCTGGGCATCGACCACCCGGTCCCGGTCCAGTACTGGTACTGGCTCAAGGGCATCTTCGTCGGGCGCAGCTACGGCGACTTCGGTAACTGCAGTGCCCCCTGCCTCGGGTACTCGTTCGCCAACCGCGAGCCCGTCCTCGGCACGATCATGGACCGGCTCCCGCTGACCCTGTCCCTCGCCTTCGGCTCGGCCGTCGTATTCCTCATCTTCGGTGTCGGCGCCGGCATGCTCGCGGCGGTCAAGCAGGGCAAGTGGCAGGACAAGCTGGCCAGTTCGGGCTCGTTGATCGCCTCCTCGCTGCAGGTCTACTTCGTCGGCTACATCGCGATGTACTTCCTCGTCGCCAAGCTCGGCATCCTCGACAACCCGTCGTACACCCCCCTCACCGACAACCCCGTCCAGTGGGCCTCGGGGCTGCTGCTGCCCTGGCTGGTGTTGGCGATCATCTTCACCGCCAACTACACCCGTATGTCCCGCTCCCAGCTGGTCGAGACGCTCAACGAGGACTACGTCCGCACGGCCCGGGCCAAGGGTCTGTCCCGCCGCGCGGTCTTCTTCCGATTCGCCTGGCGCGGCGCGATGGGGCCGATCGTCACCATCTTCGGCATCGACCTCGCCACGCTCATCGGCGGCGCGATCATCACCGAGTCCGTCTTCAGCCTCCAGGGCGTCGGCCGGCTCGCGCTGGATGCCGTCAACAAGAGCGACCTACCCATGGTGCTGGGCGTGACCGTGCTGGCCGCCGGCGCGATCGTGATCTTCAACATCATCGTGGACGCCGTCTACGCCCTCATCGACCCGCGGATCCGGCTCGCCTGACCTCCGCCCCACTCCCGACCCCCCGCATCACCCCTGGAGCGTCCCCGTGACGAGCACCGATCAGCAGCCCTTCCTCTCGATCAAGGACCTAAAAGTCCACTTCTCGACCGAGGACGGCATCGTCAAGGCCGTCGACGGTCTCAGCTTCGACCTGGCCAAGGGCCAGACGCTCGGCATCGTGGGCGAGTCGGGCTCCGGCAAGTCGGTCACCAACCTGACGATCCTGGGCCTGCACGACCCCGCGCGCACCTCGATCGAGGGCGAGATCCTGCTCGACGGGCAGGAACTGCTCACCGCCTCCGAGCGGACCCTGGAGAAGCTGCGCGGCAACAAGATGTCCATGATCTTCCAGGACGCGCTGGCCTCCCTGTCGCCGTACCACAAAGTCGGCGTCCAGATCGCGGAGACGTACCGCAAGCACACCGGCTGCTCCAAGAAGGAGGCCCGGGAGCGTGCGATAGAGATGCTCCGCCGCGTCGGCATCCCCCAGCCCGAGACCCGTGTGGACGACTACCCGCACCAGTTCTCCGGCGGTATGCGCCAGCGCGCGATGATCGCCATGGCGCTGGTCTGCGACCCGGAGCTGCTGATCGCCGACGAGCCGACCACGGCCCTAGACGTGACGGTCCAGGCCCAGATCATGGACCTGCTCAAGGACCTCCAGCAGGAGTTCGGCACCGCGATCATCTTCATCACGCACGACCTCGGCGTCATCGCCGACATCGCGGACGACGTGCTGGTGATGTACGGCGGCCGGTGTGTGGAGCGGGGCACCAAGAAGCAGGTGCTGAGCGCCCCGGACCACCCCTACACGCTGGGCCTGCTGAACTCGATGCCGAGCCTGGACGGCCCGGTCGACGTGCCGCTCTCCCCCATCCCCGGCTCCCCGCCCTCGCTGCTCAACCCGCCCTCCGGCTGCCGCTTCCACCCGCGCTGCGCGTTCGCCGAGAAGGTCGCCGGCGGTCTGTGCTCGACCGAGCGCCCGCAGCTGGAGGTGGCCGAGGGCCGAGGTTCCGCCTGCCACCTGTCCCAGGAGCAGAAGCAGGAACTCTTCGCCGACTTCGCCGCAACCCGGCACAACTGACGGACAGCAGACGGGACTTCACGACCATGAGCAACACGAACCCCCTCCTGGACGTCTCCGGGCTCACCAAGCACTTCCCGATCAAGGGCGGTTTCCCGATCCGCCGTACGGTCGGTGCGGTGCAGGCCGTGGACGGGCTGGACTTCCAGGTCGGCGAGGGCGAGAGCCTGGGCCTCGTCGGCGAGTCGGGCTGCGGCAAGTCGACCACCGGCCGGCTGATCACCCGCCTGCTGGAGCCGACCGGCGGCAAGATCACCTACCGCGGGCAGGACATCACGCACGCGGGCCGCAGGGACCTGGCGCCGATCCGCTCCGAGATCCAGATGATCTTCCAGGACCCGTACGCCTCGCTGAACCCGCGGCAGACGGTCGGCAAGATCATCTCGGGTCCGATGGAGATCAACGACGTCAACCCGGCCGGCGGCCGGGAGAAGCGGGTCCGCGAGCTGCTGGAGATCGTGGGTCTGAACCCCGAGCACTTCAACCGCTTCCCGCACGAGTTCTCCGGCGGTCAGCGCCAGCGCATCGGCGTGGCCCGGGCGCTCGCCCTGGAGCCGAAGCTGATCGTGGCCGACGAGCCGGTCTCCGCGCTGGACGTCTCCATCCAGGCCCAGGTCGTGAACCTGCTCCAGAAGGTGCAGCGGGAACTCGGCATCGCGTTCGTCTTCATCGCCCACGACCTCGCGATCGTCCGGCACTTCTCGCAGCGCGTCGCGGTGATGTACCTCGGCAAGATCGTCGAGATCGCCGACCGCGACGACCTGTACGGCAACCCGCGCCACCCCTACACCCGGGCGCTGCTCTCCGCCGTACCCGAGGCGACGGTGGACGAGGAGCCGCGCGAGCGCATCCGCCTGGTCGGCGACGTGCCCTCGCCGATCAATCCGCCCTCCGGCTGCCGCTTCCGCACCCGCTGCTGGAAGGCGACGGAGAAGTGCGCGTCGGAGGCCCCTCCGCTGGTGCAGGTGGAGGGCAACAAGCCCGGCCATCTGACGGCGTGCCACTATCCTGAGACGCAGGAGACGATCCCCGCCCCCCGTGCCTCTCAGGACGGTCTCTCCAAGGACCCCGAGGCGGCGGCCTGACACACCCCTTTTCGTCAGCCGCCCCCTCGCGGAACGGACTTTCACCGGCCCATTGACCCGAGCCCTGAACGTCCGCTTCCAGGGGACGAAGGCCCGCGCCTCCCCAGGCGCGGGCCTTCGTCACACAACGGGACTGCCTGGACCGAGAGTTGAGATTCGTTCAAGAAGTGCGCCGGAACCTGACGCGCCGTTCAGCATCATGTGTCAGACTGCCGCGGTGGTAGATCATGTCTTTACCGATCTCACGCTCGCCGCACTCTACGACCGCCTCAACCCCTGGCGGCCGGGCGACGACTTCTACCTCGGTCTGGTGCTTCAGGCCCGCTCGGTGCTGGACATCGGGTGCGGCACCGGGCAGCTACTGCGCCGGGCACGGGCCGAGGGGCACCGGGGCCGGCTGATGGGGCTCGATCCGGCCCCCGCCATGCTCGTACAGGCGCGGCGGGCCCGGCCGGATGTCGAGTGGGTGCTCGGGGACATGCGCACCCGGCTGTGGGACGGGGAGTTCGACCTCGTCGTCATGACCGGGCACGCCTTCCAGGAGCTGGTCGAGGACGAGGAGATCCGGCACTGTCTGGGCGGGGCCCGTGCGGCCCTCGGCGACGGCGGGCGGTTCGTGTTCGAGACCCGCAACCCGGCCGCCCGCCCCTGGGAACGCTGGACCCCGGACCGGGTGTACGAGATCACCGCCGAGGACGGGAGACCGGTGCGGGTGTGGCACGAGGTGCAGGGCGACGGTCTGGTCGACGGCCGGGTGCGGTTCACCGAGACCTACGACGGCGATGCGTGGCCGGACCCGCAGGTCTGCCACAGCAGCCTTCGCTTCCTGGACGAGGAGTCCCTGGAGGGCTTTCTCGCCGAGGCCGGGCTGAGGGTCGTGGAGCAGTACGGCGACTGGGGGCGGGGGCCGGTCACCCCCGCCAGCCCCGAGATCATCACCGTGGCCCGGGCGGCCTAGGACCTGTCGTCCTCCTCCAGCGCCGCCAGCGCCGGGTCCAGCACGATGTCCTCGTCCCGGGCCTCGGTCGTCGGCTCCTCCGGGAAGTGGCAGGCCGTCAGGTGGCCGTCGCGGTTGCCGGAGATCTGGACCAGCGGCGGCTCCTCGGTCGCGCACTTGTCCTGGGCCTTCCAGCAGCGGGTGCGGAAGCGGCAGCCGGAGGGCGGGGAGATGGGGGAGGGCACATCGCCGGCCAGGCGGATGCGCTCGCGCCCGCCCGAGTCCTCGTCCGACAGGTTCACCTCGGGCACCGCGGACAGCAGGGCGTGCGTGTACGGGTGGCGCGGCCGGTTGTAGATGGAGTCGCGGTCCCCCACCTCGATGATCTTGCCGAGGTACATCACCGCCACCCGGTGCGAGAAGTGGCGGACGACGGCCAGGTCGTGGGCGATGAAGACGAACGCGATGCCCAGTTCGTTCTGGACCTTCTGGAGCAGGTTCACGACCTGGGCCTGGATGGAGACGTCCAGCGCCGAGACCGGCTCGTCGGCCACGATCAGCTTCGGCTCCAGGGCGAGCGCCCGGGCCACGCCGATGCGCTGGCGCTGACCGCCGGAGAACTCGTGCGGGAAGCGGTTGAAGTGCTCGGGGTTCAGACCCACGATCTCCAGCAGCTCGCGGACCCGCTTCTCCCGGCCGCCGGCCGGGTTGACGTCGTTGATCTCCATCGGACCCGAGATGATCTTGCCGACCGTCTGCCGCGGGTTCAGCGACGAGTACGGGTCCTGGAAGATCATCTGGATCTCGGAGCGGATCGGGGCGAGCTGCTTGCGCGTGGCGTGGCTGATGTCCTGCCCGCGGTAGGTGATCGTGCCGCTCGTCGGCTCCAGCAGGCGGGTGATCAGCCGGCCCGTGGTCGACTTGCCGCAGCCCGACTCGCCGACCAGGCCGAAGCTCTCCCCCGCGTGCACGGTGATGTCGACGCCGTCCACGGCCTGCACCGCGCCGATGGTCCGGCGGATCGGGAAGCCGCCCTTGACGGGGAAGTGCTTGGTCAGGCCGGAGACCTCCAGCAGCGGCTCCCCGTCCGCGCCGGCGCTCCTCTCGCGCGGGGCCGGGAGGACCAAGTCCTCTTTCATGACGTGTCCTCCTAGGACAACTGACGGCTGACGGCCGACAACTGACGACTGGCGACTAGCCCAGACGGGGCTTGATCTCTTCGATGAAGATGGTCCGCTTCTGCTCCGCCGTGAGATGGCACGCGGAGGCCCGGTCCGGGGCGAGCAGCGGGCGCTCGCGGACACATCGCCCCGTGCCCTCCACCCGCTCCTGGAAGCCGCAGCGCGGATGGAAACGGCAGCCGGACGGCGGATTGAGCAGCGAGGGCGGGGTGCCGGGGATCGGGGTGAGCTGGGCGCCGAGGTCGGAGTCCAGGCGCGGCATCGAGTTCAGCAGGCCCCAGGTGTACGGGTGCCGGGGCGAGCGCAGCACCTCTTGGGTGGTGCCCCGCTCCACCGCACCGCCCGCGTACATCACCATGATGTCGTCGGCCATGTCGGCGATCACCCCCAGGTCGTGGGTGATGAAGATGATGCCGGATCCGAACTCCTGCTGCAGGTCCTTGAGCAGATCGAGGATCTGCGCCTGGACCGTCACGTCCAGGGCGGTCGTCGGCTCGTCGGCGATCAGCAGGTCGGGGTTGCAGACCAGGGCCATGGCGATCATGGCGCGCTGGCGCATACCGCCGGAGAACTGGTGCGGGTAGTCCTTCGCCCTCTCCTTCGGGTTCGGGATGCCGACCTTGCCGAGCATCTCCACGGCGCGATCCCAGGCCTCCTTCTTGGCTGCGCCGGTGTGCTTCCGGTACGGCTCGGCGATCTGCCGGCCGACCGTGTAGTACGGGGAGAGCGCGGTGAGCGGGTCCTGGAAGATCATGGCGACCTTGTTGCCGCGCAGCTTCTCCAGCTCGGACTCCCGGGCCGTGGTCAGCTCCCGCCCTTCCAGCAGGATCTCGCCCTCGACCGTGGTGAACATGGGGTTGTGCAGGCCGAGGATGGTCAGGTTGGTCACCGACTTGCCCGAGCCGGACTCGCCCACGATGCCGAGCGTCCTGCCGCGCTCCAGGTCGAAGGAGAGCCCGTCCACGGCCCGTACGACGCCGTCCTCGGTCCTGAAGCTGACGTGCAGGTCCCGTACGGAGAGGAGGGTGCCCGTGCCGGCCGGGACCGGAGCACCGGCTTCCTTGGTCAGAGTGGTCACGACAGTGCTCCTAGGACAGCCGCACGCGCGGGTCGATGAAGGCGTACGCGGCGTCGACGACGATGTTGAACAGCAGGATCATGCTGGCGGAGAAGAGCATCACGCCGAGCAGCAGCGGCAGGTCGCTGAAGAAGACGGACTGGACGGCGAGGTTGCCGAGACCTGGCAGGCTGAAGGTGTACTCGGTGATGATGGCGCCGCCGAACAGCGAGCCGAGGTCGATGCCGAAGATGGTGACGATCGGGATCAGCGAACCGCGCCAGGCGTAGCGGAAGAAGACATAGGCGCGGGACATGCCCTTGGCGCGGGCTGTCCGGACGTGTTCCTCCTGGAGCTGTTCGATCATCGAGGACCGTGCCATACGGGTGTACTGCGCGGCGAAGATCGTGGACAGGACCACCCACGGGATGATCAGGCCGGTGAACCAGGACACGGGGTCCTGGGTCGGCTCGTTGTACGCGGGCTTGTCGAACCAGTGGGTCTGGTAGACGAGGAGCGCGAGGGCCAGCGGGCCGAGGAAGTAGATCTGCAGCGAGCTGATGACCATGGCCCCCGCGGTCGCCGTCTTGTCGATCAGGGTGCCGCGCCGCCAGGCGGCGAGCAGCCCGGTGCCGAGGCCGACGATCAGGAAGCACACGGCCGCGCCCATGGTGAGGGAGACGGTGGTGGGCAGCCGGTCCATCAGGGTGGCCCAGACCTGCTCGTTGGTGTGGTACGAGTAGCCGAAGCAGGGGGCCGGGCACGGCCCCTGGGCGAACTGGTTGCTGCCCAGGACGAGGTTGTGCAGGAAGATCCAGTACTGCTCGGTGATCGGTTTGTCCAGGCCGAGCACATGGTGGATGTTCGCGATGCTGTCCGGGTTGCAGGTCTTGCCGCACATCATCAGCGCCGGGTCCCGGGGCACCCCGAAGAACAGCACGAACGTGACGATGCTCAGCAGGAACAGAATGACGACGGCACCGATGATCCGGCGGACGAGGAAGCGCAGCATGACAGGGCAGCTCTCAGACGTCGGCGGCCTTGGCGGCGCCCGGCGCGCCCCTGTTGCGGGGGCGCGCCGGGAACCGGACGGGGACGGTTACTTGATGAAGAGGCGACGCGGGTCGACGCCACCGATGACGTCGTCGTAGACGAGGCCGCCGACCTTGGAGCCGGCGATCTGGGTCTGCTTGTAGTACGCGGTCGGGACCACGTTGACGACCTTGGTGAGCAGGTACTTGTCGAGCTTCTCCCACTCGGCCGCGGCCTTGACCGGGTCGGTGATCGAGTTGATGCGGTCGATCTCGGCGTTCACGTGGGGGTCGTTGATCTGCGAGTAGTTCGACGCACCGTCGGCGATGATGCGGCCGTCGTACAGCAGCGGCAAGACCGTCGAGGCGGACGGCCAGTCGGCGCCCCACGCGGTGTGGAAGATGTCGTAGTTGTTGTTGAGCTTGGAGACCTGGTCGTAGTAGGTCTCGGACGGGATCTCCTGGCGCTGGACGTCGAAGCCGGCCTTCTTCAGGCCCGCCGCCATGGCCGTGGAGTACTGCTGGCCCTCGGGGGTGTTGGTGTAGCCGAAGGTCAGCTTCATGTTGAGCTTGCCGGCCTGCTTGAGCAGGGCGCGGGCCTTGTCCGGGTCACCGGCCGGCTTCTTCTTCTTGCCGAACGGGTCGAACGAGGCGTCGTAGCCGCTGACGGTCGGGCTGAGCAGGCCGCCGGCGACCTCCATCGCGTCCGTGCCGCCGAAGGCGCGGACGAAGGGGGTGACGGGGAGTGCGTAGGCGATGGCCTCGCGGACCCGGATGTCCTTCATCTCCGGCTTGCTCATGTTGATGTTCATCTGGCCGACGTACGGCTGGTAGCCGGAGACCGTACGGGACTTGAGCTTCGGGTTCCTGAGGACGCTGGACAGATTGCCCGCGTCGACCTGGTTGCTGAAGCTGAGGCCGGTCTGGTCGGGGCCGCTGTCCGCCAGCAGGGCCTTGGTGGAGGTCTCGAACTGCTGGTTGAACGTGAAGTTGAACTGGTCCACGTACTGGTGCCGGATCGGGTCCGTCTTCGGGTCCCAGTTGGTGTTCTTGACCAGCACCATCGACTTGCCGGACTTGAAGGACTGGATCTTGTACGGGCCGGTCGCCAGCGGGGCCTTGTCGTACTTCTCCTTGGTGTCGCCCTTCGCGGACACGATGGAGTAGCCGGCCATGGCGAGCGCGTACGGCAGGTCCGCGTGCGGCTTCTTGAAGTGGAAGATGATGGTTTTGTCGTCGGGCGTCTCGAGGATGCTGTTCGGGAGGTGCTTGCCCTTGTACGGGCCGTCCTTGAGCAGCTTGCGGTAGTCGGCGCCCGGCGTGTCGGCCAGCCACTGCTGGAGGTAGGGCGGGCCCTGGGTGATGAAGGGCGCGAAGAGCCGCTCGAAGGTCTGGCGGACGTCCTTGGACGTGATCGGGGTGCCGTCCTGGAACTTGATGCCGTCCTTGAGCGTGTACTTCCAGGTCTTCCCGCCGTCCGTGGTGGTGCCGGAGTCGGTGGCGAGGTCGCCGACGATCTCGTGCTTGTGGCCGTCGTTGCTGGTGGCCTTGTAGCCGGTGAGGCCTCTGTGGATCAGCTGCGCGAGCGCCATCTGGTCGGAGACGTAGATCTGTCCCGGGTCGAGGTGCGCGAAGCTGTCGCGCTGCAGCACCTCCATGCTGCCGCCGCTCTTGGCACCCGGCACGTCGGCCGCGGGGCCCTGGGAGTCGGCGGTACCGCCGAACTTGATGGCCGCCTGCTGTGCCTCGGCGTTCTTCTGGTCCTTGTTGCCATTGGTGCCGGAGTCGCTGCCGCCCTTGCTGCAGCCGGTGAGCACCAGAGCCCCGGCCGCGAGCACCGACAGCGCGCTGTATGCGTGGCGTCCGCCCCTACTCATCACGAAATTTCCCACCCATTCTTGAAACTGACGTTCCGTGTGGTTGACGTACTGCGGTCAGCGCGCGGTCTTGGGATCGAAGGCGTCTCTGACCGAGTCCCCGAGCAGGTTGAACGCGACGACGAAGATGATCATCGATACGCCGGGGAAGAACATGTAGGTGATGTCGTTCTGCATCACCAGTTCGGTGGACGCCTTGGAGAACATCTGCCCCCAGTCCGGCGTCGGTTCGACGATGCCGACACCCAGGAAGGACAGACCGGCCTCGGCCGTCACGAAACCGGGCAGCAGGTACGTCGCCTGCACCAGCAGCGGGGTGACGACGTTCGGCAGGATCTCCTTGCTGATGATCCGCCACGAAGAGGCACCGCTGACCTTGGCCGCCTCGATGAACTCCCGTTCCCGCAGGGCGAGTGCGGTGCCGCGCAGGATACGCCCGAGCCCCATCCAGCCCAGGAACCACTGGACGATGATCAGGGCCACCACCCGGACGTAGGTGGGTGTCTCGTCGCGGGGACTGACGAACAGGGACACCACGACCGGCATGCTCGCGATGAAGAACAGCTGCGCCGGGAAGGCGAGCAGGAAGTCGATGACCCGGCCGATGAAGTAGTCGGCCCTGCCGCCGAGATAGCCGGCCGCGACACCGAGCAGGATGCCGGTCACCACGACCGCGACGGTGACAGCGACCGAGATCATCAGCGAGGTGCGGATGCCGTAGATCAGTTTGGTGAAGACGTCGTAGCCGTTTCCGGGTTCGAGGCCGAACCAGAACTCGCTGCTGATACCGCCGTTGGGATGCACCGGCACGCCGGCGCTGTCGAAGAGCTCCGGGCGCTCGTCCGCGTACACCGTGTACGGATTCTTGCCGTACAGCTTGGAGATCAGCGGGGCCAGCAGGCCGATCAGGAAGAAGAAGCCCACGACGTAGGCCGAGATCACACCGGTGCGGTCGCGCTTGAAGCGCAGCCACATCAGCTGGCCGGGGGACCGGCCTTCGAGCTTGACGGCTTCGCTCTTCGCCTCCGGCCCTGGTTCGCCGTCGACGACGACCGAAGTCCCGCCGCCCTCAATGTCGATAGGACTTGTCACGGTTCGTCCGTTTCACAGGTATGAGTGTGAGAGGTGCCCGGGTACTCCTAGGGCGCGCGCAACCGCGAGGCGGACGCGCGTAGTTCTACAGCCGAATCACACCGCTGGAAGTGACGAACAGACCCGCTTGGCGCTTGTGGCACCGCGCATGGGGGTTCCTCCTCATGACTCCACGTGTTCACCAACAGGAGAGGGTTTCCGCCCTGCCTCCGACACCCCTGACGGAGGACCAGACACCCTCTGGTGCTCGTGAGTCGGCGCACTGTCCCCACAGTGCGCTGGACCCATTGACCCGAGCGCTACGCGGCTAACTATCTGCCATGGGTCGACCACCGACCACTGCCCGTAGATCTCAATTCAGTCACGGCTCACGGCTGGACCTTCCAATATCTGGACAAACTGTTCGACGGATTAAGGCGCGAAACGGACTTGTTACATGGCTATCGGTCGGGGATCTCCGCATGTCGGACATGTGATCCCCGAAAATGGGTTGCAAAAAGCCCGGGTCTCCCCATTCTGGGGGGACCCGGGCTCAACTGCCGGGGGATCAGCCGTGCTTGGCGCGGCTCGCGGCGCGGGCCCGCTCCCTCTGGTCGAGGTTGACCTTGCGAATGCGAACGGCCTCCGGGGTCACCTCGACACACTCGTCGTCGCGGCAGAACTCCAGCGACTGCTCCAGCGACAGCTTGCGCGGCGGCACGATCGACTCGGCCACATCGGCCGTCGAGGACCGCATGTTGGTGAGCTTCTTCTCCTTGGTGATGTTGACGTCCATGTCGTCGGAGCGGGAGTTCTCACCGACGATCATGCCCTCGTACACCTCGGTGCCCGGCTCCACGAAGAGCACGCCGCGCTCCTGAAGGTTCGTCATCGCGAACGCGGTGACCGCGCCGGCGCGGTCGGCGACCAGCGAGCCGTTGTTGCGGGTCTGCAGCGCACCGAACCAGGGCTCGTGGCCCTCGTGGATGGAGTGCCCGATACCGGTGCCGCGGGTCTGGGTCAGGAACTCGGTGCGGAAACCGATGAGTCCGCGCGAGGGCACGACGAACTCCATGCGCACCCAGCCCGAGCCGTGGTTGGACATGTTGTCCATGCGGCCCTTGCGGACACCCATGAGCTGCGTGACCGCGCCCATGTGCTCCTCGGGCACGTCGATCGTCATGCGCTCGACCGGCTCGTAGACCTTGCCGTCGACCTCCTTGGTGACGACCTGCGGCTTGCCGACGGTCAGCTCGTAGCCCTCCCGGCGCATGGTCTCGACCAGGATGGCGAGGGCCAGCTCGCCACGGCCCTGGACCTCCCAGGCGTCGGGGCGCTCGGTGTCCAGCACGCGCAACGAGACGTTACCGATCAGCTCGCGGTCCAGGCGGTCCTTGACCTGGCGGGCGGTGACCTTGCGGTCCTTCACGGCCGCCTTCGCGTCGGCGCCCTTGCCGGTGCCGCCCCGGCCGACGAGCGGCGAGGTGTTCGTACCGATGACCATGGAGATCGCCGGCTCGTCCACCGTGATCAGCGGCAGCGGGATCGGGTTCTCGGTGTCGGCCAGCGTCTCGCCGATCATGATGTCCGGGATACCGGCGACCGCGCAGATGTCACCCGGGCCGGCCTTCTCGGCGGGCTTGCGGGTGAGCGCCTCGGTCATCATCAGCTCGGAGATGCGGACGTTGCTGATCGACCCGTCGCGCTTGATCCACGCGACCGTCTGGCCCTTGCGCAGCTCGCCCTGCTCGACCCGGAGCAGCGCGATACGGCCGAGGAAGTTGTCGGCGTCGAGGTTGGTGACGTGGGCCTGGAGCGGCGCGTCCTCCTCGTACGTCGGAGCCGGGATGTGCTCCAGGATCGTGGAGAAGAACGGCTCCAGGCTGTCGGAGTCGGCCGGGACCGTGCCGTTCTCCGGCTTGGTCAGCGAGGCGATGCCGTCACGGCCGCAGGCGTAGACGATCGGGAACTCGATCTGCTCCTCGTCCGCGTCCAGGTCCAGGAAGAGGTCGTAGGTCTCGTTGACGACCTCGTCGATCCGGGCGTCCGGGCGGTCCGTCTTGTTGATGCACAGGATGACGGGCAGGCGCGCCTGCAGCGCCTTGCGCAGCACGAACCGGGTCTGCGGCAGCGGGCCCTCGGAGGCGTCCACCAGCAGCACGACACCGTCCACCATCGACAGACCGCGCTCGACCTCGCCGCCGAAGTCGGCGTGGCCGGGGGTGTCGATGATGTTGATGGTGATCGGTTCCCCGCCGTCCTTCGGGTGGTACTTCACCGCGGTGTTCTTGGCGAGGATCGTGATGCCCTTCTCACGCTCCAGGTCGTTCGAGTCCATCATGCGGTCGTCGACGCCTTCGAGCTGGTGGGCGGCGAAGGCGCCGGCCTGCTTCAGCATGCCGTCGACGATGGTGGTCTTGCCGTGGTCGACGTGAGCGACGATGGCGACGTTGCGGATGTCGTGGCGCGTGGCCATAGTGCGACGAACTCCCGGAGTGTGAGGATTGCCCGCGCGTACATCTGTGTCGCGCGGGTCCTGCCGGGCTGGACACGCCACGGCCTCACCCCATGGTACGTGGCCCCGAGGGAGTCGGCCTCCTCAGGACCGTGTGATGATCTCCATGGTGCTCAGCTGGGCGAAGGTGCGCTGGTGGGACCGCCTGTGAGCTTCGCGCCCTTCTTCAGGAAGCCCATGTCCTCGTAGACCGGCGTCTGGAATCCGAACGCCCCGGCGTTGACCAGATTCCTCCGCACCGCCACGAGCTGGGGCCGCTGGTACAGCGGGATCGACCCCGCCGAGGCCCAGATCCGCGAGTCCGCCTTGCGGATCAGCGACACCTCCTCGCCCTCGTCCAGGGTCGCCGCGGCCTCGTCGAAGAGCTGGTCGACCTGGTCGGTGCCCACCCGGGTGTAGTTCTGCTCGACGTTCAGCGAGCCGTCCGCCGCCGGCACCGGCTTCGCGAACACCGGCCGGTCGTCCGTGGCCGGGAACGCGGAGGACGGCCAGGAGTACAGCGCGAGGTCGTAGTCGCCGGAGGCGATGTGGTCCTTGAAGTAGCTCGCGTCCGGGACATTGGTGACCGTCGTCCGGATGCCGACCCGCTCCAGCATGGCCGAGATCCGCTCGGCGACCGAGTCCAGCGTCTGGGAGCCGGCGCCGGAGGGGAGGACGAAGCGGAGCAGGAGCGGCTTGCCGTCCTTGGCGAGCTGCGGGGCCGCCGCCGCTGCGGGCGCGGCCGTGCCCTGCGGGGCGTACGCACCCTGTGCACCGCCCTGCTTGCCCTCGCGCGCCAGGTGCCGGTCGCCCCCGTCCCCGCGTCCGCCGTTCTTCTCGTCCCGGCCGACGATGTGCTCGCCGTCCTTGCCGCCGTCGGACTTGTCCTCCTTCTTGTCCCCCTTGGCCGTCTTCTCGCGCTCGGGGCCGGCCGCCTTGTCGCCCTTCTTCTTCGGCTGCTCCTTGATCGGGGCGCCGACCACCCAGCCGGCGTCGGTGAGCAGCGCCTGCGCCTCCTTGGTGTCCTGGTCGCCGATCGCGCCGCTGTTGTCGGCGTACGCGGGCTGCCCGGACAGGGCGAGATGGCTGCCGACCGGCACGGCGGGCAGGCCCAGCGGGGTGAGCACCAGCTTGGCCAGTTCCCGGCGGTCCAGGGCGCGGGCGACGGCCCGGCGGACGCGCTCGTCGGCGAGGGGGCCCTTGGAGCCGTTCAGGGCGAGCTGGGTGTAGGCGGGCTCCAGCGACCTGCGGACCTCGACGTCGCGCAGCGCCTGCTGCTCGTCCAGGTACTCGGAGATGGCCTTGTGCAGCTTCGCCCGGTCGGCCTTGACGTCGTCGGCGCCGAGGTCGTGCGCGCGCGCCCAGTCGCGCAGCTTCTTCACCGAGGTCTTGCCGGAGCCCTGCAACGGGTTCGCCGCGGCGTGGTGGGCGAGCCCGATCCGCTGGGCGTCGCCGGGGTCGACGTCGGCGAGGTCCACACTGCCGTCGGCGAGCGCGGGGGCCCGCTTGTCGCGGGGTACGGCGTGCAGCACGATCTCGTCCAGCTTGGCGGGCCTGCCCCACCAGCGCGGATTGCGGGTGAGCACGACGTCCTTCGTGGCGGTGTCGACCTTGTCCACCTTGAAGGGCCCGGCGGTGACCTTCAGGCTGCGGCGGGCGCCGTCGTTGAAGGCGTCCGGGGTGCCCATGACGTCCTTCGGGTACAGCGGGGAGAACAGCGACTTCCAGTCGGCGTAGGGGCGGGAGAAGGTGACGCGGACCTGGAGGTCGCTCGTGCCGCGCTCGATCTTCTCGATGCGGTCGTAGCCGGCGTTGCGGGCGGTCCAGTAGGAGCTGTTCTTCCCGGACAGGGCGTGCCACTGGGCGACGAAGTCGGGGGCGCCGATCTCCCGGCCGTCGCTCCAGACGGCCTGCTGGTTCAGCTTGTACAGCACGACCTGACGCGGCTCGGTCTCGATGACCTTGGCCGACTCCAGGTAGGCGCGGTTGGGCACCGGCCGGCCGGTGGCGTCCAGGCGGAACATCGACGGCAGGACGGCCTGGGCGACACGGCTGGTGCCGGCGTCGGCGTCGGCCTGGAAGGTGTTCAGCGTCTGGGGCAGGGCGTCGACGGCCCACTTCAGCGTCCCGCCGTCGGCGACCCGGCCACGGCCGACCGGGGCGATGTCCTGCCCCGCGAGGGGCTGGGAGACCTTCTCGTCGGAGCTGCACGCGGCGAGGAACGGCACCGCGAGCGCGCCCGCGGCCAGGAAGGAGACCGAGCGGCTGACGCTCCGCCGGAGGCGCCGCGATGTGCCGTCGTTCGTCTGCCGGACCGTCGTGGCCGGCCGCGCGGTTCCCCTCGTCCCTGCCGGGCGCTGGCCGTCGTTGGACATCTCTGGCTACCTCCGGGAAGCCGCGGGTTTATGCTCACATTTGTCGGTATATGGAGCTGATCACCTTTGGCGGTATTTGGAGCTGATCAGATCTATGCGGCCCACTGAAGAGGAAAGGATCCGGCCCCTGCGGGCGACACGGCGACGACGGGCGGTAACCCCACCCGTGCGGCGCAACACCACCCGAGATGCACCAGTGCGCCTCCGCCAATCGCTGCACATGCCTTCACATCGGCAGGTGTGACGCGCAACACTCCAAGGCGCATGAACGTTGCCGCCCAGGGCCCGCCGGACCCACGGAAGTGAGGGCAAGTCATGTCCGTGCACGACGACATCACCTCGGTCCAGCGCTCCCTCGACGACCTGAACCGGTCGCTGGGACGCCTGGAACACCAGCTCGGCAGCGGTGGCCTGGAGATGCGCAGGGTCCGGCTGGACGCCGACCATCTGCGTGAAAGCGTGGCCCTGCTGCGTGCGGCCGCCACCACCGGGGAGGCCCCGCGCCGCCCCGACCTCGTCACCATCTCCGACGCGCCGTACGACACCAGCCTGTGGGTGGGCTCGGACGACGAGGGCCTGGGCGCCCGCGACCGGCACGCCCCCTGATCCCCGACGACCGGAGCCTGCCTTGGCCACTGGTACGGAACCCCAACAGAACAGCGGCGGCGTACGGACCACTGCGCGCGCCGCGATCGCCGCTCCGCATCTGCGGACCGACCGCTGGTGGCTGGCGCCCGCCGTCACCGCGGCCGGTCTGCTGGCGTTCGTCGTCTACTCGACCTGGCGGGCGTTCGCCAACGCGGACTACTACGCGGCGCCGTACGTCTCGCCGTTCTACTCGCCGTGCCTGGCGAGCAACTGCAAGACCATGCACGCGGGCCCGAACGCCGATCTCTTCGGGAGCTGGTGGGGCATCTCCCCCGCGATCATCATCCTGATCTTCCCGCTCGGCTTCCGGCTGACCTGCTACTACTACCGCAAGGCGTACTACCGCAGCTTCTGGGCGTCCCCGCCCGCCTGCGCGGTGGCCGAGCCGCACAAGACGTACACCGGTGAGACCCGCTTCCCGCTGATCCTGCAGAACGTCCACCGGTACTTCTTCTACGCGGCCCTGCTGGTCGCCGGCGTGCTCACCTACGACACCGTGCTGTCCTTCCGGGACACGCACTACCGCTGGGGCCACATGGGGCTCGGCACCTTGGTGTTCCTGGCCAACATCGTGCTGATCTGGGCGTACACCATCTCCTGTCACTCCTGCCGGCACATCGTCGGCGGCAAGCTCAAGCACTTCTCCAGACACCCCGTGCGCTACAAGGCGTGGCAGTTCGTCGGCAGG
Source organism: Streptomyces sp. NPDC007856 (assembly GCF_042868225.1). Taxonomy (NCBI): domain Bacteria; kingdom Bacillati; phylum Actinomycetota; class Actinomycetes; order Kitasatosporales; family Streptomycetaceae; genus Streptomyces; species Streptomyces sp. NPDC007856. Next base: position 564,518 of record NZ_JBIAEC010000001.1, on the reverse strand, counting down.
CTCAACGCCCGGCACATGCAGCTGGCCTGGGCGTCGCTGCTGAGCGTGGCGTTCGCCGACTTCTACGTCTATCTCGTCGCGTCCGGGGTCTTCGCCGACCCGCGCTTCTTCTAGGAACAGGTGAGCCGTCTTATGTCCGTGGTGGACCGCCAGGAGTGGGACGTCGTCGTGGTCGGTGCCGGCGGCGCCGGGCTGCGGGCCGCGATCGAGGCGCGCGAGCGGGGCGTCCGTACGGCCGTGATCTGCAAGTCGCTGTTCGGCAAGGCGCACACGGTGATGGCCGAGGGCGGCATCGCGGCGGCCATGGCCAACGCCAACGAGCACGACAACTGGCAGGTGCACTTCCGCGACACCATGCGCGGCGGCAAGTTCCTCAACCAGTGGCGGATGGCCGAGCTGCACGCGCAGGAGGCCCCGGACCGGGTGTGGGAGCTGGAGACCTGGGGCGCGCTGTTCGACCGTACGAAGGACGGCCGGATCTCCCAGCGCAACTTCGGCGGCCATGAGTACCCGCGGCTCGCGCACGTGGGCGACCGTACGGGTCTTGAGCTGATCCGCACGCTCCAGCAGAAGATCGTCGCCCTGCAGCAGGAGGACTTCAAGGAGACCGGGGACTACGAGTCACGGCTGAAGGTCTTCCAGGAGTGCACGGTCACCCGGGTCCTCAAGGACGGGGACCGGGTCTCCGGTGTGTTCGCCTACGAACGCGAGACCGGCCGCTTCTTCGTCCTGGAGGCCCCCGCGGTCGTGATCGCGACCGGCGGCATCGGCAAGTCCTTCAAGGTCACGTCGAACTCGTGGGAGTACACGGGTGACGGGCACGCCCTCGCCCTGCTCGCGGGCGCGCCGCTGCTGAACATGGAGTTCGTACAGTTCCATCCGACGGGCATGGTCTGGCCGCCGTCGGTGAAGGGCATCCTCGTCACCGAGTCGGTGCGCGGCGACGGCGGGGTGCTCAGGAACTCCGAGGGCAAGCGGTTCATGTTCGACTACATCCCGGACGTCTTCAAGGAGAAGTACGCCGAGTCGGAGGAGGAGGCCGACCGGTGGTACGAGGACCCGGAGAACAACCGGCGGCCACCGGAACTCCTCCCCCGCGACGAGGTGGCCCGCGCCATCAACGCCGAGGTGAAGGCGGGCCGGGGCTCGCCGCACGGCGGGGTCTTCCTGGACGTGTCCACGCGGATGCCGGCCGAGGTGATCCGGCGCCGGCTGCCGTCGATGTACCACCAGTTCAAGGAGCTGGCGGACGTCGACATCACGGCGGAGGCGATGGAGGTCGGGCCGACCTGTCACTACGTGATGGGCGGGATCGCGGTCGACTCCGACACGGCGGCGGCGCGCGGGGTGCCGGGGCTGTTCGCGGCCGGTGAGGTGGCCGGCGGTATGCACGGCTCCAACCGGCTCGGCGGCAACTCGCTCTCCGACCTGCTGGTCTTCGGACGCCGGGCGGGCTGGCACGCGGCGGAGTACGCCCAGGGGCTGGCGGATCGGCGCCCGCCGGTGGACGACGCCCAGGTCAACACGGCGGCGGCGGAGGCCCTGCGCCCGTTCTCCGCGGAGGTGGACCGGGCGGGCGAGGCGGGCCCGCCGGAGAACCCGTACACCCTGCACCAGGAACTCCAGCAGACCATGAACGACCTGGTCGGCATCATCCGCCGCGAGGGCGAGATGGAGCAGGCCCTGCACAAGCTCGCCGAACTGCGGGTGCGCGCCCGCCGGGCGGGGGTGGAGGGCCACCGCCAGTTCAACCCCGGCTGGCACCTGTCCCTCGACCTGCGAAACATGCTGCTGGTCAGCGAGTGCGTGGCCCGCGCGGCCCTGGAGCGCACCGAGTCGCGTGGCGGCCACACCCGCGAGGACCATCCCACCATGGACCGCAAGTGGCGCAACGTGAACCTGCTGTGCGCGCTCGCCGACCCGACCGGCGGCCTGGCGGCGACCGACCCCGCCCGTGGCCAGGTCCGCCTCACCCGCGAGACCACCGCCCCCATCCGCCCGGACCTGCTCGCCCTCTTCGAGAAGGAAGAGCTGGTCAAGTACCTCGCCGAAGAGGAGCTGTACGAGTGAGCAGCTACGAGGCCCGCTTCAAGGTGTGGCGGGGTGATGAGCAGGGCGGCGGCCTGGAGGACTTCACCGTCGAGGTGAACGACGGCGAGGTGGTCCTGGACATCATCCACCGCCTCCAGGCCACCCAGGCGCCGGATCTGGCCGTGCGCTGGAACTGCAAGGCCGGCAAGTGCGGTTCGTGCTCGGCCGAGATCAACGGCCGCCCCCGGCTGATGTGCATGACCCGCATGTCGGTCTTCGACCGCGCCGAGACGATCACGGTCACCCCCCTGCGTGCCTTCCCGGTGATCCGCGACCTGGTGACGGACGTCGGCTTCAACTACCAGAAGGCACGGGAGGTCCCGGCCTTCGTCCCGCCCGCCGGTCTGGGCGCGGGCGAGTACCGGATGATGCAGGAGGACGTGGACCGCTCGCAGGAGTTCCGCAAGTGCATCGAGTGCTTCCTGTGCCAGGACACCTGCCATGTCGTCCGCGACCACGAGGAGAACAAGACGGCGTTCGCGGGCCCGCGCTTCCTGATGCGGATCGCCGAACTCGACATGCACCCACTGGACGCGGCCGCCGAGACCGGCCTGGACCGGCGGCTCACGGCCCAGGACGAACACGGCCTCGGCTACTGCAACATCACCAAGTGCTGCACGGAGGTCTGCCCCGAGGGCATCAAGATCACCGACAACGCCCTGATCCCCATGAAGGAACGCGCGGTCGACCGCAAGTACGACCCGCTGGTGTGGCTCGGCTCGAAGATCAGGAGGCGGTCTTCGTAGGCGCGGGGCGCCCGGGGCGCTGGGAGAGGAGCTGGACCACCATTCCCGCCATCCACAGGCACCACCCGGCGGCCGGCAGGGCGTCCAGCCCCGCGTCGGCGAGCGGCCCGAGGAACATGAACAGGCCCAGCCCGACCGCGTTGGCCAGCGCCCCGTATCCCCACAGCCGGGGCCGCAGCACCCGGCGACGGGCCAGCGGGGGCATCCACTCCGCCGAGACGGCCAGGGCCCCGAGCACCCCCATGAGCGCCACCGCCAGCACGGCCGCCACCACCAAGAACATGTGCATGCCGGTCATGCTCCCACCAGAGCCAGGGCCTCGGCCAGGTTGTACTCCGCGATCCCCTGCATGAACCCGGCCTGCGGGAAGTCGCCGTCGGCGAGCCGCAGCGGGCCGGCGACCAGGTTCAGGTGCATGGCGAGCCGGTACAGCCGCAGCCGGTCCTCGTCCAGGGCGCCGTCGCGCAGGGCGGCGTAGTGCGGCCCGAAGCGCAGCCTCAGGAAGACGTGCTCCCACTCGGCGTCGAAGTACATCAGCCCTTCGATGTCGATCAGCGCGGGACGGCCGTCGGCGTCCAACAGCACGTGGTCCGGGCCGAGTTCGCCATGGACGAGGGTGTGGCCGGCGGTGCGCGGGCGGACCCGGCCGGCGAGGGAGCGCACGGCGTCCTCCAGCCGCTCCCGGGCGGCGGCGGCGCGCGGATCGCGTACGGCGGTCTCGGCGATGTCGGACAGGGCACGGTCGGTGACGAGCCGGGCGCAGGAGGTGCCGTACGAGGTGCCGCCGCCGTCGACCAGGGCGACCTTGCCGTGGCCGGCCGAGCGGCAGCCGCGCAGGGTGCGCAGGGCCTCGGCGAGCTCCCGCAGCGCCGGGACCGCCGCGTCCGGCTCCCGGCGCAGGGCTTCCTCCAGACTGCCGCCGGGCAGGTCCTCGACCACGGCCGCGGCTGCCTCGGGGTCCACGTGCAGCAGGCGGGGCGTGCGGACGCCGGCGGCCGCGAGGCGGTCGTGGGAGGCGGTGAACAGATCGAGTCCGGAGGCGTGCGAGAAGGGGTCGCGCAGGTCGGAGTCGGGCTGGTCCCAGTAGTCCTCGTCCGGCGACCAGACGTAGGCGATCGCGGTGCCGCCGTCGTCCAGGCGGAGCCGGTAGACACCCTTCTTGGAGCCGCCCCGCAGCCGCGTGACGGCGGTGAGAGTGCGGTGGCGGCCGAGGCCGGCGCGGGCGAGCGGGGCGAGGTCGGCGACGGTCCTGTGCTGTCGTGTTCCGGTCACCGCGCCCAGTCTTCCCGATTCACCGGACCCCGTCCTGCCGATTCACCGGACCCAGTCCTGCCGATACGCCGTCCAGTCCGCTTCGGTGGCCGCGAAGTCGACATAGAGGGCGACGCCGAAGCGGGCCCGGTGCTTGTCGGTGCGGGACAGACCGAGGCGGACGCCGCGCACGGCGGCCGGGACGGTCTCGGCACGGGCCCAGTGGCCGACGCGGTTCTCGTGGTAGAAGGGCAGGCCCATGAGCAGGTCGGTGGACTCCGGCGTGACCTCCAGGGCCAGCGAGGTCTGCTGGGCGACATAGCCGCCGTACAGGCTCTGCAGCGGCTGCATGGTGTCGTACGACATCACCGCGATCTGGTCGACGCGGCGCGCGACCTGCCCGAAGTACGCCTGCGACCACCACTTGGGGTGGCCGGTGACCGTGCCCCAGACGGAGTGGAGGGCCGGGAGCGGATCGATCTGGTGGGCGGCGACGGAGAGCACGGCGTGGCGGGCCCGGGTGACGCGGTGCAGGGCGTCCAGGAGGGCGAGGTAGTTCCGGTCGCCGGAGTGCAGGGGCTCCAGGTCGAAGTGGGCGCCCTGGAAGCCGGCGGCGAGGATCTGCCGGGTGGACTCGACGACGGCAGCGCGCGTCGCGGGCCGTTCCAGGTGCATGGCGTACGGCTTCTCGGGGGCGACCTCGTCGCCGAGCCAGGCCTGTACCCGGATGTGCGGTGCCCGGCGACGCAGGGCTTCCGTGAACCAACGTGCCTTGGGATGCACCGTCTCGGGGAGCGTCCCGTCGTGTTCCAGGGGGCCCGCGTGGACGTACAGGTCGCGGATGCCGGTGTCGCGCAGCCGGCTGACCAGTGCGGTGACGTCGGCGTCGGTCCTGCGGCCGTCGATCCAGGCGTGGCCGAGCCAGACGGCGTCGCGGTTCCGGGTGTAGGTACCCCGGTCGGGGGTGCCGGTGTAGTCGAGGCGAAGGGCGGTCTCCGCGGCGAGGGTGGGGAGGAGCAGGAGGAGGACGAGGGCGAGCGCGGTGCGCCTGAGGGTGCGCGGCCAGGTGCCTTTGCGGCTCGTACCGTCGGCGCGGGTTTCGTCGTCGGGTGCGGGTGGCTTTTCGCCCGTTCCCCCGTCCACACCTGCCCCGTCCGTTGTCGCCCCTTCCGTTACTGCTCCTTCCTTTACCGCTCCTTCCGTTTGTGTCCCGCCGCTGTCCCTGGTGTCCATTCCTGACCCCCTGCCCATCCCGTCCCCCACCCGTATCCATCCCGCTCGCGAAGGCGTCTACCTGCCCATACGCTCCGAAATGTGACGTCCTCCCTGATCCGTGGCCGGCCTCGGCGCGCCAAGGCGCACATATGCGTGCGGGTGGCGCATGCCGTGCTGGGTGTCGTGGTCGGGGCCGGGTGGCTGGTGTTGCCGGTGATGACGGTCGGCGCGCAAGATCCGGTTCCCGTGGCGCCCACCGGGACCGTCGCGAGCGCCGCCGCGCCCCAGCAGGACGGGACGTCCACCGCCGACCTCGTGCTGCCCCTGATCGCCGCGGTCGCCGCCGTGGGACTGGCCGGATACGGCTACCTGCGCCGCACCCGCCGCGCCCGTACCCGTACGACCCCCGGGATCGTCTCCGCCGCCCCGCCCGCGCCCACCCCGGCCGACTCCGAGCGTCAGGCGCGCGCCGCGCTGGTCCTGGCCGACGACTGTGTGCGCACGAGCCGGGAGGAACTCGCCTTCGTCCAGGCGCGGTTCGCGGAGACTGACACCGAACCCTTCCGCCAGGCCCTGCGGGCCGCCGAGACCGAGCTGGCGGCCGCGTGCGCCATCTGGCGGCGGTACGAGCAGGGGGTGCCGGAGGACGCCGTGGCCCGGCGGCAGGCGCTGGTCGGCGTCGTCGGCCGGTGCGCGGAGGCGGGACGCCGACTGGATGCGCAGGCTCCCGCGCTGGACCGGCTGCGGGAGCTGGAGGGGCCGGGGCAGGCCGGGGCGCTGGAGGTCGCCGAGGGGCGGTTCCGGGAGCTGACGGGGCGCACGCTCATCGCCGAGGACACCCTGACCGCCCTGCACGACCGCTGCACGCCCACGGCCGTCGCACCGGTCACCGGGTACCTCGAACAGGCCAAGGACCGTCTGGTGTTCGCCACCATGCGGCTCAACGAGGCCCGCCAGTCGGCCGACGCGGACGCCGGCGCACGGGCCGCCGGGCCGCTGCGCGCCGCCGAGGGCGCGGTGGCCCAGGCCGATGTCCTGGTCACCGGGGTGGAACGGCTGGCCGCGGAGCTACGGGCGGCGGCGGAGCTGGTGCCGGCCGCGCTGACCGGCGCGGAGGCGGAGATCGCGGCGACCCGGAAAGGGGGCGTGCCGGCTCCCCTGACCAGCGGAGAGCTGCACGCCCGGCTGGCCCACGCCGACGGTGTGCTGGCCGCCGTACGGGAGCAGCTGACGGCGGGCCCGTACGACCCGCTGGACGCCCTGCGCCGGATAGCGCGGGCGGTCGAGCGGCTGGAGACGGGGCACGCCGGTGCGCCGTCCGCCGCGGCGCTGCTGGTGGCGAGGAGTTCCGTCGCCGGGGCGGAGGACTTCGTGACGGTGCACCGGGGTGCGGTGGGTCCGGAGGCGCGGGTCCGCCTGGCGGAGGCGGCACGCGAACTGGGCGCGGGCCGGGCCGGCCGGGCCGACACCCTGGCCCGCGAGGCCCGGGACCTGGCCGAACGGAACGTACGGGCCCACGGCAACCCGCACACGAGCGCCGACGGAGACACACCGGGCCTGGCCGCGGCGGTCCTGGGCGGAGTCCTCCTGGCGGAGAACCCGGACGGGGGACCACCGGCGAGCTACGGGGGGCCGGAGACAAGGGCCCGCCGCGGCTTCTGAGCAGCGGCCGGCGGAGTCGGGTGGGCGGCTGGGCAACGCGGGGGTCTGGGGCGGAACCCCGGGTAGCCGGTGTCAGAAGAGGCTCAGCAGTGCCTCTGCCGGGTCGGTCAGGACTGCCTCCGCGCCGGGGAGCGGCAACTCGAACCACACCGTCTTGCCGCGAGGCGTCCGGCGCGAGCCCCAGGCCGCGCTGAGCAACCCCACCAGCTGCAGCCCCCGGCCCCCCTCGTCGGTGTCCCGGGCCCGCCGGCGCCGGGGCTGCACCAGCCCGGAGTCCCACACCTCACAGACCAGCGTGCGGTCCAGCAGCAGCCGTAGCCGTATCTCCCCCTCGCCGTACCGCAGCGCGTTGGTGACCAGCTCGCTGACGAGCAGTTCCGTGGTGTCGACCAGCGGCTCCAGATCCCAGCTCAGCAACTGCCCCCGGGCATACTCCCGCGCCCGCCCCACGCTCCGCGGTTCACGCGGCAGCGTCCAGTCGCCGACGGACTCGGCGGACAGCCCCTGCACCCGGGCCATCAGCAGCGCGATGTCGTCCTCGCCATGGTGGGTGTCCAGGGTGTTGAGGACGTGGTCGCAGACGTCCTCCAGCGGTCGGGAGGGGTCGGTGAGCGCGCCCACGAACGCCTGGAGCCCCTCGTCCAGCGGATGGTCCCGGGACTCGACCAAGCCGTCCGTGTAGAGCGCCAGCAGCGCGCCCTCCGGCAGTTCGACCTCCACCTCCTCGAACGGCTCGCCGCCCACCCCGAGCGGCATGCCGGGCGGCACGTCCAGCATCAGGGCCGGCTCACCGGGCTCGACCAGCACCGGCGGCAGATGGCCGGCGTTGGCGAACGTACAGCGTCTGGTGACGGAGTCGTACACGGCATAGACGCAGGTCGCGAGGTAGACCTCGCAGAGGTCGGCGTCCCTCGGCTGGCGGGCCGTGCGGGTCGCCTGCTGCACGCCCCCCGGGGTCCCGAGCCCCCGCGCGATCTCGTCCAGCGCCGAGAGCACCTCGGCCGGTTCGAGATCCAGCAGGGCCAACGTCCTTACGGCAGTGCGGAGTTCGCCCATCGCGACCGCCGCCCGCAGGCCCCGCCCCATCACATCGCCCACGACCAACGCCGTACGGTGGCCGGGCAGTTCGATCACGTCGAACCAGTCGCCGCCCACCTCGGTCGCCGCGTTGCCGGGCAGATAGCGGCAGGCGATGTCCAGCCCGGAGGCCTCGGGGTCGCCCGGCGGCAGCAGTGAGCGCTGCAGTATCAGCGCCCGTTCGTGCTCGCGGCGGTACAGGCGCGCGTTGTCGATGCACACCGCCGCGCGCGCCGCCAGCTCCACCGCCAGATCCCGGTCGCGGTCGCCGAAGGGCTCGCTGCCCTTGGCGCGGGCGAACTGGGCGAGGCCGACGACCGTGTCGTGGGCGACCATCGGCACGGCGAGCGTGGACTGCACGAGCCCGCCCTCCTCGGGGGGCACATGCTGCGGCCGGGCGGTGCGCAGGGCGTCCGCGCAGGGCGAGTTGAAGGGGAAGTGGTGGACCGCGCCGACCTCGACGGGCTCGCCGGAGCCGGCGAAGGGCGCGCCGGAGACGGCGCTCGCGAAGGCGACGCGGCGCAGTTCGGCACTGCCGTCGGCGAGCCCGGGCGGGGTCTCGTCGCCGGCGAGCAGGCCCTGGTAGAGGTCGACGGTGGCGAGGTCGCAGAAACCGGGGACGACGACGTCGAGGAGTTCCCGGGCCGTGGTCTCCAGGTCGAGGGAGTTCCCTATGCGGGCGCCGGCCTCGTTGAGCAGGGCGAGGTTGCGCCGGGCGGCGGCGGCCTCGCGGGCGGCGGCCCGGCGGGCGGTGATGTCGGTGCCGAGCCAGGCGATGCCGATGGGCCGGCCGCTGCCGCTGTGCACGCGGTAGAGGTTGACGGACCAGTGCCGGCGTTCCTCGGAGCCGGGGACATGGCCGGTGACATGCATGTCGGTGATGGACTGGCCGGTCTCCAGCACCCGCCGCAGGGTGGCCGATACCCGCTCGGCCTCACCGCGCGGCAGATAGTCATGGACTCCCTTGCCCCGGTGGTCGTCCGGGGTTCCGCCGAAGATGGAGGCGAACCGCTCGTTGGCCCGACGGACCCTCAGATCGGTGTCGATCAGCAGGAATCCGAAGGGGGATTGACCAAAAATGGCCTGCGAGGCGGCCAGATCGGTCTCGATGCTGCGCAGGGTGCGGACGTCCACGACGATGCACACGGCGGCCTTGTCGCCCTCGGCGGTCCGGGTGGGCATGACGTAGACCTCGGCCAGGCCCTCCTCGCCGCGCCCGCCGTCCGCCGTGTCCGGCATCCGGAAGGGCACGACCCCGGTCCACTCCCGTCCGTCGAGGATTTCGGACATCTTGCGCTGGCCGCGCTCGCGCAGGTCGGGATCGATGAAGGCCTCTATCGGGTCCATGCCGACGGCGCGTGCGGCGGGGATGCCGAAGAGCTGCTCGGCGCGCAGGCTCCACTGGTCGACCAGCCCGCCGGGACTGATGGAGAAGGACGCGACCCTGATGTAGTCGTAGATGGAACCGGGCGGACTGCTCTGCCACATGGCGTCGCCGGGTGCGGCGGCTTCCGCGGCCTGGTTCATCGCGCCGTCCGACGGGTCCTCGGACTCCGTGGCCTTCGCTGGTATCTCGCTCACGCGAACCGTCCCCTCCAGCTCACCGCGTCCGGCACCGGTCACCGACAGCGGCTGCCCGCAGTATCCAGCACTACGGCGTCGCACGACACGGTGTTCACGATCACAGCTCGGTCCAGATGTATTTCGGACCGGTCCGTGACAACACTTCCACTCTTCTAACCAGGGAACACGCCCTCGAATCACGCGCCCAGGAGCCGGCCGTGCGGCCTCGGCGCACGATGGAGGCTCCTTCGCCCGCTGCACACCCCCGCGCTCCCTGGATGCTTCCGGCTCACCCCGGCACCGTCAGTTCGAACCAGACGGTCTTTCCGCTCGCGCCGGGCCGGGTACCCCAGCGGCGCGAGGACCCGGCGACCAGTTGCAGCCCGCGCCCACTCTCGTCCTCGTCGCGGGCGACGCGCTCGCGCGGCAGGTCGGGCAGCGGGTCGGACACCTCCACCAACAGCGCGTCGTCCAGCCCGACAGGGCGCACGAGCCGTACCCCGATGGGGCCGGTGGCATGCCGCAGCGAGTTGGTGACCAGCTCGCTGACCAGCAACGCGGCGAGATCGGCGAGGCAGTCGAGGTGCCAGCCGTGCAACTGGCGGCGTACCGCGGCGCGTGCGGTGCGCACGGCGCCCGGTTCCGCGGGAAAGGTCCACTCGGCGCAGTCGCCATCCGTGTCGATCACGCCGATCACTTCCCAGGCCAGCGAACCCCCACCCATGTCCGGTTTCGTGGGGTTAAGGGGCACATACCCGATATCCAGGGGGCAGTACCGTGCGGGAGGGCGCACAGTGGCACGAACGGCGTAGGAGGCGATCAGCGCGGGCCGGTGGTGAGCCGGGGCGAGACTTCACGGACCGCCGGGACGTCCTGGTCGAGCCAGTCCACCTCCCAGATCCGGTCCGGGGTCAGCCAGCGCAGTTCGTCATGGTCCTGGAGGGGCCTCGGCGCGGGCGATGCGGGGCGCAGGCGCGCGGTCCACACCTGCAGGACGTACGGCGCCCGCAGCGGCCACTCCCCCGGCACGCGCTCGACCGCTTCGGCGTCGACGCCGAGTTCCTCGCGCAGTTCACGCACCAGGGCGTGCTCGGGCCGCTCGCCCGGCTCGACCTTGCCGCCGGGCAGCTCCCAGCGTCCGGCAAGGTCGGCGGGCGCGCTGCGGCGGGCGGCGAGCAGCCGGCCGCCGTCGAGCAGGGCGGCTCCCACCACCACGATCCGGTCCGTCATGGGTGTGCCGGGTGTCTTGGGCGTCATGAGGCGGAGCCTACGGGAGGGCGCGCGAGGTCAGTTGGGGCGCCGCCCCCTTGTCAGTTGCGGTCGCCGTCCCCGTTCTGACTGATGCGCTCGACCGAATAGATCTGTTTGTGCCCCCGGTCGTCGAGGCTGTCGGCGATCTTCTGGGCCTCGGCGCGGGTCGCGTACCGGCCGACGCGATAGCGATTGCCGTTGTCGTCCTGCCGTATCACGATCCAGGGCAGGGAGACCGTCCCCTCACTCATGGTCCCCACCGCCCGCGCCACTCCTTCTCGCACCGCCCCACCTGCTTCCGCTTCCTGTCCCGGGCCCCCGCCGTGCCCCGCCCAAGGAAACCGCAATACGCATATGCCCGAGCGTACGCCCTACCTTCACGCAGCGAACACGCCTTTTCACAAAGAGGTATGCAACCAGCCAGTACGCGGGGGGCGCACGAAAGCGAACGCGCCGTCGTGAGCGCCCCTGTCCCGAGTCGGGGGCATATCCGTGTGACCCCTGGTCACCTGGCAAAACGGCCGAATTGCGGCGCCGGGCCACCCCCGCCCGAAGGTCACACACCCGGCCTTCCAGCGACGAAGGCCGCCAGGGGTGTGCGCTACCTCACCCAGGGGGCGCACACCGGGCCGGGCGCGGCGGAGCAAATCGGCCGATCACCGCGTCCCTGCGACCGCACCGACCGTCCCGCGCCCCCAAACCCCCTCACCGGACAGGCAAGTGATAGGCCGCCCGATACCGGTCCGCCGGGATCACCACGTCGGCCGTCTCCACCGCCCGACCGGAGGCGTAGTACGTGCGGTGGATGACCAGGACCACATGACCGGGGACTCCGCCGAGCACATGGAGTTCCTCGGCGAGGCCGGGGCGCGCGCCGACCTCCTCGGTGACGTTGTCCACGATGACGTCGATGGCGCGCATGCGCTCGACCACGCCCATGCCGCCGAGCGGCCCCTCCTCGGGCAGCATCACCGGGGTGCGGCCGGTGACGGCGAGCGGCTCCCAGGAGGTGGAGAGCATCATCGGCTCACCGGCCTCCCGGAACAGGTACTTGGTGCGCATGACCCGGTCGCCGGCCTGGAGGCCCAGCCGCTCGGCGATGGCGACCCCGGCCTCGGTCTGTTCGCTGCTGGACTCCCAGGTGCCGCGCACCGAGGCGTCGGCCTGCTCCTGCCGGAAGGGCGTGGCGCCGCCGGACGGGCGGTATCCGGAGCGGGCCACGCGGCGCGGCACCGGGCGCTCGCGGACATACGTCCCGGAGCCGGAGCGGCCCTCGACCAGGCCCTCGGCCATCAGCACCTTGCGGGCCTCCAGCGCGACGGTGTCCGAGACGCCGTACTCCTCACGGATGCGGGCCTGGGAGGGCAGGCGGGTGTGGGGCGGCAGTGAACCGTCGACGATCTTCTTGCGGAGATCACCCGCGACACGCAGGTACGCCGGCTGCTCACCGAAAGTCACTGGCCGCTCCCATCAGATTGTACAGACAGCAACAGCGTGGCAACGGTGGGTTGCGCCATGCAAGCAAAGGCCAGAGAATCACCCGATGTGATGACAGGGGATGTCGGAGGGCTTTACCCAGGCACTTTCTCCCTATAAATGCGCTCCCACGGCTGCGCTCACACCTGGATGCCGGTGTCGGCTCGGTCGTCTTCCGGGCAGGTACCGTGCTCCTGGGGCGGTCGACGGCAGCGCGGGACCGGTGAACGGCCGGTGGCCGGGCCGACGTACGACTGGGCGCAAGGCCAGTGGGGCACGAACGGGGGCGGAATGAGGGTGGACACCCAGACCCGGAGCCGGGTGGGCGGCGAGCTCGTCCGGGCGGTGAACGGGCTCACCACGCGGTGGGCGGCGACGGCGCAGGACGGCACGGTCGTGTCGGCGGCCGGGGTCTGGCCGCTGCTGGCCTTCCTGGCCGACGGCGCGACGGGCCCGGCGCGGGCCGAGCTGAGCGAGGCCCTCGGCCTGCCGGCGGATCAGGCGGCCGGTGCCGCACGGGAGTTGCTGGCGGCACTGCGGTCGGTGTCCGGGCTGGACGCGGCGCTCGGTCTGTGGACACATCAGGCGCTCACCCTGCGGGAGGAGTGGCGGGCCGGGCTGCCGGCCGGGACGTACGGGGTGTTCGGGGACGACCTCGTCACCGCACAGGAGCGGCTGGACGCCTGGGCGGCCGAGCGGACCGGCGGGCTGGTGGAGCGCATGCCGGTGACGCTGACCCGGGAAGCGCGGATGGTGCTGGCCAGTGCCCTGTCCCTGCGCACGACCTGGCGGCAGCCGTTCACCGAGCTGCCGTTGCGGCCCGCCTCCGGCCCCTGGCAGGGGCGCACGCTGCGCGGGCTGTACCGCCGCAGCGTCCGTCCGGACCGGGTGGGGGTGACGGGCACCCCGGACGGCTTCGTCACGGCGCTGACGGTGCCCGGTGACAACGGCGTCGATGTCCATCTGGTGCTCGGCGAGGAGCACATGACCTCCGGTCAGGTACTGGCGGCCGGGGTCGGGATCGTGGCGCGGGCGCTGCCGCTGACCACGGGCGGCTCGCTGCCGCACGGGCATGTGGGGCCGGGCCTGCACGTGGAGCAGCAGCCGGCCGTCGAGCCGGAGCCGCTGACGCTGGATGTGCGGACGGTGGCCTACGAGGTGCGCGCCGATCACGATCTGCTCGCCCTGGCCGGGCTGTTCGGCCTGACGGCGGCCGGCGATGCCCGCCACGCCCATTTCCCCGGCATCAGCGACTACCCGCTCGCCATCGGCGAGGCCCGCCAGTCGGCGCTGGCGCAGTTCGGCGCACTGGGGTTCCGGGCGGCAGCCGTGACGGCGGTGATGGCGGCGCCGGGCAGCGCCCCGCCGCAGTACCGCTACGAGACCACGGTCGTCCGGGCCGTCTTCGACCGCCCCTTCGGCTTCCTCGCCGTCGACCGCGAGTCCCGGCTGGTGCTGGTGGCGGGGTGGGTGACGGATCCGGCGCCGGAGCCCGTCATGAGCTTCCCGGGCGCTGTTCCTCCAGGACTCTGACACAACGGGCGAGCAGCCCGGTCAGGGCCTCGCGCTCGGCGTCGGTGAACTCCGCGGCGAGGGCGCGTTCGACGCGTACGGCGGCCGTGTCGGCCTCGGCCATGACGGCCCGGCCTGCGTCCGTGAGACGGGTCTCCAGGACGTTCCTGTGCCACTCGTGCGGGCTGCGGGTGATCAGATCGCGGTCCTGGAGGTTCTTCAGGACCGTGTTCATGGTCGGCGGGGTGACCCCGCACAGCCGGGCCAGGGCCGCGGCGGAGATGCCGGGGTTGTCTGAGAGGTGGAGCAGCGCGGCGTACTGGGCGACGGTCAGGCCCGCGGGCTTGAGGACCGCGGCCTTCGTGGTGTTGAGGGCCTGCTCGGTCCGCTTGAGGTGGGAGCCGAGGCGCTCGGACGCGGGCATGGAGGTCACACGGCCCAGATTAATGCGTGAGCGAGGATTCACACCCTGGCGGTGATTAATGCACTGGCGAGGATTAGAACTCTAATGTAGCTTCGTGCTCGTCCTGGAGAGAGCAGCCGAACCGAGAGGCACTGCCGTGTCCCGTTCGATCCACCGCCGTACCTTCCTGACCGGTGCCGCAGCCACCGCAGTCGCCCTCGCCGCACCCCGGGCGACCGCGGCCACCGGCCATCCCCGCATCTCCACCGCCTTCACCCTCCCCGACGACCGGGCCTACCCCGAGGGCATCGCCCTCGACCCGCGCACGGGCGACGCGTACGTCGGCTCCTTCACGACCGGCGCGATCTACCGGGCCGCCGCCGGCAGCCGCGCCGCCGACGTCTTCCTGCCGGCCGGCGCGGACGGCCGTACGACGGCCAACGGGCTGAAGGCCGACCGGGCGGGCCGCCTGTGGGTCATCGACCACAGCACCGGAATCGACGTCTACGACCTGCGCGACCGCTCCCTGCTGGCCGGCTTCGAGGTACCGGAGGGTGATCAGCGCTTCATCAACGACCTCGTCGTCACCGCGGACGGCACGGCGTACGCCACCGACAGCGTGCGTCCGGTGATCTACCGGGTCACCCCCGCCGAGGTGGCACGTGGCGGCCGCGCGCCGCTGGTCGCGCACTTCGACCTGAGCGGGGCCGTGCCCCCGCACTCGCCGGACGCCTACACCCTCAACGGCATCGTCGCCGACGCCACCGGACGCCTGCTGTTCGTGGTCGACATGACCGGCGGTGGCCTGTACCGGGTCGACGTGACCGACGGGTCGGTGCGTCAAGTCTCCCTGCACGGCGGTGACCTGGTGAACGGCGACGGCCTGGAGCTGTTCCACCGCACCCTGTGGGCGGCCCACAACAGGACGGACACCCTGACCCGCTGGCACCTCTCTCCCGACGGCACCGAGGCCCACCTGACCCGCACCCTGACCACCCCCGCCCTCCAGATCCCCACCACCCTGGCCCGCACCCCTGGCGCCCTCCTCGTCGTCCGCTCCCAGTTCGACAAGGGCGGCCCGATGGGACCGGGAACACCGACCACGCCGTTCACGGTGGCGCGGGTCACGGGGATGTGAGGGGCGAGAATCACACGTTGAAGCGGAACGTCCACCACAACGCTCCCACCTGCGGAAACGGGCTTCTGAGAGATCCAAGTCAGCACAGAATCAGCACCGGCGACAGGTCTGGGACTCCGGGACGGGAGGAAGGGCAGTCCCCCGGTGACGATCTCGTGGCCCGCGCCTCGTCGGATCGCTACGGTTGAGCCATGACCGCACTGCCCGACTGGATGCGCCCGCCGCGCGAGGAAGGCTGGTTCGCGGAGGACCTGGACCGCCTTCCCGAGGCACCCCGCCACACCGAGCTGATCGACGGAGCGCTTGTCTTCATGATGTCGCCGCAGAGGTGGTGGCACGGCCATCTCGTCACCATGCTCACCGTCGCTCTCATGGAGCAGGCGCCCGGCGATGTCAGGGTCGGTCGCGAGATGACCATAAAACTCGACGAGCGAAACCGGCCCGAGCCGGATCTGCTGTTGACGACGGCCGACTACGACGGAGACCGCACCTGGTTCGCGCCGGACGAGGTGCGACTCGTCATCGAGGTCGTCTCACCCGAGTCCGCGCACCGGGACCGCACGGTCAAACTGCGCAAGTACGCGGAAGCCGGCATCCCCCACTACTGGTGCATCGAGGACGAAGACGGCGCCCCTGTCGTCCACGTCTACGAACTCGACGAACCGACTGGCGTCTACGCGCCCGCCGGCATCTTCCGAGGCACTCTGAAGCGCCCTGTGCCTTTCGAGATCAGCCTGGATCTCGAAAGCCTCACGCCACCGACGAGCAACTAGGAGTCAGCACCAAGTCAGCACGGGAACGCAGAAGGGGCTGAGCTCGCCAGAGCTCAGCCCCTTCTGATCTGCACGCTTGACGAACCGCCTAGCGCATGGTGACGAGTTGGTTACACATTGAACCGGAACTCCACCACGTCGCCGTCCTGCATGACATACTCCTTGCCCTCCATGCGGGCCTTGCCCTTGGCGCGGGCCTCGGCGACCGAGCCGGTCTCGACCAGGTCGTCGAAGGAGATGACCTCGGCCTTGATGAAGCCCTTCTGGAAGTCGGTGTGGATCACACCGGCCGCCTCGGGGGCCGTGGCGCCCTTCTTGATGGTCCAGGCGCGGGACTCCTTGGGGCCGGCCGTGAGGTAGGTCTGCAGGCCGAGGGTGGCGAAGCCGACGCGGGCCAGGGTGGCCAGGCCGGGCTCGTGCTGGCCGACGGACTCCAGCAGCTCCAGCGCCTCCTCCTCGTCCAGCTCGGCGAGGTCCGCCTCCAGCTTGGCGTTGAGGAAGATCGCCTCGGCGGGGGCGACCAAGGCCCGCTGCTCGTTCTTGAAGTCCTCGTCGATCAGTTCGTCCTCGTCGACGTTGAAGACGTACAGGAACGGCTTGGTGGTGAGCAGGTGCAGGTCGTGGAGGAGTTCGTTGCGCTCGCTGCCCTGGACGATGCCGTGCGCGAAGAGCGTGTCGCCCTTCTCCAGGATCTCCTTCGCCTCCTCGACCGCCTTGACCTTCGGGGCCACGTCCTTCTTGATGCGGGACTCCTTCTGGAGGCGCGGAAGGACCTTCTCGATGGTCTGGAGGTCGGCGAGGATCAGCTCGGTGTTGATCGTCTCGATGTCGTCCTTCGGCGAGACCTTGCCGTCGACGTGCACGACGTTCTCGTCCTTGAAGGCGCGGATGACCTGGCAGATCGCGTCGGACTCACGGATGTTCGCGAGGAACTTGTTGCCCAGGCCCTCGCCCTCGGAGGCGCCGCGCACGATACCGGCGATGTCCACGAAGTCGACCGTGGCCGGAAGGATGCGCTCCGAGCCGAAGATCGACGCCAGCTTGGCCAGCCGGCCGTCGGGGACGCCGACCACGCCGACATTCGGCTCGATCGTGGCGAACGGGTAGTTGGCCGCCAGCACGTCGTTCTTGGTCAGGGCGTTGAACAGGGTCGACTTGCCGACATTCGGCAGGCCGACGATTCCGATCGTGAGCGACACGTTGCGACTTCCCGTAGATGAGTGGGCCAGAGGCTGCCAGGGGCCAGAGACCGACACTGGCCGATCCACCAGTCTACGGCGTCCGCGCCGGGCGGCTCGAGGGAGCTTCGAACGCCTGGCCAAGCTCTTTCCACCGGCGTGTCTGATGGGCTATTCGGCACATAAACAGACCTAAGTTGGTCGAGTGCAGCAACGCAGAACGCGACCTCCCAACGACGGACCGCGACGCGGCACGCCGCAGCAGCCCGCGCACCTGCCCCCGCAGGCGCGGCGCGGGGCCGGCAGCGAGCGCAGCCCGGGCCAGGGCCGGGGCCCAGGCCCGGGGCAGGGGACGCGGCTGCCGGGGCCCCGGCTCACCGGGCTCGGCGGCGGGCTGTTCTGCGTCCTCGTGATGTTCCTGCTCGGGTGCCTGGACGCGCTGCTGTTCGGTGGGTCCTTGAGGGTCTACGGCGTGCTGTTCCTGCCGGTGTGCGTCCTGACCTCGCTGTGGGTGCGGGCCGGGGACGTGCTGACCGCGCCGGTGGTCGTGCCGATCGCGTTCGCCGTGGGGATACTCCCGGTCGCCGATGGCGGCGGGGGGCTGCTCGGCAGCCTGATGGGCGTGTTCACCGGGCTCGCCACACAGGCCGGCTGGCTGTACGGCGGGACGCTGGTCGCCGGGGTGATCGTGCTCGTACGCCGGGTGCGGTGGGTACGACAGCGCCGACGGCGTGGCTGAGTCGAGGCGCGTGACCTGCTGACCCGGGTCAGCTGACCCGGCTGGGCGTGTGACCTGATGCCCTCGGCTGCGGCCGGGCGGGCGGGGTGCCGCTTGCCCGCGCCGGCGGGGTGCCCTGGTGCGACCGCCGCCACCCGGTGGCCGCCGCTCCAACCGCCCTGCCGCCCACCCCCTACGCGTTCTCCTGCGCCGCTCTCATCGCCGCCCCCACGATCCCCGCGTTGTTCTGCAGTTGCGCGGGGACGATCTCCGCCCTGATGCCCTCGATGAGGTGCAGGAACCTGTCGGCCTTGCGGCTGACCCCGCCGCCGATGATGAACAGCTCCGGCGAGAACAGCATCTCCACATGCGCCAGGTACTTCTGGACGCGGCGCGACCAGCGCTCCCAGGTCAGCTCGTGGTCCTCCTTGGCCTTGCTGGAGGCGCGCCGCTCGGCCTCGTGGCCGTCGAGCTCCAGGTGGCCCAGCTCCGTGTTCGGGACGAGGATGCCGTCCACGAAGACGGCGCTGCCGATGCCGGTGCCGAAGGTCAGCAGAATGACCGTGCCCCTGCGGTCGCGGCCGGCGCCGAACTGCATCTCGGCGACGCCCGCCGCGTCCGCGTCGTTGACCACCGTCACCGGCAGGCCGCCCAGCTTGCCGCTGAACAACGCGCGCGCGTCGGTGTCGATCCAGCTGCTGTCCACGTTCGCCGCCGTGCGCACCGTGGCGCCGCCGGTGACCACTCCGGGGAAGGTCAGGCCGACCGGGCCGGTCCAGCCGAAGTGGTCGATGACCTGCTTGACCCCGTCGGCCACGCCGTCCGGCGTCGCCGGGTGCGGGGTGAGCACCTTGCAGCGCTCCTGGGCGAGGTCGCCCCTGTCGAGGTCCACAGGGGCGCCCTTGATCCCGGATCCGCCGATGTCCACGCCGAAGATCTGCATGGCACCACGTTACGACGGAGGACTGACAGTCACTCCTCGGAAGTGCCGGTGCCGCCCCGCTCGGCGACCAGGGCCGCGGCCTCGTCGCGCAGATCGCGGCGGAGCTCCTTGGGGAGGGAGAACGTGATGGACTCCTCGGCGGCCTTGACGATCTCCACGTCGGCGTAACCGCGCTCGCCGAGCCATTCCAGGACCTGCTCGACCAGCACCTCGGGGACGGAGGCGCCGGAGGTGACGCCGACGGTCGTCACGCCCTCCAGCCAGGCCTCGTCGATCTCGTCGGCGAAGTCCACCAGGTAGGCCTCGCGGGCGCCGGCGAGCTTGGCGACCTCGACCAGCCGCTTGGAGTTGGAGGAGTTGCGCGAGCCGACGACGATGACCAGCTCGGCCTCGGCGCCCATCTGCTTCACGGCGAGCTGGCGGTTCTGCGTGGCGTAGCAGATGTCGTCGCTGGGCGGGGAGACCAGGCCCGGGAACTTCGTCTTCAGGGCGTCGACGGTCTCCATGGTCTCGTCCACGGACAGGGTGGTCTGGGACAGCCAGACGACCTTCGACGGGTCGCGGACCTCGACCTTGTCGACATCCGCGGGGCCGTCGACGAGCTGGATGTGGTCGGGGGCCTCGCCGGAGGTGCCGATGACCTCCTCGTGGCCCTCGTGACCGATCAGGAGGATGTCGTAGTCCTCATTGGCGTAGCGGACGGCTTCCTTGTGGACCTTGGTGACCAGGGGGCAGGTGGCGTCGATGGTGGCGAGGCGGCCCCGTTCGGCCTCCTCGTGCACGACCGGCGCGACGCCGTGCGCCGAGAACATGACGATGTTGCCGGGCGGCACCTCCTCCGTCCGCTCGACGAAGACGGCGCCCTTCTTCTCCAGGGTCTGCACGACGTACTTGTTGTGGACGATCTCGTGCCGGACGTAGATCGGGGCCCCGTACTGTTCCAGGGCCTTCTCGACGGCGATCACGGCGCGGTCCACACCGGCGCAGTAGCCCCGGGGGGCGGCGAGCAGGACACGGCGGCCAGACGAAGCGGTCATGCGTCCCATCGTAAGGGTGCGCTTGGCGGCGCCGGGATCGCGTGCCCGGTGCCGCCCCTCCCTGCGGCCACGGCGCGAATGCGGTGCGGCGGCTGCGACTCCACTGTCGGTACTCCCCGTTACCCTCAACCGCATGGCTGCGAAAACCACCCCCGAAGCCCCACTGCCCGTAGGTGAGGTCTCCCGGCTGATCGGGGGCTGGATCGATCGGCTCGGGGCGGTGTGGGTCGAGGGGCAGATCACGCAGTTGTCGCGGCGGCCCGGCGCCGGGGTCGTGTTCCTGACGCTGCGGGATCCCTCGTACGACATCTCCGTGAGCGTGACCTGCTACCGGCAGGTGTTCGACGCCGTCGCCGATGTCGTCGGGGAGGGCGCCCGGGTCGTCGTACTGGCGAAGCCGGAGTGGTACGCCCCGAGGGGGCAGCTGTCCCTGCGCGCCGCCGAGATGAGGCCCGTCGGCGTCGGTGAGCTGCTGGCCCGGCTGGAGCAGCTGAAGAAGGCGCTCGCGGCCGAGGGACTGTTCGCGCCGGAGCGGAAGAAGCCGCTGCCCTTTCTGCCGCAGCTGGTCGGCCTCGTCTGCGGTCGCGCCTCCGCCGCGGAGCGGGACGTGCTGGAGAACGCCCGCCACCGCTGGCCCGCCGTCCGCTTCGAGGTGCGCAACGTCCCGGTGCAGGGCGTGCACGCCGTCCCGCAGGTCGTACAGGCGGTGAAGGAGCTGGACGAGATCGAGGACGTGGACGTCATCATCGTCGCCCGTGGGGGTGGCAGCGTCGAGGATCTGCTGCCCTTCTCCGACGAGCAGCTCGTGCGGGCCGTGGCCGAGTGCCGTACGCCCGTCGTCTCCGCCATCGGGCACGAGCCGGACAACCCGCTGCTGGACCACGTCGCCGACCTGCGCGCCTCCACCCCCACCGACGCGGCCAAGAAGGTCGTGCCGGACGTGGGCGAGGAGTTCGAGCGGGTGCGGATGCTGCGGGACCGGGCCCGGCGCTGCGTGAACGCCTGTCTGGAGCGGGAGGAGCGCGGGCTGGCGCACGCGCTGGCCCGCCCCTCGATGGAGGATCCGCACCGGATGCTCGACGAGCGCGCCGACCACGTGGCCTCTCTCGTCGAGCGCAGCCGGCGGACCCTCGGGCATCTCCTCGACCGCGCGGACTCGGAGCTGACCCACACGCACGCGCGCGTGGTGGCCCTCTCCCCCGCAGCGACACTCAAGCGCGGCTACGCGGTGCTGCAGAAGACGGACGGTCACGTGGTGCGCGGTCCGGACGAGGTGACGGAAGGCGAGGCGCTCCGGGCCCGCGTCGCCGACGGCGAATTCACAGTGAAGGTGGGCGAATGACCGGCAAGGTGGACGAGGCGCTCTCGTACGAGCAGGCGCGGGACGAGCTGATCGAGGTCGTACGGCGCCTGGAGGCGGGCGGTACGACTCTGGAGGAGTCCCTGGCGCTGTGGGAGCGCGGCGAGGAGCTGGCCAAGGTGTGCCGGCGCTGGCTGGAGGGGGCGCGGGCCCGGCTGGACGCGGCGCTGGCCGAGGAGGAAGCGGAAGAGGAGGCGGACGCCGAGTAGGCGTCGGCCCATTGCGCTTGTGAAGCGGGTCACCACACCCCGACCATTGTTGAAGCTTGAACTTCATTGTCGTAGGGTCAGTGGCGTCAGCCGATCCGGACCGCGGTCCGGTACGTCGGATCAAGGCGCCACCTAGGAAGATCACGCATGTCTCTCGTTCTTGAGCCCGCCGCCCAGGACCTGCTGTTCCGCGAGGCCCGCACCGCGAACACCTTCACCGACGAGCCGGTCACCGACGAGCAGGTCCAGGCGATCTACGACCTGGTCAAGTACGGCCCCACCGCCTTCAACCAGAGCCCGCTGCGCATCACCCTGGTCCGCTCCGCCGAGGCCCGCGAGCGTCTGGTGCAGCACATGGCCGAGGGCAACCAGCCGAAGACGGCCACCGCCCCGCTCGTCGCGATCCTCTCCGCGGACAACGAGTTCCACGAGGAGCTGCCGACCCTCTTCCCGCACTTCCCGCAGGCCAAGGACGTCTTCTTCAGCGAGCGTCCGGCCCGTGAGGGCGCCGCCGGCCTGAACGCCGCCCTGCAGGCCGCCTACTTCATCATCGGCGTCCGTGCCGCGGGCCTCGCCGCCGGCCCGATGACCGGCCTCGACTTCGAGGGCGTCCGCAAGGAGTTCCTGGACGACGACCACACCCCGCTGATGGTGGTCAACATCGGCAAGCCGGGTCCGGACGCCTGGTTCCCGCGCTCCCCGCGCCTGGCGTACGAGGACGTCGTCACGACCGTCTGAGCCCCACGGACACACGAAGAGGCCCCCGGCATGCCGGGGGCCTCTTCGCATGACCCGTCACGCGCGGCTCACTGCATCTTCAGCGCCGCCGCCAGCTTCGTCAGCTCCTCGAAGGACGCCGTGCCGGCCACCACCGTGGTGGAGCCGGGCGTGCCGTTCAGGACGAGGGCGTCGTAGCGGCCGCCGGTGTAGTGGGTCCAGGTGCGGCCGCCGATCGTCTGGGTCTGCTTCGTCGCCGACGCGCCCTGGCTGGCCTGGTCGATGAACTCGGCCGGCTTCTGCGTGGACTGCTCGATCTGCACATACTGGCTGTCCGGGGTCTGGAAGCCCAGGTGCCAGCGGTCGCCGTTCTCGCCCTGGAAGCGAACGGAGGTCGCCTTCCAGGTACTGGGCAGGCCCTCGGGCGCGGCCACCGGGTAGCTCGCCGCGCGACGGGCGGTGAGCAGCTCGACCCGGTAATCGACCCGCTTCAGGTCGGGAGAGTGATCGTCGTGCGGGATGCCGAGGAAGTAGACGACCAACGCCGCGATGCCGATCAGGGCCAGGGAGAGAATCATGTCCCGGGCCGTCTTCTGCTTGCCGTTCGAACCTGCCACGCCCCCTATCGTCGCAGGTGCCCCCGGCGCTCATCCGTGGGGTCCTCTGCTCATTTTGTCTGCCTAACGATAGAGTCGGGGCCAACACCCTCATCCGGCCGTCGTCGTATCAGAAAGGTGCGCTCCGATGACCGAAAATCATCATCTGCCGTCCGAGCTCGATGTTCCCTCCGAGGCTCCCGATCGCAACCTCGCCCTGGAACTCGTCCGGGTGACCGAAGCCGCCGCCATGGCAGCGGGCCGTTGGGTGGGGCGCGGTGACAAGAACGGCGCCGACGGTGCCGCGGTGCGCGCCATGCGGACCCTCGTCTCCACCGTGTCGATGAACGGCGTCGTCGTTATCGGCGAGGGCGAGAAGGACGAGGCCCCGATGCTCTTCAACGGAGAGCACGTGGGCGACGGCACCGGTCCCGAGGTCGACATCGCGGTCGACCCGATCGACGGCACCACGCTGACGGCCAAGGGCATGCCGAACGCGATCGCCGTCCTCGCCGCGGCCGAGCGGGGCGCCATGTTCGACCCGTCCGCCGTGTTCTACATGGACAAGCTGGTCACCGGCCCGGAGGCGGCGGAGTTCGTCGACATCGACGCGCCCGTGGCCGTGAACATCAAGCGGATCGCCAAGGCCAAGAAGGCCACGCCCGAGGACGTCACGGTCGTCATCCTCGACCGGCCGCGGCACGAGGGTCTGATCAGGGAGGTCCGGGAGGCCGGCGCCCGCATCAAGCTGATCTCCGACGGCGATGTGGCGGGCTCGATCTACGCGCTCCGCGAGGGCACCGGCGTCGACCTGCTGCTCGGCATCGGCGGCACGCCCGAGGGCATCATCTCGGCCTGCGCCGTGAAGTGCCTGGGCGGCACCATCCAGGGCAAGCTCTGGCCCAAGGACGACGAGGAGCGGGCGCGGGCCATCGACGCCGGGCACGATCTGGACCGCGTCCTGACGACCGACGACCTGGTGTCCGGGGAGAACGTCTTCTTCGTCGCGACCGGGATCACCGACGGTGAGCTGCTGCGGGGTGTCCGGTACCGGTCGGAGACCGCGCTGACCGAGTCGATCGTGATGCGGTCGAAGTCCGGCACGGTTCGCCGGATCGACTCCGAGCATCGGCTCGCCAAGCTGCGGGCCTACAGCGCGATCGACTTCGATCGGGCCAAGTAGCACCTGAGCGGAGGGGGCGCAGTTCCCTGCGCCCCGCAAGGACCACGGCGCCCTCTGTGCGGAGAGGGCGCCGCTCGTTCATTCAGCCCGCTATGCGGTTGGCCGCCGTCGCCCGCGCCGCCTTCTTCAGTTCCATCTCCCGGCGGCGCCTTCGCGCCAGGACCACACGGCGCTCCGCCGCCGTGAGTCCGCCCCAGACGCCGTACGGCTCGGGCTGGAGGAGGGCGTGTTCGCGACACTCGACCATCACCGGGCAGCGGGCGCAGACGCGCTTGGCCGCCTCCTCGCGGGACAGCCGGGCGGCGGTCGGTTCCTTCGACGGGGCGAAGAACAGGCCCGCCTCGTCGCGTCGGCACACTGCCTCGGTGTGCCAGGGAGCGTCTTGGTCCCTGTCTCGCGCCGGCATCCGCTGGACCGGAAGGGCAGCTACCTGCAAGGACGAATGCGGCGGTTGCAGCACGGTCTACTCCTGACGACGGCTTCGCGAGCGAGAGACGATGCAGCAAGGCCTACCCGCTGTGCGCGCGCCTATGCACAGCGTTCCCAGTCGTCGGCGCGCGAGCGGCTCGTTCGCGCCCCCAGCGCCCTGCTCAGGAGGAGCGGTACCGTCCGGTCACCATCGGATTCGCGACCGTCAACGGCCCAGGTGTCTGCGCAGCTTCCGGTCGACCTTGTCCTGGACGCGCTCCAGCTTCCGGTCGACCTTGCTCTGCACCCGGTCCAGGATGTCCGCCACGCGCTTGCCGCGCTTGGGGCGCGCCTCGACATTGCCGAGCACGGCCCAGCCGTCGACGTAGACGACCGGCGCCTCGGACTCGACCGAGTCCAGCGTGTCCACCTCGAAGTTGCCGAGGACGCCGCCTCCGGTGCCGCGCAGCGACACGTTCTCCGGGACGCGGATCTGGACGTCGCCGAAGACCGAGACGGCCTTGATCACGACCTGCTGGTACTCGAAGATCGCCTCACTGAGGTCGATCTCGACGCTGCCGAAGACCGAGTACGCGTGGATCCGGCGGCCGGCGTGCCAGCGGCCCCGGCGCACGGCGCTGCTGAAGACCGCCACCACGTTCGCGTCCGCCTCCGCCGGGATCGCGCCCGGGGAGGGGCGGGGCGGGGCGGGCGTGTAGGCGCCGGTGGCGGGGCGCTGGTGGGCTGCGGGCAGGTCCCGGATGAAGACCTCCAGCTCGCCCACCGTCTTGGCGGCGAGGACGCCCTCGATCCGCTCGGCATGCTCGTCGGCGGTCAGCCGCCCCTCGGCCAGGGCCTCGCGGAGAATCTCGGCGATGCGATCACGGTCGGCGTCCGAGGCGCGCAGCTCGGCGGCAGGTGCTTCGGTGTGCTTCTGAAGGTCCACGGCAACAGCCTACCGAAACGCGATAGATCGCGACTAGGGGCTGTGGAAAACCTCGGCGTGCCGGACTGAGCCTTACCTCACAGGTTCCGTGCCGGCGGCAGGTTCTAGGCTGGTGAGGCCCGCCAGCGTCGGCGGGCGCCGTCCGTCAGAGTGAGGAATGGGCTGAGATGCCTGAGTTCGCGTACACCGATCTGCTCCCCCAGGGAGAGGACACCACCCCGTACCGGCTGGTGACGTCCGAAGGCGTCTCCACCGTCGAGGGCCCGGACGGGCGGACGTTCCTCAAGGTGGAGCCGGAGGCGCTGCGCAAGCTGGCCGAGGAGGCCATCCACGACATCCAGCACTACCTCCGCCCCGCCCACCTCGCCCAGCTGCGCCGGATCATCGACGACCCCGAGGCGTCCGGCAACGACAAGTTCGTGGCCCTGGACCTGCTGAAGAACGCGAACATCGCGGCGGCCGGCGTGCTCCCGATGTGCCAGGACACCGGCACGGCGATCGTCATGGGCAAGCGCGGGCAGAACGTGCTGACGGCCGGCGAGGACGAGAGGCACCTCTCCCACGGCATCTACGACGCCTACACAAAGCTCAACCTGCGCTACTCGCAGATGGCTCCGCTCACCATGTGGGAGGAGAAGAACACCGGCTCCAACCTGCCGGCCCAGATCGAGCTGTACGCCACCGACGGCGGCGCCTACAAGTTCCTGTTCATGGCGAAGGGCGGCGGCAGCGCCAACAAGTCCTTCCTCTACCAGGAGACGAAGGCGGTCCTGAACGAGGCCTCCATGATGAAGTTCCTGGAGGAGAAGATCCGTTCGCTCGGCACGGCCGCCTGCCCGCCGTACCACCTGGCGATCGTCGTCGGCGGCACCAGCGCCGAGTACGCGCTGAAGACCGCGAAGTACGCCTCCGCGCACTACCTGGACGAGATCCCGGCGGAGGGCTCGGAGCTCGGCCACGGCTTCCGCGACAAGGACCTCGAGCAGAAGGTCTTCGAGCTGACGCAGAAGATCGGCATCGGCGCGCAGTTCGGCGGCAAGTACTTCTGCCACGACGTCCGCGTCGTCCGCCTCCCGCGCCACGGCGCATCCTGCCCGGTCGCCATCGCGGTCTCCTGCTCGGCCGACCGCCAGGCCGTCGCGAAGATCACCGCCGAGGGCGTCTTCCTGGAGCAGCTGGAGACCGACCCGGCGCGCTTCCTGCCGGAGACGACGGACGAGCACCTGGAAGAGTCGTCCGACGTGGTCGAGATCGACCTGAACCAGCCCATGGACACGATCCTCGCCGAGCTGACCAAGTACCCGGTCAAGACCCGACTGTCCCTCACCGGGCCGCTGGTCGTCGCCCGTGACATCGCGCACGCCAAGATCAAGGAGCGGCTGGACGCGGGTGAGGAGATGCCGCAGTACCTGAAGGACCACCCGGTGTACTACGCGGGCCCGGCGAAGACCCCCGAAGGCTACGCCTCCGGTTCCTTCGGTCCCACGACCGCCGGCCGCATGGACTCCTACGTGGAGCAGTTCCAGGCGGCGGGCGGCTCCAAGGTGATGCTGGCGAAGGGCAACCGGTCGAAGCAGGTCACCGACGCGTGCAACGCCCACGGCGGCTTCTACCTCGGCTCGATCGGCGGCCCGGCCGCCCGTCTCGCCCAGGACTGCATCAAGAAGGTGGAGGTCCTGGAGTACGAGGAGCTGGGCATGGAGGCGGTCTGGAAGATCGAGGTCGAGGACTTCCCGGCGTTCATCGTCGTGGACGACAAGGGCAACGACTTCTTCACCGATCCTGCCCCTCAGCCGACGTTCACGTCGATTCCGGTGCGGGGTCCGGGGCTGGCGTAGTGCCGGGTGCGGCGGGGACGGATTCCGCCCCCGCCGCCCTAACCGTTTCGGGGCCACGATGCGCGCACCCGATGCCTCACTCAGCGTAACGACCGGGAACAACGCTGCGTCCCCGGTCGCTGTAACCGCCATGAGCGACAGCGACTACCGCATCGAGCACGACTCCATGGGCGAGGTCCGTGTCCCCGCCACCGCGAAGTGGCGGGCCCAGACACAACGCGCCGTCGAGAACTTCCCCATCTCCGGCCAGCGCATCGAACGGGCGCACATCGAAGCCCTCGCGCGCATCAAGGGCGCCGCCGCCAAGGTGAACGCGCAGCTCGGTGTGCTCGACAAGGAGATCGCCGAGGCGGTCCAGGAGGCGGCAGCCGAGGTCGCCGAGGGGAAGTGGGACGAGCACTTCCCCATCGACGTCTTCCAGACCGGTTCCGGCACCTCGTCCAACATGAACACCAACGAGGTCATCGCCACCCTCGCGACCGAGCGGCTGGGCCGTGACGTGCACCCGAACGACCACGTCAACGCCTCCCAGTCCTCCAACGACGTCTTCCCCTCCTCCATCCACATCGCCGCCACCGCCGCCGTCACGCACGACCTGATCCCCGCCCTCGACCACCTCGCCGCCTCCCTGACCCGCAAGTCCGAGGAGTTCGCCGACGTCGTGAAGTCCGGGCGGACCCACCTCATGGACGCCACCCCCGTGACGCTCGGTCAGGAGTTCGGCGGGTACGCCACCCAGGTTCGCCACGGCGTCGAGCGGCTCCGCGCCTCCCTGCCCCGGCTCGCCGAACTCCCCCTCGGCGGCACCGCCGTCGGCACCGGCATCAACACCCCGCCCGGCTTCTCCGCCGCCGTCATCCAGGAGGTCGCCCGGGTCACCGGGCTGCCGCTGACCGAGGCCCGGGACCACTTCGAGGCGCAGGGCGCCCGGGACGGGATCGTGGAGACCAGCGGGCAGCTCAGGACCATCGCGGTCGGGCTGACGAAGATCGCCAACGATCTGCGGTGGATGGCGTCCGGGCCGCGCACCGGGCTCGCCGAGATCCGGCTGCCCGACCTCCAGCCGGGCTCGTCCATCATGCCGGGCAAGGTCAACCCCGTGATCCCCGAAGCCGTCCTCATGGTGGCCGCCCAGGTCATCGGCAACGACGCGACCATCGCCACCGCCGGCGCCGCCGGGAACTTCGAACTGAACGTCATGCTGCCGGTCATCGCCAAGAACGTGCTCGAATCCGTCCGGCTGCTCGCCAACGTCTCGCGGCTGCTGGCCGACCGGACGATCGACGGCATCACCGCCGACCGGGAGCGGACCCGGGAGTACGCGGAGTCGTCTCCGTCCGTCGTCACCCCGCTGAACAAGTACATCGGCTACGAGGAGGCCGCGAAGGTCGCCAAAAGGTCCCTCGCCGAGCGGAAGACGATCCGGGAAGTCGTCCTGGAGAGCGGGTACGTCGAGCGCGGCGACCTGACCCTGGAACAACTCGACGAGGCACTGGACGTCCTGCGGATGACCCACCCGTGACCACCGGCGGACGTTTCCGGCCACCTGCGCGGAACCGTGATGTGCACCGCAGCGTCGTATGCCCACGGCACCTAATATCTGTCCATGACGGACGACGGAGCGACGACACACGTGGACACGGCGGACACGGCGCACTCGGCGGACACACGACCCGCGACGCACTGGACCCCGGGCACCCAGATCCTGTGGCGCTACCGGGAGAACGCCGGCGCGCACATCCACATCGCCCGGCCCGTCACCGTCGTACGTGACGACGCCGAACTGCTCGCCGTGTGGATGGCCCCCGGCACCGAGTGTGTGAAGCCGGTCCTCGCCGACGGCACGCCCGTGCATCTGGAGCCGCTCCAGTCCCGCTACACCAAACCGCGCTCGGTGCAGCGGGACCGCTGGTTCGGCACGGGTGTGCTGAAGCTGGCCCAGCCCGGCCGGCCCTGGTCGGTGTGGCTGTTCTGGGAGCCGGGCTGGCGGTTCAAGAACTGGTACGTCAACCTGGAGCAGCCCCTGGCCCGTTGGGTGGGCGGGGTGGACTCCGAGGACTACTTCCTGGACATCTCCGTGCATCCCGACCGCAGCTGGCACTGGCGCGACGAGGACGAGTTCGCGCAGGCCCAGCGGGACGGGCTGATGGACGCGCGGACCGCCGAATCGGTCCGGGCGGCCGGGCGGGACGCGGTCGAGGTGATCGAGGCCTGGGGGGCGCCGTTCTCGGACGGCTGGCAGCACTGGCGCCCGGATCCGTCCTGGGCGGTACCTTCTCTCCCCGAGGACTGGGACCGTACGCCCGCGCACGTGTCCTCATGAGACCCTTGATGCGCCCCCGGGCAGGAAACGTAGGATCGTCCTCCGCAAACAGATAATCAGAGTCGGTGCACGGCACTGTCGTTGAGGGTGGTGGTCGGGTGGCGGGTGGGAGCAGAAGTGCAACTTCCGGAGCGCACGCCGGGCTTGACCGATCGTCACCGAGGGGCGGCAACACGTGAGCGAGGGGCACCAGGGCACAGGAACGACCTCTGACCACGCGGGAATTCCGTTCCTGGGGCACGTATTGCGGGTATCGGGACTTCTGCGGGAGCAACTGCGCGCCCGGCGCGCAGTACCGTACGGATGGATGCGACACGCGTGACGGAGCAGCCCACCTCCTTCGAGCGCCCCCAGGGCGCCGACCCCGCGGAGGGCCGCGGGGCGCTCCTGCGTACCCCGAAGCCCGCCGCGACCCCCGCCTTACCGGCACAGGCCCGGGCCGAGGGAGCGTCCTCCGGACCGGGCACGGCCACGCCCTGTGGCAAGGGAAAGGACGGCAAGGGGATTCAGCCCCCGGTCGGCAAGGGGAAGGAGCCCCCAGTCAACGGCCCCGAGCACTCCCAGCCCGCCACCACCGAGCCCGGTGCACACCGCCCGCGCCCCGCGCCGGAGGCCACCCCTTCGCGCCCCGCGCCGGAGGCCATTCCGCCGCAGCCCGGCGCCGAGCAGGAGCGGACGGCGGCGCGTGCCCCGGGCGGTCAGGAGCGCCGTACCGGGCGCGGCCTGCCGCCGGGCCGGCCGATGCCGATGCGGCGCGACGGCGACCGGCTGAGGTTCGTGGGCGCGGCCACCCGGCGGATCGCCCGCGGACTGGACCTGGACGAGATCGTGATGGGCCTGTGCCGGGCGACCGTGCCGACCTTCTCGGACGCGATCCTGGTCTATCTGCGCGACCCGCTGCCGGTCGGCGACGAGCGGCCCACCGGCCCGGTGGTGCTGCGGTTGCGCCGTACCGACCGGATACCGGAGGACCGGGACACCGACGGTGTGCTGCTGCCCGCCTTCGAACCCGAGCCGGAGCCGAGCGCGCTGGCCGAGCTGTCGTCGCTCACCACCGAGCTGTGCGAGGTGCACCCCGGCGGCGCGCTGAACGAGGTGCTGCGCGGGGTGCGGCCGGTGTTCGCCGACGCCCCCGCCGCCCGGGCCGCGCTGCCCGAGCTGCTCGGCGAGTGCGCCGAGACGGTCGTACCGTCCGGGCAGCACGCGATCCTCGCACCGCTGCGCGGCCGACGCCGGGTGATCGGCGCGGCCCTGTTCCTGCGCCGCCCGGACCGGCTCGCCTTCGAGGGCGACGATCTGCTGGTGGCGGCCCAGCTGGCCACGCACAGCGCGCTCGGCATCGACAAGGCGGTGCTGTACGGCCGGGAGGCGTACATCGCCGACGAGCTGCAGCGCACCATGCTGCCGGAGACCCTGCCCCGGCCGACGGGTGTGCGGCTGGCGTCGCGGTACCTGCCGGCCGCGGAGACCGCGCGGGTGGGCGGCGACTGGTACGACGCGATTCCGCTGCCCGGCAGCCGGGTCGCGCTCGTGGTCGGTGACGTCATGGGGCACTCCATGACCTCGGCGGCGATCATGGGCCAGCTGCGGACGACCGCGCAGACCCTGGCCGGGCTCGATCTGCCGCCGCAGGAGGTGCTGCACCACCTGGACGAGCAGGCGCAGCGGCTCGGCACGGACCGCATGGCGACCTGCCTGTACGCCGTCTACGACCCGGTGACGCACCGCATCACCATCGCCAACGCCGGCCATCCGCCGCCCGTGCTGCTGCACCTGGGCGGCCGGGCCGAGGTGCTGCGGGTGCCGCCGGGCGCGCCGATCGGCGTCGGCGGGGTCGACTTCGAGGCCGTGGAGCTGGACGCGCCCGCCGGGGCCACGCTGCTCCTCTACACCGACGGGCTGGTGGAGTCCCGGCTGCGGGACGTGTGGACCGGCATAGAACAGTTGCGGGAAAAGCTCGCCGCGACCGCCCAGTTGACCGGCCCGGACCATCCGCCGCCGCTGGAAGCGCTGTGCGACGAGGTCCTCGACATGCTCGGGCCGGGCGACCGGGACGACGACATCGCGCTGCTCGCGGCCCGCTTCGACGGGATCGCGCCGAGCGATGTGGCGTATTGGAAGCTGGAGCCGGAGGAGACGGCCCCCGGCCAGGCCCGCCGGCTGGCCCGGCGCGCGCTCGCCCGCTGGGACCTGGAGGACCTGACGGACTCGGTGGAGCTGCTGGTCAGCGAGGTCGTGACGAACGCCGTACGGTACGCGTCGCGGCCGGTGACGCTGCGGCTGCTGCGCACGGACGTGCTGCGCTGCGAGGTCGGCGACGACGTGCCGCAGTTGCCGCGGCTGCGGCAGGCCCGGGCCACGGACGAGGGCGGGCGCGGCCTGTACCTGGTCAACAAGCTGGCCCGGCGCTGGGGCGCGACCCGGCTGAGCACCGGCAAGGTGGTGTGGTTCGAGCTGAACCGGGGCTGAGAGGCCCGCTACCTGTGCGAAGGGCGCCCGGCTGATGCCGGGCGCCCTTCGCGTGGGTTGCCCCTACTGTCCGCCGGCGTCGAGCGGGTTCTGCGGGGTGGCGCCGTCCGAGGGTCCGGACGGCGGCGGCGACGACGACGTGGTCGGCGGCGGCGAGGACGACTGGCTCGGTGGCGGCGACGACGCCGAGTGACTCGGCGGCGGCGACGACGCCGAGTGGCTCGGCGACGGAGAGGACGACCGGCTCGGCGACGGAGAGGACGACCGGCTCGGCGACGGGGAGGACGTCTGCGGCGGCTGGACGGCCGCGCCCTGGGTGGTGTTCAGGTCGAACGTGCTGACATCGCCCATCGCCTCGAAGGTGTAGGCGGCCCAGACCTTCGCCGGGTAGTTGCCGCCGTTGATGCGGGCGGGGAGGCCGGTGGTGGGGTCGAGCAGACCCGTCGCGCCCGTCAGCGGAACCTGCGCGTGGGTCCTGGAGTCCTCGCCGAACAGGCCGACCGAGGTGACCAGGCCCGGCGTGTAGCCGGTGAACCAGGCCGACTTGTTGTTGTCGGACGTACCCGTCTTGCCGGCGACCTGCTGGCCGTTGCGCGCCGAATTGCCCGCCACCGACTGACTGGCCGTACCGTCGTCGACCACGCCGGTGAGCACGGAGGTGACCGTGTCGGCGGCCTCGCGGGGGATCACCTGGTCGCCGATCGGATCCGGCAGGGTGATGCTGTTGTCCTTGTGGTCGGCCGACTTGATGATCGCCGGGGTGACCTTCTTGCCGTGGTTGTCGAAGGTCGCGTAGATGCCGGCCATCTCCAGCGGGCTCGCGCCCATGGAGCCCAGCGTCTGTGCGGGGACCGGATCCATGCCCTTGGTGTCCATGCCGAGCTTGGCGGCGGTGGCCATCACCGTTTTCATGCCCACGTCGACGCCCATCTGCGCGAAGACGGAGTTGACAGACTGGTTCATCGCCGTCTGGACGGTGATGGGCCCGTAGTTGTGGTGGTCCTCGTTCGGCGGGCCGAAGCCGACCTTGCTGCCGTGGTCCACGACCTGGCGGCCGCTGGTGCCGTCGTAGATCGTGTTCGCCGTGATGGGCTGGCCGTCCTGCGTCTGGGCGCCCTCGGCCAGAGCGGCGGCCAGGATCACCGGCTTGAAGGTGGAGGCGGGCTGGTAGTCGCGGCGGGTCGCGTTGTTGGTGAAGTGCTTGAAGTAGTCCTCACCGCCGTACATGGCGAGGACCTTGCCCGTCTTCGGGTCGACGGACACGGCACCGGGCTGGACGTTGCCGTCGACGGAGCGCTTCTTCGGATCCAGCTTGCCGGTCAGCTGCTCCTTGACGGACTGCTCCAGCTCGCGCTGTTTCTTCGGGTCGATGTTGAGCGTGATGGTCCAGCCGCCCTTCTTCACCAACGCCTCGGCGTCACCGAGGGAGTTGGCCCTGCCCTGGGCGACCAGCTGCTTCTCCAGCGCCGCGTTGGCCGCGTCCACCAGATAGCCGGTCTGTCCCTTCATACCGGGCGCCGCCTTGGGCGCCTTCGGCTTCGGGAACTGCATGGACTGGCGCTTGCCCGCGTCCAGCCAGTGCTGCTTGACCATGTTGTCCAGGACGTAGTTCCAGCGGGCCACGGCCAGCCTCTTGCCGGTGTCGCTCGCGATGGCCCAGTCGTACTGGTTCGGCGCCTGGAGCAGCGCCGCGAGGTAGGCGCCCTCCTGGACCGTGAGGTTCTTGGCGTCCTTGTGGTAGTACGCCTGTGCCGCGGCCTGGATGCCGTAGGCGCCGCGGCCGTAGTAGCTGGTGTTGATGTAGCCCGCGAGGATGTAGTCCTTGGACTTCTGGCGGTCCAGCTTCAGGGAGATGACCAGTTCCTTCAGCTTGCGCGAGACGGTCTGGTTCTGGTCCAGGTAGTAGTTCTTGACGTACTGCTGGGTGATCGTGGAACCGCCCTGGGTGCCGCGCCCCATGAGGGTGTTGAGCACACCGCGGGCGGTGCCCCGCACGTCGACGCCGGCGTCGTGGTAGAAGGTCTTGTTCTCGGCCGCGACGAAGGTGCGCTGGACGTCCTTGGGGACTTCGGAGAGGTCGACGCTCTCCCGGTTGAGCTGGCCGGTGCGGGCGAGCATCGTGCCGTCGCTGTACTTGTAGATGTTGCTCTGCAGCTGGGCGTCGGCGTTGCCCACAGGGAT
Source organism: Streptomyces sp. NPDC007856 (assembly GCF_042868225.1). Taxonomy (NCBI): domain Bacteria; kingdom Bacillati; phylum Actinomycetota; class Actinomycetes; order Kitasatosporales; family Streptomycetaceae; genus Streptomyces; species Streptomyces sp. NPDC007856. Next base: position 530,254 of record NZ_JBIAEC010000001.1, on the reverse strand, counting down.
GTCGACGTACATGTACAGCCCGATGAAGGCCGCGATCGCGAGCAGGCACGTCCCGAAGAACGTGCCGAGGATCTTCTTCCAGGTGAAGAGCCGGCGTATGCGGCCCTTGGGCGGCTTGGCGCCGGCCGGTGCACCCGCCGTGGGACCGGAGCGGCGGCGCCTGGGCGCCGCGCGGTGGCCACCGCGCTGTCGCGCTCGTCTCTCTTCCGCTCGTCCCATGGGTTCCTTCGCTCCGCTTCCGTCTCTGGTTCCACCTCGGGGTCAGCTCCGAAAGCTAACACCCGTCTATATGACAAAGGACGTCCGATCCGCTCTTTTACGGACGTGACAATCAGCACCTGCTCCAAGGGAACCGACGGATCTGGCGGTCATGGGGTTGCTTCCCGCACGCAAAAGTGACCACGGCATCAGCGCCGGGCCGATGGCCCACGGCGCAGGCCCGCTGTTTCGGAACCGTGACAATCGGCTCCCACCTGCGTGGCCGTACAGCGCGCCATGATCTCCACACTGCGCGTATACATGCGGCGTATACACCATGTGTATAGTGCTTGACATGTCCATCGGTCACACTCTCCTGGGACTCCTGGAGTCCGGTCCGCGACACGGCTACGACCTGAAGCGGACCTTCGACGAGAAGTTCGGTCACGACCGGCCGCTGCACTACGGCCAGGTCTACTCCACGATGTCCCGGCTGCTGAAACACGGCCTCGTGGAGGTCGACGGGATCGAGGCCGGCGGCGGCCCCGAGCGCAAGCGGTACGCCATCACCGACGCCGGCATCACGGACGTCGAGCGCTGGCTCGGCACCCCGGAGAAGCCGGAGGAGTATCTGCAGTCGACCCTGTACACCAAGGTCGTCCTCGCCCTCCTCACCCACCGCGACGCCGCCGTCATCCTCGACACCCAGCGCGCCGAGCACCTGCGCAGCATGCGGATCCTCACCGACCGCAAGCGCAAGGGCGACCTCGCGGACCAGCTGATCTGCGACCACGCGCTGTTCCACCTGGAGGCCGACCTGCGCTGGCTGGAGCTGACCGCCGCGCGCCTCGGCAAGCTCCGTGCGGAGGTGGCCAAGTGACCGCTCCCGCCGGCTCCCTGCTCACCGCCGAGGACCTGCGCAAGGCCTACGGCCCCACGGTCGCGCTCGACGGCGCCGAGTTCTCCATCCACCCCGGCGAGGTCGTCGCCGTCATGGGCCCCTCCGGCTCCGGCAAGTCGACCCTGCTGCACTGCCTCGCCGGCATCGTGCCGCCCGACTCCGGTTCCATCGTCTACAACGGCCGCGAACTGGCCGGCATGAGCGACGCCGAACGCAGCGCGCTGCGGCGGTCCGAGTTCGGCTTCGTCTTCCAGTTCGGCCAGCTGGTGCCCGAGCTGACCTGTGTGGAGAACGTGGCGCTGCCGCTGAGGCTGAGCGGCACCTCCCGCAAGCAGGCCGAGAAGGCCGCGCTCGCCTGGATGGAACGCCTTGAGGTGGACGACCTCAAGGCCAAGCGGCCCGGCGAGGTCTCCGGCGGCCAGGGGCAGCGCGTCGCGGTGGCGCGGGCGCTGGTCACCGGTCCCCGGGTGGTGTTCGCCGACGAGCCGACCGGCGCGCTGGACTCCCTCAACGGCGAGCGCGTGATGGAGTTGCTGACCGACGCGGCCCGCACCACCAACGCGGCCGTCGTGCTGGTCACGCACGAGCCCCGGGTGGCCGCCTACTCCGACCGCGAGATCGTCGTACGCGACGGCAAGTCCCGCGACATGGAGCGCGCCATATGAATGCCCGGCCGTCGCCCACCACCGCCCTGCCGGAGGCGCTTCGCGCCGCCCCTTTCAATCCCAAGTGGTCCAGGGACCTCGGCATGGGGGTCCGGTTCGCCCTCACCGGCGGGCGCGAGGGCTGGATCCGGATGCTGCTGACGGCGGTCGGCGTCGGTCTCGGCGTGGCGTTGCTGCTGCTGACGACCGCGATCCCGAGCGCGCTTGCGGTACGGCACGACCGCGACGCGGCCCGGCTCGACTACACCTACGGGCCGCACCGCCCGAAGGCCGCGAACACCCTGGTGATCTCCGACGCCGACACGACGTACCGCGGCAAGGACGTCCGCGGCCGGCTGGTGGAGCCGGAGGGGCCGCGCGCACCGATCGCGCCGGGCCTGGCGAGGTACCCGGCGGCGGGCGACATGGTCGTCTCCCCCGCGCTGAAGAGACTGCTCGGCTCCGCCGACGGCACGCTGCTGCGCGAGCGGCTGCCGTACCGGATCGTCGGGACGATCGGCGAGAGCGGGCTCATCGGCTCGCACGAACTCGCCTACTACGCCGGTGCGAAGGACCTGGCGTCGCGCATCAACGGCTGGCGGACGGCCCGGATCACCCGCTTCGGGCCGCCGCAGGCATCACCGGCGAGCAAGACCGACCCGGTGCTGATCCTGCTGGTGCTGGTCGTGTTCGTGGTGCTGCTGATGCCGGTCGCCGTGTTCATCGCCGCCGCCGTACGGTTCGGCGGCGAGCGACGCGACCGCAGGCTGGCCGCGCTGCGGCTGGTGGGTTCCGACAGCCGGATGACCCGGCGGATCGCGGCGGGCGAGGCGCTCGCCGGATCGCTGGTCGGGCTGGTCTTCGGCACCGGCTTCTTCCTGCTCGGCCGGCAGCTCGCGGCCTCGGTCGAGATCATGGACATCAGCGTGTTCCCCAGCTATCTCAACCCCTCCCCGGCGCTGGCCGCCCTGGTCGCGGTCGCCGTTCCGGCGGCGGCGGTCCTGGTCACGCTGTTCGCGCTGCGCGGGGTGGTCATCGAACCGCTGGGCGTGGTCCGTACGGCCAGGCCCGCGCGCCGCCGGCTGTGGTGGCGGCTGCTGCTGCCGCTGGGCGGACTGGCCTGCCTCGCCCCGATGATCGGCCAGGGTCGGAACAACGGCACCTTCAACGAGTACCTGGTGATCGGCGGCGTCCTGCTGCTGCTGGTCGGCGTGACCGCGCTGCTGCCCTGGGTCGTCGAGGCGGTCGTGGCCCGGCTGGGCCTGGGCGGCGTCGCCTGGCAACTGGCGGTGCGGCGGCTGCAGTTGAGCAGCGGCTCGGCGGCCCGCATGGTGAACGGCATCGCGGTCGCGGTGGCCGGGGCGATCGCGCTGCAGATGCTGTTCGCGGGCGTGCAGGGCGACTACACCAAGTCCACCGGCAAGGACACCGACAGCATTCAGATGCAGGTCAACCTGTCGCGGGGCGTCCCTTTCGTGCCGGTCGCCGGGAAGTTCGCGGCGACCAAGGGCGTACGCGAGGCCACCGCACTAGGCAGCACCGAGCTGGCGGACCGGCCCTGGACCCCCGGTCACGGGCCGGACAACACGGTGGGCCTCACCGTCGGCACCTGCGCCTCCCTGCGCAAGGTGGCCGCGCTGACCTCCTGCCACGACGGGGACGTCTTCGTCGCGAAGGGCGGGAACGAGGACTCCGAAGTGGACCAGTACGTCCGGCCGGGCCGCACGCTCCACGTCAACACGAGTGACGGCCTGGGCGGCGGACCGGACGTCGTCTGGACCGTGCCGCACGGTATGAAGCAGGTCCGCGCGATCACCGGGCCGAACGGCACCAAGGACAGCGGGGTGCTGATGACACCGGCCGCGCTGTCCGGCCCGATGAGCGGCGCCCTGAGCGGAGGGGTGTACCTCCGGCTCGACGAGTCCGTGCCGGACGTGCACGAGTACGTGCGCAACACGGCGGCCCGGATCGACCCGCTCGCGGACGCGATGGTGTGGTCGGCCACCGAGCAGTCGGACAAGTTCACCTCCATCCGCACCGGAACGTTCGTCGGCGCCGTCTGTGTGCTGGCGCTGATCGGGGCGAGCCTGCTGGTGTCCCAGCTGGAGCAGTTGCGCGAGCGGCGCAAGCTGCTGTCGTCGCTGGTCGCCTTCGGCACCCGGCGGCGCACCCTGAGCATGTCGGTGCTGTGGCAGACGGCGATCCCCATCGCCCTGGGCCTGCTGCTCGCCTCGGCCGTGGGGCTGACGCTGGGCGGGGTGCTGCTGAAGATGGTGGGTTCGACGGTGAGCGTGGACTGGCCGAGCGTGCTGGCGATGACCGGCGTCGGCGCGGCCGTGGTCGTCACGGTCACGCTGCTGAGCCTGCCGCCGCTGCTGCGGATGATGCGGCCGGAGGGGCTGCGGACGGAGTAGCGGCGCGAGGTCCGGGCGCGGTCGGCCGTGGGCCCCTCCCTCCCGGGGGCCCACGGCCGTTCCTCACAGGCTGTGCTCCCGCACCACCCTCCGCGCCTGGGCGAACAGCATGCCGACGTTCACCGACTTACGGCAGACGACGACGGCGACGACGTCCTGCTGGTCGTTCATCCGCAGGAACAGGTGGGTGAGGTTATCGCTGTTGACGAGGATCTCCTGGAAGAAGTGGTTGTCGTCGCTGACGCCACGGCGCTCCTTGAAGACGTCCTCGATCATGACGACCGTACGCCCCTGGAACAGGTCGAGGGTCGCACCCGCCAGCAGGTCCAGCACCTCCGGCGGGTGGTTGTCGACGGTCTCGTAGGACAGCAGCATTCCGGTGGCCATGTCGACCACACCGGCCGCGACGCAGTCGGGCGTCTCGGCGCGCAGCGACTTGACCAGGCTCATCACCTGGTCGGAGAAGCCCGTCATGCGTTTCGTCGCCATCCCTCACACCCCCTCTGGCGTCTTCTCGGTGAGGATCGATCCGATGCGGTCGAGGGCCGGGTGGGTCGCCCGGTGCAGGCGGCTCACGTCCATCCCCTCGTCGCCGAGGACCACCATCAGGGCGGTGTCCCCGACGGCGTAGAAGGCGACGCAGCCGTGGCTGCCGTACGTCACCGTCTGCCGCAGCGCGCCGCGCGCCGTGGCGGCGGTGGTGCGGCGCGCCAGGCCCAGGCCCGCCGCCGCGAGCGCGGCGAGCCCCTCCGGGTCGATCGACTCCGCGGTGTCGGCCGCGATCAGCATGCCGTCGGCCGCCGCCAGGGCGGTGTCGGTGATCCCGGTCACCTGTTCGCGCAGTCCGCGCATCTCCCGCGCCAGGGCTTCGTGGTCCATGTGCTCAACTCCCTTGTTTCCTTGCCGGTTCGACCGCTGCGAGCCGTCGACGGACCGCTGTCAGCCAGCGGTTCCGTGGCGCAGCCGGAAGAACCCTTTCCAGCCCGTCCCGCTCACCGGCGGGACGAGGACTTCGGTGATGCCGCTGGCGCCGGGCGCACGGCGCGGCAGTTCGGCGGGGGCGGTCGGCGCCGGCTCCGGCGGGGACTTCTCGCGATGCCGTACGACCGGAGCCTCGGGCGCCACCAGGAGCGGGGTCCGGGCGAGCGGGCCGGGGCACTCCAGCAGCCCCTCGCTCAGCATCCGCGCGACCTCCACGGTGACCGTGTAGACCCCGCGGCCGGTGCGGAAGGCCAGGTCGCGGGCGGTACGGCGGCCGTCGGCGTGCGCGAGCAGCTCCCGTTGCAGCGGGGTGCCGGCGTCCTGCGGCGCGGCCATGGGCAGGGGCCGTTCCCGGTCGAGGCGCACGGGGTGCGGCAGCGCGTCCACGGCGGCCACCTTGCGCACCGCGTCCTCCAGCAGCCGGGCGGGCCGCTCGCCGGGGGCGACCGGGGCGTGCGGCTCGGTGCCGGTGATGCGTGCACAGGCGTCCACCCGGCCGGCGACGACGGCGAAGGCCGCGTCCCGCAGCGCCAGCAGGCACACCACCCGGAGCTGGGCGGCCCCCGCGTAGCCGTGCGCGATCAGCCCGGCGGCCGGCCAGCGCGCCCCGGACTCACGCACCAGCTCCGCCCATTGCTCGCCGTCGATGCGCTCGGAGCGCAGCAGCAGCGCCTCGGCGCCGGGGGCGCCGGGGCTCTCGGCCGCCACGACGAGTCCGTCCCGCAGATGGAAGGCGCCGCCGGGGCTGCCCGGCACCCGCAGTTCCCCCGTGAATCCGTCACGCCCGCACGCGGTCAGCGCGTGCGCGAGCCCGCCGTGATCCATCGCTCCCCTTGGCATTTCGTACAGACGCCTGACGTGTCGCACCGAGGGGGTATGTGTATCAGTCGATCGGCATATTTCAGCCGAAGGTTTCCGACCTGACCCGGACTGACGGAAGTTGGAGTTTCGAGCCGATCACATCGCTTTGTTCGACACTCATTTGATCGATCGGCGGGCTCAGGCGTCCCGGTCGAGCACCCGCACCGGGAGCGAGCGCAGCGCCCCGCGCAGGGCCGCCGCCAGCTCCTCGTACTCGGCGGACCGGGCCGCGCCCGCGCGCATGGCGAAGGCGACCCGACGGCTCGGTGCCGGCTCGGCGAAGTAGCCGGTGAGGAGCTGGCTGCTGCGGGTGGTCTCCAGCTTCAGGGCGGTGCGCGGGAGCAGGGTGCAGCCGAGGCCGCCGGCGACCAGCTGGACCAGGGTGGACAGGCCGGCGGCCGTGGTCGTGACCGGGGCGTCCTCGCGGCCCGCCTCCCGGCAGATGTCGAGGGCCTGGTCGCGCAGGCAGTGGCCCTCGTCCAGGAGCAGCAGGTTCAGCTCCCTCAGTGCCTCGCGCGGGATGCCCTCGCGGCCACCGAGCCAGTGGTCCAGCGGGGTGACCAGCACGAAGTCCTCGTCGAAGAGCGGGAGTTCGACGACTCCGGGCACGCCGAGCGGCACCGCGAGCAACAGCAGGTCGAGACGGCCGGAGCCCAGGCCGTCGATCAGGTTGGCGGTCTGCTCCTCGTGCACCTGGAGGTCGAGGTGCGGATAGCGCTCGTGGACCAGCCGCAGCACGGTCGGCAGCAGGTACGGCGCGACCGTGGGGATCACTCCGAGGCGCAGGGCGCCCGTGAAGGGCGCCCGGACCGCCTCGGCCTCCTCAAGCAGTGCCCCGACCGCGTCCAGCACCGCCTTCGCGCGTACGGCCAGCCGCTCGCCGGCGGGCGAGAGCAGCACCTTGCGCGTCGTACGCTCGAGGAGGGTCACCCCGAGGGTCTCCTCCAGTGCCGAGACCGCGCCGGACAGAGCGGGCTGGCTCATCCCGATGGCGGCCGCCGCGTCCCGGAAGTGCAGATACTCGGCGACAGCGGCGAATGCACGCAGCTGTGCGAGGCTCGGCTGCCTCCGCTTGCCGTTACTCATGGTCACTGATAACTACCTCCGATCAACATGACCGAGTGTAGCTATTTCACTAATCAATGCACCCTGTGCCAACATCGACAAAGTCCAACCCATGGGAAACGCCCTCAAAAGGGGTGTTCCTCGCTGCAAGGAGAGCGTGTGCTCACTGTCGGTGACAAGTTCCCCGAGTTCGAACTGACCGCCTGCGTCTCGCTGGAGAAGGGCAAGGAGTTCGAGCAGATCCACCACAAGTCCTACGAGGGCAAGTGGCTGGTCGTCTTCGCATGGCCGAAGGACTTCACCTTCGTCTGCCCGACCGAGATCGCCGCGTTCGGGAAGCTGAACGACGAGTTCGCCGACCGCGACGCGCAGATCCTCGGCTTCTCCGGTGACTCCGAGTTCGTCCACCACGCCTGGCGCAAGGACCACCCGGACCTGACCGACCTGCCGTTCCCGATGATGGCCGACTCCAAGCACGAGCTGATGCGCGACCTGGGCATCGAAGGCGAGGACGGCTTCGCGCAGCGCGCCGTCTTCATCGTCGACCCGAACCGCGAGATCCAGTTCACCATGGTCACCGCCGGTTCCGTGGGCCGTAACCCCAAGGAGGTCCTGCGGGTCCTGGACGCCCTGCAGACCGACGAGCTGTGCCCGTGCAACTGGACCAAGGGTGAGGACACCCTGGACCCGGTCGCGCTGCTGGCCGGTGAGTGACCCATGTCGCTCGACTCGCTGAAGTCCCGCGTCCCGGACTACGCCAAGGACCTGAAGCTCAACCTGGGCTCGGTCATCGGCAACTCCGACCTGCCCGCGCAGCAGCTGTGGGGCACGGTGCTGGCGACCGCCATCGCCTCCCGTTCCCCGATCGTGCTGCGTGAGCTGGAGCCGGAGGCGAAGGCGAACCTCTCGCCGGAGGCGTACACGGCCGCCAAGTCGGCCGCCGCCGTCATGGCGATGAACAACGTCTTCTACCGGACCCGCCACCTGCTGTCCGATCACGAGTACGGCACCCTGCGCGCCGGTCTGCGGATGAACGTCATCGGCAACCCGGGCGTGGAGAAGGTCGACTTCGAGCTGTGGTCGTTCGCGGTGTCCGCGATCAACGGCTGCGGCATGTGCCTGGACTCGCACGAGCAGGTGCTGCGCAAGGCGGGCGTGGAGCGCGAGGTCGTCCAGGAGGCGTTCAAGATCGCATCGGTGATTCAGGCCGTGGGCGTCACCCTCGACGCAGAGGCCGTGCTGGCCGAGTAGGCGGTTCCGCGAAGGCCCCGCTCACCCTTGGTGGGCGGGGTCTTCCGCGTTCCGAGCGACGGACTCGTCCGCGGCGGCCTTCTGCCGCTGGAGTTCCTCCGAATACTGCCGCAGATACCCGACCACCGTGTTCGTCACCGCCACCAGCGGTACGGCCACCACCGCGCCGCCGATGCCGGCCACCATGCCGCCGGCGGCGACCGCGAGGACGACGGCCAGCGGATGGACGCGGACCGCACGGCCCAGGATGAACGGCTGCAGGACGTGGCCCTCGATCTGCTGGACCGCGAGGACGACCACCAGGGTCATGACGGCCGTGAAGACGCCCTGGGTGACCAGCGCCACGATCACCGCGAGGGCGCCGGAGGCGACCGCGCCGACGAGCGGGATGAACGAGAACAGGAAGATGAAGACGGCCAGCGGGACGGCCATCGGCACGTTGAGGAAGTAGATGCCGATGCCGATGAAGGTGGCGTCGATGAGGGCGACCAGGACCGTGCCCCGGACGTAGGCGGTCAGGGTGCGCCAGGCGCGCGGGCCGGCGCCGGCCACGCCCGGGCGGGCCGCGGCGGGCACCAGCTTCAGGAACCACTCCCAGATGCGCCTGCCGTCGTAGAGCAGGAACAGCGTCGAGAAGAACACCAGCAGGAGGCCGGTGAGGAAGTCGACGATGACCTGGACGCCCTCCAGGCCGGCGGACGTTATCTGGTCGGTGTTGGCGCCGATCGCCTCGCGGAGGTTCTTGGCGATCTGATTGATCTGCTTGTCGGTGACGTGGAAGGGGCTCTTCAGCAGCCAGTTGCGCAGGTCGTCGATGCCGGACTGGATCTGGCTGGAGAGCGTGTCGATGTTCTCCATGACCTGCCAGGTCACGAACCAGCCCATCAGCCCTATGACCACGAACCCGCTGATCGCGGTGAGCGCGGTGGCCGGTCCGCGCGGCACTCCGCGGCGGGTGAGCCGGGCCACCGTCGGCTGCAACAGCGCGGTGACGAGCAGCGCGATGACAAAGGCGAACACCACCAGCTGGACCGCGCTGATGACCTGGATCAGCACCCAGACGGTGCCGGCGAGGACCAGCACGCGCCAGCCGGCCTCGGCCGCGACCCGCACACCCCAGGGCACGGCCTCGGCGGGGTCGGGGCGGTGGCCGGCCGCGGGTGCGGGTACGGGCCGGCGGGCGGGCGGTACGACGGCCTCGGCGGCGGGCTGCGGCGGAGGCAACGGGGTGTCCGAGGGGTCCGGCGGCTCCGGGGCGTGCTCGCGCTCCACCTCCGCACGGCGCTCGTCCAGGCGCTCGCCCATCTCGGTGAGACCGGCACCGAGCCTGCCGAGCCACCCTGGCACTCGCGACATGATCCGTCCTCTTCCCCCGCGTCCCCGCGTGCTCGCCACCTCTCCTCCCCCTGGAGGCATCCGGGTACGACCGTACAGGGCGAAAGCCCCTCCCCTAAGGACGGGGAGGGGCTGCGCGAGGTTGAGTGCGACCGGCGGTGACCGACGGGCCTAGTACCAGTGGTTGGCCGCCCAGAACGACCAGGCCTGGCAGGGGCTGCCGTACCGGCTGTCCATGTAGTTGAGGCCCCACTTGATCTGGGTGGCGGGGTTGGTCTGCCAGTCGGCGCCGGCCGAGGCGTACTTGCCGGCGGGCAGAGCCTGGAAGAGACCGTAGGCGCCGGAGGAGGCGTTCGTGGCCTGGTAGTTCCAGCTGGACTCGTGGTCCACGATGTTGCTGAAGCACTGGAACTGGTCGCCCGCCACCATCTGCCGTGCCATCGCCTGGATCTGCGCGACGGTGTAGCTGCTCTGGACGGGGAAGCTGGAGGAGTCGCGGGCGCTGTCACGGCTGGCTGCGGCCTTCGCCTCGGCGCGCGCCTTGGCCTCCTTGGCCGCCTGCTCGGCCGCCGCCTTCTTGGCGATCGCGGTCTCGGCGGCAGCCTTGCGGGCCGCCTCCTCGGCGTCCTTCTTGGCGCTCGCGTCGGCGGCGATGGCCTGGGCGTCCGCCTGCTGCGTCAGGGAAGCGGACTGGACCTGGGCCTGCTGACCCGCGGGTATGTCCGCGAGGAGCGTGGTGTCGGCTGCCGTCGCCTCGGCGTCGTTGTTGTTCTGCGCGACGCTGCCCGAGGCAACTCCGACGACGCTTCCGACGGCGGTGACCGCGGTGGCCGAAGCCACTGCGAATCCCCGGACCGAAATCCGGCTCACACGGTTTCCTTCCAGCATCGCCCGCTTCGGTGACCCTGGCGGACGCAATCGTGCCCCTGGCACTGGCCTCCCAACTGCGGGGTCACGGGAGGCGCGGGCCCGGTGGGCAACTCCCCCTCCGGGGAGTGCCGCGAGGTGCTCGGGCGGCATACGACGAGCTCTATGGAGTTGGTGGTGCTGCTGTGGTGCCGTACCGCTGGGGGTACAGGTGTGTCGTATGCGGGGCCTGACAGGACTGAGACTCTGCCGTAACCGGACGCCGGGTGGCAATTCTGAGTTGAGTGTGAAAGCTCACATCCCGTTTGGCCCTGGGGATTTCCGGAAAGTTCCGCACACCAAGGCGCCGCCCGGCTAGGCTCTTGGCCTTTGCCGGACGGCGCCAACTGCCGTGCGGGTCGAATCAGATGTGACCGTCCTCCAGCATTTCGGTCACAAGTGCGGCAATCTGGGACCTCTCGGACCGGGTCAGCGTGACGTGCGCGAAGAGCGGATGCCCCTTCAGCTTCTCCACGACGGCGACGACACCGTCGTAGCGACCGACCCGCAGATTGTCCCTTTGTGCCACGTCATGGGTGAGAACGACCCGTGAATTCGCGCCGATTCGGGACAGAACAGTGAGAAGCACATTCCGTTCGAGGGACTGTGCCTCGTCCACGATCACGAACGCGTCGTGCAGGGAGCGGCCGCGGATGTGGGTGAGCGGGAGGACCTCCAGCATCCCGCGCGCGGTGACCTCCTCGATGACCTCGCGGCTGGTGACCGCCGACAGCGTGTCGAAGACGGCCTGCGCCCACGGGCTCATCTTCTCCGCCTCGGTGCCCGGCAGATAGCCCAACTCCTGCCCGCCGACCGCGTACAGCGGCCGGAACACCATCACCTTCTGGTGCTGGCGACGCTCCAGGACCGCCTCCAGGCCCGCGCACAGCGCCAGCGCCGACTTGCCGGTGCCGGCCCGGCCACCCATCGAGACGATCCCGACGTCCGGGTCGAGCAGCAGGTCGAGCGCGATGCGCTGCTCGGCGCTGCGGCCCTTGATGCCGAACGCCTCCCGGTCGCCGCGCACCAGGCGGACGTTGCCCTCGGCGGTGATCCGGCCGAGCGCCTTGCCGCGCTCGGAGTGGATGGTCAGGCCGGTGTGCACGGGCAGCTCGGCGGCCTCGGGGACGTACAGATGCCCTTCCTCGAAGAGGATGTCCACCTGCTCGCCGGAGAGCGTCAGTTCGGACATTCCGGTCCAGCCGGAGTTCTCCGTGATGGCGAGCTCGGCGCGGTACTCCTCGGCGAGCAGACCGACCGAGGACGCCTTGATCCGCAGGGGCAGGTCCTTCGAGACGACGGTGACGTCGTACCCCTCGGCCTGCAGATTGCGGGCCACCGCGAGGATGCGGGAGTCGTTGTCCCCCAGGCGGTAGCCGGTGGGCAGCACGCTGGGGTCCGAGTGGTTGAGCTCGACACGGACGGTCCCGCCCAGCTCCCCGATCGGGATGGGGGCGTCGAGGCGACCGTTCTTCACCCGGTAGTCGTCCAGCAGGCGCAGGGCCTGGCGGGCGAAGTAGCCGAGTTCCGGATGGTGCCGCTTGGCCTCCAGTTCCGTGACCACCACGATGGGGAGCACGACCTCGTGCTCGTCGAAGCGGGTCAGGGCGTTCGGGTCGGCCAGCAGGACGCTGGTGTCGAGAACATAGGTGCGCCGGTCTGGCTTGTGGCGCTTTGTGCTGGTCACCACGGAAGGACGTACCCCCTCGGATGAGGTCGGGGAGCGACGAGATCGAGCTGGGCCGGTCGTCGGCCGCCCTGCACGGGCCGACAGCCGGCCCTCCGCCTCTTCGTCCGTGCTGTGACCGCACGATCGGGCTGGTGCAAAGGGCCTCCCGGGCGGACGGCCCCGTGCCGCCCGCTGAGATCCGACACCCGTGGTTCGGGTGTCGACCTGTTTGGCTTATGCCCTCGAACATGCACTGCCATGCAAAAGCGGCCACCGGCGTACCGGTGAACTCATCGTTACGTCCGCAAGAATCCGGGTGTGCGAACGCCCCGCTGCCTTGGCGGCCGGCGGGGCGTCGGTCGGGTCTCAGCCGCCGTAACGGCGGTGACGTGCGGCGTAGTCACGCAGGGCGCGCAGGAAGTCGACCTTGCGGAAGGCGGGCCAGAAGACCTCGCAGAAGTAGTACTCGGAGTGCGCGGACTGCCACAGCATGAATCCGGACAGCCGCTGTTCGCCGCTGGTGCGGATCACTAGGTCCGGGTCGGGCTGGGCGCCCGTGTAGAGGTGACGGCCGATCATGTCGATGTCGACGGACTCGGCGAGGTCCTCCATCGGCATGCCCTTGTCGTGGGCGTCGAGCAGCATGGAGCGCACGGCGTCGGCGATCTCCTGCCGGCCGCCGTAGCCGATGGCCACGTTGACGAGTATGCCGTCGATGTGGGCGGTGGCCTCCTCGGCCTCCTTCAGGGTGCGCTGCATGCCGCCCGGCAGCAGGTCCATGGTGCCGACATGGTGCACGCGCCAGCGGCCGTCGGCGGCGAGCGTGCGGACGACGTCCTCGATGATGCCGAGCAGCGGGACGAGTTCCTCCTGCGGCCGGTCGAAGTTGTCCGTGGACAGCAGCCACAGGGTGACGACCTCGACATCGGTCTCGGTGCACCAGCCGAGGAACTCCTCGATCTTGTCCGCACCGGCCCGGTGGCCGTGGACGGTGGTGGAACCGGACGCCTTCGCCCAGCGGCGGTTGCCGTCCATGATGACGCCGATGTGCTTGGGCACCTGAGCATGGTCCAGGTGGCCCTCCACCCGGCGTGCGTAGAGCCTGACGAGCAGGCTGCGCAGGTTTTCGCGCAGGTTCACGTGGCCCTCCGGGGGTGTGGCGGCGGGTTCGGGGTGCGGGGGTGTTTGAGCCTACCCCGCTGGCGGCTTCGTGCCGGCCGGGGGTTTGAGGAGTGGGGTCGGGGTCCTGCGGATGCGCCGTCGAGTGCGGCCGCGTGGGGTGATCGCCCGGTTCCCGCGCCCCTTGGTGGGGACGCCGAGCCGGCCCCGAGCGGTTCCCGGAGCCCCCGCCGAAAGGGCTGCCGATGGACGGAACGAAAAACGGGCCGGTCCGTGGGGGGGGACGGACCGGCCCGAGGGGGGGTTTCCACCATAACCCTTCGTAAGGGATGGTGGGTGCATCGGCGGGACACAACTACTCTCCGAAATCATCCGGCGACGCCGTGGTGGGCACGGAAGGCTGGATTCAGAGGTGTCACGTGGCCGGTTCACAGTGGATTCCCAGGGATGACGGTCAGATGCGAAAGGATTCAGAAGGAATCCGGACGGTTTACGCCATCTTGCGGAGATGTCGGCGAGTTGCGCCGGGGTCCCCCCGATGGGCTACCCGACCGGCGAACGGCGACTTGACGGTTCCGGTACGGCGACCCGGGGAGCGCGCTCGGGCTCACAGCGCCGCGCAGCCCCCTCCACTGCACGGTGCCACCCGCGCGGGGTTTGCCGACGCGAATTACCTTGGTCTGAACTTATGTGACAGATGAGGCCGATGTGAACCGCACTGCATAACGATGTGGAAACCGTTGGCAAACTGCGGGTGAATCAGCCGGGTTTGCGGACGTCGAAGAGGTGCCGGGTGCTGTGCGCCACGAACGGCCCCTCCCTCTCGATCCGCTCGTGCAGTGCGCGGAGTTGGGGTTCGTAGGCCTCCACCGTGAAGCCCGGGACCATCCACACCACCTTGCGCAGGAAGTGGACGACGGCGGCGATGTCGTGGAACTCCATCCGCAGCCGCTCCGCCCGCAGCCCGGCCACCGCCAGGCCCGCCGACTCGGCATCGGCCCGCTCCCGCTCGGGGTCCCGGCCCGAGCGCGCCTCCTCGGGCAGCGGCCCGAGGAAGTACTCCACCAGCTCGAAGACGCTGGCCGGACCGACATGCTGGGCGAAGTACGTGCCCCCCGGCCGTAGCACCCGGGCGATCTCGTCCCAGTACGGCCGCACCGGATGCCGGCTGAGCACCAGGTCGAAGGTCTCGTCGGCGAACGGCAGCGGCGCGTCGTCCGGGGCGGCGACGACCACCACCCCGCGCGGTCGAAGCAGCGCGGCGGCCCTGGCCACATTCGGCGGCCAGCCCTCCGTCGCGGCGGCCAGCACCGGCCGGGCGGGCTCGGCCCTGCCCAGCGCGAAGTCCAGGACCTCACCGCCACCGGTCTGGATGTCCAGCACGGCCTCCGCCCGGGCCAGCCGCTCCCCCGCCGACACGGCGTACCCCCACGAGGGCCGCTCCTCACTGGCCCGCCCCTCGAACCAGGAGAAGTCCCAGCCGTCGGTGGGCACGGCGGCGCCCTCGGCCACGAGGTGTTCGAAGGAGTGGTTCACGGACATGCCGTCCATGATCGCAGGGCACTGCCCGAGGGGGCCTGCTAATTTCCGCCCGTATGACGACCTCCCGCATGACGACCTACTCCGCCGGAGAGAAGCAGACGCTGCACGCGAGCCTGGACCGGCACCGGAACGCCGTGCTGTGGAAGCTGGACGGCCTCGACGACGAGCAGCTGCGCCGGCCGCTGACACCGTCCGGCACCAACCTGCTGGGCCTGGTGAAACATCTGGCCTGCGTCGAGTACGGCTGGTTCGTGGACACGTTCGGCGGCGAGGCCGAGCCTTTGTGGTTCGACCCCCATGACGACATGCGGGTCACCCCCGAGGAGACGACCGAGCGGATCGTCGCCTTCTACGGCCGCGCCCGCGCCGCCGCCGACGCCGTGATCAACGAGCTGCCACTGGACGCCCAGGGCAGCCCGGCCTGGCGGGACATCACCGTGACCCTGCGCTGGACCCTGGTCCACATGGTGGAGGAGACCGCACGGCACGCCGGCCACATGGACATCCTGCGGGAGCTGATCGACGGCGCCACCGGGGACCATCCGCCGGTCACCGGCGCCGGCTGACCGTGCCGTACATCGCCCCGTACGCCGCCTGGGCCGTGGCCGCGTCGAGCAGGTCGGCGTCCAGGTGACGGCGGGCCGCTCGGGCGGCGGGTCCCTAGGGCACCAGGTCGTGCGTGTGCACCAGCCCCCACAGCGTCATGAGCAGGGCGCCGAAACGGGCCAGCAGGTGGAGCGGGCCGTCCGGCGGACCCTCGCGGGTGGCCCAGCGGGCGGCTGTCGTGCCGCCGACCTCCGGGACGCGCTCCACTCCGCGCCGGCGGAGCGTCGGCGGTGGCGTAGACGACGTGCGGGACCTGGGCGTGGATCAGCGCGCCGCTGCACAGCGGTGGCCTCCCGGCCGCGACGGCATTGCCCTCCGGGTCGTACAGCGCGGCACCGATGGGTCGGCTGCCGGCCCGCAGCGCCTCCCAGGCCAACTCGAAGGGAAGGCGCCAGAGGAGGGGGATCGAGGTCACGGGGCCGCCCCCGGCCCCCCGAGCACGAGGAGGATGTGCTCGTCGTCGCCGTGCCGGATCGTGCCGGCCCGCTCGAAGCCGTGTCTCTCCAGCAGCCGGACGGAGGCGGTGTTGCCGCCGAAGGGGTCGGCGTACAGGGGCCGTACGCGCTCCAGCTCCAGGAAGAGGCCGAGGGCGCGGGTGCCGACGCCGCCGCCCCAGTACGGCCGCCCGAGCCAGTAGCCGACGAACCGCCGCTCGCCCTCCGTCCAGGAAACGACGTGCCCGGCGGCCGCACCGCCCACGGTGACCGTCCGCACGAGGCAGTCCGGATCGCCGAGAACACGCTCTCGCCAGTGCCGCAGGAAGGCGTCCCGCGGCCGGGGCGTGAATCTCGACCGCCGGACGGCCTCCGGGTCGTGCTCATAGGAGAGGAAGGCGAACAGGTCGTCGTCCGTGACGCCCCGAAGGCTCACTTCGTCGCGCTCGTCGCGCTCGTCGGTCATGTCGGGCAGTGTGGCAGCCGCCACTGACAACGCCCCCCTGTCGCGTCAGGCCACCAGGGGCCGTACCTCCTCGGCGGCGAACCGCACGAACCCCTCCGGGTCGGGCTCGTCCCCGGTCGGCTGGAGCACGACGGTGTCGGCACCGGCCTCGGCGAGCCGCCGTACCGCCGCGGCCACGGCCGCCGCGTCCCCAGCGACCCCGACGCCCGGCACCGACTCAAGCCCCTCGTCGGCGAGTTCGGCCCGCAGCCGGGTGGCGGCGTCGGCCCCCGTGGCGGCGAGGAGATAGACGACGACCGGGTGCTGCTCGCCGCGCCCCGCCTCCTTCTGCCCCTCCTCGATGAGCTGCCGGGCCTGGCGTACGCCGTCCGGGGAGGTGGCGGCGGTGAGGAGGGTGCCGTCGGACTTGGCGCCGGAAAGGCGGAGGGTACGCGGGCCGGTGGCGCCGGTGAAGACGGGCACCGGTTGCTCCGGCGGCCAGTCGAGGGCGACGTCGTCGAGGGAGACGTACCGGCCCCGCACGGTGAGCCGTTCACCACCGAGCAGGGCGCGCAGGGCGTCGAGATGCTCGCCGAGGAGGGTGAGCGGGGAGGCGGCACGGGCACCGACCTGCCCCATCCAGTCCTGCACCCCGTGTCCGACGACGATGGTGGCCCGCCCCGGGAACATCCGGTGCAAGGAAGCGGCCTCCATCGCGGTGATTGCCACGTTCCTGAGGGGCACGGGCAGCAGCCCGACACCGACCCGCACCCGCTCGGTCCAGGCGAGCGCCGCGGCGGCGGTCGTCATGCCGCCCTCCCGGAAACAGTCCTCCCACAACCACAGTTCCTCAAGGCCTGCTTCGTCCGCCGCACGGGCCACCGCCCGCAGCCGCTCGGGCGGAAGCTGAGGGCGGAAGACGACACCGAGTCCAGTCATGGACCTCTTCCTAGTGGGGAGGACGTGGGGTGACAAGTGGTTGTGCCCGGCGGAGAGTTGGAGGGGACGGGGATGGGGATGGGGAGACGCTGGCGGGACGGGGTCGGGAGGGTGATCGTGCCACGGGGTGAGGGAACGGAGGACCCGCTGGTGCTTCCGCTGGAGATCTCGGCCTCCTACCGGGCCCGGACGAAGGGCCTGCTGGGCCGGGAGTCCATCGCCGGGGCGATGCTGCTGTCACCGGCGAGCGGGGTCCACACCTTCGGCATGCGCATCCCGATCGACGTCGCCTACCTGGACCGCCGCCTGACCGTCCTCGCCGTCCGCACCATGCCCCCGGGCCGCCTGGGCCTGCCCCGGCTGCGGGCACGGCACGTACTGGAGGCGGAGGCGGGGGTGATGGCGGGGTGGGGGCTGCGGGCGGGGGTGCGGGTGCGGGTGGAGGCCGGGGGCGACGCAGACGGTGTTCGCGATGGCGGTGTCGGCGATGCCGGTGGGGCGAACGGCCCGGGTTGAGGGCTGTTGTCAGTGGCACGTCCTAGCATCGCGGCATGAGAGCTTCAGGGACGTTCAAGGTCGAGGAGTTCACTCCGGCGGAGGTGCGACTGCCGGAGCCGGTGGTCGAGACGGCGGTGCCGGTCGGGGTGGCCACGATGCGGAAGCGGTACGAGGGTGAGGTCGCCGGGGTGTCGCAGACGCTGTTCACCGCGGCGTACGACCAGTCCAGTGGGACCGGCACGTATGTCGCCATGGAGTCCTTCGAGGGGAGCCTCGGCGGGAGAAGCGGCAGCTTCAACTTCGCCCACTCGGCGACGACCCTCGGAGAGGGCAGAGAGGCCGAGTTTTTCGTGATCGTGCCGGGGAGCGGGACGGGTGCGCTCGCCGGGATCCGAGGGGCCGGCGGTCTGCGGATCGATGCGGACGGCACCCATCGGATCTGGTTCGAGTACGAGGTGGGCGGCAGATCCTAGGGTTCCGCGGAAAATCGGACCCTGCCGATATCCACATGGTCAGCGGTTGAGGTCCACCCTTCGGAATGCGGGTGCGGTCAGCTCTCCGAGCGCGGAAAGGACACCTCGACACGTCGGTTCTTCCGCCGGCCCTCCTCCGTCGAGTTGTCGGCGATCGGATACTGCTCGCCGTAGCCGCGGACCTCGAAGGTGATGTTCGGGTCGTTCAGGTCCTGGCTCAGGACTGCCTGTACGGCGTTGGCGCGCTGCCTGGACAGGATGTCGCCGTGGGCGGACGAGCCGAGGTTGTCGGTGAACCCGAAGACGCGGACCCGGGTCGCGTTCTGCTTCTTGATCTCGTCGGCGATGGTGGCGATCCGCGCCTTGGCCTCTCCGCTGAGCCTGGCGCTGTCCTTGCTGAAGAGGACTTCGGCCTGGAGCGCGAAGGTGACGTCGGCGTTGGTGTCCTCACGCCGCTCGTCCCCGCTCTGGTCCTCTACGACCGACTTGATGTCCAACACCTTGGGCGCGGCGAGCGTGGCGCCCTCGGGAAGCTTGAGGTCGGGGTCGGTGGGGTCGATCTTCACCGGGGCGGCGGCGGAGGGCGCGGTGTCGGGGGGCTGACTGGGGTCCGTGTCGTCGGCGTAGGAGGGGGTGGCGGTGAGGAGGAGGGCGACGGCGGTGAGGGTGGCGGCGAGACGGGGGGTGGTCACTTTGGCCTCACCCGGAGATCTTGATGGTGGCGGAGGAGAGGGTGGGCAGTTGGAGGGTCACCTCGGTGGTGTTCGTGGGCGGGGAGGGGAACTGCATGAAGACCTGCAGTGACTGACCCGCCTTGAGCGTGCCGAGTCCGGTTGTGGTGAGCGGGCGGCCCTCTGTGTCGCGCAGTACGTAGTAGCGCTTCTTGCCCTTGGAGTCGACAAGGGTGGCTCCACCCAAGGACGGGCCGTTCTTGGTGATCTCGGTTTCATTGCCGCTAAGGACGGACGGGATGAGCAGATCACCGGCCCCGTCGTTCTTCAGGGTGCCGTTCACCGTGACGAAGCCACCAGAATCACGTTGCACGGAGGTGATCTGGAGAAGCAGGCCATCCGAACCCTTCAGTTCGGCCAGAGGTTGGTCCGACTGCCCCTCCTGGGCGCTCGGGCCGGAGTTGGCACCCTGGGAAGCGGACGCGGAACTGTGCGGCTTCTTGTCGTCGCCGGTGCCTCCGCCGCAGCCGGCCACACCGACAGCCAGACCAGCCGCAACGGTCAATGCGACCATCCCCCTGCGGGCCTTCGCAGTGAACCGAATGCTCATCGCTCCGCTTCCTTCGTCATTGATCGTTCGCTCGTCAGTCGGCCAGATGGACGTCGAAGAGGTCTTGGGGCTTCGGCAGCCCCGTTGTGTCGTCCGGCTTCAGATGCCAGACCTTGTCCCTGCAGGTGAGTTCGGGCAGGGCGGCGCCGTCCGCACCCTTGTCGGGGAGCTTGAAGGTGCAGAGGGGCTGGATCTCGGCGGTGGCGGAAGCCCTCGACTTGTAGTTCTCCGACCCGGGCACCACGGACCTGCCGACGGACTTGTTGGTCTGCACGTCGACCCGATACT
Source organism: Streptomyces sp. NPDC007856 (assembly GCF_042868225.1). Classification (NCBI taxonomy): domain Bacteria; kingdom Bacillati; phylum Actinomycetota; class Actinomycetes; order Kitasatosporales; family Streptomycetaceae; genus Streptomyces; species Streptomyces sp. NPDC007856. Next base: position 510,404 of record NZ_JBIAEC010000001.1, on the reverse strand, counting down.
TCAGCAGCCCTTGCGGAGAGCAGCCCGTCAACGAGGCATGGTTCTGCCCGGCGAGTTGATCGGCCCGCAAGCACGGGGCGACGTCGAACGTCACCCTGCCGTCGAAGATGTCCTGCCATTTGTTGGGATCGGCCAGTACGCGCACCCACTGGGCCGTGAGCTGCTCCCTCGCGTTCTGGGCCGCCGCAAGTGCTGCCGCATCCGCAGCTGTCTGGGCACCGCTGCGATTCACCGACGCCTGGCCGACCGCGAGGTAGGCCAACGCAAGAAAGAGCAGGCCTGCCACCACCGTGATGTAGATGGGGAAGGCCTGCCCCGCGTCGCGGCGTGGAGAAATCAGCCGCCGGTGACCTGGGCGATCTTGTTCCTGATCGCGTCGAAGATCGTCTGACCGATGCTCGTACCCGTGATCGCCAACACGATGGCCACCACCACCGCGATGATGCCCAGATACTCCACCGCGGTCTGCCCCTTGTCGCTGCGAGCAACCCGGGCCTGCAGGTACGCGACGGTGGTGTTGAACCAGTTGCTCATGGTGGTCCCCTCCGGGTTCGCCTCCGATCCGGGAAACGTACGCCGGGACCCAGCCCTCTTGAGAGGGCCCCAGGACCCAACCCCGGACCCATTCCCCCCGCCGTCCGCTCCCCCACGCTCCCACCTCAAGCCACCCCCAACCACTTCGCGGTCGCCTGGGACCGGGTGGTGGTCTGGAGCTTGGCGAAGATGCGGTTGATGTGGTTCTTGACCGTCTTCTCGGAGATGAAGCACGCGGCGGCGATCTGCTGGTTGGTCATGCCGGACGCGATGAGGTCCATGATCTCCGCCTCCCTCGTGCTCAGCCGGAAATGTGAACGGAATGACTGTCCCATGGAGGATTGCAGTTGCGAAAGAACTTGGGGCGCAGTTTTCCGCAAATATTGCGGGACTTGAGGTTCCGCCTGTGCAGGTGCACTGGCCCGCAACTCCGTCAGCAACGCCTTCGCCGCCCCGGGAGTCACATGCGGCCGCCCCTCCCGGACGTCCCGCACCGCCCGCACCAACTGCTCCGTCGTGAACTCGCCGTGCACCAGGTATCCCCCCGCCCCCAGCCGCAACGCCTCCCGCACGGTCTCCGTCTCATGGCTGTAGGTGAGCATCATGACCGGCGCCACCCGTACCAGGTGCGGCAATGCCGAGATTCCGTCGACTCCGGGCATGCGGACGTCGAGGAGGATGACGTCCGGGCGGTGCCGTACAGCCGCCTCGTACGCCTCCCGGCCGTCCGTCGCCTCCGCCACCACCGTGGTGTCCTCGCGGCCGGACAGCAGGGCCGTCAAACCCGCCCGGACCACGGGGTTGTCGTCGGCCACCAGCAGGCGCAGGGGAGGTGCAGCCGGTGCGGCCTCCTTCGGCCAAGGGGGACTGTGCTGCATGATGCCGCCTCCTCTCAGGCTTCCCGGGATGCGGGGTCGGAGCCGTTCATGGACGGCACGGAGGGCGTAAAGGACACGGAGGGCAGGAACGACACGGGAAGCTCCACCCGCACCTCCGTGCCCCGTTCGTGGTCGCCCCTGCCGATGCGGATCCTCGCGCCCATCTGCGCGGCCCGCTCCACCATGCCGAGCAGCCCGAAGTGGCCGGACTCGCGGAGCCGGTCGAGTGTGGTGCCGGGCGGCAGGCCCCGGCCGTCGTCGTGGATCGTGAGGCGCAGCAGGCTGCCGTGCACCGCCGCTGCCACCTCCACCTGGGTCGCGGAAGCGTGGCGGTACGCGTTCTCCAGCGCCTCCGTGGCGATGGAGAGAAGGTGACGGGACAAGGGGGCGGGCAGGGTGGGCAGGTCCGGAGCGCCGGCGGGGTCGTTCGGCCAGCGGCAGGTCACCCGCAGGCCCGTGCGGGTCGTGAAGCTCCGGGCCACGGAGGTCAGTTCGTGCCACACCGCCGTCTCGGTCTCCCCCAGCGGACCCGGCTGCTGTCGGCGCAGGTCCGTCAGCAGTTCCCGCGACTCCGCCGCCGCCCTGCGGGCCGAGCGGGACACCAGGTCCGCCTGTTGCCGGATGCGGCCGGGGTCGGGTGCGTCGGCGGAGGCGGTCGCGGCCAGGCCGTCCGCCGCGAGGGCCACGCCGTACAGGGTCTTGGCCACGGAGTCGTGCATCTCGCGGGCCAGCCGGGCGCGTTCCGCGCTCACCGCCTCCGCCGCCGCGAGGCGCGCATGGACCGTCGTCAGGGCGTGGGTCGCGGCGCCGAAGCGGAGCATCAGGTTGCGCAGGGTCGAGCCCATGGCGCCGGAGATCACGCACAGGCCGGGGAGCAGGAGGGCCTCGGCCACCGGGGCGTGGCGGTCGGCCTTCAGCGTGGCGTGGACCAGCAGCAGGATCAGGGACTGGAGGGAGGCGAAGCACGCCGCGCCGCGCCAGCTGTAGACCAGGCCGGCCAGCAGCGGGGTGCAGACGCTGACGTAGGCGAGGGTGGTGTCCGGGCCCGCCGAGATCAGGAGGAACGAGCCGAAGAGGGTGTCGGCGGCGAGGAGGCTGGGGTGGCGCAGGAGGAGCGGGCCGAAGCGTTCCCAGTCGCGGAAGAGGACGTACGACACCATGAAGGTGACCACCACGGCCGCGCCGACCAGGCGGGCGCCCAGGCCGGGGGCCGCGTGGAGCAGCGCGGCGGGCGCGGCCAGGGCGATCATGGCCAGGCGGAAGCCGAAGACCTGCCGGCACATGGCCTGCAGCGCACGGATCTGGATCTTCTCCGAGGGTTCGGCCCTGGCGGAATCCGCATGGGCAGTCGCCCGCCAGCGGCGTACGAACCAGCCCATGACCGCGCGCACCCGGCCGCCGGCCCCGGAGAACACTCCTCCCCCGCGCCCCATCAGCCCCGCCACCGTCACGCCCGCCTCACTTCCCCGTGAGCGAGCCGAAGTCCACGCCGGAGCCGAGGATCAGGCCGGCGCCCAGCAGCAGCATCGTGGCCGGGACCATGAACGTGGTGATCATCAGCGTGGCCTTGGGCACCGCGCGGGCGGCCTTGCGGCGGGCGTTCTGCGCGTCGGTGCGGCGCATGTCCTTGGCCAGGGAGACCAGCGTGTCCACGATGGGGGCGCCCAGTTCCTCCCCCTGCTGCAGTGCCGTCACGAACATCGCCACCTGTTCCGAGTCGTTCCTCCTCCGCAGCTCCGCGAAGGCTTGGCGGCGGCTCATGCCGAGGTCCATCTGGCGGAGGGTGATGCGCAGTTCGTCCGCCCAGGGGCCCTCGTACCTCGTCGCCACCCGGTCGAGAGCCTGGCGGAAGCCCAGCCCCGCGCTGACCACCACGGCCAGCACGTCCAGGAAGTCCGGCAGCGTGCGCTCGATGACGTCCCTGCGGACCCGGATCGCCGACCAGATGCCCACCTCCGTCCAGAAGGCGCCGAAGAGCAGCAGCAGTACGGCCACGAACCACTGCCCGCGCAGCAGGAACACCAGACAGCCGACCCCGCCCAGCGCGCCGTACACCGCGCGGCGGGCCGCGTAGCGGTCGATGGTCAGGCCGCCGGGGTTGCCCGCGAGGTCGATCTTGCGGCGGTACTTGGCCACCAGGCGCGGGCCCATCAGGCGCAGCACGGCGGGGGCGTAGCGCATGCCCATCCGGTCGATGACCGAGCCCACCGCGCCGGTGCGGGTGGCGCCGACCTCCAGGGCCACCGCCAGGTCGCCGGGGAGTTTCGCGTCCGCGCGGTACATCCGGAGGCCGACGAAGGCGCCCCAGACGCCGAGCCCCATCAGCAGGGCGAGCAGGAATCCCACCATCGGGCCGACCCTCCCCTCACACGTCGATCCGGCTCAGGCGCCGGATGAGGACGAATCCGACGGCGTACATCGCGAAGGCGATCAGCACGCAGGCCTGGCCGACCGGTGAGCCGGTCATGCGGGCCAGCGCGCCGTCCTTCACGCCGTTCATCAAGAACAGCGCGCCGACGCCGAGGACGGGGACGGCGTACGACGTCATGGTCACCTGGGAGAGCTGGGTGCGGATCTCACGCCGGGTCTCCTTGCGTTCCTCCAGGGTCTCGGTGAGGTTCCGCAGGGCGGACACCACCTGGCCGCCCGCCCGGTTGGACAGGACCAGGGTCGTGACGAGGACGACCAGCTCCCGGGACGGCAGCCGGTCGGCCAGTTCGCCGAGCGCGTCGTCGAGGGACTGGCCGATGGCCAACTGGTCGGAGACCTTGGCCAGTTCCTCGCCCGCCGGGGCCTCCAGCTCCTCCGCCGCCATGCCGATCGCGGTGCGCAGGGCGAGACCCGCCTGGGTGGCGTTGGCCAGGATTCGGGCGAGTTCCGGGAGTTGGTTGATGAAGCGCTCGATGCGTTTCTGCCGCTGCCAGTTGAGGAACTGCACCGCCGCCCAGATGCCGAGGAGGCCGGCGAGGGGACCGAAGAAGGGGGCCAGGGTGGCCTGGCCGATCAGCCAGAGAGCGGCGACGGTGGCGAGCATGTGGACGAAGAACTCGCCCGGGGTGACGTCCAGGCCGGTCGCCGTCAGGCGCAGCTCCAGCCAGCGGCCGAGGCGGGTGCGGCGCAGTCGCCGGTCCAGGTCGCGGAAGCGGCGCCTGCGGCCGGTCGCGAGGACCGGGCCGGTGTGGGTGAGCCGGTCCACGAGGGCCGCGCGCTGGGCCCGGCCCGAGGCGTAGGTGTGTACGCCGGCCACCGCCAGGACGCAGGTCAGCAGCGTCACTCCGGTGGTGAGCTGGACGAGGGTGTGGAGTTCCATGGGTGGCCTACCTGGCTTCTCGGGTGGCGAGCTGGTCCACGGAGTGGGCGACTCCGAAGGCCTGCGGGACGGGCTGGCTCGCCATGTAGAGGCGGTCGGCGGTACGGCGGGGCAGGGGGAAGTACTGGAAGCTGCCGTACACGCGCCCGTCGGGGGTCATGGGCTGGGCGTCGAACCGGGCCACGGTCGCGATCCGGTACGGCTCCCCGCCGTGGCTGTCGAGCAGCGCGATCTCGGTGATCCGGCGGGCGCCGTCGGCGAACCGGGTGAGCTGGACGATGACGTCGACCGCGCTGTTGATCTGGTCGTGCAGGGCTACGAAGGGGACCTCGACGTCGGACATGGAGGCGAGGGTCTGCAGCCGGGTGAGCGCGTCCTCCGCGCTGTTCGCGTGCACGGTCGCCAGCGATCCGTCGTGGCCCGTCGACATCGCCTGGAGCATGTCGAGGGACTCGCCGCCGCGGACCTCACCGACCACGATCCGGTCCGGGCGCATCCGGAGGGAGTTGCGGACCAGGTCGCGGATGGTGACCTGGCCCTGGCCCTCGACGTTCGGCGGCCGCGACTCCAGCCGGACCACATGGGTCTGCTGGAGCTGGAGTTCGGCGGAGTCCTCGATGGTGATGATGCGCTCGTGGGACGGGATCAGGCCCGACAGCGCGTTCAGCAGGGTCGTCTTTCCCGTACCCGTGGCGCCGGAGACGATGATGTTGAACTTCGCCTGCACCAGCCCGGCCAGCAGATACAGCATGTGCTCGTCCAGCGAGCCGAAGGAGATCAGCTCCTGGAGGGTGAAGGAGCGCGGGAAGCGGCGGATGGTGAGGATCGGGCCGGTCAGCGACAGGGGCGGGATGATCACGTTGACGCGCTCGCCGGAGGGCAGACGGGCGTCCACCATCGGGTTCGACTCGTCCACCCGCCGGTTGACGGTGGACACGATCCGCTCGATGGTCTGCATCAGCTGGTCGGCGGAGGCGAACCGCAGGGGCAACTGCTCGACGCGGCCGCCTCGTTCGACGAAGATCGCGTCGGGGCCGTTCACCATGATCTCGGTGATCGACGCGTCTTCGAGGAGGGGCTCCAGAATGCCGAGGCCCAGCGCCTCGTCCACCACCCGGCGGATCAGCTGCGAGCGCTCGACCGTCGACAGCACCGGGCCCTCACGGCTGATGATGTGCCCGAGCACCCGCTCAAGGCGCGCCCGGCGCTCGGCCGCCGCGAGCGAACTCATCTCCGCGAGGTCGATCTCCTCCAGCAGCTTGGCCCGGTAGGAGGCGACCAGATGCTCGTCCTCGCCCCGGCTGCCGTGCTCCTCCGGAGTGCTGATGCGTGCGCGCAGGCTCATTTGCCGGCACCTCCTCGCTTAGTGGTCGAGCGGCATGGTGGCGGACTTGGTGGCATAGCCGAAGTCCCAGATGACCTTCGGGATCCTCACCTTGGCGATGACGGTCACGGAGCCGGCGCCTCCGGGGCCGGGTGCGCAGGTCACGGAGATCCCACTGCTCACGGCGTCCGCGCATGCTTGTGCGTACGACTGCTGGAGGGACGCCGCCCGCGCCCCCGCCCGGGCCGCCGTACCGGCCTGCTCGGCGGCGTAGGCGACGGCGCCGATCTGGATGCCGGCCAGCCCGACGAGCAGCAGTACGGGAACGAACCCGAGGTACTCGATGGCGACCTGGCCCCGGTCGCGTCCACGGCGGTGCGGCATCTCAGTGCTTCACCTCCTCGACGGCGCCGGCGTGGCCGTACACCGTGACGGGGAAGTCGATGGAACCGGGGAAGAGGACGGGGACTTTGATGCCGACCTTCGCGGTCACATAGCCGGTCCCCCCGCACTCGTCCACGCTCGCTCCCCCTCGCCACGCCCCCGACAGATGCTTCAGCGCCGCCTGTCGGCACACCCCGTACCGCTCCCCCCGAGGCGCCGCCGTCCCCGCCCGCACCCCCTCGTCCGCAGCATTCCCCGCGAGTGTGAAGGCGTACCCCACCAGCACGGCCTGCCACACGAGCACCAACGTCAGGACGATCAGCGGCGTCATCCCCAGGAACTCGATACTGACCTGCCCCCGATCCCCACCCGGCCTCCTCATGGAGCACTCACTCCTTCCGCCGCCGGAACCCGCCCGGACCACGCCCGCTCCCCCGATGGCCCGCGGCTCCCTCGGCCGCCCGCACCAGCCCCAGCTCCCCCGCGAGCCCCCACAGCGCCTGCTTCACCGTGCTCCTGCTGTCGAGCTCATGGACCCGGCCGGCATCCACAACGGCCTGAAGTTCCTTGAAGTTGGCGGGAATCGCCGTACGCGCCAGCGCGGTTCCGGTGATCCGCTGCACGAGCGCGGGCTGGATCTCCGTACTGCGCGTGTGCCGGTTGACGACCACCGTCGTCTCCTCGGCCTTGCGGATCTGCAGCCGGTCCCACATCCGTACGGTCCGCTTGGCGGCGCGGACGGCGATGACGTCCGGGGTGGTGACCAGCAGCGCGATGTCGGCCATCTCCACCACCGCAGCACCGGCCCCGCTCAACTGGGCGCCGCAGTCGACGACGACCACCTCGTAGCGGGAGCGCAGGGCGCTGACGATCTGACGGGCGGCGCGGTCGGTGACCTCCTCGCCGCGTTCGCCCTCGCCGGGCGCGAGGAGCAGGGCGAGCCCGGTGTCGTGGCGGAAGACCGCGTCGGCGAGGACGCGGGGCGAGATGTCGGTGATGGCGGCGAGGTCGACCACGGACCGTCGGAACTGGATGTCCAGGTAGGAGGCGATGTCCCCGGTCTGCAGATCCAGGTCGACCAGAGCCGTCGCCCGCCCGGAGGCCTGCGCGGCGAGGGCGAGCTGAATGGCCGCCAGCGTCGCCCCGGCTCCCCCCTTCGCGCCGCTGACCGTGACGACCGTGCCGCCGACCCCGCCGAGCGCATCGGAGGCGCCGTGGCCGAGATGGCGCCGTACCCCGGTCGACCACTGGGCGACGGCCTGGACCCGGCTGGCGAGTTCCTCGTACGACAGCGGGAGCGCGACCAGGCCGCGGGCGCCGGAGTCCATGGCGGCGGAGAACAGACCGGGGCCGGCATCGGTGGTGACGAGGATGACGCCGACGGCGGGGAAGCGGAGCGCGACCTCGCGGATCAGCTCCAGGGCCGGTACCGGGCCGATCCGCTCGTGCACGACGACGACTTCCGGGAGTTCGTCCACGGACTCGGCGGCGAGCCGGGCGAGGGTGTCGACGAGCTGGGTGGAGTCACCGACCGGCGGCTGCGGTTCGGCGTCGGGGAGCTGGCTGAGCAGGGTGGTCAGGGAGCGTACGGCGTCCGGGTCGGCTCCCGCCGGGAGGATCCTGGTAGGCATGCGGGCCGCCTCTCACTTGTCCGTCGCGAGTTCGTAGGTGCGGTCCTTGTCCGGGACGCTGGTCTCGCTGCCGGGCGCCACCAGCGCGAGCCGGACGCGCTGGGCGAAGGACTCGGCGTAGGTGATGCGCTGGGCGTCGAGGGTGGACAGCGCGAAGGTGATGGGGACGGCCTCGCTGGGCTGCTGCTGGTTCTTGCTCTGGTCCGGGTCGAGGGCGGTGATCTGGCCGACGTCGAGGACCCGGGCGTCGGTGACGATGATCTTCGACTGGTCCGGGTCGCCTTCCTTCTTTCCGGAGAAGGTGGCGTACACGTTGACGTGCGATCCGGGGGTGATCTTCCCCGCCACGCCGGTCGCCGCGTCGATCATGATGGCGACCTCCTGCTGTCCGGGCTGGAGGGCGGGCTGGTCGACGACCATGTCGGTCTGGAGCAGGGAGCCCTTGCGCAGGGTGGTGACCGCGATCTTGCCCTGGATCTGCCGCAGATCCGTGACCGCGTTGTCCGACAGCCACCGCTTGGGCATCTCGATCTTCTCGAACTGATCCGCGCCCAGGGTGGTGTACGGCTTCACATCGGACCGCACCCGGTAGGCGGTGACCTCCGGTCCGACCTTGGAATCGACGTCGTGGACGACGGAGAGCACGCCGGCGAACGCGCCGAGAGCGCACAGGACCGACAGGATCAGGAGTATCACGCCGCGGCGCTGACGGGAGTTCATGAACCGTGCAACCTCATTGGGGGAATCGGTCGAGCGGACTGGGGACGTACGGGGCGGGTCAGGCGGGCGTGCGCTGTTCCAGGGCGCGGGGCGCGGCGGGTTCGTGGGTGGGCGGGGTGGCGGAGCAGAAGACACAGCGGTCGCCGATGACGTCCAGTCCGCACCAGTGACAGGCGGTCTGCCGTACCGAGGTGACCAGTTGGTAGAGAACGGCCAGATCGGCGAGGTAGCTGCAGAACTCGGTCATGCGGCCGGTCCCCCACCACACCGGGGACTCGGCTGGCAGCGGGACCTCACGCAGCCCGTGCACGCTCCACTGCCCCGCGAGCCCGGCGACCCAGTCACCCTGCGTCTGTCCCTTGGCGACGAGCATCCAGGTGTTGAACTCGGGCCCCTTGAGCGTGGCCCCGGGCCCGATGCGCACGAGCTGGGGCTCGGGATGCGCGAGCACGGCGAACTGGCTGCCGGGCACCCAGGACTTGGCGTGCGCCTTCAGCCCGACCGGCACCCGGTCCAGCTTGGCGACCGAGCCGAGCACGGCCCCGGCGTGGATGTAGTGGGTGAGCAGCCGGCCGGCGGAGGCGAGCACGCCCGGGCTCAGATCGCAGGAGGCGAGCTGCCGGAGCTGCCGGGCGAGCACGGCGATGCCGAGCGGGGGCAGCTCCGGCCGGAAGAGGGCGATGCGATCGCTCTCCAGCAGTGAGCGCAGGGTGTGCAGCCGTCGTACGACGGGCTCGGGGGTGGCCGCCGAGCAGACGACGACCACATATCCGTACTGCTCGGTCAGGGTGTGGAGTTCGGTGAGCGCGTGCTCCAGGGGCCGCTGGTCGAGGCCGCCGAGCACGACGGCCGGCATGGTCCGTTCGTCCTGCGCCGGCAGTGCCAGGTCGGCACTGGTCACGGCAATGGCAGTTGGCACGCGCAGCTCCCCGCTCTTCACATCCGCCGACCCACGGAGGTAACTCCCGTACGCCGGGACGACTTCACTGCGTGACTATGTGAGCACTGTATCCACGGCCGTATGACCGGAGAACAGCGTTTGTGAAGCCCGCGTGGAACTCTCTGGTCACAACTCCCGCCAAATCCGGACAGCTTGAGCTTCGATCCGGAAGCCGATCCGGCCTGGACCTCTTGACACCCCGATTGGTCTGGACCAACTTGTATGCCCGACGGCGGCGACCGCATCTCTCCGTCCCCCTCTTCGCCGAGGCTCCCTCTTCTCCGACCCCACTTCCCCACCGGAGGCCCCAGTGGACCATGCACCAGGCATACCCAGACCCCGCGGACGGCGAATCACCCTGTGGTCCGCCGCCACGGCCCTCGCCCTCTCCGTGGCGGGCCTCACCGCGGCCGCGGGCCCGGCCTCCGCGGCGGACGTGAACAACGTCAAGAACGCCGGCTTCGAGTCGGGCCTGACCGACTGGACGTGCACGGCCGGCAGCGGCACCACCGTCTCCTCCCCGGTGCACTCCGGCTCCTCCGCGCTGAAGGCGACCCCGGTGGGCCAGGACGACGCCCAGTGCACCCAGACGGTCGCGGTCAAGCCCGACTCGACGTACACGCTCAGCGCATGGGTCCAGGGCGGCTACTCCTTCCTGGGCGTGACGGGCACGGGCACGACGGACGTGTCCACATGGACGCCGGACACGTCGGCCTGGAAACAGCTGTCCACGACCTTCACCACCGGCGCGTCGACGACCTCGGTCACGGTCTACCGCACGGCTGGTACGGCCAGGCGGCCTACTACGCCGACGACGTCTCGGTCTACGGCCCCGACGGCGGCGGAGGCGGCGACCCGGCCCCGACGGTCCCGGCGGCTCCCACCGGCGTGACGGTCTCCGGTACGACATCCTCCTCCGTCTCGCTGTCCTGGTCCCCGGTCTCGGGCGCGACGGGCTACAGCGTCTACCGCGACGGCACGAAGGTGACGGCGGTGACGGGAACGTCGGCGACCGTGACCGGACTGGCCGCCGCCACGTCGTACACCTTCCAGGTGACGGCGACGAACGCGGCGGGCGAGTCGGCCAAGTCGGCGTCGGTGACGGGCACGACGGCCTCCGGCGGCAGCGGCGGTGGCTCCCTGCCCAAGCACGCGGTGACCGGCTACTGGCAGAACTTCAACAACGGCGCGACGGTCCAGAAGCTGTCGGACGTCCCGTCCTCGTACGACATCATCGCGGTGGCCTTCGCGGACGCGACGTCCACGCCGGGTGCCGTGACCTTCAACCTGGACTCGTCCGGCCTGGGCGGCTACACGGTGGACCAGTTCAAGGCGGACATCAAAGCCAAGCAGGCGGCCGGCAAGAAGGTCGTCATCTCGATCGGCGGCCAGAACGGCACGGTGTCGATCAGCGACTCCACGTCGGCGACGAACTTCGCGAACTCCGTCTACTCCCTCATGCAGACGTACGGCTTCGACGGCGTGGACATCGACCTGGAGAACGGCCTCGACGCGACGTACATGACCCAGGCGCTCCGCGCCCTGTCCGCGAAGGCCGGCTCGTCGCTGGTCATCACGATGGCCCCGCAGACGATCGACATGCAGTCGACGTCGAACGCCTACTTCCAGACGGCCCTGAACGTGAAGGACATTCTCACGGTCGTCAACATGCAGTACTACAACAGCGGTTCCATGCTGGGCTGCGACGGCAAGGTCTACAGCCAGGGCTCGGTGGACTTCCTCACCGCCCTCGCCTGCATCCAACTCCAGGGCGGGCTCGCCCCGTCCCAGGTGGGCCTCGGCCTCCCGGCCTCGACCAGCGCGGCGGGCAGCGGTTATGTGTCCCCCACGGTGGTCGACAACGCCCTGGACTGCCTGACGGCCGGCACCAACTGCGGCACCTTCAAGCCGTCCAGGACCTACCCCGACCTGCGGGGCGCGATGACCTGGTCGACGAACTGGGACGCGTCGGCGGGGAACGCCTGGTCGAACGCGGTGGGGGCGCATGTGCACGCGCTGCCGTGACGCGAGTTCCGCCTGGCGGCGACGCCCGGGCCCTCGGCGACCCGGGCGTCCTCGCCCCGACGGTCCTCTACGACGACCCGGACGACCCGACCGCGTTCGAGACGCGCAACGTGCTCTACCACTACGGGCCGGAGAAGCTGGTCATCGGCAAGTTCTGCGCGCTGGGCACGGGGGTGCGGTTCATCATGAACGGCGCCAACCACCGCCCGCGGGGACACCGTCGTCGGCAACGACGTCTGGTTCGGCCACGGCACCACGGTGATGCCCGGCGTACGGATCGGACACGGCGCGATCATCGCCACCGGCGCGGTGGTCGCCGGCGACGTCCCCGACTACGGCATCGTCGGCGGCAACCCGGCCCGCCTCATCCGCACCCGCTACGACGACCAGGACATCGCCCGCCTTCTGGCGGTGGCCTGGTGGGACTGGCCGGCGGAGCATCACCGAGCACGTACGGACGATCATGTCGGGCACCATCACCGAACTGGAGGCGGCCGCCCGGGACATCCCGCGCGCGTGACCTCACCTACCCGTCACGCGGCCCCCAACTCACACCACACGTACTTGCCCCGGTCTCCGAACCTTGCCGTCGGCTGCCACCCCCAGTACTCCGCACACGCCTTCACCAGGCCCAGCCCGCGTCCGTCCTCCAGCTCCGCCACCTGCTCCAGTGGGCGCGGCGGATCCGGTGGCGCGGGGTCGCTGTCCCACGCCCCGATCCACACCGTGCCCTGCGGGGTTCGGCGGACCCTGAGCGCGGCCGGTCCCTTCGTGTGGCGTACGGAGTTCGAGACCAGCTCTGCCGCCAGCAGCTCCGCCGTGTCCACCAGGCCGATCAGACCGTGCAGGGTCAGGATCAGGCGCAGGGTGCGACGGCAGACGGTCACGGCTCTGAGGTCGTTCGGGATGTAGAGCGTGTAGTCCCAGGTCTCGTTTTCGGGCATGCGTCATCGACTCCAGTCGGTGAGTGGGGAGTTCGCGCGCGGTGGCATTGCCGCAGCCGCCATGGCAGGACGGAGCGGTGCGCTTCCGCTGTGTGTGCGCTACGTGACCGACGGTAGACCTTAGAATTAAGGGCGAGCAAGCCGATCCCGTAATCTGGCCCCGAACGAGTCGCACAGCCAGGCGCGTTGAGAAAGGAGCGGCCGATGAGGGCCAAGCGCGAACCCACAGCGCGGCAGATGCGGCTGGCCGTGGAACTGCGCCGGCTTCGTGAGGCAGCAGGTCTCAGCTCCCGTGAGGCGGCCGCGATGCTCGGTGTGAACTCCGTTCAGATCAGTCAGATCGAGGCCGGTACCTCAGGAGTGAGTGAGCGACGTCTGCGGCGTATGGCCGCCAACTATGCCTGCGACGACGCAGGATTGATCGAGGCGCTCGTAGCAGTCGCATCCGACCGGACTCAAGGCTGGTGGGAGAAGTACCGAGGCCACCTGCCCACGGCTTTCCTGGACCTTCCCGAGCTGGAGCACCACGCCGCCTACCGATGGGACGTGGAGTTCCTGCACGTCCCAGGCCTCCTCCAGACCGCCGAGTACGCTCGCGGCCTCTTCACCTACGTGAACCCCGAGTTCCCGAGCAGCGATGTGGACCTGTGGGTGGAGCACCGGATGCAGCGCAGGATCATCATCGAGCGCCCGGGCCCAGTCCCGTACGAGGCGGTGATCCACGAGGCCGCACTGCGCATCAGGGTCGGTGACCGGCTCGCAGCTCGCGGTCAGCTCAACCGCCTCTTGGAGCTCTCCGAAGCCGAGCACGTCACCATGCGGGTCATCCCCTTCGATCTGGACGATTTCGGCGGCGCCGGAAGCGCCATGGTGTATGCGGGAGGTCCTGTTCCCAAGCTGGACACCGTTGTTCGCGACGGCCCGAACGGCCCCGTCTACATCGATGCCGAGGCTCAGCTCAACCGCTATCGAACGCTCTTCCGTAGGGTGGAGGCTGTCTCACTGGACCCAAGTGGTTCGCGTGACTTCATTCACCGGCTGGCGAAGGAGCTGTGAGCATGCTGACCCCCGACATCTGGCAGAAGTCCTCCTTCTCGGGCGGCGGCCAGGGCGACGCCTGCGTGGAAGTCGCCAATCGCCGCACCCACATAGCCATCCGCGACTCCAAGACCCCGGCCCGAGCCACCCTCACCTTCCAGGCCGCCGCCTTCGTCCCCTTCGTCAACGCCCTGAAGGGGACTCCTCCCACCAGGCCTCTCTGACCTGGTCCACCGGATCCTGACCCACTTCGGTCACTCGGAGGAGTCCTCGGCGTCCTCGAAGTACGCGTCCAGCACCGCGTCCAGCTGCTCGTCCCACTCCTTGAAGCGGGACTTCGTCGTCGCCTCGATCTCGATCGGGTACCAGCGGCGGTCCGGGGTGTGGACGGTGATCGTGTAGCGCTTGCCGAAGCGGGGGGTCTCCGTCTCGACCGCCGCGATCTCGTCCCAGCGGAACTCGCAGGCCTCCTCGTCCAGGCGGAGGCGGACGCCCTTGCGGTCGGCCACGATCTTCGCCCGGCGGTCGGAGGCCTCGAAGACCGGGCCGTCGACCGGGCCGTCGACCGGACCGTCCTCGTCCACGCCTTCGTCGTCCCCGGACTGCGAGGTCCCCTCGGTCGCCTCCGGCGCCCTGGAGTCCTCCGGCTCTGCCGGCTCCGCCTTCACCTCCGCGTCCTGCGGCTCCGGTTCGTCGGAATTCGCCGGTGCCGGGACCGTGATTCCGGGGATGAACGCCGGGTCGAAACCGGCGCCCATCACTGGCTCGGCCTTCAACGGCTCGGCCTCGGACGGCTTGCTGCTCGCTCCTATGCGCTGCTCCACGGCGGCAGTATGGACGACTTCCCTGTGCCGGAACCAGTCAGCCCGCCCATCCCCGGTTTCACTCACGTCACGTTCACGCGAACACACTCACCACCGCCGCCACCGCGAACCCCGCCACCGACAGCACCGACTCCAGAACCGTCCAGGTGCGCAGCGTGTCCCGTTCGCTGATGCCGAAGTACTTGGCCACCATCCAGAAGCCGCCGTCGTTGACGTGCGAGGCGAAGATGGAGCCGGCCGAGATGGCCATGATGACCAGGGCCACGAAGGGCTGGGAGTGGTGGCCCTCGGAGAGCAGGGGCGCCACGATGCCCGCCGTCGTCACGATCGCCACCGTCGCCGAGCCCTGGGCCACCCTCAGGACCAGCGAGATCAGGTAGGACAGCAGGATCACCGGCAGGCCCACGCCGTGGAAGGTGTCCGACAGGGCCTGGGCCACGCCGCTCGCCTTCAGTACGGCGCCGAAGATCCCGCCCGCGCCGACGACCAGCAGGATGTTGCCGACCGGCTTCAGCGAGGAAGTGGACACCGTTTCCAGGGACCTGCGGGACCAGCCCCGGCGCAGGCCCAGCAAGTAGTACGCGAGGAGGAGCGCCAGCGTCAGGGCCACGAACGGGCTGCCGAAGAACTCCAGCACCGAGCGGGTGGGGGACGGATCCAGGGCGATCGAGGAGAAGGTGGCCGCGAGGATCAGGATCAGGGGTGTGCCGATGATGGCCAGGACCGTGGCGAGCGGGACCGGACGCTCCTGGGGTGCCACGCCCTGGGCCCGCTGTTCGGCCACGACCGCCCGCTTCGCCTCCTCCGCCGCCTCGACCATGTCCTGCGGTACGGCGACGAAGATCCGCTTGCCGATCCAGGCGGAGTACGCCCAGGCGGCCAGTACGGCCGGGATGCCGCAGACGATGCCCATGAGGATGATCCAGCCGAGCTGGACGTGGAGGAGGCCCGCGGCGGCGACCGGGCCGGGATGCGGGGGCAGGAAGGCGTGGGTCATCGAGAGGCCGGCCAGCAGGGGGAGGCAGTAGAGCAGGATCGACTTGCCACCGCGCTTCGCCGCCGCGTAGACGAGCGGGGCAAGGACGAAGATGCCCACGTCGAAGAAGACCGGGATGCCGAAGATCAGGCCCGTCAGGCCCATCGCCAGGGGGGCTCGGCGCTCGCCGAAGAGGGCCAGCAGGCGGGCCGCGAGCACCTCCGCTCCGCCGCTGACCTCCAGGATCGCGCCGAGCATCGTACCGAGGCCGATGATGATCGCGACGTGGCCGAGGATGCCGCCCATGCCGGACTCGATGGTGGAGACGGCGTCGGAGCGCTGGACCGTGCCGAAGAGTTCGGTGACCGACAGGCCGGCCAGCAGGCCCACGGCTATGGAGACGGCCAGGAGGGCCACGAAGGGCTGCAGTCGGACCTTGATGATCAGGAACAGCAGGAGGGCTATGCCGAGGGCCGCGACCGTGAGGAGGCCGGGCGTGCCGTCGATGAGGAGGAGCAGGCCTCCGGTGTGGGGTGGTGGGGCGGTGGGGGCGGTTGCGGCGAGCAGGAAGGACATTCGGGGGTCCTCTTCGTAAATGCATTGTGCTTTCGGGCAGGGGGGATCGCGGTGCGGCGGCCCGGGGGTGGGGGCCGCCGCACCGTGAAGGGGCGTGCGGGTGGTGAGGGACCGTCAGATGCTCAGCCGAGTACGGCGAGCGCGTCGATCTCGATGAGGAGGCCGGCCGGGAGACCGACGTAGACCGTGGTCCGGGCGGCGGGCGGCTGGGTGAGGCCCTGCTCCTCGAAGTACGCGTTGTAGATCTCGTTCATCTCGGCGAAGTGGTCCACGTCGGTGAGGTAGACGCGGATCATCATCACGTCGTCCCAGCTCGCGCCGCCCTCTTCGAGGATCGCCCTGACGTTGGCGAGGGTCTGGAGGGTCTGCTCGCGCAGGGTGGGACCGGCCGGCGTCGGGGGCCTGCCCTCCTCGGCGGGCAGAAAGCCGACCTGGCCGGCGACCTGCAGGATGTTGCCCTTCCTCACGCCGTGGGAGAACTTGGCGGGCGGGGTGGTGTGGGTCTTCGGGGTCAGGGCGATCTTGTCGGTCATACGGTGGGGTCCTTCGTCTCGGTCATGCGGGGTCCTTCGTAGGGTCCGACACCGGCGTTCTTCCGGAGTACTCGCCGCTGATCGCGTCCGCGGTACGGCGGACCTGCGGGAGCAGGGTGAGGAGTTCCTCGGCGGTGACGACCACGTTCGGCGCGGACACCGACATCGCGGCGACCACGCGGCCGTCGGCGCCGCGGACGGGGGCGGCGACGCAGTTGATGGACTCCTCGTGGCCACCGAGGTCGGTGGCCCAGCCCTGTTCGCGGACCTTCTCCAACTCCCGCAGGAACGCGGGGGCGTTGGGGGTCGAACGGGTCGTGTACAGGGGGTATTCGAGCCGGTCCGCGAGGGCGCGCCGCTCGGGTTCGGGCAGGTCGGCGAGGAGGAGCTTGGCCACGGCCGCGACGGTGATGGCGACGGGCTTGCCGATCCGCGAGTACATGCGGACCGGGTAGCGGCTGTCCACCTTGTCGATGTAGAGGACCTCGCCCTCCTCGTACACGGCGAGGTGCACGGTGTGCCCGCAGGCCTCGTTGAGGCGTACGAGGTGGGGGTGGGCGATCTCGCGGATGTCGAGGTTCTCCATCGCCTCCTGGGCGAGGGCGAAGAGGCGGGCGCCGAGGCGGTAGCGCTGGTCGGACTGGCGGTAGACCAGGCCGTGCTCGTGCAGGGTGCGCAGGAGGCGGAGGGCCGTGGATTTGTGCACGCCCAGGCGGTCGGCGACCTGGCCGAGGTCCGCCGGGCCCTCGGCGAGGAGCGGCAGGATGCTCAGGGCGCGGTCTACGGTCTGACTCATGGGGTGTTCGCCTCCTCCGTTGCCCGCTCGGCCTGCGTCCAGCCGGGGGCGAGTCGAAGTCTCCCCCATGCGGTGGCATCCAGGGCCGTCAGCCGGTCGGCGTGGTCCCGGGCGGGGGGTGTGGCCAGGTCGCCGGGGGCGGTGAGGGCCGCGGCGGCGAAGAGGTGGCCGAGCCGGAGGCGGGTCCCGAGGGGGAGGTCGCGGAGGGTGCCGGAGAGGAAGCCGGCGGCGAAGGCGTCTCCGGCGCCGGTGGTCGCCACGACGTCCACGTCGAGGGCGGGTTCGAAGGTGGCCGGGGTCGCGGTGGGCCGGCACCGTTCGAACGCCGTCGCGCCCCTCTCGCCCTGCTTCACCACCAGCACCCCCGGCTCCGGAAGCGCCGATCGGATCGCCTCCGGCCCGCCGGTGATGCCCCAGGCCTGCTCCGCCTCGTCCTCGCCGACGAAGACGATGTCCGCCCGGCGGGCCAGGTCGAGCAGCACGCGCGGCCCCTCGGGGCTCCGCCAGAGGGCCGGACGGTGGTTCACGTCGAAGGACAGCAACGGGCGCGCCGGGCGGGCAGCCGTCAGCGTCCGCAGCAAGGCTCCGCACTCCTGGGACAGTGCCGCCGTGATGCCCGACAGGTGCAGCACGCGCCCCGCCCGCACCGCCGCCGGATCCACGTTGGCCACCGACATCGCCGACGCCGCCGAACCCGCCCGGTAGTAGGCGACCTCGTGCGCGCCCGTTCCCCGGTCGCCGGCGGTGCGGAAGTAGACGCCGGTCGGGCGGGCCGGGTCCCGGGACACGGACGAGACGTCGACGCCGTACCCGGCGATCCGCTCCACCAGGTGCTGCCCGAACCCGTCCGCGCCCACGCGGCTCACCCACCGCGCGCTGTGCCCGGCGGCGGCCAGTACGCAGGCCACGTTGGACTCGGCGCCGCCGATCGCGCGGTCGAAGGAGGGCACGTCCGCGAGGCGGCCCGGCCGGGCGGGCAGGAAGGTGACCATGGACTCGCCGAGCGCGACCACGTCCACAGCCTCCATGGCCGCACCCTTCACGCCGTAAGCAGCGTCGTTGATGATGACTCCTGTCCGATGTCCGGGTCACGGTTTCGTTGACCCGGTGTCGGCGAGATGCTAGACACCATTCAGCAATCCGTGCAATGACCGTTGCAGAGAGTGCAACAGTCCAGAGAGGGGCTCCATGAGCAGCAGCGAAGCGCTCGCCCGGCTGGCCGAGGAACGCGTCGACCACCGCTTCAAGGGCCTCCCGCCGGACGCCGACGGCCTCACCGTCGGCGAGCTGGCCGCCCAGCGCCGCAACCTCTTCGCCGAGGCCGACGGCTTCACCACGCCCGTGCTCGCGCTTTCCGCCGAGCGCCTGGAACACAACCTCGCGCTCATGGAGACGTACGCCGCCCGGCACGGCCTCGCCTTCGCCCCGCACGGCAAGACCTCCATGGCCCCGCAGCTCTTCCACCGTCAGATCGAGCACGGCGCCTGGGGCATCACGCTGGCGGTGCCCCACCAGGTGCGGGTCGCCCGAAAGTTCGGCATCCAGCGGGTGTTCCTCGCCAATGAGCTGGTCGACGCCTCGGCGCTGCGGTGGATCGCCTCCGAACTCGCCGCCGACCCGGACTTCCGGTTCGTCTGCTACGTCGACTCCGTGGGCGGCGTCGAGTTGATGGACTCCGCGCTCAAGGGCTGCCCCTTGCCCGTGGACGTCGTGGTCGAGCTGGGCGCCGGCGACGGCGCGCGGACCGGCGTGCGGACGGAAGCCGAGGCCCGGACCGTCGCCGATGCCGTGGCCCGCACGCGGACGCTGCGGCTCGTGGGCGTCGCCGGTTACGAGGGCGAGGTGCCGCAGGCCGACCCGCAGCGGGTGCGGGCGTATCTGCGGCGGCTGGTGGCGCTCGCCGCCGGCCTCGACGGGGCCGGGCTTCTCAAGGACGCGGCGGAGATCGTGGTGAGCGCGGGCGGCAGCGCCTGGTTCGACGCGGTGGCCGAGGTGTTCGAGGAGATCCCCGAGCTCTCCCTCCCTGTGCTGAAGCTGCTGCGCTCGGGGGCGTACGTCTCGCACGACGACGGGCACTACCGCAGGCTCACCCCGTTCACCCGCGTCCCGGAGGAGGGGGCCCTTGAGCCCGCGTTCCGGCTGTGGGCGCAGGTCGTCTCCCGGCCGACCGCGGAGCAGGCCTTCGCCAACGCGGGCAAGCGCGACGCGGCCTACGACCTGGACCTGCCCACCGCCCAGGTGGTACGCCGGAACGGTGTCGAGCGCCCGGCCGCCGGGATCACCGTGACCGGCCTGTCCGACCAGCACGCCTGGCTGCGCACGGAACCGGGCGTGGACGTCGAGGTCGGCGACTGGATCGGGCTCGGGCTGTCGCACCCGTGCACGTCGTTCGACAAGTGGCAGCTGATCCCGGTGGCCGAGGCCGACGGGACGGTGGTCGACTACATCCGCACGTTCTTCTAGAGGATCTCAGGAGGCCTGGCATGGAGGACCTGGTCATCCGGGACGCCGACGTCGTGGACGGCAGCGGCGAACCGTCGTACCGGGCCGATGTGGTGATCGACGGCGGCCGGATCGTGTCGATCGTCAAGGAGGCCGCCGCGGCCGGCTGCCAGCGCCCGCGCGCCATGCGGGAGCTGGACGCGGAGGGCCTGGTCCTCTCCCCCGGCTTCATCGACATGCACGCCCACTCCGACCTCGCCCTGCTGCGCGACCCCGACCACAGCGCCAAGGCCGCGCAGGGGGTCACGCTGGAGGTCCTCGGGCAGGACGGGCTGTCGTACGCGCCGGTCGACGACCGCTCGCTCCAGGAGGTGCGGCGGGCGATCACCGGGTGGAACGGATACGGCGACGACATCGACTTCGACTGGCGGTCGGTCGGCGAGTACCTGGACCGACTGGATCGCGGGATCGCCGTCAACGCCGCCTATCTCGTCCCGCAGGGCACGGTCCGCGCGCTCGTCGTCGGCTGGGAGGACCGCGCGGCGACGCCCGAGGAGCTGGGCCGGATGCGGCAGTCGGTCGCCGAGGGGATGGAGCAGGGCGCGGTCGGGCTGTCCTCCGGGCTGACGTACACGCCCGGCATGTACGCCCCGGACGCCGAACTGACGGAGCTGTGCCGGGTGGTGGCGTCGTACGGCGGCTACTACTGCCCGCACCACCGCTCCTACGGCGCCGGTGCCCTGGAGGCCTATGCCGAGATGGTCGCCCTGACCGGGCAGGCCGGGTGTCCGCTGCATCTGGCCCACGCGACGATGAACTTCGGCGTGAACGAGGGCCGGGCGCCCGAGCTGCTGGCCCTGCTCGACCGGGCCCTGGACGCCGGCGCGGACATCACCCTCGACACCTATCCCTACACCCCCGGCTGCACCACCCTGGCCGCGCTCCTGCCGAGCTGGGCGAGCGAGGGCGGCCCGGAGGAGATCCTGGCGCGGCTCACCGACCCGGCGACGGCGGCGCGGATCCGGCACGGCCTGGAGGTGACCGGCTCGGACGGCTGTCACGGCGTGCCCGTGGAGTGGGAGACGATCGAGATCTCCGGTGTCACCGACCCGGCGCTCGGCGACCTGGTGGGCCGTACGGTCCGGGAGGCGGCCGAGCTGAGGGGCGAAGCCCCGTGGGACACGGCCCGCCGACTGCTGGTCGAGGACCGGCTCGGCACGACGATCCTCCAGCACGTCGGACACGAGGACAACGTCCGTACGATCATGCGGCACCGCACCCACACCGGCGGCTCCGACGGCATCCTGCGCGGCGACAAGCCGCATCCGCGCGCCTACGGCACCTTCCCGAGCTATCTCGGCCACTACGTACGGGAGTTGGGGATGCTGTCGCTGGAGGAGTGCGTCGCCCATCTCACGTCCCGGCCCGCGGCCCGGCTGCGGCTGCCGGACCGGGGGCTGGTGCGCGAGGGGTACCGGGCCGACCTGGTGCTGTTCGACCCGGAGACGGTGGCGCCCGGCGCGACCTTCGCCGAGCCCCGCACGCTGCCGACCGGTATCCCGTACGTCCTGGTCGACGGCAGGTTCGTCATCGAGGACGGGAAGCGGACGGACGTGCTCGCGGGCCGGTCCGTCCGCCGTACTTCCGTGTGACCGTTACGGCTTGGGCAGGACGCAGCCGGCGGCGCTCAGGTCCAGCTTGTTGCCCGTGGTGAAGCAGGCGGGGATCTGGTAGGTCTCCTCGGCGTAGTTGATGCCCTGGTGGATGGTGACGTTGCCGCTCTCGTCCACCTCGCACGGGTTGTTCACCGTGCAGGTCTCGCCGTCCTCGTTGCCGGTGTTGTTCACGGCGACGACCTTGCCGGTGGTGGTGTCGATCACCGGGGAGCCCGAGGTGCCGCCGATGGTGTTGCAGGCGGAGGTGTAGCGGACCGAGTCCTTCCAGGTCCAGTCGCCCTCCTTCAGCCGGTACACGAAGCCGTCGATGCTGCAGCTGTAGGTGCGCTTCCAGTACCCGGAGACGACCTTGATGGCGGTTCCGGCGGTGGGGTGGGTGTCGTTCACGGTGAGCGGGCTGATCCCGTACGCGCTCTTGATCCGCGCGTACGTGGTGGTCAGCCGGTAGATCGTGACGTCCGTGTCCGTCATGGTCGAGTAGACGACCTGGTTGGCGCGGAGGGTGGCGACCCTGCTGCCGGAGGAGTTCAGCAGGCCGAAGCTGCGGCTGGAGGACTGGCCGGTGATGACCTGGCCGGGGTTCGGGAAGCCGCTCTCCAGGCAGTGGCCGTTGGTGAGCACGAGCGCGGGGTCGCTGTCGGCGGAATTGGGGAAGCGGATCACGGAGCCGGAGCAGTTGCTGAGCGCGACGGTGCCGGCGTAGTCGACGGTCACCGCGGGCTTGACGGCGGTGTGCGGCGCGGCGACCGCGGGTGTGGCGCCCAGCCCGGCCATGGCCACGGAGGAGAGTGCGGCAAGGAGAGGCTTGTTCATGTGGGGGTCCCCTCTGACGACTTGGGCGACCGGAGTTCTCCGGTCGCCCTTTCGTTTGTCATGCACATACTCAGCGCATGAGGGGTGCGGGAACAAGAAGGCGGCTCAGGTCATAGGGGTTTCCCTCTGCGGGACACCTCGCGGTCCTCGTCGGAAGCGAGCACATCGGGCACCTGGGCATGCACGAAGCCGCGTCCACCGGTCAGTGGGGGCGTTTGGTGTTGCCGTGGCCGTGGCCCCGGCCGCCGGGGAAGCCGGAGGTGGAGGGGGCCGGGTCGGCCGTGGTCGCGGTGGGCTCGGAAGCACCGGAGGTCGCCAAGGGCGTGGCGGGGGCCGAGGTGGCCGGGCCGGTGCTCCCCTTCCCCTGGGACGCGCCCGCGGCCGGGGCCGGGGCCGCGGGCGAGCGGGACGCCGCCGCCGAGCCGTCCGCGGCCGTCGGGGTGGCCCCGGCCGAGGAACCGGCGTCCGCGGAGGGGCTCGCGGTGGCAAAGTCGCCGACGGATGGCTTGCCGCCGGCCGGACCGTCCGAGGCGGGGGAATCCGAGCCGCCCGCCATGGCGGCGATCATCGCGACCGCGCCGGCCACTCCCAGCGCCCCGGTGACGGCCACGACCCGGCGGCGGCCGCCCGTGCGCCGCTCGGCGCGCCGCCGCGCGGCCCGCCCCTCGCCCGGCCGGGACCGGCCGGGCGACTCGGTCACCGCGGCCGGCCCGGCCGGCTCGACGACCCCGGTCGGCTCGGCCAGTGGGGGCAGCTCGCGGGTCTCGTCATAGGCGCTCGTCCAGCCGTGGGCGGCGGCCGGGTCGGCGTACTCGTCGTACGCCGGAGCGGACACCGCCCTGGGGAGATACACGTTCGGCGAGACCGACGGCGCGTGACCGGCGTCCGGCAGCTGCGCGCTCGCCTGCGCGGGACCGGCGTCCGGCGGGGCCGCCTGCCCCGGCTCGGTGCCGTACCCGTTCGGCGGTACCTGGTGGGCCCCACCCGGTCCGCGTCTGCCGTCCGTCCCCGTCTCTCCGCGCATCCCCGCCCCACTCAGCCTCGCCGTTCACACAAGCCACCCGCTCGGGCCCACCCCCTGACGCCCCCGCCGTACCGGCCCGGCCCGGCGGAGCGGCACCGCATTCTAGGGACGCGAGTGGCTCCTGAGACAGCCATCGGCGATATCCGGGCAAACCGCCGTGTCTCACGTGGCGGAAAACACGACTCAAGAGGGGTGGGCGGGCCGTAAGCTCACGACATGCAGGTGATCCAGTCGACCAAGCTCGCCAACGTCTGTTACGAGATCCGGGGCCCGGTTCTCGAGGAGGCCATGCGGCTTGAGGCGGCGGGACACCGCATCCTCAAGCTCAACACCGGCAACCCGGCCGCCTTCGGCTTCGAGTGCCCGCCGGAGATCCTGGAGGACATCCTCCGCAACGTCTCGACGGCCCACGGCTACGGCGACGCCAAGGGCCTGCTGGCCGCCCGCCGGGCCGTCGTCATGCACAACCAGACCATCGGCATCGAGACGGACGTAGAACACGTCTTCATCGGCAACGGCGTCTCCGAGCTGATCGTGATGGCGATGCAGGGACTCCTCGACGACGGCGACGAGGTCCTCGTACCGGCCCCGGACTACCCGCTGTGGACGGCGGCGGTCTCCCTCTCCGGCGGCACGGCCGTGCACTACCGCTGCGACGAGCAGTCCGACTGGATGCCCGACCTCGCCGACGTCGAGCGCAAGGTCACCGACCGCACCAAGGCCATCGTCATCATCAACCCCAACAACCCCACGGGCGCGGTGTACGACGAGGCGATGCTGAAGGGCCTGACCGACATCGCCCGCCGGCACAACCTGCTGGTCTGTTCCGACGAGATCTACGACAAGATCCTCTACGACGGCGCCACGCACACCCCGACCGCGAAGATCGCCCCCGACCTGCTCACCCTCACCTTCAACGGCATGTCGAAGGCGTACCGGGTGGCCGGCTACCGGGTCGGCTGGATGGCGATCTCCGGCCCCCGCGCCCACGCCGACTCCTACATCGAGGGCCTGACGATCCTGGCGAACATGCGGCTGTGCGCCAACATGCCTGGGCAGCACGGGGTGGTCGCCGCACTCAGCGGACGCCAGTCGATCAAGGACCTGGTGCTGCCGGGCGGACGGCTGAAGGAGCAGGTGGACACGGCGTACGAGCTGCTGACGCAGATCCCGGGCGTGAGCTGCGTCCGCCCCAAGGGCGCGCTGTACCTCTTCCCGCGCCTCGACCCGCAGGTCTTCAAGATCAAGGACGACCGGCAGATGGTCCTGGACCTGCTGCGCCAGGAGAAGATCATGGTCGTCCAGGGCACGGGCTTCAACTGGCCCGAGCCGGACCACTTCCGGGTGGTGACCCTGCCGTCGGTCGGCGACCTGCGGGACGCGGTCACCCGGATCGGGAACTTCCTGGACGGATACGGCCAGCCGTAGCCGACGGGCACAGCCGGCCGTAGCCGACGGACTCCATTCCGTGACACGGCTCAACTTTAGACGAAATCCAAGCTAGGATGGTTTCCTGTCAGCGCACAGGAGGCCATCCCCATGTACGAACCGATCCGCACCAAGTCGGTCCACAGCACGATGGCCGGCGCCGCCTCCGACTTCCCCCACCGGTCGCGCGAGGAGGAGCTGGACATCCAGCTCGCCGGCCACCTCGCGGCCCTGCTCGCCGTCACGGACGAGCTGCGGGCGCTCGCGCCCTCCGCCGACCTGGACCAGGCGGCCGAACGTCTCGTCGAGCAGGTGGCCCGGCTGCGGAGCGGACGAACGCCGGCCCGCGCAACCGGCACCGCGCCCGAGGCCCGGCCGGCGGCCCTGCACGAGCGGGCCCACACCCTCGCCGGTCGCGCCCTCGTCGTCGCGGCCTCCCGCGCCGATACGGCGGCGGCGATCCTGTCCGCCGAACGCATGGACGCGCACACCGCCGCACTGGCCGACCCGAAGGAACTCAGCGCGGCCCACTGATCCCTCCTCGGGATCCCCTCGACGGCCCCGGTCCGCGTGCACCCGCAGCGACGCGCGGACCGGGCGCCATTTCTTCGTGCGCGCGACGCGTACATTCGGGTGGACTGCACACCCCAAGTGGCCGCCAAAGGGCGGCCGCACCACCACTGCCTCGTAACGTCGGTGGAAATGCCGGTGGTTCGGACTCCGACACCCCATCGTCCCTCACTATTCCACGAGATATGACAAAGTGAAACGTGGGCAGTTATTGGTGGGGCTCTTCACTGCGGCGACAGTTGCCACCGGAGTGACAACGTGGGCCATTCATGCGTACTCGGCAGCGCCCCCGGATTCCAAGGCCCCGTCATCAGCGGACCAGAACCTGCAGGATGCCGATATCCTGTTGCAGGCCGGCATCGCACAGCAGCAGAATCACGACGCCCAGGGGGCCGACCGTACCTACCGGCGCGTCCTGGAGCTGGACCCGCAGAACAAGTACGCCTGGTACAACCTGGGAGTCATGGCGCACGAGGCCGGCAGGACGGCCAATGCCGGTGCGGACTACGCCGAGGCCCTGAAGATCGACCCGAAGTTCACGTCGGCCCTCTTCAACGAGGCGCTTCTGCTGGAGTCGAGCGACCCCATCAGGCCGGTGAACTCCTGAAGCGTGCCATTGCCGGCAAACCCAAGGCGGGCACGGCACATCTGCACCTCGGACGAATCCGAGCGCGGCAGCACCGTACCAAGGACGCCGCGGACGAGTTCCGTCGTGCAATCGCCGCCGATCCCTCACTGCGTTCCCAAGTGCCAGCGGAATTCCGATGATTCCGGACTCCTCAACCCTCCCACCGACATCGAGCCAAGCAGGGAGCAACAGATGACGTCGACCGCGACACCGAGGTTCTCCGTCTTCACCCCCAGCCACCGGCCCCGTTTCCACGATGAGTGCCTGGCAACCCTGCAGGCACAGACCTGTTCGGACTGGGAGTGGATCGTCCTGCTCAACAACGGCGCCCGGTGGCGGCCGGAGCGGCCCGACGACCGCGTCCGCGTCGAGATCGCGGACGGCGTGAACGGCGTAGGGGCTGCGAAGCGCAAGGCCTGTGAACTGGCGCGCGGCGAGATCCTCGTGGAACTCGACCACGACGACCTGATGGCGAAGTCGTGCCTGGCGGAGGTCGGCAAGGCGTTCGACGAAAACCCCGACGTTGTCTTCGTCTACAGCAACACGGCGCAGATCGCCGAGGACGGGGGGCGGGACGAGAGCCGTTTCGACGAGACGTTCGGCTGGCAGTACGAGGAGGTGGAAGTCGACGGCCGCAAGCTGCTGCAGGTCATCTCCCTCGCGCCGACGCCGCACAACGTCGCCTACATCTGGTACGCACCCAACCACGTGCGGGCGTTCCGCAAGGAGAGCTACGAGAAGGCCGGCGGGTACGACGCCGAGCGCACGGTTCTGGACGACCAGGACCTGATGTGCCGCCTCTTCCACCTCGGCGACTTCCACCACATCAACAAATGCCTCTACCTCCAGCGGGTCCACCCCGAGAACACCCAGCGCGACCCGGAGATCAACGCACACATCCAACGCGAGACGGTCGCCCTGTACGACAAGTACATCGAGGCCAACGCCCTCGCATGGACCTATCGGCGCGGACTGATCGCGCTGGACCTCGGCGCGGCCCACCGCAAACCGCCGGGCTACGTCGGCGTGGACCAGCGGCCGGGAGACGGGGTCGACATCGTCGCGACCCTGCCCGGGAAGCTGGACCTGCCCGACGGCTCCGTCGGCCTGATGCGGGCGGTGGACTTCCTCGAGTACGTGCCGGCGAAGGTGCCGCTGATCAACGAGCTGTACCGGCTGCTGGCGCCCGGCGGCATGCTCCTCACCATGACGCCCAGCGCCGACGGCCGCGGCGCCTACCAGGACCCCACGCACGTCGCCTACTACAACGAGAACTCGTTCTGGTACTACACGGACGACCAGTACCGCACCTTCGTGCCGGACCTGGAGGCCCGGTTCCAGTCGTCGCGGCTGGTCACCTACTTCCCGAGCGAGTGGCACTCCCAGAACGACATCTCGTACGTGGTCGCGAACCTCATCGCGATGAAGGACGGCGCCCCGCGATGCGGCGGAAAGCTCCTCGTCCAGGCCGCCCCGGCATTCGAGTGATCTGAACGCCCCTCGCGCCTGCCGTACGGCAGCACCGTCAGGGGCGCCTCGTAACGTCGGTGCCGACTACCTGAGACAGGGGAACTCCATCCGTCCGCCACCTTCCACGAAAAGTGACCAAGTGAAACGTACGAGATTGTGGGCCGGGCTTGCCGCGACGGCGATGGTTGCCACCGGGGTGACCGTCTGGGCGATTCATTCCCCGTCGGCCGAGCCGTCTGAATCCAAGGCCGCTTCAGTGACCGGGAACGCGAAGTCGGTGGATGCGCTGCTGAAGTCCGGCCTCCAGCGGCAGGTCCAGCAGGATTCCGCCGGGGCCACCCAGGACTACCGGCAAGCTCTGGAACTGGACCCCAGGAACAAACAGGCCTGGTACGGCCTCGGGCTCGTCGATCAGCAGTCGGGCCGGACGGCGAATGCCCGGGCAGAGTTCGACAAGGCGCTGGAAATCGATCCGCACTTCATGTCCGCGCTCTACAGCGAGGCGTACATGCTGAGAACGAGTGCCCCCGACCGGGCCATTGACCTCCTCCGGCGTGCCGCTGCCCTCGATCCAAAGGCGGCGATGACCCAACTGCAACTGGGTCGGCTCCTGGCGGAGAACAACCGCAAGGGCGAGGCCGAGGCTGTGTTCCGTCGTGCGGTCGCCGCCGATCCGAAGTCGCTCTCCCAAGTGCCGGAAGAGTTCCGGGACGCCGTGAGCCGATGAGTGCCTGGCGCCCGGCAGGCGCCCGGCGGACCCTGAGGTTCCGCCGGGCGCCTGTCATGTGCGCCGGGCGCTGACGCGCGCCGCGGCGGCCGGTGCGGCGAACTCGGGCCCCTTCAGGGCGGCCGTCAGCTGGTCGTCCCAAGGGGAAAGGGGCTCCAGGCCGGCTCGCAGCCAGTTGCCGTGGCCGAGGACGCCGAAGGCCGGACGGGCGGCCGGACGCGGGAACTTGTCCGAGCCGACCGGGCGGATCCGCTCGGGATCGAGACCGCTGAGCCGGAAGGTCTCACGCGCCAGGCCGCACCATGTGGTGCGGCCTGCCGCCGTGCCGTGGTAGATGCCGGCCGGTGCCCGTCCGGCCAGCGCCGCGCGGCCGAGGGCGGCCAACTGCCGGGCGAGCGCCCGGGACCAGGTCGGCTGACCGTGCTGGTCGGCCACCACGTCCAAGGTCTCGCGGCGGGTGGCGAGTTCGAGCATGGTAGCGCACCCCGCTGGTGGACCTCTGGGACCGGGAGGCGCGCAGGCAGGAGTCGCACACGCGCTATCTGGAGGAGCGCAACAACTGAGCCGGGGCCCCGCACGCCTTTGTGCGGGGCCCCGGTGGGTGGTCACCACGGCCGGTCGTGACGATCGCTGGTCAGGGCATCCGGACCGGCCGTGGAGTCTTCAACGGGCTGTTCAGCCCAGGCGCTCCACCAGCGCGTGGTACTGGTCCCACAGCTCCTTCGGGGTGTGGTCGCCGAAGGTGTTGAGGTGCTCGGGGACGAGCGCGGCCTCCTCGCGCCAGATCTCCTTGTCGACCGTGAGCAGGAAGTCCAGGTCGGACTCGGACAGTTCCAGGCCCTTGGTGTCCAGCGCGCCCTTGGCCGGCAGCACGCCGATCGGGGTCTCGACGCCCTCGGCCTTGCCCTCCAGGCGCTCCACGATCCACTTCAGGACACGGGAGTTCTCGCCGAAGCCCGGCCAGACGAACTTGCCCTCGTCGTTCTTGCGGAACCAGTTGACATAGTAGATCTTCGGCAGCTTGGACTGGTCCTTGTCCTTGGCCACGTCGATCCAGTGGGCCATGTAGTCGCCCATGTTGTAGCCGCAGAACGGCAGCATCGCGAACGGGTCGCGGCGCAGCTCGCCGACCTTGCCCTCGGCGGCGGCGGTCTTCTCGGAGGCCACGTTGGCGCCGAGGAAGACGCCGTGGTTCCAGTCGAAGGACTCCGTCACCAGCGGCACCGCGGAGGCGCGGCGGCCGCCGAAGAGGATCGCCGAGATCGGCACGCCCTTGGGGTCCTCCCACTCGGGCGCGATGATCGGGCACTGGGCGGCGGGGGTGGTGAAGCGGGCGTTGGGGTGGGCGGCGGGCTCGGCGGACTCGGGGGTCCAGTCGCGGCCCTTCCAGTCCGTGAGGTGGGCCGGGGTCTCCTGGGTCATGCCCTCCCACCACACGTCGCCGTCGTCGGTGAGGGCGACGTTGGTGAAGACCGAGTTGCCCCACAGGGTCTTCATCGCGTTGGCGTTGGTGTGCTCGCCGGTGCCGGGCGCGACGCCGAAGAAGCCGGCCTCGGGGTTGATCGCGTACAGGCGGCCGTCCTCGCCGAAGCGCATCCAGGCGATGTCGTCGCCGATGGTCTCCACGGTCCAGCCGGAGATCGTGGGCTCCAGCATGGCGAGGTTCGTCTTGCCGCAGGCGCTCGGGAAGGCGGCGGCGACGTACTTGGACTCGCCCTGCGGCGGGGTGAGCTTGAGGATCAGCATGTGCTCGGCCAGCCAGCCCTCGTCACGCGCCATGACCGAGGCGATACGCAGCGCGTAGCATTTCTTGCCGAGCAGGGCGTTGCCGCCGTAGCCGGAGCCGTAGGACCAGATCTCGCGGTCCTCGGGGAAGTGCGAGATGTACTTGGTGGAGTTGCACGGCCACGGAACGTCGTCCTGACCCTGCTCCAGCGGGGCGCCGAGGGAGTGGACGGCCTTGACGAAGAAACCGTCGTCGCCGAGTTCGTCCAGGACGGCCTGGCCCATGCGCGTCATCGTGCGCATCGAGACGGCGACGTAGGCGGAGTCGGTGATCTCCACGCCGATCGCGGACAGCGGGGAGCCGAGCGGGCCCATGCAGAACGGGACGACGTACATGGTGCGGCCCCGCATCGAGCCGCGGAACAGGCCTTTCTCGCCGCTGAAGATCTCCCGCATCTCGGCGGGGGCCTTCCAGTGGTTGGTCGGGCCGGCGTCCTCCTCCTTCTCGGAGCAGATGAAGGTGCGGTCCTCGACCCGCGCGACATCGGTGGGGTCGGAGGCCGCGTAGTAGGAGTTGGGGCGCTTGATCGGATCGAGCTTCTTGAAGGTGCCCTTGGCGACCAGTTCTTCGCACAACCGGTCGTACTCGGCCTCGGAGCCGTCGCACCAGACCACGCTGTCCGGCTGGGTCAGTTCGGCGATCTCGTCGACCCACGAGATCAGTTCCTGGTGGTTTGTGGGAACGCTGGAAGCCGAGTTGTCGCGCGCCACGGTTGCTCCTAAGTGAGGGATTTTGTCCTGGTGGCCCCGTGGGGGCTGCGACCCGGATGCTTCGCATGCTCATCCGGTGCCGACTGCACTCATTTGATCATCCGACGAGAGTGCGCATATGTCCAGGGGGCGTCACAAGTGAGCGACGTGACGAAAACCACGGCTTCCAGGTCTGTTTGCGTTCCCTTTACGTCCAGGTTTGTGTCACCTGAAGGTCTTTTTGCGTTCGATCGACCAAGACCCGCGCTGACACCCGACTTACGGTGCCGTAGGTACCATGCCCCGCATGACTGCGTCCGTCCCTGACGCGCCCACGGACACGCCGGCCGACGGCCGCGGTCCGGCGCTCTCGCTGCCGCAACACGTCAAGCCGAAGCTCCGCGGCTGGCTGCACCTCGGCATGTTCCCGGCCGTACTCATCGCGGGCCTCGTGCTCACCGCCCTCGCCGACTCCACCAGAGGCCGCATAGCCTGCGGGATCTACGTCCTGACGGCCTGCCTGCTGTTCGGCATCAGCGCGCTGTACCACCGGGGCAACTGGAGCCCGCGCATGGACGGCGTGCTGCGCCGCCTGGACCACGCCAACATCTTCCTGATCATCGCGGGCACCTACACCCCGCTGACCCTGCTGCTCCTGCCCGGAGCCAAGGGCGAGTGGCTGCTGTGGAGCATCTGGGCCGCCGCCGCGGCCGGCATAGTCTTCCGCGTCTTCTGGGTGGGTGCCCCGCGCTGGCTGTACACGCCCTGCTACATCGCGATGGGCTGGGCGGCCGTGTTCTTCCTGCCCGACTTCCTGCGCACCGGCGGCATCGCGGTCCTGGTCCTGGTGGTCGTCGGCGGTCTGCTCTACAGCGCGGGCGGCGTGATCTACGGCATCAAGCGCCCGAACCCGTCCCCGCGCTGGTTCGGCTTCCACGAGGTCTTCCACTCCTTCACCCTCGCGGCGTTCGTCGTCCACTACGTCGGCATCTCGCTGGTGGCGTACCAGCACGCGTAGACACCCTCAGCCCTCCCTCTCCGGCCACGGCTCACCAGCCGTGGCCGTTTTCGTACGCCTGAAAGCATCTGAGGCAAGCCCTCCATTGATAGTTCCCATATTTTAAGAGCTACTCCCATTTCATGGTTGCGCCGAACACACCCGTCGTACGGCGCACCGGGCGGGAGGAGGCCCCGGCCGTGGCCGCCCCCGTCGCGGATGCCTGACAATGACCGGCATGACGGCCGCACGCACCCCCAGCACCTCCCCCGCCGACCGGCCCCGCCTCAGCCTGCGGGAACGCAAGAAGATCAAGACCCGGGAGGCGATCCGCGCGGCGACGTACTCACTGGTCCGGGAGCAGGGGTACGACGCCACCACGATCGACCAGATCGCCGAGCGGGCCGAGGTGTCGCCGTCGACCGTCTTCCGCTACTTCCCGACCAAGGAGGACATCGTCCTCACGGACGAGTACGACCTGATGATGGCCGAGGAGCTGCGGGCCCGCCCGGCCGACGAACCGCTGATCCAGTCCCTGCGGTACGTCATGCACCGGGCGCTCGACCTGGCGCTGTCCGAGGACCCCGAGGTGACCCGGTTGCGCGTGCGGCTCGGGGTCGAGGTCCCGGCCATCCGCAGCCGGATGTTCGAGAGCATGGCGAGCACCAGCCTTCTGCTCCGCCAGGTCATCGCGGACCGCACCGGCCTCGATCCGGAGAGTCTCGAGGTGCGGGTCTACGCCATGTCGCTCATCGGCGGGCTCATGGAGGTCAACCGGTACTGGGGCGAGAACGACCAGCAGGGCGACCTCCGTGAGCTGATGAAGCGTGCCCTCGACGTCCTGGAGCGCGGCCTGCCCAGGGAAAACCACTGAGGTCACGGCGGTCCGGCATGCGATGCTGACGAGGTGAACCGACCCGAGATCCACGTCGAAGTGGCCCCCGCACTGCACCTGTTCGTGCCGCACGCCCGGCGGGCCGGTGCCGCGCCCCTGGCCACGGACGGGGTCTCGACGCTCGGCCATGTCATCGAGTCCCTCGGCGTCCCGCTGACCGAGGTCGGCGCACTGGTCGTGGACGGCAGCGAGGTGCCGGCGTCGCACATCCCGAAGGACGGCGAGACGGTGAAGGTACGGCCCGTCGACCGCCCCCAGCAGGTCCCCGGCGCCCCGCTCCGCTTCCTCCTGGACGTCCACCTCGGCACGCTCGCCCGCCGCCTGCGCCTGCTCGGCGTGGACGCCGCGTACGAGTCGACGGACATCGGCGACGCGGCCCTCGCCGCCCGCTCGGCCGCCGAGAAGCGGGTCATGCTCAGCCGCGACCGGGGCCTGCTGCGCCGCCGCGAGCTGTGGGCCGGCGCCTTCGTCTACAGCCACCGCCCCGACGACCAGCTCCACGACGTCCTGGACCGCTTCCACCCCGACCTGCACCCCTGGACCCGCTGCACCGCCTGCAACGGCCTTCTGAAACAGGCCACGAAGGCCGAGGTCGTCGACCAGCTCGAACACGGCACCCAGCGCTCGTACGACGTCTTCGCCCAGTGCACCGAGTGCGGCCGCGCGTACTGGAAGGGCGCCCACCACGAACAGCTGGAGGCCATCGTGGAGCGCGCCCTGGCGGAGCACGGTTAGCGCGGTCAGCGCCTGGTCACATCCCCCTTGTCACAGGCGGTCCCGTTCCGGTTCCGGTCCAACCCCAGGGGGTCGTCGGTGCCGTTGACCTTCAGCCGGCCGTAGTTGTTCTCCTTGAGCCAGGCGCATCGAGCCGCCGCCGTCTTCTTCACCTCGGGCGGGAACACCGTCGGCACGCACACGTTGGCCGAGCCGTAGTGCCGGTCGCAGCCGGAGATGGTCGGGCTGACCTGCTGTGCGGCCTTCCTCTTGCCGGGGCCCGACACCTTGCCGGTGAGGGAGTCGGCGAAGGCGTGGATGTGCGGGGAGGCGGCGCTGAGGGCCGCCGGGCCCGTCAGATGGACCCACCGGGCCACCGACGGCACCCCGTTGGCGTCGACGGCGAAGAGCATGTACCAGCCGGGCGGGGCGATGTTCGGGTTGTTCGTGACGTTCAGGTCCACGTTGTTGCCGTCCACCGACAGGGGGAGGTCCACGAAGCGCTGGTTCGGGTCGGAGGAGTGCGTGACCGCCGCCGGGCGGATCAACTCCGCCTTGGCGATGGGCCGGTCGACCGTGATCCGCTGGGTGTCGCCGTACTTCCACTCCTGGTTGATCACCGAGGTGATCGTCGGGCGCGTGCCCTTGTAGAGATACGGCGGGGTGTAGATCGACACGTTGTGGTTCCAGGTGCCGTTGCCCGGGTTGTCGCCCGTCGCCATCACACGGCCGTCGGGGAGCAGGAACGCCGAGGAGTGGTAGCCGCGGGACTCGGGGTCGGCGGCCACGGGGGCGAAGGTGCTGGTGCCGGGGTCGTAGATCGAGGACTCGTACACCGGGTTGGCCCGGTTGTGCAGGGCGCCGCCGGTCTCCAGCACCTTGCCGTCGGGCAGCAGCACCGCGGAGACGTACATCTTGCCCTGGTTGCCGGTCTCCGGCTGGGGCCCGTTGCCCAGGTCGACCGTGCCCTGCGGGATCGGCGGCCCGGCGACGTAGGCCGGGTTGGCCTGCTTGAGGTCGATCAGGTCGGTGAGGCGGTTCGCGTCCGGATTGGAGTCGATGTTGCCGCCGCCGATCGTCAGCACCCGCTGGTCCTGCGCGGGCGGCAGCAGCACGCTCGCCGACTGGTCCCGCTCGTCCTTGTTCTGCAGGCCCGGGATCTGGGTGATCGTGTTGGCGCCGTAGTCGTAGATCGCCGAACCCGTGCCGGGGATGTTGTTGCCGAAGACATGGCTGCCCGTGTAGAAGAGGCGGCCGTCCTGCATGAGGATCATCGCCGGGTACAGGCCCCAGTACGACCAGGTCTGGTTGACCTGCGACAGCGGCAGCCACTGGTTCTGCGCGTAACTGAACTTCTCGGCGGTCACCGAGCCGGTGGAGTCCTCGCGCAGCCCGCCGAAGGAGATGACGTCACCGTTGCCCAGCTCGGTCGCCGACGGGTACCAGTGGCCGTCGTTGAGGTCATTGGTCCTGGTGTAGGTCTCGGTCGTCGGGTCGAAGATGTACGAGTCCTTGAACCCCTCGTAGCCGTGCCCGCCCACCACCGGGTACGCCTTGTTGCCGCTCAGCACCAGCACCCGGCCGTCCTGCAGCTGGACGTGCCCCGCGCAGAACATGTCCTTCGGCGTCGGGATGACCTTGTACGTGCCGTTCGCCGGGTCGTACACCGCCGAGGTGAAGGTGCCCGCGTTGAAGTTCTCCTCGCTGTTGCCGGAACCGGCGATCAGCAGCACCTTGCCGTTGTCGAGCACGACGGAGTGCATGGAGCGGACCGGGTTCTGCGTCGGCAGCACCGACCAACTGCCGTTGGCGCACTGGTCGGTGGTGCCGGTGCACCGGGCAGGCGGGAGCGGGTCCGGCACCTGTTCCATGGTGTAGTCGTCGGTGGTCGCCGAGCCGGTGCCGTAGACGGAGACGCCCCAGGTGATGCGGTCGGTGCCGGCCGGGACCTCGGGGGTGCGGACCGTGGCCTGGGTCCAGGTGGAGGCCATGTCGAGGGTCTTGAGGTCGGTCCAGTACTGCCAGCCGGCGGTGGTGTCGTGCCGGAAGAGGGTGATGTTGGCGTCCGGGGTGGTGGTCTTGTACCAGAGTCCCAGGTCGTACTGCTTGCCGGCGCTCACCCCCGGCGCGCAGTCCGTCGACTCGGTGATCATCGCCTTGCGGTCGCCGGAGACCCGGCGGGTCACCGTGACCTTCATGGCCTTGGTCCCGGAGTGCGCGTCCGAGGTCGTCTCGAAGCTGAAGTCGTTGTCGCCCCAGCCCGACTTCTCCCAGCAGTACGGCATGTCGTCGCTGCCGGCGGTCTCGAAGCCGGGGTTCTTGATCAGGTTGGCGGCCTCCGCCGGCTGGGGCGCGGTCAGAAGCAGACCGGCGGTCAGGGCGCCCACCCCGGCCAGCGCGGTCCGTCTGCGGCGTCTGCGGTACGTCATACTCACACGGCTCTCCTTGCTCGGCTCCCCCGCCGACGGGGGAGGTAGACCAGCGCCTCGGTGCCCACGAAGCGCAGGACGAACGTCATGACCAGCGCGAGCGCGGTGGCGGGCAGGACGCCGATGCCCAACCGGCCGACGAGCAGGGCGATCAGCGGGATGCGCAGCACCAGGTCGGCGTTGGCGAGCAGCGCGAACCGGCCGAGCCGGGCCCACCAGCGGCGGTGCGCACGCCGGTCGCGGAACAGCAGGTGTTCGATGAGCAGGAAGTTCCAGGCGACCCCGAGCTGGTTGGCGAGAATCTCGGCGGGCAGGTAGTGCATCCCGAGCGCGGTCAGTGCCCACAGCCCGACGAGGTTCGGCACGAACCCGCTCGCGCCGATCAGTCCGAAGCCGACCATGCGGGCGGCCGGGGACGCGGTGCGCAGGCCCGCCAGGTGGCGCAGGAAGCGAAAGCCCTCCTGGGCGGTGGACTTGGACTCGCCTGCGAACCGGTCCTGGAAGACGAACGGCACCTCGGCGACCTGCCGGGGGCGGCTGCGGACGGCCAGCTCGAGGAGGATCTTGTAGCCGAGCGGTTGGAGCACGTCCGCCGTGACCGCGCTGCGCCGGATGGCGAAGAAACCGCTCATCGGGTCGCTGATGCCGCGCAGCCGACAGGGGAAGAGGGCCTTGGCGAGCCAGGTCGCACCGCGCGAGACGGCCACCCGGTAGCCGCCGGCGAGCCCGGCCCGGCTGCCGCCCTCGATGTACCGGGAGGCGACGACGAGCCCGGCGTTCGCCCGCTCGCCGGTGGCCACCAGATCCGGTACCAGGGACGGCGGATGCTGGCAGTCGCCGTCCATGACGACGATCCACTCCGAGGCCGCCGCCTTCAGCCCCTCGACGACCGCCCCGCCGAGCCCGCCGAGGGGTTCCTCCCGGTGCAGTACGGCCACCGGGAACGGGCAGTCCTGGGCGGCCTCGCGGATCACCTCGGGGGTGTCGTCGGTGGAGTCGTCCACGAAGAGCACCTCGCAGGGCAGCCGCGCCGGCACCGACTCGGTGATCCGGTGCAGCAACTGCCGGATGTTCGCGGACTCGTTGAACGTCGGTACGACGATGGTGACGGCGCCGGGCTCGGGGACCTCCACGGCGTCGAGACCCTGTGCCGGGGCGGTGTACTCGCTCATCGCGCGCCTCCCCCAACCTGGATCCGCCGGATCTCGATGCGGTCGGGTCCGGTGCCGAAGGTGGCGACCGGCGTGGAGTGCCGGATCGCGGCCCGCACATCGGGCAGGTCCTTGGCGTCGCGGCGGACGGTCGGCGAGGCGACGACGTAGTCGATGTCCCGCCAGCCGTGCGGCATGGTCTTGCCGACGGCCGGGTCGAGGTCGGCCTTGTAGAACCAGATGGCGCCGAGCCCCGGCCGGTATCCGGCGTGCACGAGGTCGAGCCAGAGGGCGTCGTCGACGAGCACGCGGGTGTCCTTCGGGTCCGCCACCTGGGTGCCGAGCCAGTGGGAGGCCTGCCGGTAGGGCTTGTTGGCGTCGGCGGTGACGGCGGTGCGGTCGCCGTCGTACCAGTGCGGTACGACATAGGCGCCGGCGGCGAGGGCCAGGACGGCGGCGAGCGCGTACCGGCCGCCGGTGAGGTGGCGCTTCTCGCCCTCCGAGCGCCACCTGCTGAGGACCGCGTGGGCGACGGAGGCGGCGCCGCCGGCGAGGACCAGGGCGAGGAAGGGCAGCGCGCCGATGATGTACATCGCGGGCAGATAGCCGTTCGGGCGCAGGGCCACCACGGCGAGGACGGCGACCGTGAGCGCCGGTCCGGCGAGGGAGCGGGCGGTGACCGACCAGCGCCAGGTGAGCAGCAGGAGCAGGGCTCCGGCGAGGCCGCCGAGGGGCAGCACGCGGTCGTAGTACAGCCAGGAGTGCAGGACTCCGTAGGAGCCGGAGGAGCGGTCCAGGATGAATCCGGAACCGGGCCTCGACATCTGGTAGGTGATGCCGTCCCACAGCGAGACGTGTCCGGCGCCCGGGAACAGCTCGCCCTTGAGCAGGGCGAACAGCGGATAGGAGAAGCCGATCAGGGCGCAGCCGGTGACGGCTCCGGTGAAGGCGAACTTGCGGGTGTCGCGGTGGCTGTGCCGCCACATGGTGACGAACAGGGCGGGCAGGACGACGAGCATCGTCTCCTTGGTGAGCACGCCCGCGGCGGCGGCGAGGCCCGCGCCGAAGTGGTGCCAGAGGTGGCGGCTGGGCGAGGCGGCGAGGCAGAACGCCAGCAGCAGCCACATCACGGCGATGTTGTCGAGGAAGATCTCCCGGCTGAGCACGACCGCGAGCGGGGAGAGCCCGAACAGGGCCATGCCGAGTCCGGCGGCCCAGCGGGGCAGGGAGAGCCGGCGGCCGAGGACGTAGACGAGGACCGCGCTGACGCCGCTGACCAGCAGCATGGTCAGCCGCATGGTGCCGACGGTCATCGAGCCGGGGCTGATCGCCGAGGGGAGCCAGCTGAGCAGGGCTATCTGGATCCAGCCGAGCGGCGGGTGGTCGTACCAGTAGGTGTAGTGGGCGAGGCCCCGGCCCTGCTGGACGGCCCAGGCCTGGGCGAGGTAGGTGCCCTCGTCGTCGCTGAGCGTCGGGTAGGCGGCGATGTTCCAGCCCTGGACGAGGACGATCACCGCGAGCAGGACCCCGCACAGCAGCAGGTCGGGGCGGGAGGAGCGGAGCCGTGGCGGCGGGCTTGTCCGGGCGGCCGTACGGCCTTCCGGCACAGGTGGGCGCTGCGCGGGGACCTTCGCTGCGGTCACCGCGGGAAGTGTGGAGGTCACGCAGGAACGTCCTCTCGGATGGGCTCGGCCGCGGTGAGGTGTGCGCCGACGTGCGTGGTCAACTCCCAGTCGTTGCGGCCGCGTTGCTCGCGCCAGACGGCACGGATCGCGGCTCCGGCGAGGAGGACCTGGTAGAAGGGGCCGCCGACGACGAGCTTCACGTAGTGGACGAGGCGGACCCTCAGGCCGTACTGCTTGCCGAAGTCGTGCAGCCCGACCACCTCGAAGACGAAGGTGACGGCGGCGGTGACCAGCGGCAGGAAGGTGAGGAAGGCGACGCCGACGGGCACGTCGAGGAGGAGCGCGACAGCCGCGTTGAGCGGGATGATCACGCCGGAGAAGGCCTGCATGAACGGGGTCATCAGGGTGTACCGGGCGAGCAGCCGCTGTCCGAGTCCGGGCAGTTGCCGCCAGTCCTTCTTGCGGTACACCTGCAGGAAGCCCTGGTTCCAGCGGGTGCGCTGCTTGAGCAGCGACATCAGGGAACCCGGGGTCTCCTCCCTGGTCACCATGTCGGAGTCGTAGGCGACGACGACCTTCTTGCCGACGCTGGAGAGGCGTACGCCCAGGTCGCAGTCCTCGGCGAGGCAGTTGGGGTCCCAGCCGTCCGCTTCCCTGAGGACGCCGGTCCGTACGAAGACGGTGTTCCCGCCGAGCGGGATGAACCCCTTCTGCGCGTGCAGGTGCAGCCGGGAGCGGAACCAGAAGAAGTACTCCAGGCAGTTGCGCAGGCTGTACCAGCTGGAGTGGAAGTTGATGAGCTGTACGCCGCCCTGGACGACGTCCGCCCCGGTCGTCCGGAAGGCGTGGTCGACGTGGGCGAGCAGCTCCGGGTGGACCTGGTCCTCGGCGTCGAAGACCCCGACGACGTCACCGCGGCAGTGCGGCAGCGCCGTGTTCATGGCCTTCGGCTTGTTCTTCTTCTCGTGGGTGTCGACGACGACGCGGACGCGCGCGTCCCGTGCGGCGGCCTTCTCGGCCACCTCGGTGGTCTCCGGGTCGTCGTGCCCGACGATCACGATGATCTCGAAGTCGGTGTGCGTGGATTCCAGCAGCCGCTGGATGGTGTGGTCCAGCACCGCCTGTTCGTGCCGGGCGGGCAGCAGCAGTGAGAACGACAGGTGTT
Organism: Streptomyces sp. NPDC007856; assembly: GCF_042868225.1. NCBI lineage: Bacteria > Bacillati > Actinomycetota > Actinomycetes > Kitasatosporales > Streptomycetaceae > Streptomyces > Streptomyces sp. NPDC007856. The sequence continues at coordinate 470,742 of NZ_JBIAEC010000001.1, read as the reverse complement.
CGTCGCCGTCCGGTCTGCCGAACCGGGTGGAGGCCAGCACCTCGGGCGTGCGCCACGCGTGCATCTGCCACCACAGGGTGAAGGCCGCCATCCAGAACAGGGCCAGTGAGACGGCGGCGATGAAGACAGACGTGAGCAAAAAGATCCCCCCAGATCCCTGAATTCCCCCTGTGTGGGCGACGGTGAGTGACCGCCCGTCGACCCGCTGTGGAGACAGTAGGGGGGATCTGTGAAGTGCGGGAGCTCTTCCGATAAATAGCTTGTTTCGGAACGGGGGTATCAGTAGTGGGATCTATCCGAACACCTGCTCTCTTTCGGACAGTTCACACCTTCCGGTAGCCGGGGTTCCGGATGCTCAGCTCCTGTTCAGGGACGCGCGGAGCCGTTCCGGATCGGTCGTCGGCGCGTCACAGGTGAAGTTACGGCAGACGTACGCGGTCGGTTCACCTTGGTGCAGGGGCCGGTCGGCGAGGAGCGGGAACTCGTCACTGTCCGCTGTGCCGACGGCCACGACGGCGCCCGGGGCGGTGCCCAGAAGTGCCGTACGGTGCAGGGCCGTTGTCCGCTCGTCCGCGAAGTCGGGCCCTGGTCCGACGACGGCGATCTCCTTGGGCCCGTCGAGGAGGGCCTCGGCGACGGCGAGCCCCCAGCCGATGAACCGGGGCACGCGCGGACCCAGGGTCTTCACGACCCCCAACGCGCGCTCGGCGGCGGTCCGGTGCGGCTCGGAACCGGTGTGCGCGGCATAGCCCAGCAGGGCACCGGCCGCCGCGGTCCAGCCCGACGGGGTGGCGTTGTCGGTGGGGTCCTGCGGCCGGCGGATGAGCCGCTCGGCGTCCGACGCGGTGTCGAAGAGCGCGCCGGTGCCGGGGTCGGCGAAGCGGGCGAGCACATGGTCGAGGAGCAGTCCGGCGAAATCCAGCCAGACGCCCTCGCCCGTCACGGACGCGAGCGCGAGGAAGCCCTCGGCGACGTCGGCGTAGTCCTCCAGCACGCCGGCGTTGGGGCCGACGCGGCCGTCCTTGCTGGTGCGGGCGAGCCGGGCGTGCTCGTCGAAATGCACCCGGACGAGCAGGTCGGCGGCGCCGAGGGCGGCCTCGACCAGGTCGGGCCGGTCGAAGTAGGCACCGGTCTCGGCGAGGGCGGCGACGGCGAGGCCGTTCCAGGCGGCGACGACCTTGTCGTCCCGGCCGGGGGCGGGGCGCCCGGCGCGCTCGGCGAGGAGCCGTGCCCTGATGGAGGTGATCTTCTCGGCGTCGAAGACGGTGCTGCTCTGCGGAAGTTGCAGGACGGACTGCCCGTGCTCGAAGGTGCCCTCGTCGGTCACGCCGAAGTACCGGGCGGCGAGGTCGCCGTCCGCGTCCCCGAGGACGGCGCGCAGCCGCTCGGGCGTCCACACGTAGTACGCGCCCTCGATGTGCCGGCCCGTGCCGTCGTCGCTGTCGGCGTCGAGCGCGGAGGCGAACCCGCCCTCGTCGGTGCGCAGTTCGCGGACGAGGAAGTCTGCGGTCTCCAGGGCTACGCGCCGGGCGAGGTCCGATCCGGTGGCCCGCCACAGATGGGCGTACACGCGGCAGAGCAGCGCGTTGTCGTACAGCATCTTCTCGAAGTGCGGCACGATCCAGTCACGGTCGACGGAGTACCGGGCGAACCCGCCGCCGAGCTGGTCGTAGATGCCCCCGCGGGCCATCCGCTCACACGTGTCCTGCGCCATCTGCAGCGCGCCCTCGGCGCCCGTCCGGGCGTGATGCCGCAGCAGGAACTCCAGCACCATGGACGGCGGGAACTTGGGCGCCCCGCCGAACCCGCCGCGCTGCGGGTCGTACTCGCGGGTGAGGCCGAGGAGGGCCTGGGCGAGCTCCTGCTCGTCGGGCGCGCGGTCGCCCTGCCGGACGATCTCCCGCTGGGCGAGGTCGCGCACGATCTTCCCGGCGACCTCCGCGACCTCGTCACGGCGGGTGCTCCAGGCCTGCTGCACCCCTTCCAGCACCTGCCGGAAGGAGGGCATGCCGTGCCGGGGCGCGGGCGGGAAGTAGGTCCCGAAGTAGAAGGGCTCGGCGTCCGGGGTGAGGAAGACGGTCATGGGCCAGCCGCCCTGCCCGGTGGCGGCCTGCACGGCCTCCATGTAGACGGCGTCGACGTCGGGGCGTTCCTCGCGGTCGACCTTGATCGTGACGAAGTGCTCGTTGAGGTAGTCGGCGGTGGCCTGGTCCTCGAAGGATTCGTGGGCCATGACATGACACCAGTGACAGCTGGAATACCCGACGCTCAGCAGGACGGGTCTGTTCGTCTTGCGGGCCTCGTCGAAGGCCTCGGCCGACCAGGGCCACCAGTCGACGGGGTTGTCGGCGTGCTGGAGCAGATACGGGGACGTCTCATGGGCCAGTCGGTTCACCGTTCCACTCTCCCACGGGCTCGGGGACGGCGTAGAAGCGCAGGTTCATGGGGCGCGCGCCTTCGGGGGCGTCCTCGCGGAGGTGGCCGTAGCGGTCGAGCAGGGCGTGGTACTCCCGCATGAAGGCGAGCAGTTCCTCCCTGGTCAGCCAGGTGCCGTGGCGCTGGACCTGGGCCCAGCCCTCGGGGCCGCGGTACTCCTGGTGGGCGCGGCGGTACAGGGCGGTGTCGAACTCGATCTTCAGATGGGCGAGCCGGGCGGCGGCCTCGTACTCCTCCGGGGTCATCGCGGCAGGGTCGGGTGTGGTGTGGCCGAACGGCAGCGAGCGCCACCACCGCTCCCGCCCGCCGGACTTCTCCGGGATCTCCTCGATGAGCCGCTGCTCGGCGAGTTTTCGCAGGTGGTAGCTGGTGGTGCCGGAGCTCTCGCCGAGTTCGCGGGCGAGGACGGTGGAGTTCGCCTCGCCGTGCCGGCCGAGGTATTCGAGGATCCGGCGGCGCAGCGGGTTGCCGAGGGATTTGTAGAGGGCGGTGCGCTCCAGGCTGGTCATCTCGGGCAGGCCGTCGGTCATGCGGTCACGGTAACCCCGAGAACCCCGAGAAGTCCCCGATGTCTGCCGAGCTTTCTTTGCAGAACTTTCTCTGGGATCTACGGTGGAGGCAGCCGAGATGACGGACGGGGAGGGTGTGAGCGCGACCATGACCATGACGGCGACTGGACGAAAGAGGTGGCCCTTGGTCCTGCTGGGGGCGGCGGCGGTCCTGCTGGTGCCGTGGACGGTGGTGCTGGCCCTGACCCTGCCGGGCAGCACCGAGGTGGACAACTGGCCCTTGGCCTGGATCGGCCTCGACGTCCTCATGGCGACGGGCTGCGCGGCGACGGCCCTGCTCGGCCTGCGGGGCGACCCGAGATCCCGCCTGACGGCTTCGGCGACGGCATCGGTGGCGGTGCTGGACGCCTGGTTCGACATAACCACCGCGGGCACGGGCGCCCCGCTGGCCGAGGCGCTGCTGTGCGCGGTGGCGGAGGGGGCGCTGGCGGGGGCATGCGTGCGTCTGGCCGTGGGCAAGGGGCGGCGGACCGCCCGGCGCTGAGCGGCCGGCCCGCCCTCGGAGCGAGGTCTGCGGACTGGCGTCCGCGTTCCCTCGGACAGGCCGCCGCTCCCTCGCACCGCACGGAACACGCTCACAAGGACGTTGCCGCACCTCCCCAACTCCCCACCGGACACCACCCCTCCCGCTTCCGCGTCCCACGAAGGACACTCGTGGACAAGGGAGTTGACGCCGGAGGGGGACGGGACATGCGGGACGGCCATCGGGCGGAGGCCGAGCGGCTACTGGTGCGGGCCGTCGAGGAGGAGGTACGGCGCTCGGGCGGGCGGATCGACGGGCAGCTGCTGCTGTCGCGGGCGCGCGGCGCGCTGGGCGCGATGGCGGAGGCGGCCGGCGAGGAGTACGAGGCCTACGTCCGTGCGCTGGACGAGACCGAGGCGGGCCGGCTGACCTTCGGGCAGCGCTACGCCCACGAGGGCGCCGGAACCGCCCTGCTGGTGGCGGTGGTCGCCGCGGTGGCCGCTGCCGGCGCCGACCTCCTGCTCGGCACCGGCAGCGGTACGGCCGTCGGCGCGGGTGCCGCCGCGGGCGTGGTCGGTGCCGCCGCCTCCGTGGTGAAGGCGGCCGGTGCCCATCTGCCCGCCGCGCATCACCGCGCGGGCGCGGCCGGCCAGCCCGGCGGGCCGGAGCAGCTGCGGCTGCAGTGGCTGACCGCGCTGGAGGTGCGCGGCATCCGCCCGTTCCTCGACCAGCAGCGGGTGCTGACCGCCGCCACGGTCCGGAAGAAGAAGGGCGGCCCGGCACTGCGCGGCGCGGACAAGAGCGCGGCGGCCCGCCGGCGTTCGGTGCTGGAGCAGTCGTTCGGGCAACTCCCGGACAGGGACGGTCCGTTCGCGGGACGCCGGGCGGAGCTGGCACGTATCCGGCAGTGGGCGCAGGCCGCCCGGGCGGCCACGGAGACCCGGCCCACGGTGGTCGTGCTGCACGGCGAGCCCGGCTCCGGCCGGACCACGCTCGCGGTGCGCGCGGCGCACGAGCTGCGGGACCACTTCCGCGGCGCGGTGGTCGTGGATCTGCGCGGCGGCCGGCGGGAGGAGCCGCCCCTGTCGACCCGGGACGCCCTGCTGCATCTGCTCAACCGGCTCGGGGCGCCCCGTGAACAGTTGCTGTTCCGGGAGCGGTCCTCCCCCGACCAGCAGGTCAAGCGGCTCGGCGAGCTGTACCACCAGCAGTTGTCCGGCCTGCCGGTGACGATCGTGCTGGACGACGCCTCGGACCCGGAGCAGGTGCGGGCGCTGGTCCCCGAGCGCTCCGACAGTCTGGTCCTGGTCACCGCCCGTACGGCCCTGGACCTGCCGGCGGATCTGCCGGCCTGGGTGCACGATCTGCCGGTCGAGGCGCTGGACGCGGCGGGTGCCGAGGAACTGCTCGGGGCCGTCGCCGAGGACGCGTCGGGGCCGTACGACGCCGAGTCCGCCGACCGGATCCGGGACCTCACCGGCGGGCTGCCGCTGGCGCTCAGGATCGCGGGCTCCGCGCTCGGCCCGCGCTCGCCCCGGCAGCTGGCCACGGACCTGGGCGCGTACGGCCCGGTGGAGCCGGTGGAGCGTGCCCTGTGGCTGCGCTACACCGACCAGCCGGAGCCCGCGCGTCGGCTGCTGAGAAGGCTCGCGCTCGCGGGCCGGGCCTCGCTGGGCGCCGCGGCGGCCGCCGCGCTGCTCGGCACGGACGAGGCCGAGGCCACGCGGCAGCTCGCCGACCTCGCCCGGGCCGGACTCCTCGACCATGTGCGCGGCAGCCGCTACCGGCTGCACGACCTGGTGCGCGCCTTCGCCCAGGCCCGGCTGCTGGACGAGGAGGACCCGGCCGAGCGCGCGGCGGCGCAGGAACGGCTGATCGTGAACTACGCGGACCTGGCCGACTCGGTGCTGCGCCTGGTCGACGGGAACATGTCGACGCGTTCGCAGCAGTTCGGCCCGCACGGCTTCACCTCGCTGGACGAGGCGCTGCGCTGGCTGGACGACGAGTCCAGCTTCATCACCGCGGCCCTGCGGCACGCGGAGGGCGTGGACCAGAGGGCGGTGCAGAACCTGCTGGGCGCGCTGTGCGACTACTGCCTGCTGCGTGGCGACCTGTACCGGCTCGGGGAGATCAGCGAGCTGGCGCAGGCCGTGGACCAGGGGCTGCTGGTGCGCTCGGTGCAGTGGCGCACCGGGATCGCGGCCCGGCAGCTGGGCGAGCTGGACAAGGCGCGCGCCACGCTGGCCTCGGTGGTGGACCTGTACCGGGAGGCGCACCATGACGCGGGTGCGGCCCGCGCGCTGGGCTCGCTCGGGATCACCCTGCACCACCAGGGCCAGCTCACCGAGGCCGCCGCCAAGCTGCGGGAGGCGCTGGATCTGCAGGCGGCGCCGGAGCTGGCCACGGACCGGGCCTGGACGATGCACGCCCTGGCCGCCGTCCAGCGGGACCGGGGCCGGCTCGCGGAGGCGCTGGAGCTGCTCACCCGCTCCCTGGTCCTGCACCGCGAGGGCGGCTCGGTGCACGGCGAGGCCTGGGCGCACTTCCAGCTCGGCCAGCTGGCGCTGCGCATGGGGGACGTACCGCGCGCGGAGTCAGAGCTGCGGTCGGCCCTGGAGCGCTGCGGCCGGACGCAGGACGCGCGCGGCGAGGCCTGGGCGCTGACCCAGCTGGCCCGGGCCCGTCTGGTGGCCGGCGACCCCGCACCGGCCGTCGAGGGCCTGCGGCGGGCCGCCGCCCGGCACCGGGACAACGAGGACGCGCGCGGCGAAGCGTGGACGCTGTACTACCTGGGCCAGGCGCTGGAGGAGGCCGGCGACCTGGATGCGGCGGTGCGCGACCTGGAGCGGTCCCGCACGATGTTCTCCCGGATGCGGGACGTCTACGGCCTGGCCTGCGCCCGGCACCACTCGGCCCGGGTCACCCGCGACCAGCGGGCCGCGCAGACCGGCTCGCTGCGCAACTCCGGCTTCGCCCGGCAGCTCCTGGTGGACGCCCGCGCCGACTTCCAGCGGATCGGCGTCGCGCACGGGGAGGCGTGGACGTGCCTGGAGCTGGCGGTGGTCGACGCGGGCAACGCCCGTACCCAGGCCGCGCTGGCCCTCGCCGACGAGGCGCTGGACCTGTTCGTCTCCTACGGCGACCGGCGCGGCGAGGACTGGGCCCGCTTTCTGCGCTGCACCCTGTTGCCCTACGCGGCACCCGGCGGGGTGGAGGTGGGCACGGCGGTCGCCCAGGAGGAGCTGGCCCGGCTGGCCCGCGCCGGCCATCCCCTGCGGGACGAGAAGCTGGCCGACTCCGTCCCGGCGTACGCCCTGCTGCTGGAGCGCGGGGTCAGCCTGGAGGACGGCTGGCAGGCCTGGCGGCTGCGCATGACGCCGGACCGCCACGCCCGGGAGGTGATGGGGGTGGCGGTAGCGGCGGCGCGCTGATGCCCGGGGTCAGCCCCGATCGGCTGCGGAGTCGGCCTTCTCGGTGCGCTCGGCCTCGCGGTCCGGGGACTCCTTGAAGTCGACCTTGTTCATGTGCTTGCTCATCGACTTCATCAGTCCCCACACCGCCAGGGCCATCACCGCGAAGACGATGAAGCCGAGGACACCGGGGGTGACCTTGTTCTCGTCGACCTCCTTGGCGAGGGGGACGAGGTGCGTCACTGCCAGGCTCACGCTTGCGCTCATGTCAGGCATTGTCGCGGATGCCCGCGAAGAGGTCGTCCTCGGGGAGGGAGGTGTCCACGAGGGACTTCGCCAGCTCGTACTCCTCCGTCGGCCAGACCTCCTTCTGCAGTTCCATCGGCACCTTGAACCAGCCTCCGTCGGGGTCGATCTGCGTGGCGTGCGCGATCAGCGCCTTGTCGCGGATCTCGAAGAAGTCCGCGCACGGAATGTGCGTGGTCAGCGTGCGCTCGGCGCGCTCGAACTCCTTCCAGCGCTTGAGCCACTCCCCGTACGGCGACTCCAGGCCCCGGTCGAGCATCGCCTGGTGCAGCGCCTCGGTGCGGGGGCGGTTGAAGCCCTGGTTGTAGTACAGCTTCTGCGGCTGGTAGGCGGGGCCGTACTCGGCCTCCGGGTACTTCTCGGTGTCCGCCGCGCCCTCGAACGCCACCATGGAGATCTTGTGGGTCATGATGTGGTCGGGGTGCGGGTAGCCGCCGTTCTCGTCGTAGGTGGTGATCACCTGCGGGCGGAAGGCGCGGATCCTGCGGACCAGCTCGCCGGCCGCCTTGTCGACGTCCTCCAGGGCGAAGCAGCCCTCGGGCAGCGGCGGCAGCGGGTCGCCCTCGGGCAGGCCGGAGTCGACGAAGCCGAGCCACTCCTGCCTGACCCCGAGAATCTCGCGGGCCTCGTCCATCTCCTTCTTGCGTACCTCGTGGATGTGCTCCTCGATGTACGTGTCGCCCTGCAGCTTCGGGTTGAGGATGGATCCGCGCTCTCCGCCGGTGCACGTCACCACCAGCACGTCCACCCCCTCGGACACGTACTTCGCCATGGTGGCCGCGCCCTTGCTCGACTCGTCGTCGGGGTGCGCGTGAACGGCCATCAGTCGCAACTGGTCAGTCAAGACTCAATCCTCGGTAAGTCGGCGCCCCGTGGTCCCGGCGCGATCGGCGGCTTCTATAGTGACGGAATCGGGGGGCGAATAATTCCGCGGAGAGGACGATCATGAGTACGGCGAGCGCGCGGCTGCCCGAGGGCCGCTACGGCCGTTCCTCGGACGAGCGTGCGGACCGCAAGCTCAAGGTCGCCGGTGCGGTGCTCGGCGCGGCCCTGCTCGCACTGGTCGGATACTTCGCGTACCACTATGTCGTGGAGAGCAGGATCAGCGCCCAGGTGATCGCCTTCGACACCACGGACAGCGCGGTCAAGGTGCATCTGGAGGTCCACAAGGACTCCGGCACCTCGGGCTACTGCACCCTGCGCTCCCAGGCGGCGGACGGCTCCGAGGTGGGCCGGGCCGACTTCCGCTTCACCGGGTCGGCCACGCGCATCGACAAGGTCGTCACGCTGCGTACGACGGCGAAGGGCACCACGGCCGAGCTGCTCGGCTGCCATACCGGCTGACCGGGGCCGGCCGGACACTCACCGGCTTCACCCGGAATACGTACACGCTGACCTGCGTTGATGTGATTCTGATGGCTTATGTCCTCCCCCTTCCGGCCTTGAATTGTTAGGCTCGTGGTTTCGCCCATCCATGAGGGAACATTCTTCTGGGTAGGGCGATGCTTTGTATTCCCAGTACCGACGAGGAGCACCCTGTGACCCAGACCAGCGAGAACGTCACCTGGCTGACCCAGGAGGCGTACAACAAGCTCAAGGACGAGCTTGAGTACCTTACTGGTCCTGCGCGCACGGAGATCGCCGCCAAGATCGCGGCCGCGCGCGAGGAGGGCGACCTGCGTGAGAACGGCGGGTACCACGCGGCCAAGGAGGAGCAGGGCAAGCAGGAGCTGCGCGTGCGGCAGCTGACCCAGCTTCTCGAGAACGCCAAGGTGGGCGAGGCCCCGGCCTCCGCCGACGGTGCCGTCGCGCCGGGCATGGTCGTCACGATCGCCTTCGACGGTGACGAGGACGACACGATGACGTTCCTGCTCGCCTCCCGCGAGTACGCGAGCGCCGACATCGAGACGTACTCGCCGCAGTCCCCGCTCGGCGCCGGAGTCATCGGCCACAAGGTCGGCGAGGACGCGGAGTACGAACTGCCGAACGGCAAGAAGGCCTCGGTGACGATCCTGAAGGCCGAGCCGTACTCGGGCTGATCCACCCCACCCGACATGACCTCGGGCCCCCGGGCGTCCGCCGGATTCCGCCGGACCCCGGGGGCTTTGCCGTGCCGCTACCGGCCGGCCGGTGGCGGCATGTCCTGCTCGGTCCAGATGGTCTTGCCGGCGCGCGTGTAGCGCGTGCCCCACTGGTGGGTCATCTGGGCGATGATGAACAGCCCCCGTCCTCCCTCCTCGTCGCTCGCGGCGTGCCGGAGATTGGGCGCGGTGTGGCCGGTGTCGGAGACCTCGCAGATCAGGGTCCGGTCGCGGATCAGGCGTACGCGGATCGGCCCGCCGACGTAGCGGATGGCGTTGGTGACCAGTTCACTGACGACGAGCTCGGTGGTGAAGGCCAGGTCGTCCAGCTCCCAGTCGCCGAGCTGCTTGGTGACGGCGGTGCGGATGGTGGCCACCGCCGCCGGGTCCGGGTTTACCGGCCACTCGGCGAACTGGTTCCGGTCGAGCAGGCGGGTTCTGACCACGAGCAGCGTCGCGTCCACGTCCACCGGCCCGGGCAGCATCGCGGCCACCGCCCTGTCGCACAGCGCCGCCAGGGACGCCCGGCCGTCGGCCAGGACGCGGGACAGCTGCGCGAGCCCGGCGGCGCGGTCGTCGGCCGCCTGGAGGAGGCCGTCCGTGCCGAGGGCGACGAGACTGCCCGGCGCGAGATCCAGTTCCGCGCTCTGGTAGGGCGGGCCACCGATTCCCAGCGGCGGCCCGCTCGGCAGCTCCGGATAGCCGACGGCGCCCGTGTGCGGGTCGACGACCGCCAGCACCGGCTCCCCGGCCCGCGCGAGAGCGCACTTCCCCGAGAACGGGTCGTACACGGCGTACAGGCAGCTCACGCCGAGGGCCTCGTCGGCGTGCGGCCCGCGGTGGCCCGGGCCTCGGTCGGGCCCGCCCTCGTGCGTGGTCTGCTCGACCAGGTCGGCCATCCGGGACAGCACCTCGTCCGGGCTCAGGTCCAGCCGGGCCAGCACGCGCACACCGGTACGCAGGCGTCCCATGGTGGCCGCGGCACGCATGCCGTGACCGAGCACGTCTCCGACGACCAGGCCGACCCGCTTCCCCGACAGGGGAATGACGTCGTACCAGTCGCCGCCCACCCCGGACCCGCTGTCGGCGGGCTGGTAGCGGCTCGCCGAGTCGACGGCGGTGTGTGCCGGCAGGTGGCGCGGAAGCAGACTGCGCTGGAGTTTGAGGGCCACGGTATGGCCATGGGTGACCACCGGCATCAGCAGGAGACCGATCAGCAGGGCGCCCAGGCCCAGTACGGTGACCCCGCCCGTCCGGCCGATCAGCGGCAGGTCGACGGCGGTCGTGCCGTACCCGGGTTTCGCGTAGACGACGAAGGCGGCGTAGAGGAACAGCGAGATCATCGTCAGCCCGCCCAGCGCCGGCAGTATGCCCTTGAAGACCAGGTCCCGGGTGCTGCGGGTGAGGATCTTGCGGTAGTACCAGACGCAGGCGAAGCCGGTCACCGAGTACTGGAACGCGATCGCGAGACCGACCGAGTCGATCGAGTCGGCCAGGATGTTCTGGCTGCACGACGCCAGCAGGGCGAACAGGGCGATCGAGGCCGCTCCTATGCCGACCGTGCCCCAGGTCGGGGTGAGGAACCTGCGGTGGATCCGGGCCAACCGGGAGGGGATCGCCTTGTGGACCGCCATGGAGAAGACGGTCCTGGACAGGGGCAGGATGGTGGTCTCGGCGGAGGCCAGCGCCGAGGTCAGCACCATCAGGATCAGCAGTCTCGACAGGATCAGCCCGGTGTCGCTTCCCCCGAACACGGCCTCGCCCAGTCCGGAGAGCACATCGTCCGAGTCACGCGTGTTGCCGAGCCCGATGCCCGACGTGCCGACTCCCGCGAACGCCTGCGTGGAGGTGGACACCAGGCCGTACATGATCAGGAGCAGCACGGTGGACAGCACCGCGGCGCGCCCGGGGATGCGCGTGCTGTCGACGGTTTCCTCATTGACCGTGAACGTGGTGTCCCAGCCCCAGTAGATGAAGACCCCCGCGAGGATGCCGGAGGTCATGGCCCTGGCCGAGGGCACCTCGAACGGGTTGAACCAGGAGGCGGACACATGGATCGCCGTCGGGGGCGGGTCGGTGTAGACCCTCACCAGCGCCGCGACGGCGAAAGCGATCAGCATCGCCACTTCCAGGCACAGCAGGCAGCGCTGTACAGCCGCCGAGAACTCGATGCCGACGTAGCAGATCACGGTGAGCACGGCGATCCAGACCATGCCCGCCACGGTGGTCCACAGCCGGTTCTCCGCCAGTTCGTTCAGGCCCGCCAGCCGGAAGCCGTAGGCGGCGGAGATGTCGGCGAGGTTCGCCATGACGATGATGTTGGCGACGATGAGGCCCCAGCCGCCCATCCAGCCGACGCGCGGTCCGAAGGTGCGCGTGGCCCAGGTGAAGGTGGTCCCGCAGTCCGCGTTGCCCGCGTTGAGCTCCCGGAAGGCATAGGCGACCAGCAGCATCGGGACGAACGCCAGCATGGTGACGATCGGGGCCTGCAGTCCGACCCCGGCCACGATGATGCCCAGCGTGGCGGCCAGGCTGTACGCCGGGCCGGCGGAGGCAAGGCCCATGGTCACCGAGGAGAACATGCCCAGGGCGTCGGTCTTGAGCCCCTTCCGACGGGCCCCCGTCCCGGGAGCGGGGAGGCCCGGGGACACGGTGCCGCCAAAGTGCCTCACACTTGATTGCACCGCCGGGTCCCTTTCCTCCGCAACAGCACGAGGCAGCCCGACGGGGCAGTCGAACGCTCGACTAACTGATCATGCCCATGTACAGTCAGTGAAGATCATGGGTGATCTCGGCGGGGCGGGGCGCCCCGGCAAGGGTGAACAGGCGGTCGTGTCCCTCACAAGGCTCTCGAAGACGTCGCCGTCTCGAAGAGGGATCAGTTGAACACGGCTGAGAAGACGGCGGCGGGCTCGTGAACGCTGCCGCCGCCGAACAGGCCAAAGTGGCGAGGATCCGGCTCGCCTCGGTCGCCGGGGTGCTCCGATGCCCGCACCTGTGGCTCGGCGCCGCGCTGTTCGTGATCTACACGGTGCTGTCGGTCGCCAGGTTCGAGCGGTTCGCCACCAGTTCCTGGGACCTGTCGATCTTCGAGCAGGTCGTGTCCTCCTACGCGCATCTCCGGGCACCGATAGCCACGATCAAGGGGCCGGGTTTCAATATCCTCGGTGACCACTTCAGCCCCGCCCTGGTGGTCCTCGCGCCCGCCTACCGGCTCTTTCCGACACCGGTGACGCTGCTGGTCGTACAGGCCGCGCTGTTCGCCTGCTCGGCCGCGGTGGTCTCGGCGACCGCGGAGGAGGTCCTCGGCCGCGCCAAGGGGATTCTGCTGGGGGCCGCGTACGGCCTGTCGTGGGGTGTGCAGAAGGCGGTCGATTTCGACTTCCACGAGATATCCCTGGCCATGCCGCTGCTCGCCCTGGCTCTGCGGTCGCTCGCACTCGGCCGGTGGCGCCGCGCGGCCTGGTGGAGCGCACCCCTGGTGCTGGTGAAGGAGGACCTGGGGCTGACCGTCGCCGCGATCGGTCTGTGCCTGTTCCTGGCAGGTCAACGGCGTCTCGGGGCCGCGCTGGGGGCGTTCGGGGCGGCCGCGACCGCGGTGGTGATGACGGTGATCATTCCGTGGTTCAACACGAACGGGGACTACGACTACTGGGGGAAGGTCAGCCACGGTTCCGGGGCGGGCGGTCTCACCGACGGCATCGGGACGAAGACCGAGACCTTGCTGTGGGTGCTCGGGGTGACCGCCTTCCTCGTGCTGCGGTCCCGGCTCGTGCTGATCGCCCTGCCGACCCTGGGGTGGCGTTTCCTGGCCGACGATCCGAACTACTGGGGGCGGGACTGGCATTACAGCGCGGTGCTCATGCCGATCGTGTTCGTCGCGCTGATCGACGGCATCCGCCGCGCCGAGGCCTCGCCGCGGGACTGGGTGCGCGGGTACGCGCGTGGCGGGGTGGCCGCCGCGACGGCGGTCGCCGGCACGCTGTGCCTGCAACTGCCGGTACGCGGGCTGCTGGACTCCGGCACCTTCGACGGCGGCCCACGGGCCGAGGCCGGCGCGCAAGCCGTACGGCTCATACCGTCCGGGGTGAGCGTGGAGGCGAACACCGGACTCATGGCGCATCTCGCGGGCCGCACCCAGGTGTACTGGGTCGGCAACACCGGGCGAGTGGTGCCGCAGTACATCGCCCTGGATCTGGCATCGGGCTGGTCGTCCCCGATCAAGGACGTCACGGGTTACGCGAACGGGCTGCACCCGGGCACCCGGTACCGGCTGGTGTTCAACGACCAGCAGTACGCGGTACTCACCCGAACGTAGCCCGAAGCGCCTCGGGGATCCCGATGGCCGACGGCGGCGCGGGTCGTGGAAGCCCCCCTCCGCCCGGAGGGGGGCCGATGCGGGACGGCCGAGCCATCAACCGTGCGCCCGGCGGTACTTGCGGACCGCCAGCGTACGGAAGACGAGGATGATCACGACCGACCAGATCAGTGAGGCCCACACGGGGTGCTGCATGGGCCAGGCGCCGGACGCCTGGAAGCCCGGGGGAAGGTTGCCGAACAGCTCGCGACTCGCCTGCACGGTGGCGCTGAACGGGTTCCACTCCGCGATGTGCCGCAGGAAGGCCGGCATCTGGTTCGCGTCCACGAACGCGTTCGAGATGAACGTCAGCGGGAACAGCCAGATCAGACCTCCCGAGGTGGCCGCCTCGGGAGTGCGCACGGACAGGCCGATGAGCGCGCCGATCCAGGAGAACGCGTACCCGAGCAGCAGGAGCAGGCCGAATCCGGCGAGCACCTTGCCGACGTTCTCGTGGGTGCGCCAGCCGACCAGGAGGGCGACGACCGCGAGGACGAGCAGGGTCAGTGCCGTCTGTACCAGGTCGGCGAGGGTGCGCCCGGTCAGCACCGCGCCGCGTGCCATCGGCAGCGAGCGGAACCGGTCGATGAGGCCCTTGTGCATGTCGTCGGCGATGCCGGCACCGGCGCCGGCCGTGGCGAACGTGACCGTCTGGGCGAAGATGCCGGCCATCAGGAACTGACGGTAGGCCTGGGTGGAGTTGGACGACCCGACCTGGATCGAGCCGCCGAACACATAGGTGAACAGCACCACGAACATGATCGGCTGGATCAGCCCGAAGACGAGCATCTCGGGAATCCGGCCCATGCGGATCAGGTTCCGGCGGGCGATGACCAGGGAATCGCTCACGGCGCTCACTTCACGGTCTCCTTGTCCTTCGCCTCGGCCTGGTCGGCCTGGTCGGCTGCCTCGGCCACGTGTCCCGTCAGCGACAGGAAGACGTCGTCGAGGGTCGGGCGGCGCAGCCCGATGTCGTCGATCTCGATCCCGCGGGTGTCCAGCTCACGGATGATCTCGGCGAGCAGCTTGGCGCCGCCGGTCACCGGGACCGTGAGCTTTCGGGTGTGCTCCTCGACCGTGACCTCGCCCTTGCCGAAGCCGCGCAGCACCTCGGTGGCGGTCGCGATGTGCTCGCGCTCGTGCACGACGACCTCGACGCGCTCGCCGCCGGTGCGGGCCTTGAGCTGGTCGGAGGTGCCCTGGGCGATGACCCGGCCGTGGTCGACCACCGCGATGTCGTGCGCGAGGTGGTCGGCCTCCTCCAGGTACTGCGTGGTGAGCAGCAGTGTCGTACCGCTGGAGACGAGCTGTTTGATGACCTCCCACAGCTGCTGGCGGTTGCGCGGGTCCAGGCCGGTCGTCGGCTCGTCCATGAACATCACCGGCGGTGAGACCACGAGGGCCGCGGCGAGGTCGAGCCGGCGGCGCATGCCTCCGGAGTAGGTCTTGGTGGGGCGGTCGGCGGCCTCCGCGAGGTTGAACTGCTCCAGCAGCTCCTCCGCGCGCGCCTTCGCCGCCTTGCCCTTCATCTGGTACAGCTGCCCGACCATCACCAGGTTCTCCCGGCCGGTCAGATACTCGTCCACCGCCGCGAACTGGCCGGACAGGCCGATGGAGCGGCGTACGGCGTCGGGGTCCTTCAGTACGTCCACGCCCGCGACGACCGCCCTGCCGCTGTCGGGGCGCAGGAGGGTGGTCAGGCAGCGGACGGTCGTCGTCTTACCGGCGCCGTTCGGCCCGAGAAGGCCGAGGACCGTGCCCTCGGGCACGTCCAGGTCTACGCCGTCGAGAGCCCTTACGTCGCCGAAGGTCTTCACCAGGCCTTCGGCATGGATGGCGCCTGGCATGTCTGTCTCCACGTCATCGGGGGTCGTCGTCCGGGATGCTTCGGAAGGCTGTCCACACCATAACGCGATGTATCGCGTTCCTCAATGGGGTGGACCGGGGATTGACTCGAACGAGTGACCGATCAGTACCAGGCCCGCCGTCGGGCTCTCAGCCGATGACGGTGTAACCCGCGTCGTGCAGGGCGTGGCCGACCTCGGCGCAGTGCGCCGGGCCCTTCGTCTCGAGGTGCAGCTCCACCTCCGCCTCCGTGAGCCCGAGCCGGGGGTCGGTTCGTACGTGGCTCACGTCGAGGACATTAGCGTCGACCACTGACAACACCCCGAGGAGCGTGGCGAGGGCGCCCGGGCGGTCCGTCAGCCGAAGCCGAACGGCCAGGTAGCGGCCCTGCGCGGCCATGCCGTGCCGCAGCACGCGCTGCATCAGCACCGGGTCCACGTTCCCGCCGGAGAGCACCGCGACGACCGGCCCCTCGAAGGTGCCCGGCGCGGCCAGCAGCGCCGCGACCGGACTCGCCCCGGCCGGCTCCACGACCAGCTTGGCCCGCTCCAGGCACAGCAGCAGCGCGGCCGACAGCTGGTCTTCGCTGACCGTGCGCACCTCGTCGACCAGGTCCCTGACGATCCCGAACGGCACCAGGCCGGGCCGCCCCACCTTGATGCCGTCGGCCATCGTCGCCGGGCTCTCCACCGACACCGGATGCCCGGCGGCCAGCGAGGGCGGGTAGGCCGCCGCGCCCTCCGCCTGTACGCCCACGATCCTGACGTCCGGCCGGATCGCCTTCACCGCCACCGCGATGCCGGCCGCGAGCCCGCCACCGCCGATTCCGACGACGATCGTGCGCACCTCCGGGCACTGCTCCAGGATCTCCAGGCCGACCGTGCCCTGACCGGCGATGACGTCGGGGTGGTCGAAGGGGTGGATGAACACCGCCCCCGTCTCGGCCGCGTACTCCTCGGCGGCGGCCAGCGTCTCGTCGACCACCTGGCCGTGCAGGCGCACCTCGGCGCCGTAGTCGCCGGTCGCGCTGATCTTGGGCAGCGGGGCGCCCTTCGGCATGAACACCGTGGAGTGCACCCCGAGCAGCGAGGACGCCAGCGCCACGCCCTGCGCGTGGTTCCCGGCGCTCGCGGCCACCACCCCGGCCGCCCGCTCCTCCGGCAGCAGCCCGGCGATCCGCACATAGGCGCCGCGCAGCTTGAACGAACCGGTGCGCTGCAGGTTCTCGCACTTCAGATGCACCGGTGCGCCGACGAGTTGGGTCAGGTGCCGGCTGCCCTCCATCGCGGTCACCCGCGCCACACCCGAGAGCATCTTCTGCGCTCCGCGCACATCGTCCAGGGTGACGGAACGCAAGGAGTCAGCCGTGCCGTAGCTCATGACTCCAGCATCGCAGTTCACGGTCGTACACGACGGGTGTGACCAAGCTCCGAGACCGGTTTGCGCAGCGCCGGTACGGCCCGCCGCCGGGCCGCGTACCCTGTCCCCCAACCAGCAGCCCTTCATGAAGCGAGCCTCCGGCCATGCCCACAACACCTGAAATGTCGATGGACATGACGACCACCGGTCTTCTCGACACCCTCCAGCACGAGGTGGCGGTGTTCGCCCGGCGTGCCGAACAGACGCGGCTCGGCGGGGTCGGGCAGGTGCGCAACTCCATGGACCGCGCGGCGTATCTCCTGCTCAACCGCCTCGACAAGGAAGGCCCGATGGGCGTCAAGGCGCTCGCCGCGAGCATGGGCATCGACTCCTCCACGGTCACCCGGCAGGTGGCTCCGCTGGTCGACACCGGGCTCGTCAAGCGCACCTCGCACCCCGAGGACGGGCGTGCGGTGGTCCTTCAGCTGTCCCCGCGCGGGGCCTCCCGGCTGGAGGAGGTGCGCTCCTCCCGGCGCCAGCTGATGGCCGAGCTGACGCAGGACTGGGCACCGGAGGAGCGCGAGCAGTTCTGCACGCTCCTGACCCGGTTCAACCGCGCGCTGTCCGCACGGATGACGGTGCAGGGGCCCGCGCCGGCGGAGCAGCCGCCGGCGTCCTGAGGACGGGCTCCCACCGCGGACACGCACCGGTCCGTGCCGAAGTCTTGACCCCGGGCCCCCGCTGGCCTCATATGAGACCACCGGGCCCTGTGTCGTTCGTACGCGGTTCACCTGTCCCGTACCGGACAGGGCCCCTCCAGGGGGAGGCGCGGTGCGTGATCGGCAGGCGTCCCGGGGTGCCCGCCGGGCCCGGGAGTTCGAGGCGTTCGTCGCGGGTGCGGCCGGACGTCTGCTGCATGCCGCCACGCTGCTGACGGCGGAGGCACCGGATGCCAACCCGCGCGCGCGGCGCCTGCTGACGCTCGCCCTCGCCCACACCTACGCGCGCTGGGACCGGCTGCACGGCGAGGACCCGTACGACTGCGCCCGCCAGTACCTCGCCACCCGCTTCGCACGCGCGACATGGCACCAGTACGGCGCGTTCGGCCGCACCCGCCCGGATCCGCGCAGCCCGCTCGCCGCGCTCACCCCGCAGGAGCGGCTGATCCTGGTGCTGCGCCTCTACGAAGGCGTCGCCGAGGAACAGGCAGCGGCCCTCCTCGGACTCCCCCGGGAACGCGTCCACACCATCTGCGACCGCGCCACGGCCACGCTGCTGCACCCCCCGAGCCGTCCCGCACCACGGACGGCGGGCAGGGAGGTGGCGCCGTCATGACAGCGAGACCCCGGCGTAACGGGAGGGCGGCGTGAACCGGTCCCAGCGGGAGGCCGCCGCGCGGCAGATCATGGAACAGGCCCCGGCGCCGGTGCCGCCGGACCTGTGCGGGGAGGCGGTGCGCCGCGGCGAGCGCCTGCTGCGGCACAGGCAGCTCGTCCGCCGGGTGCTGTGGCTGCTGGCCTGCGCCGCAGCCGTCGCGTTCAGCGTGTGGGCGGCCCGAGTGCACCCGTGGACGGAACCGCCCTCCCAGACGACTCCGCCGATCACCGGCTGGTGAGCCGGGGGGCGTAAGTTCGCGCCCCGCGGCGGAGCCACGGCCACCCACCAAAGGCCCCCGCAGGCCTGCGTGACCCGGCCCCGCCTCAGGGCGTGCGGCGTCAGCCCAGCGCCTGCTGGAGGTCGGCCAGCAGGTCGTCGGCGTTCTCGATGCCCACGGACAGGCGTACCAGGTCGCCGGGGACCTCCAGCGCGGAGCCGACCACGGAGGCGTGCGTCATCCGGCCGGGGTGCTCGATCAGGGACTCGACGCCGCCGAGCGACTCGCCGAGCGTGAACACCTTGGCCCGGTTGCACACCTCGACCGCAGCCTCCTCGCCGCCGTCGACGCGGAAGGACACCATGCCGCCGAACGTCTTCATCTGCTTCGCGGCGACCTCGTGACCGGGGTGCTCGGGCAGGCCCGGGTAGAGCACGCTGGTCACGCGCGGGTGCCGGGTCAGCATGTCGGCGATCTTCGCGGCGTTCTCGCTGTGCCGGTCCATCCGCACCGCGAGGGTCTTGGTGCCGCGCAGCACCAGCCAGGAGTCGAAGGGGCCGGCGACGGCGCCCATCGCGTTCTGGTGGTAGGCGAGCTCCTCGCCGAGGCCCTGGTCGGAGACGATCAGCGCGCCGCCGACCACGTCCGAGTGGCCGCCCATGTACTTGGTCAGGGAGTGGACGACGACGTCCGCGCCCAGCGACAGCGGCTGCTGGAGGTAGGGCGTGGCGAAGGTGTTGTCGACGACGAGCTTCGCGCCCGCGTCGTGCGCGACGGCGGCGACGGCGGCGATGTCGGTGATGCCGAGCAGCGGGTTGGAGGGGGTCTCCACCCAGACGGCCTTGGTCCTCGGGGTGATCGCGGCCCGTACGGCGGCCGGGTCGCTGGTGTCGGCGACGGACCACTCCACGCCCCAGCGGGTGACGACCTTGGCGAAGAGGCGGAAGGTGCCGCCGTAGGCGTCGTTCGGGATCACCACGTGGTCACCGGGGCTGAGCAGCGTGCGCAGCAGGGTGTCCTCGGCCGCCAGGCCGGACGCGAAGGCGAGACCGCGACGGCCGCCCTCCAGCGCGGCGAGGTTCTCCTCGAGGGCGGTGCGGGTGGGGTTGGCGCTGCGGCTGTACTCGTAGCCGCCGCGCAGCCCGCCGACGCCGTCCTGCTTGTAGGTCGAGACCTGGTAGATCGGCGGGACGACCGCGCCGGTGAGGGGATCCGCGGTGTTGCCCGCGTGGATCGCGAGGGTCTCGAAGTGCTGACTGATGTGCCTGTCGCTCATGTGCACCGAGCGTAGTGCGCCCGGCCGGATGCTGACGCCCGCCCGGCACAGGCGGCACCGGACGAAGGGTCTTCCCTGCGTGGACCCCGTACGGACACCGCCCCGGAGTGTCCTGTCATGAACGGGACCGGAGTTTTCCACAGCCTGGCGGCGGGGTTGGCCAATTGTCGGCGGCGTCTGGTTCGCTTGGGGCATGTCGATTCTCTGGCTGCTCATGGCGCTGCTCATGCTGAGCTTCGTGCTGCTGTCGGTCATGCGGCGCAGGCGCGGCGTGATCGAGCAGGTCCCCCCGGGACACCCGGACGCCGCCGACCCGGCGGCCTATGGCTTCGTGCGCCAGGAGGAGCTGGACCTGCGCATGCCCGGCCCGGACCAGGACCTGCTGGACGTCCTGGAGTTGGTGCAGCGCACGCAGGACTATCGCGCGGCCTCCCAGCTGCTGGCCGGCACCGAGACCGACGGTGAGCTGCGCTGGCAGCGCGTCCAGGCCTTCGCGGGCGCGGCCGCGCTGGAGCTGCAGCAGCGGCCCGGCGGGGTGCACGAGACGCCGGGCGGCCAGTGGCTGCGGGTGTGGCGGGCCGAGCAGCCCAAGGACGCGGGCTGCGCCGCCGTCTACGCGGAGTTCCTGGTGCAGCAGGCCTGGCGGACCTCGACGCCGGGCACGGACGACTTCCGGATCATCATGGAGGAGGCCCGGGACGCGTGCGCCCAGGCGGCCCTGCTGGCCCCCGGCGACCCGGTGCCGTACATCGTCGAGCTGTCCATCGCCCGCGGACTCGCCTATTCCCAGGCCGAGTTCGACCAGCTGTGGCTGAAGATCCTCGACCGCGCCCCGCAGCACATGGGCGCGCATCTGGCCGCGCTGCACCACTGGTGCGAGAAGTGGCACGGCTCGCGCGAGCAGGCGTACTCCTTCGCCGAGGCCGCAGCGGCCCGCGCGCCGCAGGGCTCGCTGCTCGCCGCGCTGCCCCTGTTCGCGGTCTTCGAGCACCTCCCCGAGGTGAACCTGGTGGCGGGCTTCTACCAGAGCGAGGTCGTCACCAAGGCGATGCACGGCGCCCTGCACGCGGTGCACTCGGCCCGCCCCGACGACCCGATGCTCGCGCACGTCCGCCATCTGCTGGTCTTCTTCCTGGTGCGCGCCGAGCGCTGGCAGGAGGCCATGCACCAGCTGATACACGTGGACGGGCACATCGGCGCCCTGCCCTGGACGCTGTCCGCCGACCCGGCCGCCGAGTTCGCCCTCTACCGCGCCCTGGCGGTGGCCGGATACGAGGCCAACGGCGGCAGCCCGGCCACCCTGCCCGGCTGAACCGCCGGCCCAGGGGCAACGAGGTGGGCACGCAGTACCACTCGGCGATCCACACTCACACCCCGGCCCAGCCACCACCGCCGAGGCCTCCCGGACCGCGTACCGGAAGGTCCTGACCGCCTTTGGCCACGGCCGGATCACCACAGAAATCCAGTACCACCTGCCGGCGGACCATGATCAGTCCGCCCGGACGGCCGCAAGCTGGGCGTCCACGGCAACGACACCGTCGACGCCCTGGCACAGGCCCACGGCCACCGGGACGAGACGCGGTTCCGGGACGTGCCCCCGCAGCGTAACGGCGCCGTCCCGGACCTCGACCGCGACGGTGCCCTTCTCCAGACCGAGGATGCGCCCCAGGACGTCCCGCTCGACCTCGCCGCGGATCTCGACGTCGGAGCGGATGAAGACGTCCAGCAGATCGCTGCGGCTGACGATGCCGGTCAGGAGCCCGTGGTCGCCGACCACCGGCAACTGCTTGACGTGCCGCCTGCGGAGTTCCCGCGCGGCCCGGGGGATCGTCCAGTCGGCACGGGCCGTGAAGACGGGGCTGCTCATGAGAGCGCCCGCGGTCCGGGCCCGAGCCTTGCCCCATGCGTGCTCGTCATTCCCGTCCCGCCCCTGCGGGTCGGGCATGCCGGTCTCGTGCCGCAGCACGTCGGACGCGGACACGACGCCGATGGGAGCGCCCTCGTCGTCGACGACCGGGGCCGCGGCAATGTCGTTGGCGTCCAGCAAGGCGGCGATCTCGTGGAACGGTGTGTCGGGGCGGAGGGTGATGACCTCCTCGGTCATCACGTCACTGACCGTGCGGCGGTGCAGCATGGCATCGGCCTCCTCCACTTCGCGGCGGGGCGGAGCCCCGGCCCCCGGGCCGCTCGTCCACCCCCGTCTCCCTACCCATGACAACACCGCGCCGCCCCGGCGACCAGTGACGTTCGGCCTGACGGAGGGGCCGGCTGTCCCACAGTGCGTGTGCACCGTCTGTCGCCCGAAAGGCCGAGCACCGTGTGCGTCACCCGTACGGCGGCCCTGGCGTGCAGCCGGTTGCCGCAACCGGAAGCCTAGGATCCGTCACTGGACAACGAGAAAATATCCACTTCGTCAAGATGTGACCGGACTCGCACCGTGATCGAAGGAGACGGGATGTCGCACCGCGCTGGCAGAACCCGTTGGCGGCGCTTCGCGGCAGTCCTGGTACCGAGCATCGCAGCCTGCGCAGCCCTCGGCATCGCCATGGGGCAGGGGGCACTGGCCGCGTCGTTCCTCATCTCCGGCCAGAGATTCCAGGTCACCGCTGACACGCTGACCGCTCGCGGCCTCAGCATCTACGGCATGGTGGACGTGACCAGGCAGGGCGAGCGTGTGCCGGTCCAGGTCACCGGATCCCGGCACTCGACGATCAGCGGGCTGTGCGAGTCCGTGGTGATCGAGGTGCCGGTGCTGGGCCCCCAGACGCTGAAGCTCACCGGCGGAGACGAACGACCGGTCGAGGCATCGAACCTGTTCCTCGACACGGCGTTCCAGTCGGCCGGGCAGGCGGAATTCCGTGGACTCGACCAGGGCATCGCACAGGGGGAGATCACCAAGGGCCCGATCAATCCGGGCGACAGGAACTCGCCCTTCTTCGACCCC
The DNA here is from genome assembly GCF_042868225.1 of Streptomyces sp. NPDC007856. Taxonomy (NCBI): domain Bacteria; kingdom Bacillati; phylum Actinomycetota; class Actinomycetes; order Kitasatosporales; family Streptomycetaceae; genus Streptomyces; species Streptomyces sp. NPDC007856. The sequence goes on along the minus strand of NZ_JBIAEC010000001.1, from coordinate 448,102 downwards.
AACGGCTTCGGACAGCAGGCCACGTCGGTCACCCTGACCGACGTGCACGTGACCGCGGTCGCGCTCTCTGCCGGTACGTTCAGCATTCCCGGCCTGCGCGTGCAGATCGAGCACGGCCGCCACGAATGCTCCTGAGCCCTGGGCGGGCCGAACCCGCCGAACGCCCCCGCATCCGCGCCACACGGCCCTGCGTACGCCGCACCGCTGATCAGGAAAAGACACGTGAGCACCAATCTCCTCGGCAGAGGATCCCGATTGCGCGTCACCGCGGCGCGCGCCCGGCACAGGTTCGGCACCTGGCGTGGCGAACGCCCCTTCTGGGCGGGGCTTTTCACCTCGACGGCGGGATTGCCCATCCTGTACTGGCCGTACGCGAATCTGGACCTGGCCGGAATTCCGCTGGCCATGTCGACCACGTCCGGTGCCGGAGCCCTGATCATCGGAGTTCTGCTCATCGCCCTGGGGCTCACCCTCTGGTACCAGCCGCACCTCCGCCTGTTCGCCGGGATCGCCACTCTCCTGCTCGCCCTCGTCTCCTTCCCCGTCGCGAACCTCGGCGGGCTCTTCCTCGGTCTGATCAGCGGTCTGATCGGCGGCTCCCTGGCCTGCTCCTGGACTCCCGTCGCCACCGAACCGCCGACGGCGCCGGCGGACTGTGGGTCCACGGCCGTTCCGGCAGGAGAAGGCCGACGTGGCAACTGACCGCGCCCATCGGACCACGGACTCCTCCGCCCCCGAGCCCCGCCGCCCGGGCCGTACTCCACCGCCCCGCCGCATGCTCGGACGAGTACCACGGCCCGTCGCCTGCGCACTGGCCGCGGCCGCCGTGCCCCTGGTCCTGCGCCTCCCCACGCCCTGGTCGACGAACCCGCTCCTCACCCGCGTCGACACCGGCGTCCCCACAGGCGCCACCCCGCAACCGGCCGGTCCGGCGCGGACGCTCCCCGGCGTCGGGGCGGCACCCGCGCACGCCGCGCGGCCGTCCGCGAGTACCGCACGAGCAGCCACGGGGGCCTCCTGGTCCTTCTCCGACGCACCACTCGACCCGACGCCGGCCCGCCCCACGACCATCTCCTGGGTACTGCGCGCCGACCGACTCGTACTCCGGGCCGTCGGTTTCCGCGGTGTGGTCACCGTGCGCACCGCAGCCGGGCCCATTCGGGCACTGAAGTTCGTCGCCCGGTCCGTGGCGGCCGTCAACCTCGACGTCACCGCGGGCCGAGGCCGCGCGGCGGTGCGACTTCAGGCCAGGTCCAAGACCACGCTCACAGGCCAAGGCGGCAACGGCGTGGTGACCCTCTACATCCGCAGTCTGTCCGGCACGGTCGCCTCCCTCGGCGGCGCCTCTCTCCCGGTGAACCGCACCGTCGCCATCACCCCCGACGCCGTACCACCCTGGCTGGCGCGCCTGGTCACCCGTACACGCACGATCACCTGCGTCGACGCGACCGTCTCACCAGTCGCCCAATTCGGCGGCAACCTGTCCATCACGGAACCGCTGCTCCACGCCCCGGCCGGGTGACCCACGGTCCCGAGCGGGCCTGGGCCGAGAGGAACCGGAGAGTCGCGGACGGAGAACACAGGGAGGAACATCGAAGTCACGGAGGCAAGGTGGTGGCTATGGGGACGCCGTCGATTCATTTCAGCGAGAGTCCGGAGGATCCGTTCGCCCTGGGGCGTGGCGCCTCGGCCGTGCTCGACGATCAAGGCACCGTGGTCGGCTGGAGCGCACGGGCGCAGGAGTTGCTCGGCTATCCGGCCAAGGAAGTGATCGGACGCGCCTGGCAGGACTTCCTGATCGACGCCCGTGACCTGCCCATCGCGCGGTCCGTCGTCGCGGACGCCATGAAGGCGGGGGGATGGTTCGGTGTCCTGACCGTCCGGCACCGCGACGGACGCCGTGTGGAGATGGGTTTCCGGGCGCGTGCGGTCACCCGGGAGGGCGGCGGTCAGGAATGGCTCCTGGTCGGCGCTCCTGCTCCGGAGGTGATCGCCTGGCAGCGGGACCGTGCGCTGCTGGACGGGCTGTACCACCGGTCCCCGATCGGCCTGGTCGTCCACGGCCCGGACAGGAGGGTGATCCGGGTCAACCGCGCGGTCGAAAAGGCGAGCGGCGTCCCGGCCTCGGCGCCGATAGGCCGTCGACCCCGCGAGTTCATGGTCGACGAGGACGCAGGTCCGGCAGAGGAACGGGTACGGCACGTCTTGGAGACCGGCGAGCCGTTGATCTTCACGGAACAGTCCGCCCGGGCACGCCACGATCCGGGCCGGGAACGGATCGTGTCCGTCTCGGCATTCCGGATGGAAGACCCCTCGGGCCGGGTTCTCGGCGTGGCCGAGACGATCGAGGACGTGACCGACCGCCACCGGGCGCAACGCAGACTCGCCCTGCTGAACGAGGCGAGCGCCCGCATCGGAACCTCTCTGGACGTGGCACAGACGGCTCGGGAACTGGCCGAGGTGGCCGTCCACGGCCTGGCCGACCACTGCTCGGTCGACCTCCTCAAACCCGTGGCGCTGGGTGACGAACCAGTTCCCGGTACGGCAGGCCCGCTGCTCCGGACCGCGCTCGCACCACCGGAACGCCGCGTCCCGTTCCAGGAGGGCGAGGTGGTCCCGCTGCTTCCGGAATCCCCACAGGCGCGGTGCCTGGCCGAGCGTCGCCCGATTCTCGAAGGGCTGCTGTCCCTGCGCCCCGAGTGGTACGACATGGACCGGCGGCGGACCGAGATCGCCCTGGGCCTCGGCGTTCATTCGCTGATCGCGGTCCCCCTGGTCGCGCGCGGCCTGGTACTGGGCGTGGTGAGCCTGTGGCGGTCGCGCAATTCGGAGCCTTTTGAGGACGACGATGCCGCGGTGGCCCAGGAGTTCTCCTCGCGCGCGGCCGTGTGCATCGACAACGCGCGCCGCTTCACCCAGCAGCAGAGAGCCGCGCTGACTCTTCAGCGCAGTCTGCTGCCGAGCGCGGCGACCGACCTGCCGGCCGTGGAGGTGGCCTGCCGGTACCTCCCAGCCAGCGGTGAACCGGGCATCGGCGGTGACTGGTTCGACGTGATCCCGTTGTCAGGGGCCCGGGTCGCCCTCGTGGTGGGGGACGTGGTCGGCCACGGAATCCACGCCGCGGCCTCGATGGGCCGTCTGCGTGCCGCCGCGCGCACCCTGGCCAGCCTCGACCTGGAACCGGACGAGGTGGTGGCGCGCCTCGACGATCTGGTCAGTCTGCTGGCCGCCGAACAGGAGGCGAACGATGACGGCAACCGGTCGGCCATCGAGCAGGTGCTCGGGGCCACCTGCCTCTACGCCGTCTACGATCCGGTCTCCCAGCGCTGCTCCCTCGCACGCGCCGGCCACCCGGCTCCGATGGCGTCCACCCCCGACGGCGAGGTGACCGTGCTGGATCTGCCCGCGGGTCCACCGCTGGGCCTGGGCGGACTGCCGTTCGAAACGTACGACCTGGACCTCCCGGAGGGCAGCCTGCTCACGCTCTACACCAACGGCCTCCTGGAGGCACGCAACGGCAACATAGACGCCGCGCTGGAGAACCTGCGCGCATGTCTCACCGACCCCACCGAACCTCTGGACCAGACCTGCAACGCCACGGTCGAAGCGCTGCTGCCCAAGGGCCACCTCCCCACCGACGACATCGCGCTGCTCATCGCTCGTACCCGGGCGCTACGGCCACAGAACGTCGCCTCGTGGCAGCTGCCCCTGGAAGCGACCGCCGCCGCCCGTGCCAGGGAGTTGGTCACGGCGAAACTGACCGAGTGGGGACTGACCGAACTGGCCTTCACCACCGAGCTGGTCGCCAGCGAACTCGTCACCAACACCTACCGGTACGCGGCCGGCCCCGTCACCCTGCGCCTCATCCGTACGCACTCTCTGATCTGCGAGGTGTCCGACACCAGCCACACGTCCCCCCACCTGCGACGGGCCCTCAGCACGGACGAGGGCGGACGCGGGCTCTTCCTGGTCGCGCAGCTCACCGAGCGGTGGGGCACCCGCTACAGCCACGACGGCAAGACCGTCTGGACGGAGCAGCCTTTGCCGCCCGCATGAGGCCCCGTAATTCCGGCGACGCAGGCGGGCCCTCCCCCGTAGATTCCCCGTTGGCCAGGTCAGGGAGGCCGCGCAAGGTGCGCGGCGACGGGGAGGAAACCGGTGAGCACGTTTCTGATCGGTGGCGGGTGGGACACCGCCGAGGTGTACGAGCCGTTCGTCGGGGCGGTCGGCGCAGGCCGGCGCATCGGGTGCCTGATCGTCGACGAGGGGGACGGGGCGGCGCAGTTCGAGCGGTATGCCGAGGTGCTGGGCAAGGCGGGAGCGGGCACTCCCGTGCCGTTGCTCGTGCCGCTCGGCGGCCGGTTCGAGCCGGAGTCGGCGCTGGACGGGGTCGACGGGCTGCTGGTGTGCGGTGGGCTGACGCCCGCGTACCAGGAGGCGCTCGCGGACTGCCTGGAGCGGCTGCCGGCGCTGCTCGCCGGGCGCGGGATGCCGTACGCCGGGTTCTCCGCCGGTGCCGCGGTCGCCGCCCGGCGGGTCGTGGTCGGCGGGTGGCTGGTGGACGGGGTGCCGGTGTGCCCGGAGGAGACCGGGGAGGACCTGGCGGAGATCGAGGTGCGGGCGGGCCTCGGGCTGGTGCCGTTCGCGGTGGACGTCCACGCCGCCCAGTGGGGGACGCTCGCACGGCTGGTCGCGGCGGTCGGGCGGGGTGCGGCGCCGTACGGGGTCGCCGTGGACGAGAGCACCCTGCTCCACGTGGTGGACGGCGAGGTCCGGGTGGCGGGGCTGGGGCACGCCCATGTCGTGCGGCCGGACGGGGACGGCGGGGTGCTCGTGCGGGCCTGCCGCGCGGGGGAAGCGTTCTCGATCGCCTAGGCCCGAGCCGCACGCGCCCGCCCCCGAAGGGGCGGGCGCGGGAACCGCACGAGCGACCACGGCGTCCCCGCACCCGGCGCCAGGGGTACCCGGAGCCGGCCGCCCGTCAGATGGTCGCCGTGTCGATCACGAAGCGGTAGCGGACGTCGCTCGACAGCACCCGCTCGTACGCCTCGTTGACCTGCTCCGCGCTGATCAGCTCGATCTCGGCGCCGATGCTGTGCTCCGCGCAGAAGTCCAGCATCTCCTGGGTCTCGGCGATGCCGCCGATCATCGAACCCGCGAGGGTCTTGCGGCCGCCGATCACCGAGAACAGGTTCAGGGCGATGGGCTCCTCGGGCGCGCCCACGTTGACCAGCGCGCCGTCCACCTTCAGCAGCGACAGCAGCGCGCCGAAGTCCATCGGCGCCGAGACCGTGGAGACGATCAGGTCGAAGGTGCCGGCCAGCTCGCCGAAGGTCTTCGGGTCGCTGGTGGCGTAGTAGTGGTCGGCGCCCAGCTTCAGGCCGTCGTCCTTCTTGCGCAGGGACTGCGACAGGACGGTCACCTCGGCGCCCATCGCGTGCGCGATCTTGACGGCCATGTGGCCCAGGCCGCCCAGTCCGACCACGGCGACCTTCTTGCCGGGTCCCGCGTTCCAGTGCCGGAGCGGCGAGTAGGTGGTGATGCCGGCGCAGAGCAGCGGGGCCGCCACGTCCAGCGACAGGCCGTCGGGGATGCGCACGACGTAGTTCTCGTCGACGACGATCTTCTCGGAGTAGCCGCCGTAGGTGGGCTCACCGTCCCTGCCGACGGCGTTGTACGTGCCGACCATGCCCTTGAGGCAGAACTGCTCCAGACCCCCCAGACAGTTCTCGCACTCACGGCAGGAGTCGACCATGCAGCCGACGCCCACCCGGTCCCCGACGGCGAACTTCGTCACACCGGGGCCGACCTCGGAGACCACGCCGGCGATCTCGTGGCCGGGCACCATCGGGAAGATGGCCTCGCCCCAGCCCTCGCGGGCCTGGTGGATGTCGGAGTGGCAGATTCCGGCGAACTTGATGTCGATCAGGACGTCGAACTCGCCGACCGCCCGCCGTTCGATGGTGGTCCGCTCCAGCGGAGCCTTCGCGGCGGGGGCGGCGTACGCAGCAACAGTGGTCATGCCGGGGTTCTCCTAGCAGGTGTTCCGTGCCCGGCCGCCTTCCGACCGGGTACGGCCCCCAGCCTGCCGCGGTCCCGGCCGGCCACCCAGACCACGCCTTTGCGTACGACCGCTGTGCCTACCACTGGCGGGGTCAGGCTGGTGCGCGTACGACCAGGAATACTGGACGCATGGCACACAGGGACTCAGCACCGCAGGCCGCAGCGGCCGCCGGGCGGCCGCTGGACCGGCGGGCCGAGCTGAGCGAGTTCCTGCGCAGCCGGCGGGCCCGGCTGAAACCGGAGGACGTGGGGCTGCCGGACTTCGGACGGCACCGGCGGGTGCCGGGGCTGCGCCGCGAGGAGCTGGCGCAGCTGGCCGGGGTGTCGGTGGCGTACTACACCCGGCTGGAACAGGGCAACGGCCGGAACGTCTCGGCGGAGATCCTGGACTCGATCGCCCGGGCGCTCAGGCTGACGGACGCCGAGCACGCGCATCTGACCCACCTGGCCAAGCCGAAGTCGCACAAGAAGAAGCCGGCGGCACGGCAGCAGCAGGTCCGGGTCGCGCTGCGGCAGCTGCTGGACACGATGGACGGCGTACCGGCGTACGTCGTGGGGCGCCGCTCGGAGATCCTCGCCTGGAACCGGATGGCGGCGGCGGTCTTCGGCGACTGGGCGGAGCTGCCGGCGGGCGAGCGCAACTGGGCGCGTCTGGTGTTCCTGCACCCGGACTACCGCGAGCTGTTCATCGACTGGGAGCAGAAGGCGATCGACATCGTCTGCGCCCTGCGCATGGACGCGGGCTGCCACCCGGACGACCCGAAGCTGTCGGCGCTCGTCGGCGAACTCTCCGTCAAGAGCGAGGAGTTCCGCCGGCTGTGGGCGACGCACGACGTCAAGGAGAAGAGCCACGGCGTCAAGCGTCTGCACCACCCGCTGGTCGGCGATCTCTCCTTGAACTTCGAGGGCTTCCGCCTGGCGGACGACTCCGAGCAGTCGCTGATCACCTATCACGCCGAGCCGGGCTCCCCGTCCGCCGACTCCCTGCGCCTCCTGGCCAGCTGGGGCACGGACGCGACGCGCGCGGTGCCGTCGGCGTAGACCTTCGTACGGCGCGTTCGTACGACGAAGGGGCACCCGGAGCCTCGCTCCGGGTGCCCCTCGCTCGTTCAGCGGGCGCTACGGCTCTACTTGCCGAAGTACGCGTCGTAGATCGTGATCTCCGACGTGTTGCCCTGCCTGTCGGTGATCTCGGCGCGGAAGGAGACGGACTTGCCCTTCGCCGGGTTCTTCACGGTGATCCTGCCGCCGCGGACGTCGACCTTCGTGAAGGTCTTGCCGTCGTAGGAGACGTACACCGCGAGGGACTTGAGGTTGCGGCCCGCGGCCGAGCCCTCGACGGTGACCGGGAAGGTGACGGTCCTGCCGGCGGCGACCCGGCTGTCCAGGCCGGTCGTGGCGCCGTAGTGCAGCACGGAGGCCGGGAGCTGGACGGCGGCGCCGGACACCTTCTTGGAGCGGAAGGTCCAGGTCGCGTCGATCCGCGAGGAGGCCTGGGCGACCTTCGCCGAGCGCTCGACCGAGGTGGTCAGCCGGTACGCGGCGTCACCGGCCGGGACCTTGAAGGTCGTGTCGCCGAACAGCGGGTCCTCGTTGGAGCCGACCTTGGTGCCGTCGCGGTACAGGGTCGTGTTCACCGAGGTGAACTCCGAGTACCCGGCGTGGCTGCCGGAGTCGGCGAACAGCGGCAGCGAACCGTAGATCTCGTCGCCGTTGCGGAACAGGCCGAGGTCCTTGTCGACGTGCGGGCCGAAGACGGCGGTGTTGACCGTCCGGGTGTAGCTGTGGCCGGCCTTGAAGGAGGACTGGCCGAGCGTGTAGCCCGCGTCCTGGACCGGGAAGCCGTCCTGGTCGCGCCCGCCGTACTGGCTGAAGTCCAGGTCCCACAGGACCCCGCCGCCCGCGGACACGTGCAGGGTGCGGGTGCCGGGCAGCTTCTGCGGGATGCCCACGGAGGAGGCGCTGGAGCTGCCGGGCAGCCAGCCGATGGCGCTGATCGAGCCGGTCTTGCCGCTCGCCGCGGCACCGAGCCGGGCCTTGACGGTGGCCAGCTCACCCGTCTTCCAGTGCTTGGTGTAGCCGGTGGCGAGCTGTCTGACCGGGCCGCCGGAGGTGACGTCGTACTCCTCGCTCGTGCCCTTGCTCCAGTGGCCGTCCCACTGCTGGAACAGCTGGCCGGCGGGCAGCTTCGGGCCCAGGTGGGCGGTGCGGAAGTTCCTGTACGAGTCCAGGAACCAGCTGTAGCTGTACTCGCCGTCGCCGAGCGTCAGGGAGTACCCCGGTGCGGCGAACTCAGGCTTGGCGCCCGCGGCCGGGACGGTGATGTCCACCGGCCTGGCCTTGCGCGCGTCGATGGTGACGGTCTGCTTCTTGGAGACGGTCAGCTTCGGCTCGGCGATCCAGTCGGTGCCCTTGGTGCCGTTCTTGTCCACGAAGACGGCGGAGTTCAGGATGTACGTGCCCTTGGGCGCGCGCACCTTCACCGTGCCGGACTTGTCGTACGGGCTTAGCTCCGTGCCGCTCGCCAGACCGGCCACACCGCTGAGGGTGGCGTTGTAGAACTGGCCCGGCTTGCCGTCACGGCCGATGACCTTGAGCGTGATGTCGTACGACTCCACCTCGCGCTCCACCGCGGCGGCCGTGCGGACCGTCTGGCCGGCGCCGGTCGCGGTCACGTACGCGGAGTAGGCGCCGTCGAGGGTGCCGCCGAGCCTGGTGTCGACGGTGAGGCCGACGGAGGCCTTGCCGTGCGCGGGGACCGTCAGCTTCGTCGCGGCGAGCCTGAAGAAGCCGGACGGGGCGGCATGGCCCTTGGGGTCGAGGGCGGTGCTGCTCAGGCTGAGCGTGACGTCCTTGTCGCCGAGGTTGCGGTACGTCACCTTCTTGGTGACCGGCTTGTCGTCGGTGTGCGGCCACTGCTGCATCCCGAAGCTCACCGACACCGGGTCGGCGATCACGGACTGCCCGATGGCCTTGTCCACCGCGATTCGGCCCGAACCCTGCTGGTACGGCGTGTAGTTGCCGCCCTTGGCGGAGCCGGTCAGCGCGCCCTTCAGCTCGGCGTAGCCCCAGTCGGGGTGCTCCTGCTTCAGGATCGCGGCGGCGCCCGCGACGTGCGGGGTGGCCATCGAGGTGCCGGAGATGGTCAGGTAGCCCTCGGGCTTCTCGCCGACCTCCTGGTCGATGACGCTGCCCTTGGCAGCGGCGGCGGTGATGTCCACGCCGGGCGCGGTGACGTCGGGCTTGATGGCGTAGTCGCCGAGGCGCGGGCCGGTGGAGGAGAAGTCGGCGAGCTTGTCCTTCTTGTCGACGGCGCCGACGGTGAGCGCGGCGTCGGCGCTGCCCGGCGAACTGATCGAGTCGGGCCCGTCGTTGCCCGCGGCGATGGCGAACAGGATGCCCTTGGTGGCGGACAGCTTGTCGACCTCGGCCTCGAGCGGGTCGATGCCGGGGCTGTCGTAGCCGCCGAGGCTGAGGTTGACGACGGAGGCGCCCTGCTGGGCCGCCCACTCCATGCCGGCCAGGATGCCGGAGTCGTCACCGGAGCCGGTGTCGTCCAGGACCTTGCCGTTGAGGATCTCGGCGTCCGGGGCGACTCCCTTGTACTTGCCGCCCGACTTGGCGCCGGTGCCCGCCACGATGGAGGCGACGTGGGTGCCGTGCCCGAAGTGGTCGGTGGCGTCGGCGGCGCCGGAGAAGTTCCTGGACGCGATCACCTGGTCCTTGAGGTCCGGGTGGCTGGTGTCCACGCCGGTGTCCAGGACGGCGACCTTCACGCCCTTGCCGGTGTAGCCGGCCTTCCAGGCGACCGGTGCGCCGATCTGCGGCACGGACTTGTCGAGGGAGGCCTTGCGGACGCCGTCGAGCCAGACGTGTGCGATGCCGGAGGCGGTGGTGTCCCCGCGGGTGACGGCGTGCCACAGCGCGGCGGTGTCCTTGACCGGCGTCTGCACGGCGTCGGCGTTGAGGGCGCTCAGGCTCCGGCGCAGCTTGCCCGCGCCACGGACGTCCGCCTTGGCGGCCGCGGCGGATCCGGTGTAGCCGACGATGACCTTGAGGCCGTTCCTCTGGGCCCGGCGGGTGGCGGCCTTGTTCAACTCGGTGACGTCGAACAGGCGCTGGTCCAGCTTGCCGGAGGCGACCAGGTGGGCCGCGTCGACCGGGATGACCAGCGTGTGGCCATCGGTCCTGCGGACCTGGAAGGGTATGTGCTCGCGGCCCTTGGCCCGCTGGAGGCCGACGATCCGGCCCTTGGCGTCGAGGACGACACGGTCACCGGTGATGAGCGTGACATGGGTCTTCGCCCTCGCCGCGAGCGCGGAGGCGGCGGCCGGGGTGCGCTCGGCGGGCCTCGCCGCCGCCGGGCTGGTCATACCCGCTGCGAGGGCGACGGCTGCGGCCGTGGCCACGCTGGCCGCAGCAGCTCTTTTCACTTGTCTGCGCAAGTTCTCCCCCTGGAGATGGAGTAGCGGGCGAATTCCCCGTTCACCCGACCGGGGGTGGTCTCGTACGCAGGAGCGTCAACCCCCCGGATCACGCAGTATGCCGGGGGGTGATCAGTCGGCTCAATGGATGAGAGGACGGTAAGAAAGAGCGACGGGAAACTGTTACGCCGTGGCCGGGACACCGTTACACAACCGCGAAGTGCACTGTCGGCGAGCGACGTTACGGGCCGTCAGGCGCCCGCGTTCTGATGAAGGTCAACCCGTGCTCCTTCCATAGGCACGGTCCCGCACTTGAACCCGGCGACGACATCGGCCGACCCAGCGAGCCCACACCGACGTCAACAGAAGTGGTGCGGTGCCGCCCTCGAAGGGCGGCACCGGGAAGCTGTGGGACGGGTCGTCGGACCGTGAACCGTCAGACGGCCGAACCGGCCTTCCACTGGGCCCAGTCCATGTTCCAGCCGTTGAGGCCGTTGTCCGGGGCGACGGTCTTGTCGCCGGTGTTCTGGACGACGACCACGTCACCGATCAGGGAGTTGCTGTAGAACCAGGCGGCCGGGGTGCTCGCGTCGCCGGCGCCCTTGACGTCCTGCAGGCCGACACAGCCGTGGCTGGTGTTGACGTTGCCGAACACGGACGGCGCGCCCCAGTAGTTGCCGTGGATGAAGGTGCCGGAGTTGGTCAGGCGCATGGCGTGCGGCACGTCCTTGATGTCGTACTCGCCCTTGCCGTCGGAGTCCTTGAAGCCGACGGTGGCGCCGTTCATACGGGTCTGCTTGAACTTCTCCGAGATCACCATCTGGCCCTCGTAGGTGGTGTGCTCGGGGGCGCCGGCGGAGATCGGGATGGTCTTGACGACCTTGCCGTCCTGCGTGACCTTCATCTGCTTGGTCTTCGCGTCGACGTAGGAGACCTGGTTGCGGCCGATGTGGAAGGTGACCGTCTTCTGCTGGATGCCGGTGACGCCGGGCGCGCCCTGGACGCCGTCGAGGGCGAGCTTCAGGGTGACGGTGGCGCCTTCCTTCCAGTACTGCTCCGGACGGCAGTCCATGCGGTTGGCGTTGAACCAGTGGCAGGCGACCTCCTGGCCGCTGCTGGAGGTGACCGTGACGCCCTTCTGCACGGCCGCCTTGTTGGTGATCGCCTTGTCGAAGTCGATCGAGACCGGCATGCCGACACCGACCGTGGAGCCGTCCTCCGGGGTGAAGGTGCCGATGAAGCTGTTGGCCGGGGAGACGGTGGTGAAGGAGGCGTTCTCGTTGGCTATGCGGCCCTGAGCGTCCTTGGCCGCCGCGGCGACCTTGTAGGTGGTCGAGCGCTGCAGCTGGACGGTGGGCTTCCAGCTCGTCTTGTCGGCGGAGAGCTGACCGGCGACGGCCTTGCCGTCCTGGGTGGTCATGGTGACGCCGGTGAGCGTGCCCTTGCTGACCGTCACGGCGGCGGAGTTGTTGATCGACGCGTTGTCGGAGCCGTCCTTCGGCGTGATCGTGATCTGGGCCTCGGAAGACTTCTTCGCGGCCGCCGCGTCGGCCTGGGCCTGCGAGGATTCACCCTTGTCGGACGACTTGGAGTTGCCGCCGCCGGAACAGCCCGTGAGGGCCAGGACACCACCGAGCAGTGCGGACGCGGCCATCAGACCCTTGCGCCGCTTACTGTCCGTCATCACACGCTTCTCCATCGTCGCCGATTCGCCGAAAACCCCGAGTGCCCCCGCAAGAACCTTCAACGCTACGGCCACGCCGCCCCGTTCCACACACGTGGGATCTGTGGGGCACACCACGTCCGCGATGCGCGGGGGCGCCGGTGGCACGGGAGTCCCTGCGCCCCCGAGAAGACGAAACCCCGGACGGCGGTTGCCGTCCGGGGTCAGCGCTGTCCCGGAACGCTCAGCCGATGCCGCCCTCTTCCTCGTCCTCCTCATCGTCCTCATCCAGCTCCCAGTCGGGCGAGTCCGGGTCGTAGTCGATCCGCTCACTCGACCAGGACGCCTGCTGGAGCTCCACCCCGGGCACCTCGCTGACCAGATCGAACGGGTCCACGAGATATGCCAGGGCCTCCGCGGTGTCTTCCGTCACAGCGGCCTCGGCCTGGCTCCGCTCCGCCGCGGGCAGCTCCGGATCGGCGGCGAGCCGGCGCAGCGCGGCCTTGGTGACCGCGTCCTCGTCCTGCACTTCGAGGACCAGCTCCACTCGAAGCCGTACAAAACGTGATGTCTCTTCAGCGTTCATGGCGCGAGCGTACGACTGAAACCTCCCGTGACTTTCCTGTGACCCGCGACTTTCACTAACATCGCTCCCCACGGCCAATTCGCCAGCGTCACAAGGGGATCGATATTCCGTGTCATCCGCTCGCCGTCCGCTGCTGACCGCCACCGCCGCGGGCACCCTGTTGTGCGCGCTGTGGTTCGTCCCGTCCGCGAACGCGTCGCAGGACTCCTCGGGCAGAGCGAGCGCGGAAACCTCCACCACACAGCTGACCCAGCAGGCCAGGGCGGTGTCGCAGGCGACCGCCGAGACCGCTCGGGAGGCGGCGGACGACACCCAACTCGCCGACACCGGAAGCATCGACACCACACCGTACGTCGTCGGCGGCACCCTCTTCCTCGGTGTGGGAGCGGGCTTCGTGGTGTACTCGGTGCGCCGCGAACGCCTGGGCTTTTGAATTCCCTTGCCGAATCTTTGATGGGCCGCACACAGTTCGGCCATGAAGAGATCATCGGGCGTACGGCTGTGCGCCACGGCAGCTGTGGGTGCACTGTCGTTCGTCCTTGTCACGGGCTGTTCCGGCGGGGATTCCGGCGGGGATGCGAAGGGCTCCGGTACGACCGCGAAGGCGCTGGGCGCCGCGGAGTTGAAGAAGCTGATCATCGCCGGGGGCGAGGTGCCCGGCTTCAAGGTGGGGGCGGTGCCGGCCACCCGGTCCAGGGCCATCACCAGCGACAGCGCGTCCTGTCGGCCGCTGGCCCGTGTGATGAGCGGGCTCCCGCCGGCCGACGCGGCGGCCAGGACCGACCGTATGGCGACGGAGAACCAGAAGAAGACCCCCACGGCCAAGCCGACCTCCCTGGACGACGTCGACGAGGGGACGTTCGAGGAGACGATGCACAAGTCCCTGGACCGCGACATCACCACGGTCACCCTGGCGTCGTACGACGGGGACGGCGCCGAGAAGCCCCTCGCGTCGGTCTCCACCGCGGTGAAGGACTGCGCGAGCGGCTTCCCCGCCCAGCAGGCCGGTACCAAGCTGCGGTTCACCAAGGTCGCCGAGGAGAAGGCGACGGGCACCGGGGACGGTTCGGTGGCGTTCACCGCGACCATGAACTCGGGCGACGGGGACCCGGCGCCCGCCCGTGCCGAGGTCGTCCGGCTCGGAAACACCCTGTCGGTCTATTTCACGACGAACCTGGGCGCGATCATGGCCAAGAAGGCGTACACGGTGTCGCCGGAGGTCGTCAAAGCCCAGCAGGCCAAGCTGAAGTGACACGACAACAGGGGCCCCGCACCGGCAGGGCCCCTGTTCTCGCGCGGAGACGTTACTGCAGCGGGCCGGTGACCGACTCCACCGCGGTGACGAGGTGACCCTCACGCACGAACGCGTCGGCGGCGGCCAGGTCGGGCGCCAGGAACCGGTCCGGGCCCGGCCCCTGCACACCGGCGGCGCGCACGGCCTCGATCACGGCCTGGGAGGCGGGCGCCGGGGTGAGGCCCTCGCGCAGCTCGATGGCGCGGGTGGCCGCGTACAGCTCGATGGCGATGATCCGGGTCAGGTTGTCCACGGCGGTGCGCAGCTTGCGCGCGGCCGACCAGCCCATGGACACGTGGTCCTCCTGCATGGCGGAGGACGGGATGGAGTCCGCGGAGGCCGGTACGGCGAGCCGCTTCATCTCGCTGACCAGGGCGGCCTGCGTGTACTGGGCGATCATCAGGCCGGAGTCCACACCCGCGTCGTCGGCGAGGAACGGCGGCAGACCGTGGCTGCGGTTCTTGTCGAGCAGCCGGTCGGTGCGGCGCTCGGCGATGGAGCCGAGGTCGGCGGCGGCGACGGCGAGGAAGTCCAGGACGTAGGCCACGGGCGCGCCGTGGAAGTTGCCGTTGGACTCCACGCGGCCGTCGGGCAGCACGACCGGGTTGTCCACGGCGGAGGCCAGCTCCCGCTCGGCGACCAGCCGGGCGTGCGCCATGGTGTCGCGCCCGGCACCGGCGACCTGCGGGGCACAGCGCACGGAGTAGGCGTCCTGGACGCGGGGGGCGTCGTCCTGGTGGTGCCCGGTGAGCTGCGAACCCTTCAGCACCGCCAGCATGTTGGCGGCGGAGGCGCCCTGGCCCGGGTGCGGGCGGATGGCGTGCAGCTCCGGCGCGAGCACCTTGTCCGTCCCGAGCAGTGCCTCCAGGCTGAGGGCGGCGGTGACGTCGGCGGACTTGTAGAGGGTGTCGAGGTCGGCGAGGGCCATGATCAGCATGCCGAGCATGCCGTCGGTGCCGTTGAGAAGGGCCAGTCCCTCCTTCTCGCGCAGCTCGACCGGCTTGATCCCGTGTTCGGCGAGCAGCTCGCCGGCGGGCCGTACGACCCCGTCGGGCCCCTCCGCGTCTCCCTCGCCCATGAGGGCCAGGGCGCAGTGGGACAGCGGGGCCAGGTCGCCGGAGCAGCCGAGGGAGCCGTACTCGTGCACGACCGGGGTGATCCCGGCGTTGAGCACGTCCGCCATGGTCTGCGCGACCTCGGGCCGGACGCCGGTGTGCCCGGAGCAGACGGTCTTCAGCCGCAGGAACATCAGGGCACGTACGACCTCGCGCTCGACCCGCGGCCCCATGCCGGCGGCGTGCGAGCGGACGATGTTGCGCTGCAGCTGCGCGCGCAGTTCCTGGCTGATGTGCCGGGTCGCCAGGGCGCCGAAGCCGGTGGAGACGCCGTAGACCGGGTCCGGCTTGGCCGCCAGCGCGTCCACGATCTCGCGGGCCGCCGCCAGGGCCGCCACCGCCTCGGCCGACAGTTCGACACGGGCCCCGCCGCGCGCCACGGCGAGCACGTCGGACGCCGTGACACCCGACGTCCCCACCACCACAGTGTGCATATCCATATTCAGGAGCGTACGCATTGAATGCGGAGATGTCACTAGTGGAGTACGGGAGCGACCCTTACCGATCCGTGTGGGCTTCGCCTCACGGCCGGCGCCCGCGGAAGCGGCGCCGTTCGGCGGGCGACACGTGCGGCGGCTCGTCGGCCAGCCGTACGACCGGGTCCTGCGGCCCGTCCCGGCCCGCCACCACCGGCCGGTCGCCGCGCAGGGCCTTGGCCCGGTACTGGGCGGCGTCGGCGAGCCGGAACAGCCGCCGCGCGTCCTGCACCTCCCCGATCGGGTCCTCGGTCGAGGCGACCCCGCACGCCACGCCTTCCCCCAGCTCCAACTCCCCGGCCCGGCGGCACAGTTCGTCGGCGGCCTTGACCACGTCGTCGGCGGGCGGCCCGACGGCCAGCAGACAGAACTCGTCCCCGCCGAGCCGCGCGACCAGCGCGCCCGGCACCATGGCGCCACACAGCGACAGCACCGAGCCGAAGCGTTCCAGCAGCCGGTCGCCGACGGCGTGCCCGAGGGTGTCGTTGACCCGTTTCAGCCCGTTGAGATCGCAGACGACGAGGCTGACGACCACGCCCTCCGTGCGATGCCGCTCGACCGCCTCCTCCAGGCGCACGTCCACGGCCCGGCGGTTGGCGAGTCCGGTGAGGGCGTCGGTGTACGCGAGCCGGCGGGCCTCCTCCAGCCGCTCGGTCTGCGCGAGCCCGGCCGCGACGACGGCAGCCAGCACGGTCGCGAAGTCGGAGTCGGCCCGGTCGAACACGGGCGCCTCGACGGGCCGGGCGACGTACAACTCGCCCCAGGCCCTGCCGTGCAGCAGGACGGGGGCGACGACACAGCATCCGCGTCCGCGTCGCCGCAGGGCGGCGACACGCCGATGGAAGTACCCGGGGGTGCCGGCGGCGGTCCCCTCGGCCGTCTCCACCCATGCGTTCGGTCCGCCCCCGCCGGCCCAGCGCTCGTGCAGGAACTCGGTGATCTCCGGGAACTGGTGCACGGGATAGGCCTCGGACTCGGGGAACTCCTCCTCGTCCGGGCGCCGGTCCCCCACGTTCACGAGGACCCGCAGCCGGCCCAGCTCGCGCTCCCACACCGACAGCGCGGCGAAGCTGCCGTCCAGCGCCCGGCAGGCGCCGAGCGCGGCGGCCTGCCACGAGTCCCGCGGAGTGTGCGCCGCCGCCATGCCCTGCGCCAGCGCCACGACTGCGGCTAGCCGCCTATCCTCGCCCATTACTCCAGGTTAGGGATGATTTGCGGCAATCGGGACATTGGCGGGGCGAACAGGCGGGGTGGAGTCACAGGCCGCTCACTCGCCGGGCCACTCCGGCTTGCGCTTCTCGTTGAAGGCCGCCACGCCTTCCGCCCGGTCCCCGGAGAACGCCACCGCACGCCACGCGGCGTCCTCGACCTCCAGGCCCGCCCGGAGGTCGAGACCGTGCCCCAGCCGCAGGGCGCGCTTGGCGGCCCGCAGGCCGACCGGTGAGTTGCCGGCGATGCCGGCGGCCAGCGCCAGCGCCTCCTCGCGGTCGCGGCCCTCGTCCACGAGCCGGTCGACCAGCCCCAGCTCGGCCGCCTCGGCCGCCTCCACCCGCCGGGCCGAGAAGATCAGCTCGGCCGCCCGAGCCGCCCCGACCCGCCGCGGCAGCAGCTGCGTACCGCCGCCGCCGGGAATCACGCCCACGGACACCTCCGGCAGCCCCACCACCGCCGTACGGTCGGCCACGATCAGGTCGCAGGACAGGGCCAGTTCGAAGCCCCCGCCCAGCGCGAACCCGTGCACCGCCGCGATGGTCGGCATCGGCAGCTCCAGCACCCCGGTGTACGCGCCGCGCGTCAGCGGCCGCTGCCGCAGCAGATCGGCGTCGCTGAAGGAGTTCCGCTCCTTCAGGTCCGCGCCGACGCAGAACGCCCGCTCATGGCTGGAGGTCAGGACCACCACGCGCGCGTCCCGGTCGCCGGCCAGCGCCGTGCACGCGGCGGTGAGGGAGCGGGCCATCTCCGTCGAGACGGCGTTCATGGCCTTGGGCCGGTCCATGACCAGCTCCGCGACCCGCCCGTGCCGCCGTACCAGCACGAACTCCCCGAACCGCTCCTCGCTCATGGCACCCTCCGGCTCACTGTTAACCACGGTTAACGCATTGTCGGCCCGATCATCGCAGCCGCAGCCGACCCCGGGAAAGTCCAGGGGGCTACGCCCGTTCGAGTGACATCCCGGCCTTCTCACCCCACATCACCCACAGGACCGCATAGCGTGCGTCCGCCACGGCACGCCCGGGGCGCGGCCGGGAGGGGAACCGGGGAGGGGAACCATGGCGGCACCGATACGTGCACGTGCGGCGGAGACGGAAGAAGAGGGCCGGGACTCGGAAGAGCGCGGCGAGCCGGCCGGTGCGTCCGGCGTACGGCGCGGTCGGCACCGCAAACCGCGCCCCCGCAAGGTGCTGCTGGCGGCCGGCGGTCTCGCCCTGGCGGCGGGCGTGCTCAGCCTGGTCCGGGTCTCGCCGGAGTCGGGCGTCGGCGCCCCGGGCACGGCGGAGGCCGAGCCCCGCGCCGGCGCCGGCGGCGGCGCCACGGACCACGCGGCGAACACCGCCGCGACGACGGCCGCCGGCCCCACCGCACTGCCCTCGGCGACCTCCGTCATGGGCGGCAGAAGCCTCGCGCCGGCCGACACGGCCACGGCCACCGGTCCGGCGGCGCCGAGCGCACCGACGGGACGCACCACCGCACCGACCGCGACCGCCCTGCCGACCGCTCCGGGCTCCACCACCGGCGCCACACCGGGGCCCTCGGCGACGACATCCGCGCCGCGCCCGGCCCCCACGACCGCCGCACCCGCGCCGACCACCCCGGCGCCCGGCCACAGCGCCCCCGCGCCAGGCCCGGGCGGGCTGTGCGTACCGGTGCTCGGCCTGTGCGTGGACGTCCGCTGAGCAGGTCGCAGCGCCTACGACTGGCCGTCGCGGCGGGTGAGCAGCCAGGGCTCCACCACACCGAGGCCACGCACCGGGCGCTGCCACATCGGCTGGAGCGCGAAGCGGTACTTCGGCGGCTCCTCGCCCTCCTTCTCGGCGGCGGCAGCGGCCTCGGCCGCCTCGGCCTCGGAGGCGGGAGCCTCGCCCGTGCGGATCAGCTCCTCGGCCAAGGCGCTGTCCACCAGCACGGCGTCCCGGGGCGCTATGGACGTCAGCCGGGAAGCCAGGTTGACCGTCGTACCGAACACATCACCCATACGAGTGGTGACCGTGCCGAACGCCATGCCGACCCGCAGCTCGGGCATGGTCTCGTCGTTCGCCAGCGTCTCGACCAGGCGCAGCGCGATGTCCGCGGCCGTACCGGAGTCGTCCGCCGCGTACAGCACCTCGTCGCCGAGGGTCTTGATGAGCCGGCCGCCGCGCGCGGCCACCAGGTCGGCGGCGGTGGTCTCGAAGGCCTCGACCAGCTCGCCGAGCTCCTCCTCCTCCATCCGCCGGGTCAGCCGGGTGAACCCCACCAGGTCGGCGAAGCCGACGGCGAGCCGCCGGTCGACCATCTCCTCGTCGTCGGCCGACTGCACAACACGCCCGGCCGAGGCGGCGAGCTGCCGCCGCCACACATAGACCAGGAACTCCTCCAGCTCGGGCAGGAGCAGCTCGACGATCGGGTACGTCACCTCGGTGCGGGTCATCCCGGGCTCGGGCGGCTCGGTCAGGCCCTCCAGGAAGGAATCCATCTGCCACTCGGCCAACCGGGCGGTGGTCTGCCCGGTGGACCGGGCCACCTGCACCGCCATGGCCTCGCTGAGCAGCCCCGCCTCGACGAGACCGGCGAGCCGGCGCAGAGCGAGCACGTCGGCCTCCGTCAACGCCTTGGCCTGCCCGATGTCCGCGAACCCCATCGCCCGCCAGAACCGGGACGCCAGCTCCATGGAGACACCGGCGCTGCGGGCCGCCTGGAACGGCGTGTAGCGGCGCTCGGCGCCCAGGATGAGCTGTTCGAGGCGCAGGGCCAGCGGGTCCTCGCCGGGGTCGGCGGCGTCCGCGCCCGCACCGGAGCCCGTGTCGTCGACGGTCACGCCTGCTGCCCTTCCGATCTGTCGCGGTCAGGTATCGACCGGCCTCAACTCTACGGCAGGTGTGCGCCAGCTCACTCCGTTGGGTTTGGCCGACGGTTCACTTCCCGGTACCGGATGTGCTCCCCGACGTTGGCGCCGGCCACCCCCGGGGGGCTGCGCCCCCGGACCCCGCATCGGGGCAGGTCCGGGGCGACCCCCGCCGTCGCCCAGCACCGGTCCACCGTGGCTGCTCGCGCAGTTCCCCGCGCCCCTTTGGGGCGCTGCCCGTGCCGTCGGCTTCCTGGCCCCGGCGGCACCGCAGCCGCCCACGGCGGAAAGGGGACGTGCCGGGGGTGTCCGCCCGCAGCGGTTGGCGCGTCGACACCGGGACCTGACCGGCCGACCGATTCCGCGCCGTTCCGAGGACGGAAACCCCCCGGCGCGCCCCGACCCAAAAACGGCACTCGGCGCTACGCGCGCCCCCATCCAGCCGCAGAGGCGCCGCAGGCACCCGCGCACACCCCACCCAGCCGCAGAGGCGCCGCAGGCACCCGCGCCGCAGGCACCCGCTCACGCAGGCCGCAGATGCACGATGTCCCCCGCACCCACAGGCTCCTGCACCCCCGCCTCCGTGGCGATGACGAGACGGCCGTCCCCGTCGACCGCCACCGCCTCGCCCACGATCGACCGCTCCCCCGGCAACTCGGCCCGCACGGCACGCCCCAGCGTGGCGCACCCCGCCGCGTACGTCTCCTGAAGACCGCTCACCGCGGGGTCACCCCCCGCGCCCCGCCACCGCCCGTACCAGTCCTCCAGCGCCCGCAGCGCCGCCCGCAGCAGCGGATCCCGGTCCGTCGAGACCGCCCCGGCCAGCGCCAGCGACCCCGCCTGCGGCACCGGCAGCTCCTCCGCCCGCAGGGTGACGTTGATGCCGACGCCGATGACCACACCGTCCGTACCGGCCCGCTCGGCGAGGATGCCCCCCGCCTTGCGCTCCTCGCCCGCCACGGTCACCAGCAGGTCGTTCGGCCACTTCAGGGCCGTGTCCACGCCCGCCGCCCGGGACAGCCCGGTCGCCACGGCGACACCGGTGAGCAGCGGCAGCCAGCCCCACCGGGCCACGGGCACCTCGGCGGGCCGCAGGAACACGGAGAAGAACAGGCCCGAGCGCGCCGGCGCCGTCCACCGGCGGTCCAGGCGCCCCTTGCCGGCCGTCTGCTCCTCCGCCACCAGCACCGCCCCCTCCTCGGCCTTCCCGGCGGCGGCCCGGGCGACCAGGTCGGCGTTGGTGGAGCCGGTGCGCTGCACCACGTCCACCGCGCTGTACAGGCTCCCCTCCCGGACCAGCGCGCGCCGCAGTGCCGCGGCGTTCAGGGGCGGACGGTCCAGGTCGGACCAGCGGCTGTCGTCTGATGCATTGTGCGGCGTCATGCAAGTCACCCTAGGTGTGGGAAACGCCGCACTGCCGACCCACAGGCCCAGCACTACTCTACGGATGAGTAACCGTCCCCCCCTTTTGAGCAGGCAGGGAGCCGCGATCCCGATGTCCGAGCCGGAAGAGATCGATATCCACACGACCGCGGGCAAGCTCGCGGATCTGCAGCGCCGCATCCACGAGGCGACGCACGCCGGCTCGGAGCGCGCCGTCGAAAAGCAGCACGCGAAGGGCAAGCTGACGGCCCGTGAGCGGATCGAGCTGCTGCTCGACGAGGGCTCCTTCGTCGAGCTCGACGAGTTCGCCCGGCACCGGTCCACGAACTTCGGTCTGGAGAAGAACCGGCCGTACGGGGACGGTGTCGTCACCGGGTACGGCACCGTCGACGGCCGCCCCGTCGCCGTGTTCTCCCAGGACTTCACGGTCTTCGGCGGCGCCCTCGGCGAGGTCTACGGCCAGAAGATCGTCAAGGTGATGGACTTCGCGCTGAAGACCGGCTGCCCGGTCGTCGGCATCAACGACTCCGGCGGCGCCCGCATCCAGGAAGGCGTGGCCTCCCTCGGCGCCTACGGCGAGATCTTCCGCCGCAACACCCACGCCTCCGGTGTGATCCCGCAGATCAGCCTGGTCGTCGGCCCCTGCGCGGGCGGCGCGGTCTACTCCCCGGCGATCACCGACTTCACGGTCATGGTCGACCAGACCTCCCACATGTTCATCACCGGCCCGGACGTCATCAAGACCGTCACGGGCGAGGACGTCGGTTTCGAGGAGCTGGGCGGCGCCCGCACCCACAACACCGCCTCCGGCGTGGCCCACCACATGGCCGGCGACGAGAAGGACGCCATCGAGTACGTCAAGCAGCTGCTGTCGTACCTGCCGTCCAACAACCTCTCCGAGGCCCCGGTCTTCCCGGAGGAGGCGGACCTCGCGGTCAACGACGAGGACCGCGAGCTGGACACCGTCGTCCCGGACAGCGCGAACCAGCCGTACGACATGCACACGGTGATCGAACACGTCCTGGACGACGGCGAGTTCTTCGAGACGCAGTCGCTGTTCGCGCCGAACATCCTCACCGGCTTCGGCCGGGTCGAGGGTCACCCGGTGGGCGTGGTCGCCAACCAGCCGATGCAGTTCGCCGGCTGCCTGGACATCGACGCGTCCGAGAAGGCCTCCCGGTTCGTGCGCACGTGCGACGCCTTCAACATCCCCGTGCTCACCTTCGTCGACGTACCCGGGTTCCTCCCCGGTGTCGACCAGGAGCACACCGGCATCATCCGGCGCGGCGCCAAGCTGATCTACGCCTACGCCGAGGCCACCGTCCCGCTCATCACGGTCATCACCCGCAAGGCCTTCGGCGGCGCCTACGACGTCATGGGCTCCAAGCATCTGGGTGCCGACCTCAACCTGGCCTGGCCCACCGCCCAGATCGCCGTCATGGGCGCCCAGGGCGCGGTCAACATCCTGCACCGCCGCACCATCGCCGAGGCGGAGTCCGCCGGAGACGGCGAGGCCACCCGGGCCCGGCTGATCCAGGAGTACGAGGACACCCTCCTCAACCCCTACATCGCGGCCGAGCGCGGCTACATCGACGCGGTGATCATGCCGTCCGACACCCGTGCCCACATCGTCCGCGGCCTGCGTCAGCTGCGCACGAAGCGGGAATCCCTGCCTCCGAAGAAGCACGGCAACATCCCCCTGTAAGGAGCCGCTGTGACGATCAGAGTCGTACGGGGCAACCCGACCCCGGAGGAGCTGGCCGCCGCCCTGGCGGTGGTCCGCGCCCGCGCCGCGGCGGCAGCAGCGGCACCGCCCGGCGCGAAGGGCCCGAGGGACGCGTGGTCCGACCCGGGCAGAATCGCCGCCGCCCACCTGCCCAAGCCGGGGCCGGCGTCATGGACTCGCACCTACTGGCCGAGCTGAGGGGTGTCAACTCAGGGGCGCGGGGCTGTCTCGATGTGCGGCTCCGCCGCGTGGGCGCACAGTGGTACAGCTCAGGGCGCCAATTGAGTACTCATACTCAGGCGCCCTCCCCCACCGGCCCGCACGCTGGACGAGTGCTGTGGTCAGACCCCGAAGACGAGCCGCCGAAGGACATGCGCGAAGCGCATGACATGCTCCGGCGGCTCGGCTTTCTCATGGCCGTCGCCATGATCCTGGCGATGCTGGCCATCGGCCTGAGGTGAGCCGAACGGCACCCCGCGACTAACCTGACCGCATGACTGCTACGCACCGCAGGTCTACGCGCCGCAGGCGACTCGTGCTCGCCTCGAAGTCCCCCGCCCGTCTGGGCCTCCTCCGTCAGGCCGGCCTCGACCCCGAGGTGATCGTCAGCGGCGTCGACGAGGACGCCCTCACCGCCCCCACCCCCGCGGAGCTGGCGCTCGCCCTGGCCGAGGCGAAGGCCTCGGTCGTGGCGGCGAAGCCGGAGGTGCAGGGCGCCCTGGTGATCGGCTGCGACTCGGTGCTGGAGCTGGACGGGCAGGCCCTCGGCAAGCCCGCCGACGCCGAGGAGGCGACCGCCCGCTGGAAGGCGATGCGCGGGCGCGCCGGGACCCTCCAGACGGGGCACTGCATCTGGGACACGGAGGCCAAGCGGTACGTGTCCGGCACCGCCTCCACCGTGGTCTTCTTCGGTGAGCCCAGCGACGAGGAGATCGCGGCGTACGTGGCCTCCGGGGAACCCCTCTACGTCGCCGGGGCCTTCACCCTGGACGGCCGTTCGGCGCCGTTCATCGAGGGCATCGAGGGCGACCACGGCAATGTGATCGGCATCAGCCTGCCCCTGGTGCGCAAGCTGCTGGCCGAACTGGGCGTCGGTATCACGGAGTTGTGGTCACCGGACGAGTGATCCGGGCGGGCACGGAGTCCTGGGGCTCGTCGTCCCCGTCCTGCGGCTCCTCCGCAGGCGGGGCCGGCGAGCCGGCCGCGCCCGGAGCCGTGACCGGTTCGGCCTCGGCCTTCGGGTCGCCGCCCGCGTCCGCACCGCCCTCGGCCGCGGCCGGCTCCGGGCCGCCGTCACGGTCGTACGTCATCAGAAGCAGGACGACGAGGCCGAGCACCGCCACCATGAACAGGAACGCCGTCCAGCCGACCAGGCCCCAGGTGAAGGCGCCCAGCAGGCCGTGCACGACCGCCACGCTGATCAGCAGGACGCGACCCAAGCCCGCCGGGGCGCGGTCGCGTATCGCGACCAGGAGGGCCACCAGGGCGCACAGCGCGAAGTAGAGGCCGAAGACCAGCCCGCCGATCTT
Source organism: Streptomyces sp. NPDC007856 (assembly GCF_042868225.1). Classification (NCBI taxonomy): domain Bacteria; kingdom Bacillati; phylum Actinomycetota; class Actinomycetes; order Kitasatosporales; family Streptomycetaceae; genus Streptomyces; species Streptomyces sp. NPDC007856. The sequence goes on along the minus strand of NZ_JBIAEC010000001.1, from coordinate 423,801 downwards.
CGAGGACACCGACATCATGTGCGGATCGAGGCCGGCCAGGGACATCTTCTGCCGGTCGACGACCACGCCGAGGAACCAGTTCAGCGCCGCGACGAAGACCGCCTCCGCCAGGAGGACGACCGCCACGACCCACGCCACCGGTCTGCGCACCACCGGTCCCCACCCACTCTCAAGCCGCGCTGACTGTTACCACAGGTACGTTCGAGCCATCGCGCACGCTACTAACGGGTAAACCCCGGGACAAGGGTTCGCGCGGCAGCAAAGAATCATTGGGCCATTCGTAGGGACTCGACAAAGAAACAGAGTGGGCCGCAGCACGCCCTCACAGAGACCTTGACCACATGGCCGGGCTAGGGTTTCCCGGAGGAGTCCTGCGTACCGGGGTGCGACAAGGCTTTTCGCCGGTCGAGCGAGCCTCGAATCACGCTCCGTGTGGGCAAGCTCACCACTGGGGACGGGTCGAAGTGCCGTGTCGGCAGTCCCTAAACTCGGCTTGTTTCAAGGAGGGAGCCTCAATCGTGCGCAAGGTGCTCATCGCCAACCGTGGCGAAATCGCTGTCCGCGTGGCCCGAGCCTGTCGGGACGCCGGGATCGCGAGCGTGGCCGTCTACGCCGACCCGGACCGGGACGCTCTGCATGTCCGCGTCGCGGATGAGGCGTTCGCCCTGGGCGGTGACACACCGGCCACCAGCTATCTGGACATCGAGAAGGTGCTGATCGCGGCGCGCGAGTCCGGCGCGGACGCCATCCACCCGGGCTACGGCTTCCTGTCGGAGAACGCCGACTTCGCCCAGGCGGTGCTGGACGCCGGCCTGATCTGGATCGGCCCGCCGCCGCAGGCCATCCGCGACCTGGGTGACAAGGTCGCCGCCCGCCACATCGCGCAGCGCGCCGGCGCCCCGCTGGTGGCCGGCACCCCGGACCCGGTGAGCGGTGCCGAGGAGGTCGTGGCCTTCGCTGAGCAGCACGGCCTGCCGATCGCGATCAAGGCCGCCTTCGGTGGCGGCGGCCGCGGCCTGAAGGTCGCCCGCACCCTCGAAGAGGTCCCCGAGCTGTACGACTCGGCGGTTCGCGAGGCGGTCGCCGCCTTCGGCCGCGGTGAGTGCTTCGTCGAGCGCTACCTGGACCGTCCGCGGCACGTGGAGACCCAGTGCCTGGCCGACAAGCACGGCAACGTGGTCGTCGTATCCACGCGTGACTGCTCGCTGCAGCGCCGGCACCAGAAGCTGGTGGAGGAGGCCCCGGCCCCGTTCCTGAGCGACGAGCAGGTCGCCGAGCTGTACCGCGCCTCCAAGGCCATCCTGAAGGAGGCCCGCTACGAGGGCGCGGGGACCTGCGAGTTCCTGGTCGGCCAGGACGGCACGATCTCCTTCCTGGAGGTCAACACCCGCCTCCAGGTCGAGCACCCGGTGACCGAGGAGGTCGCCGGCATCGACCTGGTGCGCGAGATGTTCCGCATCGCCGACGGCGAGGAGCTGGGCTACGACGACCCGGCGCTGCGGGGCCACTCCTTCGAGTTCCGCATCAACGGCGAGGACCCGGGCCGCAACTTCCTCCCCGCCCCCGGCACGGTCACCCGGTTCGACGCCCCGTCCGGCCCCGGTGTCCGCCTGGACGCGGGCGTGGAGTCCGGCTCGGTCATCGGCCCGGCGTGGGACTCCCTGCTGGCCAAGCTGATCGTCACGGGCCGTACCCGCAAGGAGGCCCTGGAGCGGGCCGCGCGCGCCCTGGAGGAGTTCCAGGTCGAGGGCATGGCCACGGCGATCCCCTTCCACCGCGCGGTGGTCGTGGACCCGGCGTTCGCCCCCGAACTGATCGGTTCCACCGACCCGTTCACGGTCCACACCCGCTGGATCGAGACCGAGTTCGTGAACGAGATCAAGCCGTTCGCCGCCCCCGCCGAGGCCGAGGCCGAGGAGGACGCGGGCCGCGAGACGGTCGTCGTCGAGGTCGGCGGCAAGCGCCTGGAGGTCTCCCTCCCGGCCTCCCTCGGCATGTCCCTGGCCCGCACCGGCCTCGCGGCCGGCGCCAAGCCGAAGCGCCGCGCGGCCAAGAAGTCCGGCCCCGTCGCCTCCGGCGACACGCTCGCCTCCCCGATGCAGGGCACGATCGTCAAGGTCGCGGTCGAGGAGGGCCAGGAGGTCAAGGAGGGCGACCTGGTCGTCGTCCTGGAGGCCATGAAGATGGAGCAGCCCCTCAACGCGCACAAGGCGGGCACCATCAAGGGCCTGAGCGCGGAGGTCGGCGCCTCCGTCACGTCCGGCGCGGCGATCTGCGAGATCAAGGACTGACGGCACCAGTCCGAGTAACGCCCGGTGGACCGACTTCGGTCGGCCTGCCGGGCGTTCCGCCTTTCAGCGAGGCGGGCGAGCTGCGACTCCCTGGGGGCGCGGTCCGTGTCGGGCACGGACCCCCACCGAGAAGGACTGACGGCACCAGTCCGAGTAACGCCCGGTGGACCGACTTCGGTCGGCCTGCCGGGCGTTCCGCCTTTCAGCGAGGCGGGCGAGCTGCGA